>NZ_FOQY01000018.1 GCF_900113865.1 Streptosporangium canum | reverse complement strand
AATGTTTGAAAGGTTTTCCCGACTGAAAGCACCCGGACTCTCATCCGGATGTATCAACCAAAGGAATCCGTCCCCCACCAGAGATGGGTTGGACGGGGTTGTGCTTCATGCACTGGCTTTTAACACACTGTTGAGTTCTCAAGAAACGGACGCGTTCTCCGTCGCCGTGACCGTGGTCCCGGCTTCAGGGCGTTCCATTCCGTATCTCTATCTTACCAGATCCGCCCGGTCCGTGTCAAACTGTCGCTTTTCGCTTCAGCCGATCCGAACCCGTCGAATCCGTTAGGATATCGACCGCCCCGTTTCCGGAGCAACCCTTCTAACTTACTCCGACATCCGGCTCTTGTCCAATCGTGCGGACAGGCCCGGATCTCCGGGTTAGATCGAAGGGAGGTGCTGAGCAGTTCGCCGACCTGGAGACCTTCTGGCTTCCGGGGCTCGTTGCCCTGCAGAAGGAACAGTACCAGGACTCTCGTGTCACAGAGACAACTTGCCAACCATTCCCGAGGCTCGCGCGTCCCAAACCGGACGGCGCAAGCAGACAACAAGCCATCCGCAATCGACTCTGGATACGAAGTAGGCACGAGGGTCAGGATCCTGACTCCACCGTGGAGGTGAGCACCATGACCCGCTCGGAGTTCGACGACATCCGCGCGCACATCGACGCGGAGGCCGATCACCCCGGTGACCTGATCAGGGTCGCCAGGTCTCTGTTGAGCGACCTTGAAGACGCACGGATGCGCGAGGCGACACTTCGCGCCTACTACCTGCGTCTTCTCACAGCGGCTCGAGCGACTGTCGCCGCCGAGGCGGCCGGCTATCCGGAACCGCTTACCTTCCTCACCGACGAGCTCGGCAAGCGAGGCCAGCTCCCGGCGACCGAGGACGAGGTGAACCGGATCCTGGCCGACGCGCACACCGCGGCCGCGCTGCTCGCCTGTCTGGAGCAGGCTCCCATCGCGGCGGCCGGTAAAGGAGCCCGTGCCCGCAGGTGCGCGGGTACAAGCCGTAGCCTCCCCCGATGAGGCGTTCCGCGTCATTGACCTGGTCTTGAAGCAAGATCTGTAAGACTTCGGGCATGTGGCAGCGGAGACTGGATTGGGCTGCGACGGTCTTCGTGGGCGTCTTCGGCGTCCTGTGGATCGGCGTCGTGACGTTCGCCGCCTTCGACGCGTCGATGTGGTCGCGGATCGGGCAGGCCCTCTTCGGGGCCTTCCTGGTGGGCTGGTCCCTGCGCAAGGCGGGCCTGTTGCTGCGCCGTACCCTCTCAAAAGTCACGGCGTGGCATCGCGGGATCGGGGCCTGACGGTCAGAAACCGGTCCGGAAGGAGCGCAGATCGTCGGCGACCTCCTGGCACGGGGTGCCGAGGTCGAACTGGCTCAGGAGGAAGATCTCCTCACCGGTGTCGATCTCCAGCAACCCCGTCCGCGAGGCGAAGCGGGTCCGCGTGTCCACCCGGATCCGCTCGACTTCGCTCCACGGCAGCCGCCGCGAGCCGGCGAACCCCTTCACCACGGCCAGTCCCTCGCTGTCGGCGCTGAGCCGTACCGGGGCCAGGACGTCACGCAGGGCCAGCGCGGCCATTATCACGGTCGCCGCGCCCGCCAGGATCATCCCGCGCAGGTCACCGATGCTCAACACGGTGGCCACCGCGAAAACGAGCGCCGCGACGCCTTTCAGGACGAGGAGGTCGCGGCGCACGCGCCACCGCAGAACCGGTCCGGACATGTCATCCACACTGGCACGCTAACCGCTCGGGGCCGGATACGTGTGGCGGCACCGCACCGGCACGTCGACCGCGCTCAGCCCTGGGGCACGTACGGCGGCGCCACGCCCCAGCCCCAGTGCGGCACCGGGGCGTGGGCGATCGGGGCGGCACCGGGCTGGGAGTTGGCGAACGCCAGGCGCGTCCCCCACTCGATGTAGCCGAGGAACGCCGCACGGAACTCCGGGTCTCCGGGGAGATCGGCCTCGTCGGCGGCATCCAGGAGAAGGCTCACCCAGCGGCGGCGCTGCGGTTCGGTGATGCCCTTGCCGAGGTGCTGGGAGAGCATGTGGGGATATCCCCCGCGTTCGCGCGTGTAGCGGTCCGGACCGCCGAAGACCTCGCCGAGCCACATCGCCACATATCTGGGGTGGCCGGGGTCCATGCCCGCGAAGAGCGGCCCGATGAGGTCGTCCTCCGTCACGTGGCCGTAGAAGATCTCGGTGAGCCGTTCGAGGGCCTCCGCCCCGCCGGCCCAGTCGTACAGCGTCGGCACCGCGGCGCCCTGGCCCCGGATGCCGGTGGGCGCGTAGTGACGCATCTCCTCGATGTCGGAGACGTAGGGCCGGATCTCGGCGAAGAAGGCCGCGAAGTGCGGACCGCCCCTGAACCCCTGGAGATGGTCCTCGGCGGAGGACCAGGTGATCCGCAGGATGTAGCAGGCGGGTTCCTCGACGCATCGGGTGAGTTCGTAGTCCACGCACTGGGGGGCGCTCGCGAGTGGCGCGGCGGCGCGCCGGTACGCGGCCTCGAACTCGGCTGACCGCTCGGCGGGGACGCGGTAGCGGATGTATTCGACGATCATTGGTCCATCCCTTCGTGACAGATGCAACCCATGCGCCGATGTAATCATGTAATTGATGTTGAGCGCACCTGAGCGCTCCAGAAATCTCGGCTGGCCTGGAAAATGACGAAGGCCCTGATCTCTGAAAGATCAGGGCCTTCGTTACAGTAGCGGGGACAGGATTTGAACCTGCGACCTCTGGGTTATGAGCCCAGCGAGCTACCGAGCTGCTCCACCCCGCGTCGGTGTGTGTCTAAAGACTACCGGGCTCCGGCGGTGGAGTGCAAATTGATTACGCAACACGGAAAACCGGATCAACGTAAAAGGCCCGGTCAACACGGAGAACCGGATCGAGGCCGGAAGCCCCCCGCTCCGGAGAACCGGGCCGGCTCGGGAGAGCCCGCCTGACGCGGAAGGCCCCATGGGGTCGGGGAGCCCGCTCAACGCAGAAGGACCGGATCTCCGAGGAGATCCGGTCCTTCTGTTTCAGTAGCGGGGACAGGATTTGAACCTGCGACCTCTGGGTTATGAGCCCAGCGAGCTACCGAGCTGCTCCACCCCGCGTCGGTGTGTGTCTAAAGACTACCCGGCTTTGGCGGTGGACGCGAATCAGACGGCTCGCTGGGCCCCGTGAGCCCCTATGGACTCGGTGAGGACGTCGGCGTCGCCGCTGGTGTGGGGCTTCCGGAAGGAGCCGGAGTCGGGCTCTGCGAGGGGACCGGAGTGGCCGTGGCCGACGGGACCGCGACGCCCTTCAACTTCTCCAGGGCCTTCTCCAGCTCCTTCTGCGCCTCGCCGTACGCGGTCCAGTCCGGCGGGTTCTTCGCCAGGGCCCCCTGCGCCTTCTCGTAGGCCTGCTGCGCCTCGCTGATCACCTGGCTCAGCGCGGTGCTCGGCTGGGCGGGCGTGTTCGGCTTGGTGACGTCAGGCTTGGCCGGCGGGGCGGCGCCCGCTCCGAAGACCTGCTGCAGCGCGGCTTCCAGCGTGTCGGCGGAGCCGACCTTGTCGCCGTAGGAGACCAGGACCCGGCGGAGGATCGGATACGGCTCCTGGCCGGAGGCCGCGGCGATCTCCACGTAGACCGGTTCGACGTAGACCAGCCCGTTGGCGAACGGCAGGGTCAGCAGGTTGCCGTAGCGGACCTTCGCCTGGCCGAGGCCGAGCAGGTTGAGCTCGCCGGAGAACTTGTTCTGGAAGTTGTTCTGCACCTGGCCGGGGCCGGGGATCGTGGTGTTGGAGGGCATCCGCAGGATGCGGAGCTTTCCGTAGTCCGCTCCCGGGGTGGCGTCCACGGCCATGAACGCCGCCAGGTTCGGACCCTGGCGCGGCACGAACGTGGTGGTCAACGAGAACGTCGGGGCCGTCGTGTCGGGCATCTTGACCGACAGGTAGTACGGCGGCTGCTTGACGTCGCGCTCGCCCGACGACGGGTCGTTCGGGACGTTCCAGAAGTCCTGACCGCTGTAGAAGGCGTTCGGGTCCTCGATGTGGTAGCGGGACAGCACGTCACGCTGGACCTTGAACAGCGCCTCCGGGTAGCGCAGGTGCTGCTTGAGGCCGTCGCCCATCTCGCTCTGCGGCTTGATGATGCCGGGGAAGGCCTTGCGCCAGGTCTGCAGGATCGGATCCGTCTCGTCCCAGGCGTACAGGTTGACGGTGCCGTCGTAGGCGTCGACCGTGGCCTTGACCGCGTTGCGCATGTAGTTGATCTGGTCGCGCGGCTGCTGCACCACCAGGCGCGGGTCGGTGGCGGTGTCCCGCGTCATCGCCTCCAGGCTCCGGCTGTCGGAGTAGGGGTAGGCGTTGGAGGTGGTGTAGGCGTCGGCGATCCAGACCACCCTGCCGTCGACGATCGCCGGGTAGGGGTTGTCGTCCAGGCTCAGGAACGGCGCGACCTTGGCGATGCGGTCCAGCGGGTTGCGCTCGTAGAGGATCTTCGACTTGTCGTTGATGTCGCTCGACAGCAGCAGGTTCTTCTCGCCGTACTTGGCCGCGTAGAGAACCCGGTTGAGGAACGAGCCGACCGGGACGCCGCCCTTGCCGACATAGGTGGTGTTCTGCTGGCCGGTGCCGCCGCTCTCCGGGTAGTCGAGCTCCTGGTTCTTGTCACCGCCCACCACGACGTACTCGGGCGCCGTCGGGGACTCGCCGAAGTAGATCCGCGACTCCTTCAGCCCGGTCCGCTGCACCAGGGGGCCGGTCACCGGCATGTCCTTGGCGTCGAAGTTGGGCAGGCCCTGCGAGTCGACCTCGTTGCCCGGGGCGGCCACGAAGCCGTAGCCGTGGGTGTAGACCAGGTGCCGGTTGATCCAGTTGTCCTGCTCGCGCGGCGGGCCGGTGAGCTCTCGCACCGCCACCACGGTGTCGCGCAGCTTGCCCGACTCATCCGGGTAGCGGTCGACGTCGAGCGGGTCGTGGAAGTCGTAGTAGCCGCGAATACGCTGCTTCTGCTGGTAGGTCTTGGCGACCAGGTTGGGGTCGAGCAGCCGCACGCCCGAGATCGAACTGTCGGCGGTGACGTTGACCTTGCTGGCGTCACCCTGCGCCGTGTAGTCGATGACCTCGGATTTGTCGACGCCGTAGGCCTTCCTGGTGGCGTCGATGTTGCGCTTGATGTAGACCTGTTCCTTGTCCTGCTGGTTCGGCTTGACCTGGAACTGCTCGACCAGGGCCGGATAGACCCCGCCGATCAGGATGGCCGAGAGCACCAGCAGGCCGAAGGAGACGCCGGGCAGCATGCCGCCGGGCCGTACGACTCCGGCGAAGAACAGGGCGGCGCAGATGAGGGCGATGATCGCCAGGATGGTCTTGGCCGGTAGCACGGCGTTGACGTCGGTGTAGGACGCGCCGTACGCGAAGCCCCGGTCGGAGAAGACCAGTCCGTACCGGTCGATCCAGTAGGCGACCGCCTTCAGCAGCACGAACACGCCGAGCAGCACCGACAGGTGCACCCGGGCGGCCCGTGAGGCGTGCACGCCCGGCGACTGGAGCCGGAAGCCGCCGTACAGGTAGTGGACGACCGCCGCCATGATGGCCGACAGCACCACCGCGGCGAACAGGAAGTTCAGCACCATCCGCAGGAACGGGTAGGTGAACATGAAGAACGACACGTCCATGCCGAACAGCGCGTCGGTCTCCTTGAACGGCGTGGCGTTGGTGAACTCCAGCCAGGTCTTCCACTGGCTGGAGAACGACGAGCCGGCGAACAGGGCGAGCACGGCGACGCCGATCAGGAAGATCAGCTTGCGGTGCGGGTCGAGGGCCATCCGGTAGCGGTCGGCGCCGCTGGCGCCGCCGAACATCCCCGGGCCGAACATCGGCCGCATCCGGTAGGCCAGCAGCATGTTGCCGCCCACGAGACCGACCATCAGCACGGCGCCCACGATGAAGAGCAGGATCTGTGTGACGATCACGCCGGAGAAGACCGCCGTGTAGTTCACCGAGTCGTACCAGAGGTAGTCGGTGAAGATACCGGCGAAGAGGAAGAACAACGCAACGAGCGCGACGATGGCGATCGCGACAGGAAGTAGCAGTCGTGGCCGGCGGGGCAAGCGCATTGCCCTACCGGCTCCGGGGGTCCGGAAGCTCAAGGCCAACCCCTTGTCGTAAGAGCACGGTCCGTGTTTGAAAACCTACACCGGCAGGGGTTCCGTCGTGCTCAGCCGCTTGGCCACGGTCCGGCCACAACCCCCACAGGTCTCGGGTCCACCACTGTCAACGTACGAGACGCCGGATCAGTGCCCAGGCGCGTGGTCGGTGTGCTCGGACGCCGATCCCCCGCTCCGTTCCCCGGCGCCCCCGTCACGGTCCGCGTCCGCGCACCCCGACGTTCCCGCTCGGTCCGCGGGCGCGTTCGCAGTCCCCTGGCACAACGGTCATGGCCCGCGCACACACCCCGGCGTTCCCGCTCGGTCCGCGTCCGCGCTCGCCGATCTCCCGGCGCGGTCCGCGCCCTCGCTCAAGCCGTCAGCCGACGGGGCAGCTCGGCGTGGTGCCGGAGCCGGTGCGGACCGCGTCGATCGCCTGCACCGCGTCGTGGAGCGTTTCGATCTTGACCAGCTTGAGGCCGTCGGGGATGGCCTTCGTCGCCTCGGCGCAGTTGTCGGCCGGGGTGAGGAAGACCGTGGCCCCGGCCCTGCGGGCGCCCACCATCTTCTGCTGGATGCCGCCGATCGGGCCGACCGTGCCCTCCGGGGTGATCGTCCCGGTCCCGGCGATCGCCTTGCCCCCGGTCATCGCCCCCGGGGTGAGCTTGTCCATGATGCCGAGGGAGAACATCATCCCCGCGCTCGGCCCGCCGACGTCACCGACGTTGATCTGCACCTTGAACGGGAACTTGTATTTGATCTGCATGGTGATGCCCACGATGGGCGTGCCGTCCTTGGCCGCGACGGTCGGGACCGCCACGGTCCTGCTCTGCTCGCCGCGGTTGACGGTGAAGGTGACCGCCTCGCCGGCCTTGTGCTTGCGGACGGCCGCGGAGACGGTCTCGCGGTCGGCCGCGGGCACCCCGTCCACCGAGACGATCTCGTCGCCGGCCTTGAACTTCCCGTCGGCCGGCAGGCCCTTCTGGACGGAGGCCACGCTCACGACCGAGTTGTAGGGGATCTTCAACTCGGTCAGCGCCGCCGCGGTCGCGTCGTCCTGGGAGTTGGTCATCTCCTGGGTGTTCTGCTGCTCGACCTCCTCCGCCGTGCTCGTCGGCGGGAAGATCGTCTCTTCCGGCACGACCGCGACGGTCGGGTCGACCCAGCCTCTGAGCGCGCTGAACAGGTCGATCCTGTTGCCCGGTCCCCCCTGGTAGGCCACGGTGACGAGGCTAAGCTTGCCCGAGGTCGGGTAGGTCTGGTGTCCCTCGATGCTGATCACCGGCTTGCCCTTGACGTCGCCGATGGTGTTCTCGGTCGGTCCGGGGCTCAGGACGACGTACGGGACCGGCAGCAGGGCGCCGACGACGCCGAGCATGAGCGTGAGGAAGCCGGCCACCATCAAGGTCAGCGCTCGTCGGGACATGGGGGAAGCCTATGCCGTGTGACCGGTCATGGAGCTGTGCGTACGCGTCGTCATATTCCAGATCGTACGGCTTGTGCCTGATCTCACTCGCAGGCCCCGACCCATTCGGCCGAACCGTCGGTGAAAAGCTGGTTCTTCCAGATCGGCACCTCGCTCTTGAGATCGTCGATCAGCTGCCGGGAGGCCGCGAACGCCTCGGCCCGGTGGGGGCAGGCGACCGCCACGATGACCGCGATGTCGCCGAGTTCGAGGTCGCCGATCCGGTGCACCGCGGCCAGGGCGGTCACCGGGAAGTCCGCGGCGACCTTCTCGGCCACCCGGCGCAACTCGTCCTCGGCGCTGGGGTGCGCCGAGTAGGACAGCCGCGTAACCGGCTTGCCGTGATCCTGGTCACGCACCGTGCCGACGAAGATCGTGGTGCCGCCCGCGGCGTGGTCACCGACGGCGGAGTACACCTCGTCGACGGAGAGCGCACTGTCGCGAATACCCAGCAAACGGATGACGGTCACGCCAGAGAGCGTACCTCCCCGGGAAACGGGCTCTCCGGGCCCGGCAGGACGTCCGCACCCGGCCTCGGGCCGCCCCGCCCCGCCCGCCCCGGGAGGGCGGGTCCCCGGGGCGCGAGCCGTGCCCGGAGGCTCAGACGCGACGCTTCTTGCGGGCGGCGCGGACGATCGCGGCGGTGCCGAGGACCGCGACGGTCGCGCCGGCGGCGGTGATCGTCGCCTCCTTGCCGGACAGGCGGCGGCCGACGACCGTGTGCCTGCCCTCGCGCAGTTCCAGGAGCTGTTCGAAGGCGGCCTCGTTGCTCCACAGCGGTTTCCAGCCGGCCGCGCGCAAGGCCGAGCAGTCGACCACCCACGGATAGACGACGTAGTGCAGATCGGTCGCCGGGGCCGGGGTGATGCCCAGCCGGTGCAGGCGCTGGGCGGTGCCGAAGGTCAGCCCGGCCGGCAGCTCGAACCGGCGCAGGCCGGAGAGCCCCTCCACCTGGTCCTGCTCCAGCCAGCCGTCGCTCCCGACGGCCACCACCCCGGAGACCGTGCCGAGCGCGGCCAGCTCCAGCGCCGAGACCAGGTCGTCCACGTGGCAGAACTGCCACCGGGGACTGCATCCCTTGACGCTGAGCAGCCTGGGCGCCTCGAAGTGGCGGGTCACCACGCTGTCCACGCCCGGGCCGACCACGGCGGCCGGGCGTACCACGGTCACCTCCAGGCCGGGGTGGCTGCGCAGCGAGCGCCGGACCAGGGCCTCGATCTCCAGATGGTCGCCGACCATGCCGGTGTCGGGTTCGGCGGCCACCGCGGAGTCCTCGGGCAGCGGGACGGGGTTGTCGGGCGCCGCGCCGTACACCATGGCGCTGGTGACCAGCACGACGCGGCGCACCCGGGCGGCGGCGCTGGCGGTGAGCACCGTCTGGGCCGCCCGCAGGTTGTAGGCGCGTCGCTCTCCGGAGTCGGCGTCGAGCGCGTAGTCACCCCCCAGATGAACGAGCACGTCGATGTCGGAGATCCGGTTCGCCAAGAGCGGATCCCGGACGTCGAGCACCCGCCAGGTGACGTCGGGCACGTCGCCGCGCTGCTCGTCGATGGCCACGACCCTGCGGAAATCCGCAGACGAGGCGACCTTCGCGAGGAAGGCACGGCCGATTCCCGAGGCCGCGCCGGTGACGGCGACGACCGGGGGCCGGAGGCGTTTTGAGGTAGGCACCATGGCCTCACTTTGCACTGACCCGCCATGCGACGGATAACGTGGCGGATGTGGACTCCTCCATCCTGCACGAGGTAGAGCGGTGACTGACTTGCCAGGTCGGGAAAACGACCCCAACGAGAATCCGTTCGCCATGTTCGGCGACCCGGAGCAGATCGCAGCGGCCATGCGCCAGTTCGCAGACATGCTCTCCGCGCCGCCGAGCTCCGGTCCCGTCAACTGGGACATGGCGAAGAACATCGCACGGCACGTCGTGGCCGCCGAAGGCGACCCGAGTGTCATGGAAGGCGAGCGGCGTCAGATCGTGGACGCCCTCAACCTCGCCGACCTGTGGCTGAACGAGGCGACCGCGCTTCCGAGCGGGGTGAGCAACCCGCAAGCGTGGAGCCGGTCGGAATGGATCGAGAAGACCGTTCCCGTCTGGCGGCAGCTCTGCGACCCGATCGCGGCCCGCATGGTCGAGACCATGAGCGGCACCCTCGGCGCCGCCGGTCTGCCCGCCGAGGCCCAGGCCATGGCCGGGCCGCTGATGGGCATGATGAAACAGATGGGCGGCATGATGGTCGGCCAGCAGATCGGCCAGGCCATCGGCTCGCTCGCCCGCGAGGTGATCGGCTCCTCCGACATCGGCCTTCCGCTGTCCGACAGCGCCGCCCTACTGCCCGGCGGCATCGCCGCGTTCAGCGAGGGCCTGGAGACGCCCGGCGAGGAGATCCGGCTGTATCTGGCCCTCCGCGAGGCGGCCCACCACCGGCTGTTCCAGCACGTGCCGTGGCTGCGCTCGCATCTGCTCGGCGCGGTGGAGGAGTACGCCAGGGGCATCACGGTGGACGTCTCCGCCCTGGAGGAGCAGCTCCGCGGGCTGGACATGAACAACCCCGAGCAGCTCCAGCAGGCGCTGAGCGGCGGCAACCTGCTCAAGCCCGAGGAGACCGACCGGCAGAAGGCCGCCCTGGCGCGGCTGGAGACCATGCTCGCCCTGGTCGAGGGCTGGGTCGGCACGGTCGTGGACGGCGCCGCCGCCGGCAAGCTGCCCTCGTCGACGGCGCTGGCGGAGACCGTACGGCGCCGCAGGGCGACCGGTGGTCCCGCTGAGCAGACCTTCGCCACGCTCGTCGGCCTGGAGCTGCGCCCCCGCCGGCTGCGCGAGGCGGCGGCCCTGTGGCAGGCGCTGGAGGCCGACCGCGGCGTCGACGGCCGGGACGCGGTCTGGGGCCACCCCGACCTGATGCCCACCGCCGACGATCTCGGCAACCCCGAGGGCTTCGTCCGCGGAGAGCCCGAGTTCGACCTGTCCGGTCTGGAGGCCTCCCTGCGGGAGGAGCCTCCCGCCGAGGACGACGAGGACGGGAAGGGCGGCAAGGGCGACGGGAAGGGCGACGCCGGGTGAGCCTGCGCGCGCACGCGCAGAGCGTGCTCGCGGCCTGGGTCGCGCCGACGGCGCAGGAGGAGCTCCTGCGCGAGGAGTTTCTGGGGCACGTGGCCGCCCACGAGGACGCGATGTGGCGCGAGTGCGTGCCGGGCCACCTGACGGCCACGACCGCGGTGCTCTCCCACGACGGCGAGAGGGTGCTGCTCACGTTGCACCCCAAGGCCGGGATGTGGCTGCCCATGGGCGGCCACTGCGAGCGCGGCGACGACTCGCTGGAGGCCACGGCGCTGCGGGAGGCCACCGAGGAGTCCGGCATCCCCGGCCTGCGGCTGCTGCCCGGCCCGCTCGCCCTTGACCGGCACCGGGTCTGGTGCCACCCGCCGCACAGCCACCATCTGGACGTGGAGTACGGCGCGGTCGCCCCGGCCGATGTCGAGGCCGTGATCAGCGACGAGTCGCTCGACCTGCGATGGTTCCCGGTGGAGGAGATCCCCGCGCTCTCCGACGAGGCGACCCGCCGGTTGGCGCGCCGCGCGCGAGAGGTTCTGCGCTCCTCCTAGCCGGGGCGTTTTACGCTCGTCTCACACCCCCCTGGTTATCGTCCCGCTCACTGGCGTGACGAGCGGGACGGGGCATCGTGAGCGTGGACATCACAGCCGACAGGGACGTGGGCGGCGCCATCGTGACACCGCCGCGCCGGCGCCGGAGGATTCGCCGGGCTCTCGCCTGGGCGGTGGTCACCCCGTTCGCCGCCTGGGCCGTGGCCAGGGTGGCCGGGCTGGAGCGGGGGGCGCTGGTCACCCAGATCATGACCGGCACGCCGTACGTGGCGGCGGGCTCGCTCCTCCCCGTGGTCCTGGCCGCACTGGCCCGCAGCCGGGCGGTCACGGCCGTCGCGCTGGTCACCGCGGCGGCGCTCGGCTCCAGCGTTCTGCCCCGGGCCATCGGCTCCTCGGAGGCCGCCGGGACTCCGCTGCGGGTGCTGACTCTCAACATGTTGTTCGGCGGGGCCGAACCCGGGACCGTGACGGCCCTGGTCCGGCGGCTGCGG
Organism: Streptosporangium canum; assembly: GCF_900113865.1. Lineage (GTDB taxonomy): Bacteria > Actinomycetota > Actinomycetes > Streptosporangiales > Streptosporangiaceae > Streptosporangium > Streptosporangium canum. The sequence goes on along the minus strand of NZ_FOQY01000018.1, from coordinate 161,975 downwards.
CCGGACGTGCTGAGCACGCAGGAGCTGACCCCCGAGATGGTCGAGAAGCTGGACGCGGCCGGCCTCCGGGAGCTGCTGCCGCACCGCCTGCTGGCCCCGGACCCGGGTGCGAGCGGCAGCGGCCTGTACGCCAGGTATCCGCTGGAGGCGCTGGAGGGCATGTTCCGGCCGGTCGGGCACAACATGCCCGCCGCCACGATCACCCTGCCCGGCGTCAAGCCCGTCGAGATCGTCGACGTTCACCCCTACGCGCCGATGGAGGAGCACATACGCGAATGGACGGCGGCGCTGGAGTCCTTCCCCCCGGCCGTCCCCGACAGGATCCGCATCCTCGCCGGCGACTTCAACGCCAGCCTCGACCACGCCGCCATGCGCCGCTTCCTGAGCCGGGGGTACGCGGACTCGGCCGACCGGGCCGGCCGGGGGCTCACGCCCACCTGGCCCGCCAACAGGCGGATCCCGCCGCTCATCACCATCGATCACGTGGTCGTGGACCAGCGGGTGCAGGTGAACGAGGTCAGCGTCCACACCGTCCCCGGCACCGACCACCGGGCCGTGTTCGCCGACCTGCGCCTGCCCGTGTCCTGACGTGGTCCGACCCGGGAGCGGCGTCCGGCCACCGGGCCCTGTCCGCCGACCCGCGCCTGCCCGCGCCCTGACGCGGCCCACCCCGGGAGCGGCGTCCGGCTCACCGGCCGCCGCCGGGTGTCCGTCCGGGCCGGCCGCTCAGGCCGAGAGCAGCGCCCGGGTGTTGTCCCAGCCTTCCAGACCGGGGTCCAGCCGTGCGATGTCGTCGGGGGTGCGCAGGCGGTGCCAGCCCGGCCCGGTGGCGACGGTCCGGGGCCCGGGCGCCGCGGCGCGCAGCGCCTTGACCGGGTCGTGGTCGTCGAAACCCGTCCCGGCCCAGTCGGGGTAGGGCAGGTGGGCGGCTATCGCCACGGCGCCGCCGTCGGCGGCCGGGCAGACGGCCACCCGCGCCCGGCCGAGCCGGCGGAAGAGCTTGCCGATCAGCAGGGGAGGCAGGTCGGGGGCGTCGCCGCTCAGCAGGACCGCCTGCCCGCCGTACGGCAGTGCCGCGAAGGCGGCCCTGACCAGGGCCTCCCCGGACAGGTCGGGGATCTCGACGACCGGGGTCCCCGGCCAGACGATCTCCTCCATCCCCGGCACGCTCGTCACCAGGACCGGCGAGACGAAATCGAGCCCGGCGACGAGCTCGTAGGTGTCCTCGGCCACAGCCGTCAGGAACGCGGCGGCGTCGACTCCCGGTGGGGTCGCTTCCGCGATCGAGGGGGTGACGACAACCGCCACCAGTCGCTCTTGTGTCAACATTCCTCCGCGGCGCCGTTGGCCGCCATGGAGAATCCCTCAAGGAACCCTCGTGCCCGCTCGGCCTTGGGATAGTGTTCCACCAGCGCCCAGAAGCGAGGACCGTGGCTGGGCACCAGCAGGTGCACGAGCTCGTGCATGATCACGTAATCGACCACCCACGAGGGCATGCCCCGCAGCCGCGTGGAGAGCCTGATGGTGCCGTGATCGGGGGTGCAGGAGCCCCAGCGGTGCTGCTGATTGTCCACCCATCGCACGCTTGAGGGCATCGCCCTGCCGTCCAGATAACGCGAGGACAGCTCGCTGGCCCGCTCGAGCAGGTCGTCGTCCGAGGGGCGTCTGCGCTGCTCCTTGGCCGCGAGCCGGTCGAGCATCCGCCGTACCCATTGCTCCTCATCGGTGCTGCTCAATCCTGCGGGAAGCAGCACGATCGTTTTCTCGCCGTCGCGGTACGCGGAAACCGTCCGCCTGCGACGAGAACTTCGACGGACCTCGACTGTCTCGGGGGGCACATATGAACGGTAGCCGAGAATGACGAATTCACACCAGAGGGCAGAAGACGTTCTGGCTGGTCAATCCCCGTTCGTTGATTGTTCAGCGAGACCGATCGGTTATGGCGGCGACTTATCGAATTAACCTGGATATCGCCTGTCTCAGGAGTTGCCGAATCGCGGGACCCGCCGTTCTCGCTGTGCCGTCAGCCCTTCAAGCATGTCGGCTGAGGTCATGGTGACCGGCTGGGCGAGGGACTCCCAGCGCAGAGCGGCGTCGAGGTCCGCGTGCCCGCCGCCCGCGAGGGCGACCTTGGTGAGCCGGGTGGCGATGGGCGCGTTGGCGGCGGTCCGGGACGCGATCTCCAACACCTCCGCCATCAGGCTCTCGCGAGGGAACGCCCTGGTGACCAGCCCGGCCGAGGCCGCCTCGGCGCCCCGCATCGTCCGTCCGGTCAGCAGCATCTCCCTGGCCACCCCCACCCCGGCGACGCGGGGCAGCAGATAGGTGGCCGCCATTCCGGGGTGCAGGCCGAGCGAGGTGAAGGGGACGGCGAGCCTGGCCTCGTCGGCGGCGTAGACCAGGTCGCAGGAGAGGGCGAAGCAGAGCCCGGCCCCGACTGCGGCGCCGTTGACCGCGGCGATGGTCGGCACCTCCAGGTCCGCGATCGCCAGCCAGGTGCGGTAGAAGCCGAGCATCCTGTCGCGAAGGTCGGGCACGCTCTCGACGCCGCGCTCGGCGAGCCAGGACAGGTCTCCCCCGGAGCAGAACGCGCTCCCGGCGCCGGTGACCACCACGCACCGCACGTCGCGGTCCCGGCGCAGGTCGGTGATCGTCTGCCGCCACTGCCCGGTCATCCCGTCGGTCATCGCGTTGCGCCGGTCCGGGCGGTTCAGGGTGAGCACCACGACGCCGTCGTCCCGCCGGTCGACCAAGAGCTCGTTCATGCGGCGAGCGTAGTGCACGGCGGATCCGCCCACGGGGGACGCGGAGGCCATCGGTCCACAGGGGGCGCGGGAGTTATCCACAGGCGATGGGAAACCCGCTCGGGATCTTGTGAGGGCGTGGGATCTTGCGGGGGCCGGAGCGCTGACACGCCCCGGCCGGCACGCTCCCAGGAAAGGCAGGCCCATGAGACCACGTCTGAAGCCCGCGTTGCGCAGGGTCGCGCGCGACGAGCGCACCCTGCAGTTCGGTCTGCATCCCCGGCACGCGGTGCTGCTGGCCGATCTCGAACCCGAGGTCCGCCGCTGGGTCGAGAGCCTGGACGGCGTGCGGGACCTCCCTGGCGTGCTGGCGGCCGCGGCCGAGGCGGGAATCGGGGAGGATCACGGCCGGACTCTGCTCGACCTGCTGGTCAGCCGGGGTGTGGTGGACGACGCCGGGGTGCCGCCCGGCCCGCTGCGCACGCTCACGATGGCCGCGCGGGACCGGCTCCAGCCCGATTTGGACGCGCTCTCCCTCTCCCCCGGCACGACCGACGGCGGGCTCGCGACGCTGGAGCGCAGGCGCGACGCCCAGGTGCGGGTATACGGGGCGGGACGGGTGGGCGCGCAGATCGTCGCCCTGCTCGCCGCCTCCGGAGTCGGCCGGCTCTGCGTCGTCGATCCCGGTACGGCCCGGCCCAGGGATGTCGTGCCCGGCGGGCTGACCTGGGCCGAGGTGGGGATGAGCAGGCAGGACGGCGCGGTGGCGATGGCCAGGGCCCTGGCGCCCGAGGTCACCGCGTGGACCGGTGACGGCGCGCCCCATCTCGCCGACGGCGCCCGCCGGCCGGACCTGGCGATCCTCGCGCCGGTGGAGCCGCTGGACGGCCTGCTGGTCGGCGAGCTCGTCGCCTGGAAGGTTCCGCACCTGCTGGTGACCGCCTTCGAGGGCTCGGGATCGGTCGGCCCGATGGTGCTGCCGGGGCAGAGCACCTGCCTGCAGTGTCTAGATTTGATTCGACGCGATCGCGACCCCGGCTGGCCGGTCGTCAGTGCCCGCCTGGGCGGCTTCCCCGCAGGGGAGATCGCCTGCGGCACGGTGATGTCGACGCTGGTCGCGGCGGTGGCGGCCGGTCATGCGCTTGCTCTGTTAGACGGAGGTGAGCCAAGTGTGACCAACGGCACAATGGATGTATTGCCTGATTGGAGATGGAAGCGGCGATCCTGGAGTGTTCATCCGCAATGTCGTTGCTTCCGAAACGACATGGGTTCGCTAACAATGGTCGCGTCGGCTACCTGCCGCTGATAGACACCACACCGAAGGGAGGGAGCGGCGTCTCGCTGTACGGCGGACACGCCGCAAACCAAAGGTGAGTGACCTTCCGCGCCGCGCCGTTGCGCGCTCCGCCAAGCTGGCGGCCCTCCCTATCGGGTTCGCCGGCCGCACCGCTCTCGGGCTGGGAAAACGGATCGGGGGCAAGCCCGCAGAAATCGTCGCCCAGGAAATCCAGCAACGCACCGCCGAGCAGATCTTCAAAGTTCTGGGAGAGCTCAAGGGCGGGGCGATGAAGCTCGGCCAGGCATTGTCCATCTTCGAGGCCGCTCTGCCTTCGGAGGTCGCCGGGCCGTACCGCGCGACTCTGACCAAACTGCAGGACGCCGCTCCGCCGCTGCCGGCCGCCACCGTGCACAAGGTTCTCGTCGAGCAGCTGGGGGACGACTGGCGGGAGAACTTCCAGTCGTTCGAGGACAGGCCGACCGCCGCCGCGTCGATCGGGCAGGTGCACAAGGCCGTCTGGCACGACGGCCGGACGGTCGCGGTCAAGATCCAGTATCCGGGGGCGGGCAAGGCACTGCTGTCCGACTTCACCCAGCTGGCCAGGCTCGGCAAGCTCTTCGGCGTGCTGCTGCCCGGCCTCGACATCAAAGCCGTGCTCAGCGAGCTGCGTGAGCGGGTGGTCGAGGAGCTCGACTACCTCCACGAGGCCGAGGCCCAGCACGCCTTCGCGCTGGAGTACAAGGACGACCCCGACTTCCTGGTCCCCGACGTCATCGCCGCCAACGAGCAGGTGCTCGTCTCCGAGTGGGTGGACGGCACCCCGCTGTCGCGGATAATCACCGACGGCACCAAGGAGGAGCGCGACCGCGCGGGGCTTCTCCTCGTCCGGTTCCTGTTCTCCTCCCCCGCCCGGGTCGGCATGCTGCACGCGGACCCCCATCCGGGAAACTTCCGGGTCCTGGAGGACGGACGGCTGTGCGTGCTCGACTTCGGCGCCGTCAACCGGCTGCCGGACGGCTACCCGTCGGTCTTCGGGAAGCTGACCCGCATCTTCAACAACGGTGACATGGCGACCGTGGTCCAGGGCCTGCGGGACGAGGGTTTCATCCTTCCGCACATCGAGGTGGACATGGAGGCGCTGCGGGCCTTCCTCTCCCCCTACATCGAACCGACCGCGGTCGAGGAGTTCACCTTCAGCCGGGAGTGGCTGCAGCACCAGGCGGCCACGGTCACCGACCTACGCCCCGGCAACGTGGTGCGCCAGCTCAACCTGCCGGTGTCCTACGTTCTCATCCACCGGGTGCACGCGGCCGGGGTCGGAGTGCTCTGCCAGCTCGGCACCACGGCCCGCTTCCGCGAAGAGGTGATCCGCTGGGTTCCCGGCTTCACCGAGGAGGACCCCGAGGAGCACGCGGTCGCCGCGAGCTGAACCGGACACGGGCCAGGCGAACACGGCCGACCACGCGAGGCGGGGCAGGACACGGCCAGACGGCAGGCAGGGCGGGGAGGGTGATCGGCTGCGGCTGGGAGGCGGCCGGCGCGGCGCGGATCTACACAGCACGGAGGGGTGGCCCGTTCGGACGGGCCACCCCTCTGTGTCATTCGTCTACCTCTCGGTGATCCTGATCGGATCAGGCAAGGCGCAGGAGCGCGTGGCGCAGGCGCGAGGACGCGCGCTCCGCACCACGACGGGCGCGTCGCAGGCGCATGATGCCCGAGACCAGACGCTGCTCCTCCGCCTCGCGGTGGAGCGTCCGTATTCGGTCCCGGACCAGTTCTTCATGCATAGACGTCATTTCAAGGCTCCGGGTGGTGAAGTGGGTCATTGGAAGCAGTCCTTTCAGGAACTTCGAGTTCTTGGGTCGATCAGGTGGTGATCAGGCAGCGAGCGGAGTCTTGCGGGGACGTCCACGCGGACGCTTCCGCGGAACGACGGCTCCCCGAAGGATGAGTTCGCCGCCCCAGACGCCCCACGGCTCCTCGCGCTCGAGCGCGCGGGCCAGGCAGGTCTGCTGGATCGGGCAGCCTCCGCAGAGCGCCTTGGCGAACTCCACGTCCTCCGGAGACTCGGCGAACCAGAGGTCGGGGTCGGTACGACAGGGGATTGTGGCTTCGTCGATCAGGTCCATGACCGTCTGGGCCCCCATCTGTTTCACCTCTCTGTTAGGTGTTGATCTTTGTTTACCTCTGGGTGGGGGTCAGGAATGACGCGGACAAACAAGAAGGCCGCGGATCCTGGTTGCGGATCCGCGGCCTGAAGGCTCTCCCTCTCGGTCAGGTTATGACCGGAGGTTGCCCCCAGGGGTGCGGACCGCGCAGGCCACCCTTTCGGGCGTGCTTGGTCGGTGCGTAGCCGCCTGCATCGGTAGCCGGGACGGCCAGGGCGCCCGCCGCCGGGAAGGCGGTCAGGGCGGTCGTGTGGCCTGCCGGGATCTGGATGCGGACAGACTGCTCCTGCTGAAGCTGAGCGGCCGCGCCAACCGTGAGGAGGGCCCGACTGCCGCAGGGCAGGACGATGGTGTTACGACGCTCGGAAGCGAGCCCGATCTGGGCAGACATCATGTTGATCTTCACAGCGGACTCACCTCCATTTGCGGATCGTCGGACAGGACCGTCCGACTTGCTTGACCATGACCCTAAACCCGGGCCCCAGGGACGAGCAACATATTTTCTACCTGCAGTTTTACACTAACTCACGCGGATCATGGCCTCCTGCACCACCGACACCGCCAGTTCGCCGGAGCGGGTGAACATCTCGCCTCTCGCCAGCCCGCGGGCCGCCCCCGACCACGGCGATTCCTGGGCGTACAGCATCCAGTCGTCCACCCGGAAGGGGCGGTGGAACCACATCGCGTGGTCGAGCGAGGCCCCGGCGACGTTGGAGGCGCCCCAGGCCAGGCCGTGGGTGAGCAGCACGGTGTCCACCAGGGTGAAGTCCGAGGCGTAGGCGGCGAGCACCACGTGCAGCAGCGGGTCGTCGGGCAGCTCGGCGTCGTAGCGGAACCACACGTTCGTCTCCGAGCCGCGCAGCTCCGGGTCGCGGTGGGCCTCCCACGTCAGGGGGGTCACATACCTGGCGTCCACCGGGCGCGGCCTGGCCAGCCACTCCCGCCACGGTGAGTCCTCCCCCACGACCTCCAGCATCCGATCCTGGAACAGGGGCAGGCTCTCCGGCGCGATCACGTCCGGCATGACGGCGGCCTGGTGCTCGACACCGGTCTCCATGATGTGGAAGGAGGCCGACATGGTGAATATCACCTTGCCGTGCTGGATGGCCGAGATCCGGCGGGTGGTGAAGGAGCGGCCGTCGCGGATCCGCTCGACGTTGTAGACGATCGGGATCGCCGGGTCGCCGGGCCGGATGAAATAGGCGTGCAGCGAGTGGACGTAGCGCTCCGGCGGCACCGTGCGGCCGGCCGCCACCAGCGCCTGGGCGGCCACCTGGCCGCCGAACACCCGCTGGATGCGCTCCTCGGGGCTACGGCCCCGGAAGATGTCAAGCTCGATCTGCTCCAGGTCGAGCAGGTCCAGCAGCTCCTTGAGCGCCTCGTTCACGCGTCCTCCGTCTGATCTTGGGCAGCGCGGCAGAGGGCGAACACCGCCTCGCCGTACCGGTCCAGTTTGACGCGTCCGATTCCGGTGATCGCCAGCAGGTCCTGTTCGGAGGTCGGCGCCCGCTCCGCGATCGCCTGCAGGGTGACGTCCGTGAAGATCACGTAGGTCGGGACCTTGGTCTCCTTGGCGACGCCGGTACGCCAGGCCTTCAGACGCTCCAGCAGGGCCTCATCGTAGTCGGCCGGGCAGCCGGCGCACCTGCCGAGCTTCTGCTCGGCGGCGGCGACGAGGGTCTTGGCGCAGATACGGCAGCTCACCGGCGCGGCGACGGCCCGGCGGTCCTTGGGGGCGGGCGAGGAGGCACGGCTCCGCTCGGCCGGGCGGCCCGTGAGGCCGTCGAGGAAACGGGAGGGTCTCCTGGAGCGGCGTCCGCCCGGTGAACGCGCCAGCGCCCACGACAGCGCCAGATGGGCACGGGCCCGGGTGATGCCGACGTACAGGAGGCGACGCTCCTCCTCGATCTGGTCGGGCGTCTCGGCGTAGATGATCGGCAGCATGCCGTCCGTGACGCCGACCAGGAAGACCGCGTCCCACTCCAGGCCCTTGGCGGCGTGCAGCGAGGCCAGCGTCACGCCCTCGACCGGCGGCGCGTGCTGCTCGCTGGCCCGGCGCTCCAGCTCGGCCACGAAGGCGGGCAGGTCCCCGCCCTCGGCGGCGAGGTCCTCGGCGAGGTCGGCCAGGGCCTTCAGCGACTCCCACTTCTCCCGGGCCTTGCCGCCGCCGGGTGCCTCGGGGGTCAGGCCGATGCCGGCGAGGATGTGGTGGACGGTCGGGGCCAGCTCGTCGTCGTCCGCCGCGGAGCGGGCGGCGCCGCGCAGCAGCACGACGGCCTGGCGGACCTCGGGGCGCTCGAAGAAGCGGTCGGCGCCGCGCAGCAGGTAGGGGACGCCCGCCTTGGCGAAGGCCTGCTCGTAGACCTCGGACTGGGCGTTGACCCGGAACAGCACGGCGATCTCGCGGGTCGGCACGCCGCCGTCGGCGAGCTTCTTCACCGCGCGCGCCACCCCCTCGGCCTCGGCGGGCTCGTCGTCGTACTCGGCGAAGACGGGCTCGGGGCCGTCGGGGCGCTGGGCGATCAGGGCGAGCTTGTGCGGGGTCCTGGCCTTGTCGAGCACCCGGTTGGCCAGGGAGACCACCTGGGGGGTGGACCGGTAGTCGCGGACGAGCTTGATCACGGCGGCGGCGGGATGCTCGACCGAGAAGCCGGTCAGGTAGCGGGGGGTGGCGCCGGTGAAGGAGTAGATGGTCTGGTTGGGGTCACCGACCACGCACAGGTCGTCGCGCCCGCCGAGCCAGGTGTCGAGCAGCAGCTTCTGCAGGGGGTTGACGTCCTGGTACTCGTCCACGACGAAGTAGCGGTACTGCTGGCGGATCTGGGCGGCCACCTCGCGGTGCTCGGTCATCACGGCGGCGGTGAGTTCGAGGATGGTCTCGAAGTCGACCAGGTGCCGGTCGCGGCGGAGCGTCTCGTAGGCGTCGTAGAGCCGGAAGACCTCTTCGGCCGGGACCGGCGGGGTCCGGCCGGCTTTCCTGGCGGCCTCGGCGTAGTCCTCCGGGCCGACCTGGGTGACCTTGGCCCACTCGATCTCGGAGGCGATGTCCCGCAACTCGGAGCGGTCGGGGTTCTTCCGGATGGAACGGCAGGCGTCGATCAGCAGCGGGAGCTTCGACTCGATCACCCTGGGCGGGTCGCCGCCGATGACGCGCGGCCAGAAGTAGGTGAGCTGGCGCAGCGCGGCGGCGTGGAAGGTCCGTGCCTGCACCCCCGGGGTGCCGAGCTGCCGCAGGCGCTGCCTGAGCTCGCCCGCCGCGCGTGTGGTGAATGTCACGGCCAGCACGCTCTGGGCGTCGACCACTCCGCTGCGTACGGCGTGCGCGATGCGGTGGGTGATCGCCCGTGTCTTGCCGGTGCCCGCTCCCGCGAGCACGCAGACCGGGCCTCGGACGGCCTGTGCCACCTCACGCTGCTCGGGATCCAGCCCCGCCAGAACGTCGTCGGGCTCCACGGAGACTCCTTCACGCGCGATTAACGGGCCGGATGAAAACATCCTCCCAGTCAGTGGCCAAGCATCGCCCATTCTGGCAACATGCCGCCGTCAACCTATGTCGTTCGCCGAGATGCACAAACAAGCTCGTTTCCCCCACAATGGGGACCGAACTGTGCCCTGGGGGAAGGAAGATACCCGTGCGAACTGCGGTAACCGTGAGTGCGCTCGCCTTGGCGGCGCTGGTGATCGGATCCACCGCGGTGCACGCGTCTCCGACGGCGTACGCGGCCTCGGCGCCCTCGCCGCCGGGTGCCGAGGCGACCGCGAAGGCCGCCTCCGTCACGAAGACCCGGACCGCCGCGGCGACGGTGAAACCCGTGGCCGCCGCGGGGCGCGCGGCCACGGCCAGGACCGCGTCCGCCGGGAAGGGCGACCCGACGCCCACCCCGACCCCCGTCCCGACGCCGTCGCCGTCGCCGACCTCGACATCGGCCACCGACCCGCTGCTCCAGGACGTCTCCGTCGACACCGTCTCCTACGGCACGCACGCCCGTCAGCGGATGGACGTCTGGCACCACGGCGACGGCGTCGGGCATCCGGGCGTCTTCCTGATCCACGGCGGCTGGTGGTCCTCCGGGGACAAGAAGTACATGACCGCGATCAGCCGGAGCTACGTCGAGCAGGGCTACACGGTCTTCAACATCAACTATCGCCTCTCCACCGACGCCGCCTGGCCCGCCCAGCGCACCGACACGCTCGACGCCATCGCGACCGCGCGCAGGCACGCCCTCCTGTGGGGCTTCGACTCGGCCAACTACGTGGTCGTCGGCTTCTCCGCCGGAGGCCACCTGGCCACCGCCGCCGGCACCTACAAGAACGGCGGGCTGCCCGGCCTGCGCGGCGTGGTCGGCATCTCCCCGGTGATCTCACCGCTCACGGCCTACAACGAGGGCGCCGACACCATCGATGCCAACCAGCGCAAGCTGCGCGAGTCGGCCATCCGCCTGGCCGGGGGCTGCGAGCCGGACAAGTGCCCCAGGATCTGGAACAGCATGGAAGTGCCGTTGCACGCGAGCAGCGGTGACGTGCCCGTCCTGAGCGTGCACTCGCAGGACGAGTTCGTGCCGGCGGAGCACAGCATCCGGCTCCGCGACCGCCTGGCCCGCTTCGGCGTGAGCATGACGGTGCTGACCGAGCCGGGCATCGAGCACAGCTCGCCGCTCTACCGGCTGCCCGGCGTGGCCGAGACGGTGCACGCCTGGATCTCCGCCAAACTGCACTGACCGACGAGAAGCCCGGCGTCCGACCGGCAGCTGACCGGCGGAAAGCCCGGCAGCTGACCGGCAGCTGACCGGCGGGAAGATGAACGGCTCTCACTTTGTTGCCAATGAGCGCCGAACATCACATGAGGGGATTTCCACAAAATGGCGCTGACTGTTTACACCACAACCTGGTGCGGCCCCTGCAAGCGGCTGAAGTCCCAGCTCACCCGGGAGGGCATCTCCTACCGGGAGATCGACATCGAGCGGAACCCCGACGCCGCGCAGTTCGTCATGAGCGTCAACAACGGTAACCAGACAGTGCCGACCGTGCTGTTCGAGGACGGCACGGCCGTGACCAACCCCTCGGTGAGAGAGGTCAAGGCCCGGCTGAGCGTCTGATCACCAGTCGCCGGTCAGCGGCCCGCCGTACCAGGTCTCGATCAGCCTGCGAGCGATCGAGACCTCGGACGGCAGGCGCACCTCGCCGCTCTCCAGGGCGGCCAGCAGCTCGGCGCGGCTGAACCAGCGCGCCTCGGTGATCTCCTCGAGATCGAGGACGAGCTCCGTCGACGTGGCGCGCGCGAAGAAGCCGAGCATCAGGCTGCGCGGGAACGGCCACGGCTGGCTGCCCAGGTAGTGGGGGTCGACGACGTGCACGCCGACCTCCTCGACCACCTCGCGGGCCACGGCGTGCTCCAGTGACTCGCCCGGCTCGACGAAACCGGCGAGCACCGACAGCCGCCCCTCGGGCCACTGCGGCCCCCGGGCGAGCAGGCACCGGTCCTCGTCGTCGTGGACCAGCATGATCACCGCCGGGTCGACGCGGGGGAAGTGCTGGCTGCCGTCCTTGGGGCAGACGCGCACGTGCCCGCCGGCCCGCACCTCGGTGTGGCTGCCGCACCGCGGGCAGAACTCGTGGGTGGAATGCCACGCCTCCAGCGCGACCGCGTAGACCAGAAGGCCGGCGTCCAGGTCTCCCAGCAGCGACCCCACCTGGCGGAGCCCGGCGGCGACAGTCTGCCCCTCCCGCAACGCCGAGGGGGCGAGCGGGGCGACGATCCGGTTGAAGGAGTCTCCGCCGGTGACGCCCTCCAACGAGGCCGACACGGCGAAGTAGACGATGCCGTCGACGTCGACGCCGAGCAGGTAGCGCTCCCCTTCGGGCGCGTCGGCCGTGGGCAGCAGCACCAGCGCGGCCTCGTCCCCGTCACGCCGGACCAGCGCCTGCCCGTCGTCGACGACCACGACCCGGCTCGCGCCGTCCGCCCATGCCCGCTTGAGCCACTCGGCGTCGCCGCGGAGCGCCGCCGAGCGGTCGATGGCGCTGCGCGCGAGCAGCAGTGGTCCCAGTAGTCCCTCTTGTGTGGTGATCTCCACGTCGTCCCGCCTCCCAGACCGACTGGACATCTTACGCCGCAGGACAGGGCCGGTCTCCGGGTCCCCTCATCTCGCCGGATCCCTCGACCGGGACGGCGGGCGGCCCGGGACGATCTCGCCGGATCCCTCGACCGGGACGGCGGGCGGCCGGGGACGAGGGGCTCCGCCGACGAGATGCCGCCGAATCCGCGATCACGCCAGCGCGATGATCTCTACCCGGCTAAGATACAGCCGGTTAGGTTAGGCTTACCTGATATCGGGGGTCCCTGCATTGCGGCTGTACCTCACCGCGCTCAAACCGACCGACTCGGTCACGGACGGGTTCCTCCCGGCGGCACGCGCCCTGGGCTGCGACGTCACAATCCTGACCGACCGGCCGGAGCACCATCTGGACACGGGGACCGAGGTGCTCCGCTGCGACGTACGCGACGCGCGAGCGGTGATCGACATCATCGCGCACCATCACACGCCGGACGCGGTTTTCTCCAACTCCGACCACATCCAGGCGGAGACCGCCCTCGCCGCCGCCTACTTCGGCCTGCCCGGCAAGGACTGGCGCGCCTGCGTCGCCACCAAGAACAAGGCCCTCACCCGGCGCCGGCTGGCGGCGGCCGGCGTCGAGACCGTCCGTTCGGTACGGCTGGCGCCGGGCGACCCGGTGCCGCCGGACCCGCCGTTCCCCGCGGTCGTCAAGCCGCGCGAGGGCGTGGCCAGCGAGGACGTCGTGCTGGTGGGAGACGCCGGCGAGCTCGCGGCGGCCGTACGGGCGATCCGGGACCGGCGGCCGGGCGAGACGCTGGTCGTGGAGGAGTATCTCGACGGTTCCCTGCACACGATGGAGACGCTCGGCGACGGGCGGAGCGTCCAGGTGCTCGGCGGCTTCCGGACCACGCTCGGGCCGCTGCCGCACTTCGTGGAGGAACGGCTCGACTGGGAGCCCCCTCCCGCGCGCGACCATGTGCTGCGGGCGCTGGAGGCGCTGGGGGTGGGGTTCGGGGCCTGCCACACCGAATACGTGATGACGTCCGCCGGACCACGGATCATCGAGGTCAACTACCGGGTGATCGGCGACAACTGCGACTTCCTGGTCGGCAGCCTGCTGGAGGTCCCGCTGTTCGAGCGCATCCTCGGCGTCCACCTGGGATCGGAGCTGCCCGGCCCGCGCCACGCCGGCGGGAACGGGCCCGGACGGGCGCCGGGCGGCTCCGGGCCGCACGGGACCGTGCTCAGCCTGGTGGCGGACCGGGCCGGGACCGTGGTGGGCGCCCCCGGCGCGGTCGTGCCGGGGGCGGACGGCCCGGTCCGGCTCTGGCACCGGCCGCTGCGCGCCGTCGGCGACCGGATCGAGCTGACCCACACCAACCGCGACTACCTGGGCATCGTCCGCGCGATCGGCCCCGACCGGGCCCACGTGGACGCGGCCCTGGCGGCCTTCACCGCCGAGAGCCCATGGGTGATCGCATGATCGGCGGACGCGCCCCGGGAGGGCGGGAGCCGTACCTGTCGGCCCGTGTCCTGAACGCGCTGCTGCGCGAGGACTACGGCGGCCTGGCCGGGCGGGTGACGCGGAGCAAGGACGGCGTCGCGCTGCTGCTGCCCGGAGGGCGCAGGGTACGGCTGACGCCGGGTTCGCTGTTCCAGGACTTCGTGGTGGCCCCGGAGGAGGCGCTCCGCCTGGAGGAGGTCCTGAGCGCCCTCAGGCAGATCTCCGACCCGGCCGACGCCGCCGGGGTCGAGGCCTTCACCCGCGAGTGCCATGAGGCGCTGCGCGCCCTCGGCCTCCACGACGCCCGCCGCGACGAGGTGCTCGCCCGGCTGGGCGGCGACTCCCTCATCGCCCGTCCGGACCATGGCTCCCGTACCGACACCCGTCCGGACCACGGCTCCCTCCTGCCCGGGCACGACGCCCCCTCCGCCGGCCGGACCCGCGGGCGGCTCGGCGCGGTGCGCTACGAGACGCTGGCGGCCTCCGTCGACCATCCGGTCTACCCGACGGCACGCTGCCGGGCGGGCCTGTCGGACGAGGAGCTGACGGCCTACGCGCCGGAGTTCGCGCCCGTCTTCGCACTGCGCTGGGCGGCCGTGCCCCGGGAGCGGGCGGCCGGGGCGGCGATGCCGTTCGCGCCGGACTTCCCGGCGGCCGGGCTGCCCCGGGAGCTCGCCGGGACGCACGTGCTGTTCCCGGTGCATCCGCTGACGGTCCCGGAGGTCGAGCGGATCCCCTGGGCGATCATGGGGTCCGAGCCGTACCTGGAGGTCAGGCCCACGCTGTCGATGCGCACGGTCGTGATCGACCCGGCCACGCACCTGAAGCTGCCACTGGCCACCAGCACGCTCGGGCTGCGCAACCGCAGGTCGATCAGACCGGACACGCTGGCCGACGGAGCGCGGGCCGAACGGCTGCTGCGCGAGATGCCCGACCCGGGGGTGCTCCTCGCCGACGAGCAGACCTACGGCCACGCGGGCCACGAGTACCTGGGCTGGCTCGTCCGCCGCCTCCCGCCGGGTGAGATCGTCACGGTGGCCGCGCTGCCCGCCCCCCTGCCGGGCGGCGGGCTGGTCGTGGAGGAGATCGCCGGACGGTGGTACGGCGGGGACGTGACGCGGCTGCTCACCGACTACCTGCGGCTGCTGTCCGGTTTCCATGTGCGCCTGTTCGTCCGGTACGGCACGGCGCTGGAGGCCCACCAGCAGAACCTCTCGCTGGTGCTGGGGGACGGTCCCGCCAGGCTGCTGGTCAAGGACAACGACGGGCTGCTGACCTCGCCGGACCGGTTGCGCGCGGCCGGACTCGCGGTGCCGGGCTTCACCGACGCGCGGATGCTGACCGACGACCCGCACGCGCTCGCCGACGTGTTCGTGACCATCACCCTGCACCTGGCGGCGGCGGCGGTGACGTTCGGCGCGCTGCCGTCGCCGCAGGCCTCCCGGCTGGTCCGCGACGCGCTCCGGGAGGCGCTGGCCGAGTACGGGGACGACCCGATGGCCAGGCTGCTGCGGGCCAGGACCCTGGACGCCGCCCGACTCGTCGGCAAATCGATGATCACCGCCGGGACCCTGGTGGACAAGGCGCGGACCGGGGCGCGCGACGTGAACAAGTTCTACGGCACCAGCGGTCCCAACTACCTGCGCCAGCCACCTCAGGCCCTGCAGAACGTGATCATGCGAAGGACGCCATGACCAGCCTCGCGCTCGACTCCTCTCCAGCCGCCGTCGCCGAGGAGGCGTCGCTGGCGGCACTGCTGCGGTGCTGTGTCAGGGAGGTGGCCGGACCGCGCGGGCAGGTCTGGCCCGCCGAGCCGTACGTGTTGCTGCGCGTCGCCGGCACCCTGCTGCGGGTCCGGACGCACGGCGGGCTCGCGCTGCGGTTCGAGGGGCCGCCCGAGTGGCTGGAACGCGGCTGCTGGCAGCCGCTCTCCGTGGACCTGCTCGTCCGGCTCGTCGAGGCCGAGCTCGGGGGGAGCAACGAGGAGTTCGCGGCGCAGGTGGAGGCGAGCCGCACCGCCATGGCGACGCTGCTCTCGGTCCGGCGGGACGCCGCGCCGCCGGCGGATCCGTGGCTGGCCTCCGAGCAGGGGCTGGTGTTCGGGCATCCGTTCCACCCCAGCCCGAAGGCGCGCGGCGGCGCCGACTGGCTGCGCTACGCCCCCGAGGCGCACGCCGGCTTCCCGCTCCGGCTGCTCGGCGTCCGCGACGACGTGCTGGCCGAGGCGGGCGACACCGGCGCGCTGGACGGGCTCGGCCCGGTGCCGCACGGCTACACGCCGCTGCCCGCGCATCCGTGGCAGCTCGACCTGCTCGCGGCGGAACTCGCCGCCCCGCTGGCCGACGGGCGGTTGATCGACCTGGGGGAGGGCTCCCGGACGGCGGTCCCCACCTCGTCGGTCCGCACGGTCTACGAGCCGCGGATCGACCGGTGCCTGAAGTTCAGCCTGGACGTGCGGATCACCAACTGCGTCAGGAAGAACTCCTGGTACGAGCTGGCGGGCGCGGTCGAGCTGACCCGGCGCCTGGGACCGGTGTTCGAGGACCTGGCGGCCAGGTTTCCGGGCACCCGCTGGCTCCCCGAACCCGGCTACCGCTCCGCCGATCTGGGCACCCGGCTCCTGGAGGGGCTGGGCGTGATCATCCGTACGAGCCCGTGGTCGGTCTGCCGCCCGGGGGTGACCCCCCTGCTGAGCGGAGCCCTGGCGGCGGCGTCCCCGCGCGGATCATGCCGTTCCTGGCCGGTGGCCCCCCTGCCGAGCGGAGCGCCGGCCGTTCCGGGCGACCCTCCGGCCGAGCCCGTGCGCTGGTGGCGCGCCTACGTGGAACGGGTCGCGCCGCCGGTGCTCGACGCCTACCTGAGCCACGGCGTGGTGCTGGAGCCCCATCTGCAGAACGTCCTGATCGGCGTGGACGAGGCCGGGCTGCCCGTGGAGGCCGTCTTCCGCGACATGGAGGGCACCAAGCTCGTCGCCGGCCGCCACGACCTGTCCGGCCTGCCGGAACGGGTCGCCGAGGCCCTCACCTACGACGCGGCCGGCGGCTGGGACCGGGTGGTCTACTGCCTGATGGTCAACCACCTCGCCGAGATCGCCGCCTCCCTCGCCGGGCCCGGGTCCACGCGGGAGCTGTGGGCGGCGGCCGGGGAGGTGCTGGCCGGCTACGCCGACTCGGTGGGGTGGCCGCAGCCGCTGTCCGACCTGCTGGCCGGGGCGCCGCTGCCCGCCAAGGCCAACCTCTCGGTCCGGTGGGCGCGCTCGGCCGACCGCTCGGCCGGATACGTACCGGTGGCCAACCCTTTGGCGGTGCTCGCATGACCCCGGACGACCCGATCACGGACAGCTCGATCACGGACAGACCGGCTGTGGTCGCCCCCGTCCCGGACGGCCCGCTCCCGGCCGGGCTGACACCGGACGACCTGCCCGCCTACGTCTACGACCTGGCCTCCCTCGACGAGCACGCGGCGGCCGTACGGGCCGCGCTGCCGGGCATCGAGCTGTACTACGCGGTGAAGGCCAACCCCGACCCGGAGCTGCTGCGGGTGCTCGCGCGGCACGTGGACGGCTTCGAGGTCTCCTCGGGCGGGGAGCTGGCGCACGTGCGCGGGCTGTTCCCCGGCGCCCGCGTGGCCCTCGGCGGCCCGGGGAAGACCGACGCGGAGCTCTTCGGCGACGTCACCCGGCTGCACGTGGAGAGCCCCGGCGAGCTGCGCCGCCTGCTGGCGTCGGGACGCCGCGCCGACGTGCTGCTCCGGGTCAACCTCGACGTCCCCGTGGCCGGGGCGTCGCTGGCCATGGGCGGCGGCGCGACCCCGTTCGGTATGGACCCCGGCGGGATCGCCGAATGCGTGACGCTCCTGTCCGACCAGGAAGCGGTACGGCTGCGCGGGATCCACGCCCACCTGGCCAGCGGGTTGGAGGCGCCCGCGCTGCTGGAGCTGGCGGCGGCCGTGCTGGCGTACGCGCGCGGGCTGGGCGTCACCGAGATCAACCTCGGCGGCGGCATGGCGGTGTCGTACGCCGACCCGGACGCGCGGTTCGACTGGCGCTCGTACGGCGAGGGCCTGGCGGGGCTGCGCCGTCCCGGCGAAGTGCTGCGGATCGAGCCGGGACGGGCGCTGACCGTCTACTGCGGGCGGTACGTGACCCGGGTGATCGACGTCAAGCGGGTCCACGGCGAGCTGTTCGCGGTGGTCGCGGGCGGCACCCACCACCTGCGCACCCCGGCCACCAAGGGCCACTCCCAGCCGCTGGCCGTACTGCCGCCGGGCGAACCGGTCACGATCGTCGGCCAGCTCTGCACACCCAAGGACGTCCTGGCCCACCGGGTGCCGGTGCGCCTGGCCGTAGGGGACGTGGTGGAGTTCGCGATGGCCGGCGCCTATGCCTGGAACATCTCCCACCACGACTTCCTGATGCACCCCAAACCCGGCTTCCACTACGGGTGAGCGGCCACACGCGACCCGTGGGAGCACCTGCGCCTTGTGGAAACACGTGTGGTCTTGCGGGACGCGTGTGGTCTCGCGGGAACACGTGGGGCGAGCGGCGCTCACCCGGTTCCGGGAACGGCCGGCGGGCGGGCGGGCGGGATCAGACGCGGAGGCGAGAGCGCGGGAGCGGGTCCGCGCAATCGGCGGTGCGGGGCGCGCCGGATCGCCCGCAGGGGAGCCGCCACGCGGCCCACACCGTCTTGCCGACCTTGTCGCGGACGGGGATGACGCCCCACTGGTCGGCGAGCGCCTCGACGATCGCGAGTCCTCGGCCGGAGGTCGCGTCCTGACCGAGGTCGAGCCGGTGGGGCCGTCCGGGACCGTGGTCGGTGACCCGCACACAGATCCCCTCGGGCGTGGCCCACAGCGACAGCCGGACCGGCGGCCCGCCGTACACCGCCGCGTTCGTCACCAGCTCGCTGACGACCAGCACCGCGTCGTCGACGAGATCGGACGGCAGCCTCCATGTGGTGAAGGTCTCGCGCACCGTCCTGCGGGCCTCATGGGTGATCGCCGGGTCGCGGGGGAGCTCCCAGCCCACGGTCCGGAGGCCGTCCGGGGTGCTTGCGATCATCGAGGCTCCTTGTCCGTGACGGTGAAGTACGGCGGGCGGCGGCACCGCCGGCCCGGTCCCGCGGATCAGCTCGTGCAACTCCTCGGCGGTACGGGCCTCCACGACCTGCGGCTCCGGAGCCCGTGTGGTGGCGATGGCGTAGAACCGGCGCCCGCCCACGCCGTACATCACCGTCCAGCCCGCCTCGGCCTGATCGAGCCGGGCGGCCTGCGACCGCTGATCGCGATCCCACTCCCGGCGAGCCACCTGGACGGCGGGCGATCCCTTCCGGTGCCGCCCGCTCACGCGGCCCTCCGGGCATGGTGTTCGTGAGGGTACGGCTCGCGATGTCTCGCGGGAGGAGAACCGTCCGGGTGACGGCCAGGTGATCCGGCGATCATCATCTCCTCGGACCGGGAGTGAAGGCCCTGGCCAGACGCTTCCCTCGGAACGGCATCGGATGACGTCATCCTCCCCGGCGGACCTACCGGCGCCGCCGAGGACATCCGCCGCGCGAATCCCAGCCGCCACCACTCCGCCAACCGCGCCCGGAACTGGGCTTGAGTCGGCCGGTCGTAGTCATGTCGCGGCTGGTGGGGAAGGCACCGATCGTCGTGAGCATACGGCGAGTGGCCGCACCAGCGGCAGCCCAGCGGCGTGGGCGGCCGGTCGGCATCGAAGCGCATCCGGATGAGCCGGATCGCCCTTGTAAAGTTGACCATGGGATCGGACCTCCGTAGTCCGGTTCAAGGAGTCCGTCAGGTGTTGGTAGCACCTGGCGGACTCCGCCCGTTTTGCAGGGTGTTGGCCCTGCCGAAACTTGGCAGTTATAGCGACACGCGGCAGCAACGCCGACATGTGCCCGGTTTTAGCTGGCGTCGGCATTCGCAGTCCGACCCGCCCGCGCCTAAACGCTGTTGTGCTGGGACGTTCGCCTGCGTCCAGGCCCCCATCACATTTCCTGACCATCCCCGAGAGCTGCGCGACGATGGCAACCTTGCGTAATAGTGCACTAACTCTGAGTAAGATGCAATAGTGCTTGTGAGGAAGCAACGATGCTTACGGATGAGCGCAACCGAGGGGAGCCACGTCATGTCCGGGAGCCACAACGGTGTCCGTCGCCAGAGCCCAACCGTGCGGGCCCGTCGACTTGCCGTGGAACTGGCCAACCGTCGCGATGCCACCGGGCTGACCCGCGAGGAAGTCGCCCGCCGCCTGAAATGGTCACCTTCGACCATCTTTCGCATCGAGACCGGCCGTTCCCTGCCTCAGCCTCGTAGCATCCGCGAACTACTTGACCTCTACGGGGTCATTGGCCCTGAGCGCGACAGCCTCATGCAACTCGCCCGCGAAGCCCGCCAGCCTTGCTGGTGGCATTCTTTCCGCGATGTTCTGCCGAGTCCGTACGAGGTCTACATCGGACTTGAAAGCGGAGCCGAGTCGCTGTACAACTTCGAGCCCATAGTCATCCCCGGCCTGCTTCAAACTCCTGACTATGTCAGAGCATTGATCAAAGGCGGGGCACAAGAACTGGGACATGATGAGATCGAGCGACGTGTAGAAGTTCGCCTTATCCGTCAACAGATTCTTACTCGGCAAGATCGCCCCCGCCTGTGGGCCATCATTGATGAGGCCGCCATTCATCGTGTCGTCGGCAACCCGACAATCATGCGTAAGCAATTGCATCATCTGGTCACTGCCGCAGAAGAAGGAAAAACCACTCTGCAAGTCGTGCCGTTCAGCGTGGGTTCCCACCCAGGCACCACCGGCCCCTTCGTCATCTTCGGCTTCCCAGAGCAAGCCGATGCCCAAGTGGTGTACGTCGAAACCCTTGCCGGCGACCTCTATCTCGAACAGCATGCAGATGTTTCCCGATACACCCTTGCCTTTGATCGGCTACGCGCCACAGCTCTGTCGCCAGACGACTCCATGGGTATGGTAAAGCGAGCAGCCGAAGCTTAACCTAGAGCTCAGACGGAGAAGGAGTTGCAAGATGAGCCACCATGAACTCTCTCATCTGAACTGGCACAAGAGCACCTACAGCAGCCAGAACGGCAATTGCGTAGAGGTAGCAGAACTTCCCGACGGCGGCAGGGCCGTACGAGACAGCAAGAACCCAGGCGGGCCGATGCTGCGTTTCACCCCAGATGAATGGCAGGAATTCGTCCATGGCGTGAAGGACGGCAAATTCGACTGACTGAAATTATCAGACGAGTCGGCCCGGCACATGGCGAAACTCACGGATCAACTCAAGGGATGGGCAAAAGACAGTGGATCAGAGCAGCTCGGATCTCGCCTGGTACAGGAGCACCCTCAGCGGAACCAACAACGACAACTGTGTCGAGGTGGCCAGCCTGCCCGATGGTGGCTGGGCCGTACGGGACAGCAAGGACCCGGACGGGCCGATGCTGCGCTTCACCCCCGATAAGTGGCAGACGTTCGTCGGCGGCGTGAAGGGCGGCGAGTTCGGCTGACGAGGCGGGGCTTTTCACCGAAGGCCTCCATGCCGCCGCCGTCGATCGTCGGCACCCCCGGATGTGACGCGGCCACCGGGCCGCCCCCCGCTGAGCCGTCTCGGCACGCGGTACCGGATATTCGATGGAAGCGCAGGCGGGGACGCTGCCAGACTCCCTGCCCATGACCGTACCTCGTGTTGATCTTCTGACCCGGCAGCTCGACACCGCCTGGGCGCTGTTCGAATACCACCTCGAAGACCTCGACGACGCCCAGTGCCTGTGGGAGCCGGCGGCCGGCTGCTGGACCGTCCACCGCCAGGACGACGGCCGCTGGACGGCCGACTGGCAGGTGCCCGAACCCGACCCCGTGCCCACCCTCACCATCGGCTGGCTCACCTGGCACATCGGCTTCTGGTGGACGACCACCCTCGGCCACTGCTTCGGGGACGGCGCCCCACCCCGCGAGGAGATCACCTGGCCGGGCGGCGCTACGGCCGCCGCCGACTGGCTGCGCGGCCTCAGGGACGACTGGCGGGCCCGCCTGAGCGAGCTCACCGACGCCGACCTGGACTCCACCGACCGCACCGCCGGGCTGTGGGGGCAGGACGAGACGCTGGCGAACGTGGCCGGCTGGGTCAGCGTCGAGCTGACCAAGAACGTCGCCGAGATCGGCTACGTACGCCACCTGTACGCCGCCCGCGCCTGACACGACCACCCACCCCGCTGGTCGAACCCGGCCGACCAGCAGGGGCACGATCTTTGCGCAGGACTCACGGTCCAGTAGCTATGCGTGCTCACCCGCTGGCGGCTGTCAGACCTGAGGCTGCCGCAGCCGCGAACTCGTTTGAAGGCACTGGCCGGCGTACCTGTGTGCCTGGCCATCGCTGCGCACTTCCTTGTTGCCCGGGATGGAGGTCAGTCGGCCGCGCCGGAAGTAGGAGCCCGCTCCGTCCCCGCCGGCTCGCCCGGCGACCCTGACCTCCGCCTGGACGGCCAGCCGGAAGGTGTCGTCGAGCAGGGTGTAGGTGTGTTTCTCACGGTCGAAGGAAGCGACTCTGACGGCCGCCGGCTTCTGCAGGGCCACGGCGGCGGCCGGTGGGCGCAGCCCGGCCCGTTCGGCGCCCTCGGCTGGACCTCGGAAACTTGTCGGCGACCGGTAATGCTTCCGAGATTCCGGACATGGACGGATGACCGATGATCCATGTGAGGAGGCCGGATGGGATCCGATCCCCACGGCCGGTTCGTACAGATATACGAACATGCCTATCGCCCCATACTCGGGTACGTCCTGCGCCGGTGCCAGGATCCCGACGACGCGGCCGACGTGGTGGCCGAGACGTTCGCCGTCGCATGGCGGCGGATCAACGAGATCCCGCCGGGGGACGAGGCCAGGCTCTGGCTGTACGGCGTGGCCCGCAAGGCGCTCGCCAACCACCGCCGTGGCGAACGGCGGCATGAGCGGCGCACCGCCGCGCTGCGCGAGCAGATCGCCGCCTCCCCGGCGCTGGCTGGGCCGCCACCGGCCGAGTACACGCAGCTCGGTCAGGTCTTCAGGGGCCTGAACGACGACGACAGGGAGCTGCTGTCGCTGGTCGCCTGGGAGAAGCTCGACACCGAGCAGGTGGCGCGCACGCTCGGTATCACTCGCAACGCCGTACGCGTCCGGCTGCACCGGGCGCGCAAGCGGTTCGCGCGCGCCCTGGACGGCGCGGGGATCGACCTTCCGCTCTTCGAGAGGACCGCACTGTGAACCTGGATGATCTCGCCAGAGTGCACGACGACGACCTGAGCGGTGAGCCTGCCGGGCAGGTGTCTGGAGCGGGGGCCCAGACGCTGCTGGCATCGATCATGTCCGAGCCGCCGGGGCGGGGCGGCAGGCCACGCGCCACGTGGCTGCGCGGGCCGGTGCCGTGGCTGGCATCGGCGGCGAGCGTGGCCGCCACGGTTCTGGTGGTCACCATGGTGGCGGCGCCGAACGAGCAGCGGCCGGCCCCTCCGCCGGCGGCCTCGCCCGGCGCGCAGCCGTCGGCGCGCCAGATGCTGCTGGCCGCCGCCACCGCCGTCGCCGCCACGAAGGCACCCGTGTCGGGCGCATACTGGCGTACCAGCACGGTTTCCGGCAGGGACGTGATCTCGCCGGATCACGGCTACGTCATCAGACGGCTTTCCTCCAAAGACCAATGGCTGGCGCGCCGACCCGGGGCGCAGAGCTGGTGGATCAAGCAACCCCTCGGCGCGAAGCCACTCACCCCTGAGGATCAGACCGCCTGGCGGAAGGCAGGCTCGCCGACCCGGTGGAAGTACCCGATCGGAGCCGGCGACTCGTCGGAGGTGGTGCGGGCCGAGGCAGAGGAGAAGACGGCCTCACGGCTGCGCGGCAAGTGGAAGGGCTCGGGCGGGTTGCTGGCCAGCGATCCCCTCACCTGGGACGAGATCCGCCGCATTCCGAGCGGCGAGCGGGAGCTGCGCGCCTATCTTGGACAGCTCATCACCGCCCAGGCCAAGGCCGGCTACTCCCCGCGGGACCCGCGATCGCTGGAGGCGGCCCTGCATGGGGCCTGCATGGAGATCGTCTTCGATCTGCCCGCCTCACCGGCCGTGCGCGCCTCCGCCTACCGCATCCTGGCCACCATGCCCGAGCTGAAGTCCCTGGGCAGGGTGAAGGATCCGCTGGGCCGCACGGGCGAGGCATTCGGCTATCAGGTGGCTCCCGACTTCGGGCGGAAGAACGCCCTCGAGGTCGCGTTGGTGATCGACCCCGCGACGGGCCTGCTGCTCGCGAGGACGACGACGACCACGGTCGAGCTCACCGGCGGCCGTACCGCGAAGACCACCAGCTTCACGGCCTACCAGCAGACGGGCTGGACCGATGCCAAGCCGTCGCTGCCCGCCAAGCGCGATTGACCCCTCCGTCCCCGGCCCAGGCCCCATCCGCAACACCGGGGCCTGGGCTCGCGCCCTGGCGATGGAAGGGTGATCACCCGCTGGGCCGCTGCCATCGCGCCCTGAACGGCCAGCGGCCCCGCCCCCGCCCTCGCCGCCCTTCTCACCCCGTACGACGGCCCGTCCTCCCGTACGGCGGCCCGTCTTCTCCGGCCACGGGCAGGCCGATCAGATCCCGGTTCTCCCGGACGGCGATCCGCGCGCGGTCCCGGGACTCCTCCTGGGAGATGAGAACGCGCGCCCACCTTTTCAGCGCCTCACTCCACGCGCGCCGCGCCGAAGTCACTTCGGCGGGAAAGCTTCTGCTCCGGCGAATGCGGTCGTATTCCTTTGACAGGGCCTCGACCCGCCGGTGCGCTTCATCGAGTGTGAGGGCCGAATGGTCGGCGCCAGAGGAAAGGACATCCGCTCCGGCATCCACAGCAGGGCGGCCTCCGTCAAGGACCTCTTCCCGGACGGTCAGCGTTCTTACCCACTCCGTCAACGCCCAGATCCACGCCTGCCGTGCCCGCGCCAATTCGGCAGGCGATCCGTTTCCCTCATCGAATGCCTGCTGCGCCTGACCATAGCGGCCCTTGGCCCAGCGCACCTCGCTTCCGGCCTCCCGGAATGCCAGCCGAGCCTCCTCGCGCCGCCCCCATTCATGTCTGCGCTCATCCCTCACAATGCGAGGCTACGAAAATAAATTCAGCCATTCAAGGGCAAAACAGGGTTTCGCCCTTGATGCGGTTACAAGGATCCGGGAAAGAAGCTCGGCCATTCGCCGGAACGAGAACCTCCGCCCGCGGTTCCCTCACCGTGGCCGACGCCGTCCGATGGAATACGGCGGGCCTGTGCGGAACATATGCCGCCGGTGGCCGGTCCGGCTCCGGAAACGACCAATGGCATGCCTTCGCCAGCCGCGTCAAGAACGGCGAGTCGGTTAACGGGACCCGGTTTCCGCCCGATATCGGGCTCCGCGGTGATCGACGCACCCGTGCGGAGACGGAAAGCCGTCTCCTACCGTTCCCGGCATGAAGCGCGCCGCCATGACGACGACGCCGGAGACCACACGGCGCTCCGGTTGGTACCGGGGTTGGGACCAGGTCAGGCGGTGAGTGACGAGCCGGACGGCGAATTCGGTTGCCCCAGCCGGATGGCCTCGAGCTGTGAAGTGCCCAGAGGCAGCCAGTGGCAGAGAGAAAGCCGATGCACGGTGGCTACGGCAGCAGATTGAAGGCGGGTACGTGCGTAGGGCGCACGATGCTGAAGTGGCGGCGGTCAATGGTGGCGATGTTGACCGCGTGGAACTTCTCGGCGACTGCGATGACGAACGCGTCGGCGGTACCGAGTGGCAGGTCGGAGTACTGTTCCACCAGGTCGGCGGCCCGATTGAGCTCGGTTGAGGTGCTCCGGATGATTTCCTTGGCGCGTTCGCTGAGATCGGATTCGCCATCGAAAATTGCAGTCGTGCGGAACCGGCGACGGGGGCGTTCGCCGCGCTCCACCTCAGCCCACTGGCGTAGCAGCTCTATGGCATCCGGAAGTCGGTCCTCCGGCACCGCGTCGAGCAGGCGGTGTGCTTGCTCGCGTACGGTCATGTGCTCAGTGTATGGTCCGGGACTTCTCTGGTCCCAGTGGTCGACGGGATGCTCTGTCGAGCGCGGAGAGATCAGGAGATCACAGGCCCGTCGTTCCCTCGAACCACAGATGGCGTTCTCAAGCGTTTGCTCTGGAAATTTGCCCCGTCATCTGTTCTCCTCGGGGCGGGGATCAGCTCCAGGAGCCTGACCAGGCCGGCTCGTCGAGGACGATTGACCGGACGGACCATCTTGTTGAGGCGGATGACGTGGAAGACCGCGTTCACCTGGTCCAGGGGACGACGGACAGGAGGAACAGGCCAGGCGGTAGGCGGCGAGAAAGGTTGGCATAGTGGACGGATGTTCAGCGAGAGTCTCGTGGCCGTGTCCGCTCAGCCCGCCGTGGAGCTGTTCGTCGCGCGGAGCCGGGGGCCCGCCGAGCGCACGCTGCTGGTGATCCACGGCGGTCCCGACTGGGACCACACCTACCTGCGCGAGCCGCTCGCGGAGCTCGCCGGCCGGCACCGGGTGGTCCTGCCGGACCTGCGCGGCTGCGGACGTTCCAGCCGCGGCCTCGCCCACGACCGGTACACCCCGGCCGAGGCCACCGATGACCTCGTCGCCCTGCTGGACGCGCTCGGCACGGCGCGGGCCGACGTCCTCGGGTTCTCCTACGGAGGCCTGATCGCCCAACGGCTGACCCTGGCCGCTCCCGAGCGCGTCCGGCGGCTGATCATCGCCTCCAGCAGCGTCCTGCCGGTGCCTCCGGGCGCCTTCGACGGCCGGCGCGAGCGTGAGGAACGGCGCGCCCCGGAGGCCGCGGTGTGGTCGGATCCGGAACTGTCCGGTCCGGAGCTCACCCGCGCGGCGGCGATCGCCGGAGCCGGGGCGAACGTCTGGCGTCCGGAAGCGCTGCCCGCCTACCTGGACCGCCTCGCGGACGTCCACTTCTCCGCCGAGTGGATGCGCTCCTGGCAGGCAGGCACCCTGCCCGGCGCCCGTCACCGGGACGCGGCCCAGCGGCTCGCCGCGCTCGGCGTCCCACTGCTCCTGCTCCACGGCCGGCAGGACATGATCTTCCCCGCGTCCCTGGCCGAGGAGACCGCCATGCTGATGCCCACCGCCCGCGCCGTGGTGATCGAGGAAGCGGGCCACATGGCCCACATCGACCAACCCCGCGCGTGGCTCGACGCCGTCACCGGCTTCCTGTCCTGACGGCTCGGCCGCCTGTCCGGGGCGGGGCCGTACGGGACAGCAGGAACCTTGAGACCTGGGGTCCGAGACTTCCCTGATCCCAGGAAATCGACCAGGTAGGAATCGGAGAGATGGTCGACTCGTCGTTCACCCGCCTCGGAGCGATGACGACAGGCCCCGGCCGGAACCGGTCAGGAGGGCAGTGACCTGTCCTTCTCGACGTCCGAGCCGACGGCCGCGTGCTCCTCGTGAGGGTGCTCACCGTCGAGCGGGATCTTCTCCCCGCCGTAGGCCTTGCTCAGCTTGGCGCGGAGCTTGCCGAGCGGGCCGCGCATCCCCTTGGGCGGGATGCCGTCGACGTCGACGTCGGTGATCATCGGGACCGCCGTCTTGCCGCGCATGTGCGCCTCGATGGCCTCGTTCGACGGAACGTGGACCTCGATGTACTCACCCGAAGGAAGACGCTTGATGACGCCCGACTCCACGCCGTGCCCGATCACCGCGGCGTCGCGGCGCTGCAGGCCCAGGCACATCCGGTAGGTGATGAAGTAGGCGAGCGCGGGACCGGCGAAGATCAGCACCCGGCCGACGTAGGTCGTCCAGTTCAGCGAGACGTGGAAGAACGCCGCGATCTCGTCGTTGGCGCCCAGCAGCCACAGAATGCCGTAGAAGGTGACCGCGGAGATGCCGATCGAGGTGCGGTGCGGGTTGTTGCGGGGACGCTCGGCGATGTGGTGCTCGCTGCGGTCCCCGGTGACCCACTGCTCGATGAAGGGATACAGGGCCAGGCCCGTCATGACGATGCCCATCGGGAGCAGCGCCGGGATCAGCACGCTCATCGGCAGGGTGAAGCCCAGGACGTTGATCTCCCAGGCGGGCATCAGGCGGAGCGAGCCCTCCAGGAATCCCATGTAGAAGTCAGGCTGGGAACCCGCCGAGATGTCGGCCGGGCTGTAGGGACCGAACAGCCAGATCGGGTTGATCTGGGCGAAGGTGCCCAGCAGCGCGATGGCGCCGAACGTGAACATGAAATAGGCACCCGATTTGGCCATGAAGGCCGGGTAGAACGGAGCCCCCACCACGTTGGTGTTCGTGCGGCCCTTGCCCGGCATCTGCGTGTGCTTCTGCACCCACATCAACATGAGGTGAGCGGTGATCAGCGCCAGCAGGATGCCCGGGATGAGCAGGATGTGCATCGAGTAGAACCGGGAGACCACGTCCTCGCCGGGATACTCGCCGCCGAAGAGGAAGAAGGTGATCCAGGTGCCGACCAGCGGCAGGGAGATCATCACACCCTCGGTGATCCGCAGACCGGCGCCGGAGAGCAGGTCGTCGGGGAGGGAATAGCCGGTCAGACCCTCGAACAGGGCCAGCGTCAGCAGACCGACACCGATCAGCCAGTTGAGCTCACGCGGCTTGCGGTACGCACCGGTGAAGAACACCCGGAGCATGTGCACCATCATCCCGGCGACGAACAGCAGGGCGGCCCAGTGGTGCATCTGCCGCATCAGCAGACCACCGCGGACGTCGAAGCTGATGTGCAGGGTCGAGGCGTACGCCTCGGACATCATGACGCCCTTGAGCGGCTCGTAGGAGCCGTCGTAGACGACCTCACCCATGGAGGGCTTGAAGAAGAAGGTCAGGAACGTGCCGGTCAGCAGCAGGATGACGAAGGAGTACAGCGCGATCTCGCCCAGCAGGAACGACCAGTGGTCGGGAAAGATCTTCCGTAAATTTCGCTTGAGGAAGTTCCCCGCGCCGATGCGGTCGTCGATGAAGCTGCTTGTGCTCGCTATGGGCTTCGGAACGGTTCCGCTGCTCATGCGCGCCCTCCGTTTCACGGACCTCGGCCTCGACGCCGCTCTCCCAGAAACCGGGACCGGGTGGAACGGCGAAGTCCGCCGTGGATGACCAGGTATCTCTCATCATCCGTGGCAATGGGTAGATCGAGGCAAAGACCGGCGGCCGGACCGAAAACAAGAGCACCGGCGACGAGGAGGAGCTTCCCCCTTCCCCGCTGCCTCCTCGGGTCAGCCGAGAGCTTTCCCGCTGTCTCTGCGGGTCAGCCGAGGGCGGGGATCGACTCGATGAGCCTGATCAGGCCCCGCTCGTCGAGGAGGTTGACCGGCCTGACCGTCTCGTTGAGGCGGACGAAGTGGAAGGCGGCGCTCACCTGGTCGAGGGGGATGTCCGCCAGGTGGGACCAGGCCAGGCGGTAGGCGGCGAGCTGGACCGCCGCGGCGGCCTCGGCCTTCTTACCCTCGGGACGCCGGCCTGTCTTCCAGTCGACGACCTCGTAGCGGCCGTCCGGGAGCTCGAACACCGCGTCCATCCGGCCCCGGACCAGCCGGTCGGCGATCATCGTCTCGAAGGGGACCTCGACGTCCAGCGGTTCCCGGCCGGCCCACTCGCTCTCCTCGAACCGGTCACGCAGCTGGTCGAGCTGGATGTCGGTCTCCTCGAAACCGTCGGACGAGCCGGGCAGCTCCATCTCGTCGAGCAGCCGCTGCTGCCCCCACCGCGACTCCAGCCAGCGGTGGAAGGAGGTGCCCCGGCGGGCCAGCGGGGTGGGCTTCCTGGGCACCGGACGGCGGACCTGCCGGGCCAGGGTCTTGGGATCGGAGGCCAGGGTGACCAGGGACGAGACGGTCAGATGGGTGGGCAGCTCCACCTGCCTGCCACCGCGCCGCCGGTTCACGGCCCGCTCCCTGAGCAGGAGCTCGGTGTCGCGCTCCCACGCCTTCGCCCGCTCCCTGTCCCAGCCGCGCAGGTCCGCGAGGGCACCGGCGCGCTCGTTCCCCTGCCCCGGCTCCCCCTCAGGCACGCGCCCGCTCCCCGCTCCCTGCTCCTCCTCGGGCACGCGCCCGCTCCCCTGCCCCGGCTCCCCCTCGGGCACGCGCCCGCCCTCGTGTACGGCCTCGGCCGGGACATCCTGCCGGGCGAGAGAGGCACCCTCCTCGTCGTCCGGGTCGTCGAAGAAGTCTGGGGCGTCCAGGAAGAGGACGTCTTCGTCCTCGGGCCCCTCGGGGAAGGGCACCTCCTCACCCTCCGGCGGGACGTCGGGGAAGGGGACGTCGGAAAAATCGAAAAAGGGCACGTTCTCGGCGTCGGGAGTCTCGGCGGCACCGTCCCGAGAGCGGGAGGCGGCCGGGTCGCCGCTCTGCCCGGCGAGGTCCGCGAGCGCGGCGAGAGCCGCCTCGACCATGAACGCGCCATCCTGGATGGCCTCGTAGCGGAGGCCGTCGGGGGTGACGGGCCAGACGGCCTCGGCGGGTTCGGCGAGCAGGGGGTTGGTGGCGCCCTCGCCGGCCTCGGGCGCCCAGACGGAGACGCGCCCGCAGGTCTCGCGGATCTCCACCAGGAAGTCGGAGGGCTCCAGGGGCTTGGCCGCGCTGCCCCAGCGGTAGCCGGAGGCGATCAGGAGGTAGTGGGCGCGGGTGACGGCCACGTAGGCCAGGCGGCGCTCCTCCAGCAGATCGCGGTCACGGCAGCGCTCGTCGAACTCCGCCAGCTCCTCCTTGCTCAGCCCGCCCAGCCGGGGCAGGTCGGAGGCGTCGCCGCGGAGCGGGTAGGGCAGCTTGCGCGGGTTGTCCGTCCACTTGGGGCTGGTCGTCGGGCGGGCCGGGAACATCGTGCCGACGGTCAGGGTGCCGGCCTTGGACAGCGCCTGGGACATGCCGGGGATGACGACGACCGGCCATTCCAGGCCCTTGGAGGCGTGGATGGTCATCAGCTTGACGCTGTTGCTCTCCCCCACCCGCCCGGCGTCCAAGCCGTTCTCCTCCTCGTCGGCCGCCTTGAGGAAGGCCAGGAACGCGCCCAGCGTCGGATCCTCGGAGTCGCCCGCGAACCGGGCGGCGGCGTCGAGGAAGGCGTCCAGGTCGGCCCGGGCGGCGAACGGCCCGATGGCCGTCCCCCGCGCCGCCACCTCGATGTCCAGGCCGAGCCTGCGCTCGATCTCGATGATCAGGTCGGGGAGCGGCTGGCCGGTGTGGGCGCGCAGGATCCGCAGCTCCTGCGCCATGGCGAGCAGCCGTACCCGGGCCAGGGGGGAGAACAGGTCCTGCCACTCGGGACGGTCGGGCAGCTCGTCGAGGGCGTCGATCAGGCTGCCGCGCTCCTCGGCCATGTCCGCCACGACCTGGTCCAGCGGGTCGGACGCCAGGGACCCGCCTTCGCGGGTCTCACGGTTCAGCTCGCGCGCCCGCTCGCCCAGCTCCTTCAGGTCGGCCGGGCCGATCCGCCAGCGGGGACCGGACAGCAGCCGGACCAGCGCGTCGCCCGCGGTCGGGTCGTAGATCACGCGCAGGGTGGAGACGATGTCGGAGACCTCCGGCACGGTCAGCAGGCCGCCCAGGCCGACCACCTCGACCGGGATCCCCCGCTCCTCCAGCGCCCGGCGCAGCGCGGGGAACTGCGACCGCTTGCGGGCCAGGATCGCCACGTCGTGCGGTTGCAGGCACTGCGGGCCGCCCCACGCGCTCTGCTTGGCCTTCTTCCGCTCGCCCTCGCCCCACGGCATGCCGTCGGGCGCGCTCTCAGCGCCCAGCACCCTGGCGATCCCGTCGGCGACCCACGCCGCCTCGTCGTCGGCGGTCTCGTGGAAGGCGCACACCACCCGGCCGCGCTCGATCCGGTTGCCGCCGGGCACCAGCACCGGCACCTCCCGCGCCTCCATCCGGAGCGGGAGCTGCACCCGGGCGGCGACGTCGAGCACGGCGTCGCCGTTGCGGAAGCTGATCGACAGACGGCGGACCGGGGCGGGCTCCCCCGAGGCGGTCGTGAAGTCGCGGGGGAAGCGGGTGAGGTTGCCCGCCGAGGCGCCGCGCCAGCCGTAGATGGACTGGCAGGGGTCGCCCACGGCGGTCACCGGGTGACCGCCGCCGAACAGCGAGCGGAGCAGGACGAGCTGGGCGTGGCTGGTGTCCTGGTACTCGTCGAGGAGGACGACGGCGAACCGGCCCCGCTCGATCTCGCCGACCTCGGCGTGCTTGGCGGCGATCCGGGCGGCCAGCGCCATCTGGTCGCCGTGGTCGACGACCTCACGGCTCCGTTTGAGCCGGTCGTAGGCCTCGACCAGCGGCAGGAGCTGCTCCCTGGCCCGCTGGACGGCCAGCGGCCTGCGCTGGGGCAGGGTGGGCGAGCCGGGCAGCTCGCCGTACCGGTCGGCGAGCCAGGCGCCGATCTCCCGCACGTCCTGCGGGCCGCGCAGGTGCTCCGACAGCTCCCCGGCCAGCTCCAGCACCGCCCGGGTGACGGTGGCCGGACCCCACTCGATCTGCTCCATGGGCCCGTCGTAGGCGCTGACCACCCGCACGGCGAGCTGCCAGGAGACGGCCGGGCTGACCAGGCGCATGGTGGGCTCCAGCGCCTCACGCAGGGCGTGGTCGGTGACCAGCCTGGCCGCGTAGGCGTGGTAGGTCGAGATGGTCGGCTCGCCCTCCAGCAGCTCGGCGGGGACCTGCTCGGCCGCGACGAGGCCGTTGAGCCGCTCGCGGACCCGGATGGCCAGCTCGCCGGCGGCCTTCCTGGTGAAGGTCAGGCCGAGCACCTGTTCGGGGCGGACCAGGCCGTTGGCCACCAGCCAGACGACCCGCCCGGCCATGGTCTCGCTCTTGCCCGACCCGGCTCCGGCGACCACGACCATGGGTTCGAGGCCGGCCTCGATCACCTCGGCCTGTTCGGGGGTGGGGGGGAGGATGCCCAGCTTGGCGGCGAGCTGGATCGGGCTCAGCACGGGGCGTCCCCACCGCGGATCGTACGGCTCAGCACACCTGGTCCCCGTTCTTGCTGA
Source organism: Streptosporangium canum (assembly GCF_900113865.1). GTDB lineage: Bacteria > Actinomycetota > Actinomycetes > Streptosporangiales > Streptosporangiaceae > Streptosporangium > Streptosporangium canum. The sequence goes on along the minus strand of NZ_FOQY01000018.1, from coordinate 129,237 downwards.
CCGGGCAGCTCGCCCGCACGGCGCAGGTGCGGCACCCGTCGTTGACCTTGGCCTGGAAGAACGGCCCGGACATGCCGAGCGCCACGGTGTCGACCATGTCGCGCGCCCAGCCGGGGTCGGCGTCCTCCGACAGGGGCGGCTGGGCCTGCTCCTTGGCGTCCTTCTTGCCCGCGGCGTCGCCCACCTGGACCAGGGCCGCGCCGCCGGGCTCGGTCATCCCGTGCCGCTGGAAGGCTCCCAGCAGCGCGGCGAGCTGGTAGACCCCCAGCTGGGGGTGGCGTTCGATCTCGGCGTCCTTCGGCCCGTTCTTCCCCGTCTTGATGTCGATGATCACGGCCCGGCCTTCGGCGTCGCGCTCGACCCGGTCCACCCGCCCCTTGATCTGCACGCCCTCGGAGACCATGGCCGTGAACGCCTCCTCCAGGCCGACCAGCTCGCGGGGGTTGTCCTGGTGCCAGCGGACGAACTTGGAGATCATCTGCTCGGCGACCTGGCGCTGTTTGCGGTTGTACCAGACGCCGCCGAAGTCCAGCTCGTGCCAGATCTCGTCCAGGCGCTTGCCGAGGGTGTCCTCGGCGGGCATGCCCGTCGCGGCGAGCACGGCCAGCGCGTGGATGACCGTGCCCAGCCCCCGGGCCGCGTCGGTGCCGCTCGCCCCCACGGAGGTCTCCAGCAGCCAGCGCAGGCCGCACTTGGTGAAGTTCTCGACCGCGGAGGGCGAGATGCGCACGACGTCGTCGGGCCAGCTCAGCGGGCGGTCGTCGGAGATCGGGGTGAGGGCGTACCACTCGTCGGGGTGGGCGCCGGGCACTCCCTCGGTGGCGAGCCTGGCCAGGTGCGCGGCGGCGGCCCGGCGCAGGGAGGCGGGCCGGGTCGGGTCGGAGACGGCCGAACGCAGGTCCGCCACCAGGGCGGACATGCTCAGCCAGCGGGAGCGCTCGTCGACGGCCGCCTCCTCGGTCGCCCCGGGGACCAGCTCGGTGAGGAAGCGGGAGGGCCGCTCCTCGTTGTCCTCGCCCCCCACGGCGGTGACGATGAGCCTGCTCCTGGCCCTGGTGGCCGCCACGTAGAACAGGCGGCGCTCCTCGGCCAGGAGCTGGGAGGCCAGCGCGGCGGAGACGGCCGCCGGGTTCTCGTGCTCGGAGCCCTCGGCCCTGGCGACCATGTCGTCGGTGCTCAGGATGGACCCGCGCAGCCGCAGGTCCGGCCAGGCGCCCTCCTGGACGCCGGCGACGACCACGACGTCCCACTCCAGGCCCTTGGACCGGTGGGCGGTCAGGATGCGCACCGAGTCGGTGTCGGGGGCGCGGTCGGCGAGGGAGTCGCCGGGGATCTCCTGGGCCACCAGGTCGTCCACGAACACCTCGACACCCGCGTGCGGCAGCCGGTCGACGAACCTGGCCGCGTGGTCGAACAGCGCCACCACCGCGTCGAGGTCGCGGTCCGCCATGGTCCCCCTGAACCCGCCCGTGACGCTGACGCCGGTCCACTTCTCGGCCAGGCCGGTGGCCTGCCAGACGGTCCAGAGCACGTCTTCGGCGGTGCCGCCCTGCCGTACGGCCTCGGCGGCGCCGGAGATGAGCTTGGCGAGGCGCTCGGCGGGCAGCGCCACGTGCGGCTCCACCCGGACCAGCTCCCGCACGTCCTTCAACGCCGCGACCAGCAGCTCGCCCGACGAGCGCGGCCCGGCGACGTCGCGCTCGCCGGAGTGGTCGACCATGTCGCGTTCGTCGGGGTGCGTCATCGCCTCGTGCTCGGCGATCCGCAGGGCTCTGCGCAGGCGGCGCACACCGACCATGTCGGTGCCGCCGAGCGCGCCGGTCAGCAGCTCCTCGGCCATCGCCTCGTCGAGGGTCTCCGGATGGAGGGCGACCTGGATGAGCCTGATCAGCGGCCGCACCCCCGGCTCCTGGAACAGCGGCAGCTCGCCGCCGCCGACCACGACCGGCACCCCGGCGGTGACCAGGGCGCGGCGCAGCAACGGCACCTGGTGGGTGGCCGATCGCACCAGCACCGCCATGCGCGACCAGGGGACCCCGTCCAGCAGGTGCGCCCGGCGGAGCGTGTCGGCGACGACCGCCGCCTCCTGCGTGGCCCCGTCGGTCACCAGCACCCGGACGTCACCGGGCTCGGCGTCCGGCAGCGCCCGCAGGTCCCGGTGCGCGGCGCCGCCCGGCGTCGCGGGCAGCCGGGCGGCCACACGGCGCGATGCCCTCAGGAGCTCGGAGCCGCTGCGGCGGCACACGCGCAGGGCGATGACGGGCGCGTTCTCGCCGTCGGCCCCGGGGAAGCGCTCCGGGAAGCGCATGATCCCGCGCACGTCGGCGCCGCGGAAGCCGTAGATCGACTGGTCGGGGTCGCCGACCGCGATGAGGTCGCGGCCCTCCCCCGCCAGCCGCTGGAGCAGGGACTCCTGGGCCGGGTCGGTGTCCTGGTATTCGTCCACGAGGACGACGTCGTAGGCGGCCCGTTCGCGGCGCCGTACCTCGGGATCGGCGAGCAGGCCGGCGGCGGTGCGGATCAGGTCCGAATAGTCGAGCACCGGCTCCATGTCCAGGTCGAACCTGGCCTGGTAACGGTCGGCGAACCGCCCGGCGGCCACCCAGTCGGCGCGGCCGTGACGGCGGCCCAGCTCGACCAGCTCGTCGCCGTCGAGGCCGCGCTCGGCGGCGCGGGACAGGAAGTCGCGGAGCTCCTGGGCGAAGCCGCGGGTCTTGAGCGCCTCGCGCATGTCGTCCGGCCAGTGCGGGGCGCCGTCCTCCAGCTCGCCGTGGAGCAGCCGCCGGACCTCCAGGAGCTGCTCGGGGCCGGTCAGCAGGCGGGGCGGCACGCCCCCGGCGAGCACGGCCTCGCGGCGGAGCAGCGCGTAGGCGTAGCTGTGGAAGGTCAGGGCGAGGGGCGTGCGGGTGGTGCGGCGCATCCGGCCGGTGATGCGTTCGCGCAGCTCCTCGGCCGCCTTGCGGCTGAAGGTGAGGACGAGCACCCGCTCGGGATCCACGCCGCGGCGCTCGATCCGGTCCACCACGGTCTCCACGATCGTGGTGGTCTTGCCGGTGCCGGGCCCCGCGAGCACGAGCAGCGGGCCGCTCTTGTGGGCCACCACCGCCCGCTGATGCTCGTCGAGCACAGGGGCAACAGCTCTCCCCGCACCCTCACGACGCACCAAACGCCAGCTCTGGCCACTCACAACTCGCCATTCCACCAGATCCCGGACGATGATCGTGCCGAGTCCGGATGCGCGGTATGGCGAACCCCCCGATTCGATCAGCCGGATGACCAGCCGGTCCCGGCTCCCCCCGATGACCGGTGCGAGCGCACGCCCAGCTCAGGCCGGTGCGGGCCGGGCGTGGCGCCGGGCACGGCCCCTGCCGGTCCGGCACCGCGCTCCGGCGAAAGGGATCGCACAGTGACGCATGCCATCTGATCGCCGGGGCCCGGCCCCGCCCCGTCCGGACTCAGGAGACGAAGACGTGGTCGACCAGCCGGGCCGTCGCCTTGCCGTCGTCGCGGGGAGCGTAGACGCGCCGGAACCGGTCGTACCGCTCGGCGTGCGCGGCGCTCACCTCGTCGATCGTCCGGACCGCCTCGATCACCTGGGCCCCGGTGGCCAGCAGCGGCCCGGGGGCCTCGGCGGCCAGGTCGAGATAGAGGCCGCGCTTGGCCGAGTAGCGCTGCAGGTCGTGGGTGAAGAAGAGCATGGGCCGCCCGGTCGCGGCGAAGTCGAACATGACGGAGGAGTAGTCGGTGATCAGCACGTCGGCGATCAGCAACAGATCCGCCATGTCCGGATAGGTGGTGACGTCCCGCCCGAGGCCCTGGGGCATGTTGGGCGCCGCCTGCATCGAGTGCGCCCTGATCAGGAACTCGTAGCCGGGGCCGAGCACCCGCCGCGCCTCGGCCAGGTCCAGCCGGAGCGAGGCGTTCTTACGGTCGTAGTCGCGGAAGGTCGGCGCGTAGAGCACCACCCTGACGCCCTCGGCGATGCCGAGCCGGTGGCGCACCCGCGCGGCCAGCTCCTCCCTGTCGGGGGCGGACAGCACGTCGTTGCGGGGATAGCCGCTCTCCAGGACCTCGCCCTGGTAGCCGAACGCCTTGCGCAGGATCGGGGTCGCCCACGGGCTCTGCGAGACCAGCAGGTCCCAGCCCCGCACCTCCACGGCCTGCCGGTGCCAGGCCGGCGGCCTCGGATCGCGGGACATGTGCGGCAGGTCGTTGCCCAGGCGCTTGAGCGGGCTGCCGTGCCAGGTCTGCACGACCATCTGGTCCTCGCGCGCCCGAAACCACGGCGGCAGGAAGCCGTTGGTCACCACGTGCCGCGAGCGGGCGAGCACGGCGTAGTGCTCCCGGCTGCCCGCGCGGACCACGGTCGGCCGGACGTCCGAGCCGAACCCGAGCTCGGCCGCGGCCGGGGGCGTGAACGCCCCGTCCTTGACCACCCAGATGTGCTCGCGGTCGTCGCCGCGCCGCATCCGCTCCTCGTAGATCGCGCGGACGTTGCCTTCGTACTGCCGCCCGTCGTAGGCGACGTAGACGGTCGCGTCGTTCAGCTCGCGGGCCCGCTCGGCCGGGTAGAACGAGCGCCGCAGCGCGTACAGGCCGCCGGCGCCCCTCTCGTCGTCGGGCAGGTCCTCGGCGACGGTCAGCACCGGCACGTCGAACCGGGTGGAGATCAGGCGGTATTCCCGGCCGTCACGGATCTTCGGATCCTCGTCCAGCGAGTCGAGGATGGCGTGGTCGACGCGGAGCGGCACGATCTCCCCGGAGGGGTCGCGGACCGCCATGCTCCAGCTCCAGCTCCCGCTGCCCAGCGGCACGCTCTCCCCGAAGCGGGGCATCGCGGCGGGCGCGAACCGCACCGAGAAACGGGAGTCGGCACGCTCCAACGCCACGGTGTGGATCAGTCCGGTGCGGTGCCGGAGCGTCAGCTCGGCCGGCCCGGAGCCGGGGTATGAGCCTTCGAGGGTGAGCACGCCGTCCTCGCCCCAGGTCGCCGTGGAGACGACCGGGCGGATCCGGTGCGCGGAGACGATCACCCGGTCCCGCCGGTCGCCCAGCACGGTGATCTCCCGCTCGCCGACGACCGAACGGCTCTCCGCGGCCCGGCCGAGCATGACGGCGGCCGCGGGGTCGCCCTTGGGCTCGATCCAGAGCCGGCCGCCGTCACGCTCCTGCAGCAGCGACGGTACGGCCAGCGGCACGACGACCTCGGTGCCCCCCTCCACGGGGGTGAAGTCGGCCGACATCCGGTGGCCGTCCAGGCGCGCGTGGCCCTTGCCCTGCCCCCTGCCCGGCAGGAACACCGTCAGCTCCAGCCGGTCGCCGTCCAGCCGCACCCCGGTCAGCTCGGCCCGGGTGGGCTGCAGCACGACCTGGAGGGCGCGGTCGGAGGTCCAGACCGGGCGGGCCCACCAGCCGCGGCCGAGATCCAGCCCCCGGGGACGCTCGGTGCGGCCGATGGAGGGGCCGCGGAGCAGGCCGGTGGCGCGGGCGCCCCGGCTCCAGATCACGATCTCGGCGCGCCAGGTGGTGGTGTCGCGCACGACGGCCCGGTGGCGGAGCAGCCGCTTGCCGCCGCGCACGGCGGCCCGCACGCCCGCCCGCCAGCGCAGCGACCACGGGTGCAGCTCGGCGGTGAAACCGGACCAGTCGTAGTTGCAGCCGGCCTCCTGGGCGCCGTAGGTGGCCTCCGGGTGGAGGACCCTGCGGGTGCGCAGCCGTACCGGCGGCAGCCAGCGGGGGCCGCGCAGCACGACGGAGGCCCGGTTGAAGCGGGGGCCGCGGACCGAGAGCCCGGCCAGGTAGGCGTGGCCGCTGATCCGCAGCCGCCCGCCGGACCAGGAGACGTCCTCGACCTGGGTCATGGGGATCAGGTCGGCGGCACGCAGCCGGAACATGGCCTCCGGCAGCTCGTCCTGGAACGGCAGGTCCGCATACCAGCGCAGCTTCCTGCGGACCCGCCTGGACGGCTCCGCCGCGGCCGCGGCGATCTTCTGCAGCGCGTCGCCGTCGGCGAGGTCGTCCACCTCCCGATGCTCGACCAGGTGGAAGGCGATCCTGCGGGCCACCGGAAGATCACGCTTGACCCGCGCGTCCACACCGGCGATGTAGGGCTTGAAGAGGGTGACGAACTCGCGCCGGCGGGCGGCGCCGCGCTTGACCGCCAGGTCCAGCCGGGAACCGAGGGGGCCGGCCAGGGCGTCGGCGTCGAACCTGCGGCGCTCGGCCGGGGTCAGCCCCTCGGCCAGCACCGCCGCCACGATGGATTCGAGTGGTTCTCCCCGGTCACAGAGATCTTGAACAGCCCGTAGACGGTCGGCGACGGGATCGCCGCCGGATCGCGCGGGCGTGGCGCCGGTGGCCATGGGGGAGGCACCGCCTTTCGGACAGAGCGCTGTCCTAGGCCATGTTAGTGTGCCGCGCCGAAGCGGGTTACGCCGTGCTTTCCGGCGCTCCGTCCCATCTCGCCGCGCGCATGTCGGCGCGGGCGCCCCTCAACGGGGTCCGCTCCTCCCGCCACCTGGTCAGACACCTCTGCTCGTGGCCCGGCGGCGGGGTGCCGTCGGCATGCACGACACGCCACCAGGGCACACCGCCGCCCCAGGTGGACATGACCCTCCCGACCTGGCGGGGACCCCCCTCCCCGAGGTATTCGGCGATGTCGCCGTAGGACATCACCCTGCCGCGCGGGATGCGTTCGACCAGGTCGAGCACCCGCTCCGCATAGGGGGGCGGGTGGCCTACCGGCTCCATACGGCCGGCCCGGCCGCGAGAATCTCGTCGATCTTTCCGAACTCGTAGGCCGCGGAGCCGTTCAGCTGCTCGACGAGGCCGTCACGGATCGCGTAGGACTCCCCGTCCTCTCCGACCAGGCGCGCGCCCAGCAGGGCCGACACCCGTGCCAGCTGGGCCACCTGCCAGTCGGATCCGGGCGTGCCGGACAGGCCGCCGCCGTTCCAGACGGCTATGGCATGAACGCCTTCACCATGGCGGGCCAGGACCTCGCCCGCCTCCTGTGAACCGCGGAACTCGAACCCCGCCTGCCCCAGCACAGTCGCGAGCTCCGCGAAGGCGAGAGGCGCAGGGCGCTCCACGCGCAACTCGTACCCCATGACGGGCGACCTTAGCGAATATTTGACGGTCCTCGAACCATCGGGGCCGTCAGCGACCCCACCGCGTCCGAACAGTGTCCAAAACGCGTTCCAATCGAATTCAACTCACGCCATGTCCTTCCCCGGCCCGGATTCACGGCCACGGCCACCCCTGCCCCGTCATCGGCCCTCCCGGCGCCGGGGCGGACTGCTCCGACCGCCGGTTCAGCAGCACCACGGCTCCTCCGAACGCCAGCAGCCCGCCCAGCAGGCCCGCGCCGTACAGCCAGAGCCGCAACGGCTCCGGGCCGGGCCGGGCGGGCTCCTGAGGCAGGGGGCCCGCGCCGAAGTGCTTGACCGCCGGCGCCGTCGCCGGCGCCGTGCGGTTCATCAGCTCTCCCGCCCTGGCGAGTGCCGCGCCGGCGTCGACGACGCCGAAGCCGACGTGGTCGTCGTATCCGGCGACGGGGGCGGACGTGGCGGTCGAGGTGAGAGCCTGCGCCACCAGATGCGGCGAGATATCCGGATATTTAGCTTTTATGAGTGCGGCGACCCCCGCCACCAGCGCCGTCGCCGCACTGGTCCCCTCCGAGGAGCCGTAGGCGCCGCCCGGGGTCACCACCGGCACGTCCACTCCCGGCGCGGAGACCAGCACCGACAGGTTGTCGCTGCTGAACGTGGCCGGCCGGCCCGTCGAGTCGACCGCGCCCACCCCGATGACCCCGGAGTATCCGGCGGGGAAGTTCCAGAAGGAGGTGGCGTTGTCGAGGGCGTACTCGGAGGCGCCGTCGTTGCCGACGGCCGCCACCAGCACCACCCCGCGGGACAGCGCGTAGGAGACGGCCTCGCGCTCGGCCTTGTGCGGCCCGTAGGCCCCCAGGGACATGCTGACGACCTTGGCCCCGTGGTTGGCGGCGTAGCGGATCGCGCGGGCCAGCGGGCTGTCGGTCCGGGTCCGCAGGTCCGCGTCCGGCAGGCCGGCCCGGCCCTCCGTCCCGCTCCGCAGGACCAGCGGCAGGGAGAGGATCCGTGCCTCGGGGGCGGCCCCGAGGAGGCCGCCGCTCCCGCTGCCCGCCCCGGCGATGAGCGAGGCCATCGCCGTGCCGTGCCAGGCCGCGGCGGGCCTGCCGCCCGCCTGCTGCGCCGAGCCCATGTCGGGACCGGAGACGACCCGGCCGCGCAGCTCCGCGACGGCCCCGTCCACCCGGCCGTCCACCAGGGCCACGGTGACGCCCGCCCCCCTGGTGGTCTTCCAGGCCTGCTCGACGTTCATCGCCTCCAGCACCCAGCGCTGCTCCTCGCGCACGTCGGCCGCGCCCACCGGGACGGAGACCGTCAGGGAGAGCCCGACCAGGGCGCCCGCCGCCCAGAACCGCCGCCTCAACACACGTTCCCCTGGGTGCACTGCGGCACGGCGTTCGGCTCGTCACCCAGGGCGCGGGCGATGCGCCCGGCGACCGCCTGCGCCGCCGGCCACAGCTCGCTGTGCAGGATCTCCTCCGGGGAGATCGACTGACGGGTGCGTCCGTCGCTGTAACCGGCGGTGGAGAAGACGACGTAGGGACCGACCGGGATCCAGGCGTTGCGCTGCCGCTGGGCGGCGCCGAACAGCTCGCTGGCCGTGCCGGGGAACGCCACGGGCCGCACCCCCACGCGGTCGTCGACCGGGAGCTGCGCGGTCGCGGCGATCCGCGTCTCCTCGTCCCGCAGCACCGCGATGCCCACGGTGATGACGAAGGTGGACGTCTGGTCCACGTAGGTGGCCCGCAGCAGCGTGCGGCAGCCGTACTGGGCGAGGACGGAGCCCGTCGAGGCGTCCGTGCCGGACCTGCAGGGGGTCTCGGGGGCCAGGCCGACCCGCCGGGCGTACTGCTGGGCCCGGCCCAGGCCGATGTACTGCAGCTCCTCGGGGAAGACCAGGTCGGTGGACCAGGCCTGCCAGCGCCTGGCGATGTCGTCCTTGATGTAACGGGCCTGCTCGGCGGCGGTGAGCGGGCGGGCCGCGGTCTCGCGGAACAGTCCGACCGCACCGGTCAGCACGTTGCTCGCGGCGATCGCCAGGATCGTGCCCATCAGGATCAGGAAGATCGTGCGGAACCGGATCCCCTGCTCCAGGGTCGCCAGCTCGGCGCGCTCGGCCGCCAGGCGGTCGCGGCCCGCGGCCGACCAGGCCCGCACCCGGACCCGCCGGGCGCCGGTGCCCGACGGAGGCGCGCGGCGCACCCGGGCGCCGCCCGCGCGCGGCGTCCAGGAACCCGGTGGCGGCCAGCCGTCACGAGCAGGGGACGCCGAGGCGTCCCTGCGCCGTCCCGGCTCCTGTGACCGCTCCGGCTTCGACATACTTCGATGCTACGTTGCAGGGCTCTGCCGCCATATCGTCGCAGCGTATTTATGCTGTCACCGTCCGTACGGGATTCCGTCTCGCGTCCGCGGCCTCCAGGCCCTCAGGGTGCGGCCGGGGAACCGGGACCGAGGGGCCCCGACGTGTCCACGGGGCCGTCCGCCGAGCCGTTCCCGGAACCGGTCGCAGGGCCGTCCACGGGGCCGGTCGCGACGCTCTCCGCCGGGCCGTCCGACGACCGGGCGGTCCGGCCGACGGACACGGCGATCACCACCAGGGACACGACCGCGCCGAATCCGGCGGCCACGGCCACCCCTCCGTACGTGGTGATCTTGCGCTGGTCCCGGTGGACCACCTGGACCGGCTCCACCCCCCCGCCCATCGGGCGGGCGGGATCATGGCTGCCGGGTCCCGTGGCGGTGAGGGTGTGGCGGGAGATCCTGGCGGCCTCGGCGAGCGCCCGGGGGGCGTTGACCACGCCGAAGCCCATGCCGGTGTCGTACCCTCCGGTCGGCCGCCGGCTCGCCCCGGCGGTGAGCGCCTGCGCGACCAGCGCGGGCGACATTTCTGGATATTTCGCTTTAATCAGTGCAGCGACGCCGGAGACGAGCGCGGACGCCTGCGAAGTGCCACGGCCGACCCAGTACTCGTCGCCGGGGCCCGCGCCGAAGATGTCCACCCCGGGCGCGGCCACCAGGACCGAGGGGTTCCAGTTGGAGAACGAGGCTCTGCGCAGCCCCCGGTCGGCCGCGGCCACCGAGACCACCCCGGGGAAGGCCGCCGGGTAGGAGTAGGGGGCGTAGCCGGTGGAGTCGGGCTTGCCCGCGCCCTCGTTGCCCGCCGCCGCGACCAGCACGACCCCCCGGGAGATCGCGTAACGGATCGCCGCCCGTTCCTCCCTGGTCGCCAGCTCCTTGGAGATCGACATGTTGATCACGTCCGCACCCTGGTCCACGGCGTATCTGATGCCCCTGGCCACCACGTCCTCGAACCGCTCGGCGGTGTTGAACTCGCGGAAACCCGGCTCCTCGTCCTCCAGGATCACCCGGACCGACAGCACCCGCGCCCTGGGCGCGACACCGATCACCCCGTCGGCTCCGCCGGGGCCGTGCCCGTGCCCGGCGATCAGCGACGCCATGTAGGTTCCGTGCAGCCGCAGCGGAGCCACCCCCGGCGGGTTGGCCCCCGTGGTGAAGTCCTTGCCCTCGGTCACCGAGCCCACCAGGTCGCGATGGGCCGGATCCACCCCCGAGTCCAGCACCGCGACGGTCACGCCCCCGCCCTTGGAGATCCGCCAGGCACCGGGCAGGTCGAGGGTCCGCAGCACCTGGTGCTGGCTGCCCCGCACGTCGTCGGCGTGCGCGGCGGGCGCCGCCCCCAGCGCGATCATGGCCAGCACCCCGGCCACCCCCGCCCGCCTCAGCACCGCCACTCCTCGGAGACGCAGTCGGGCCGTACGGGCGTGGACAGGTCGGCGAGGATCCTGTCGGCGATGTCGCCGGTGAAGGCGAACATGGCCGGCCGCTGCTCCCCCACGGCCTTGGCGGGACGCCCGTCGATCTGCCCGACCGTGGTCATCACCACGTACGGCCCGGCCTGCCGTACCAGGCTGCTCTGCCGTCCGGCGGCGGTGAACCGGTCGGTGACCGTGCCCGGGAAGGCCAGCGCCCGCAGGCCCGGCGAGGGACGGCCGGCCCTGGGCAGCGCCGCCTTGGCGGCGGCCGCGCCCGCCTCCCCCGTGAAGGCCGCGACGCCGACGGTGACGACGACGCCCTGGAGCGCGTCGATGTAGGTGGCGCGCAGGATGCCCCGGCAGCCCGCCCGCCGCAGCGCCTTCCTCAGCTTGGCGTCCACGCCCCTGTCACAGCGGGTCTCCGGCGAGATGCCCACCCGGCGGGCCTTCTCCTCGCCGCCCTGCTCGGCGGCGTAGCTGATGGTCTCGGGGAAGACCCTCCCGGCGGGCCACACCTGCCAGCGCAGGGCCATCTCACCGGCGGCGGCCCTGTCCAGCTCCGCCTGGCTCGGGCCGCGCGTGAGCTCGGTCCCGGCGGTGCCGGCGGCCACCCCGGCCACCACCGCGCAGAGCAGCGTCAGCGCGGACGCCACGACCAGTGTCGGCCAGGCAGGCCGCCGCTGACCTGGGACTTCATTCACGCCCTCGACCTTAATGCGGAGAGGAGGGGGTCATCCGCCGTTCCGTCCGGATCCGACGTGTTGGAAAGTATTTGACGATACGGAAAGCGGGGTGTCAGGTCCGTCCGGCCCGGATCGCCCGGGTGGCCCGGGTGGCCGCCCCGCGGGCCGCCGTCACCCGGCCGCGCCCCGCAATGACGCGGCGCCCCGCGGAGCGGTGCTCCGCGGGGCGCCGGCCGTGGGCGACTAGTAGCTCGGCAGGCTCGGGTCGACCGTCTTGACCCAGCTCAGCACGCCGCCGCCCACGTGGACGGCGTCGGAGAAGCCGGCGTTCTTGACGATCGCCAGGACCTCGGCGGACCGGGCGCCGGACTTGCAGTGCAGGACGATGCGCTTGTCCTGCGGGAGCCTCTCCAGCGCGGCCCCGTTGAGGAACTCACCCTTGGGGATGAGCACCGCGCCGGGGATGGAGACGATCTCGTACTCGTTCGGCTCGCGGACGTCGATCACGTAGATGTTGTCGTCGGCGTCCTGCATGGCCTTCAGGTCCGTCGCGGTGATCGTGGAGCCGGAGGCGGCCTCCTGTGCCTCCTCGGAGACCGCGCCGCAGAACGCCTCGTAGTCCTCCAGGAGCTCGGTGACCGTCGGGTTCTTGCCGCAGAGCACGCACTCGGGGTCCTTGCGGACCTTGACCGAGCGGTAGTTCATCTCCAGGGCGTCGTAGATCATCAGGCGGCCGACGAGCGGCTCCCCGATGCCGGCCAGGAGCTTGATGGCCTCGTTGACCTGGATGGAGCCGATCGACGCGCACAGCACGCCCAGCACGCCGCCCTCGGCGCAGGAGGGGACCATGCCGGGGGGCGGGGGCTCGGGGTAGAGGCAGCGGTAGCAGGGCCCGTGCTCGGCCCAGAACACGCTGGCCTGGCCGTCGAAGCGGTAGATCGAGCCCCAGACGTACGGCTTGCCGAGCAGCACGGCCGCGTCGTTGACCATGTAGCGGGTGGCGAAGTTGTCGGTGCCGTCCACGATCAGGTCGTACCGGGAGAAGATCTCCATGACGTTGTCGGTGGTGAGCGCCACGTTGTGGACGACCACGTCGACCAGCGGGTTGATCTCCTTGACGCTGGCCGCGGCGCTCTCCGCCTTGAGGCGGCCGACGTCGGACTGACCGTGGATGACCTGACGCTGCAGGTTGGACTCGTCGACGACGTCGAAGTCGATGATCCCGAGCGTGCCCACGCCCGCGGCGGCGAGATACAGCAGGGCGGGAGAGCCCAGGCCGCCGGCGCCCACACAGAGCACCTTGGCGTTCTTCAGGCGCTTCTGCCCGGCCATGCCCACGTCGGGGATGATCAGGTGGCGCGAGTAGCGGCGCACCTCGTCGACGGTCAGCTCGGCTGCCGGCTCTACCAGCGGTGGCAACGACACAGTTCTGCTCCCGTTTCAGGGGGTCTTGAGAGTACGGCTGAGCACAGCACGCACCACTCACAACCTAATGCGATGCCTCAGTCATTCCCAATCGGGATGGGGGCAGTCTCACCTATCAGACGCCGGGCCTCACGGGCCACCCTTCCGGGCAGCTCCATCTGCGCCACGTGCCCGGCGTCGGGCAGCAGCACGAGCCTCACGTGAGGGAAGGTCCGCCCGGCCCGCGCGGCCATGCGCGGGTTGACCAGGCGGTCGTGGCGCCCGTGGACGACCAGCGTGGGCGCGGTCACCTGAGCCGCCTGCCGCCACAGGTTCTCCGCGCCGCGCCTGAAGTACTCGGCGACGAGGCCCCGCGCGGAGCCGACCAGCGCGGCCGCCGCGTACGGCAGGCCGTCCCTGCGGCGCAGCTCCTCGGCCGCCTCCCGGAGCCGCTCCGGATGGATGCGGCCGAGATCGGCGTAGCACATGCCGAGCGTGGCGTTGAGCCGGCGCTCGGCGGGCAGGGCGCTCAGCTGCGTCGCGGCCCACTCACCCAGTCTCGGCACCGCCGACAGCGCCACCCGTGCCGGGCCGTACCTGGGGAGCAGGTCGGGCAGGGCCGGCGAGATGAGCGTGAGCGAGCGGACCAGGTCCGGCCGGGTCGCGGCGACCCGCACCGAGACGGCGCCGCCCAGCGAGTTGCCGAACAGGTGGACCGGGCCGCCGGCGATCCGGTCGATCAGCGCGGTGACGGTCCGGGCGTGGGCGTCGATCGAGTAGTCGCCGCCGGGTGGTTCCGGGGAGTATCCGGCTCCCGGCAGGTCGATCGCGTGGCCGGTGACCACGTCGGACAGCTCGCCCATCAGGTCGGTCCAGTTGGTCGCCGAGCCCGCGAGGCCGTGCACGTAGACGGCGGTCTCCGAGGGGCCGGGCGGGGTCGAGCGCACGTGGACGCGCCGCCCCTCCAGATCCATCAGCTCGCCGGGCCAGCTCGGAATCGGCTCGACACTCACGCGCCCTCCCTCGTTCCTCGTTCGGCTTCCCTCTGACGATAGTCCCCGCCGGACAGTCCGCGTACAAATGCGACATTAAAGGCATTTCATTTCAAAACTCACCATCAAAGTACTACATCGTCAATAAAGCGATATGCAGAGAGCAAAACGCGCCAATCTCCGTTTGTCACCCGACATGCGAGGAAATCAAGACAACCAGGGACGGCCCATTAGCGGCCATCCCGGACATTTTTCGATCACTCCGGAAAATGTTGAAAACGGGGCAACCGATCCTTTCAAGGGGGAAACGCAATGCCCAAGCTCAAGAGTGTCATGGCAGGTCTCGCGCTCAGCACGGCGATGGCCGGCGGAGCCGTCGGCATGGGCGCCGCGACCACGGCGACCAGCGCCGGCGCCACCGTCGGTACGAACACCACCTCCATCGCTTCGTTCCAGACCAACTTCGGCTGGGCCAGCTGCGGCTGCAACCGCCGCTGGCGCTGCGGCGGCGGCTGGGGCTGCAACCGTCGTCACAACCACTGGAGCAACCGCCGTCACCACCAGAAGTTCAACATCAACATCAACAACAACAACAACAACGAAGAGGACGCCCAGAACGACAACAACAACAACAACGTCTAGCCTTCACGGCCGGACGCCGGACCGGGGCGCTCGAACCTGAGCGCGGTGCGCGGTCGAGCCAGATGACCGCACACGACCCGATCCACCGTTGTCGCAAGCTCCGGGCCCACGGCGGGGCATGAGCTTCGGGCCCACGGCGGGGAGCAGGGTGCCCGTGTTCGCTGGGGTCACGGTCCCCCACAGGGGACCGTGACCACACAGGGAACACGGGCACTTCAAAGGTGATTTCGAATATCCGATTCTCAGCCGGCGCGAGATGCTGTTCTTTTCCGCTTTTCCGGGTGGGGGTCCCATGAATGTCCGATCCATGGGGCCCCCATTCTGCGGAACCCGGATTGCCGGCACCGCTTTCACGCCGGACGGCCGGTCCTCCGCCCGCCGGGAGCCTCTTCCCCTCCGGCTCCGCCCTTCTTCGATGGCTCGGCGGCGGCCTTTCCCTTGGCCGGAGCCGCGCCCCGGCGTTCTTTCTTGGCGGCCTCGACGCTGGCGCGCAGCGCGGCCATCAGGTCGGCCGGCGGCCCCTCCTCGACCGGCGCCTCGGCGGGCACGATCTCCCTGCCGGCGATCTTCGCCTCGATGACCTCCTGGACCGCCTCCCGGTAGCCGTCCCTGTACGCGGAGGGGTCGAAGTCCGCGACCATCGTCTCGATCAGCGACTCCGTCATCCGCACCTCCTGGGGCCTGACGTCGACGCCCTCCTCCAGGAACGCGAAGTCCGCCGGGCGCACCTCGTCCGGCCAGAGCATGGTCTCCAGCAGGAAGACCCCCTCCCGGACCCGGAGCGCCGCGAGCGACTCGCGCTGCCGCAGCGCCACCTTGACGACCGCCACCAGCCCCGAGCGCTCCAGCGCGTCACGGAGCAGCACGTACGGCTTCACCCCCACGGGGTCCGGCTCCAGGTAGTAGGCCCTGTCCAGCAGGACCGGATCGATCTGGTCCGCCGGGCTGAACTGGAGCACCTCGATCCTGCGCGAGGTGGACAGCGGCAGGTCCTCGAAGTCGTCGCCGTCGAGCACGACCATGTCGCCGCCCGGCAACTCGTAGCCCTTGGCCACGTCGGCGAACGGCACCTCCTCCTCGCACGCCTGGCAGAACCGGCGGAACCTGATCCGGCCGCCGTCCTCCCCGTGCACCAGGTGGAAGGTGACGTCGCGGCGCTCGGTCGCGGTGAACAGCCTGACCGGGATCGTGATCAGCCCGAACGAGACCGTGCCTTTCCAGATGCTCCGCATGGCGTCTCCCTGCCTTCGAGCTGCCTTCGAGCTGCCTTCGAGCTTCCCATCGAGTTTCGCACACACGTTCGGAAGCAGTGTCAGGTGGATGTAAACACTCACCAACGGGGCAGGTACCCGTCATGGCGGATCCGATGCCGTGCCTTTCTCAGCCGGCGGGACGCGACGCCGTACGCTTGGCGATGTCCGGTGTTCGCAGGAGAACGGAAGCAGAGCGGATGTCAGAGATGGATGTGCGCGACGACAGCCTGCACGGCGAGGAGCCCGAGGACGCCCGCTCCGAGGAGATCGGGCTCGAGGTGCCCGAGGCCGACGTGGCCGAACAGCACCGCCCGGCGGACGAGGAGATCTCGGCCGAGGTGCCCGAGGCCGACGTGGCCGAGCAGCACCGCCCGGTGGACGAGGACGGCCCCGAGTGGCCCGACCACATCCCCCTGGAGGCCGATCCCGCCGACACCGCCGAGCAGAGCCGCACGGTGGCGCTGGACGAGGACGACTACCGCTGACCCGGGTTACCCGCGCGTAGGATGATTCAAGACACCAGGAGCACCCGCAAGGAGAACCCCGTGACCGCTACCCCGGACGCCAAGCCCCGGGGCACCCGGCTGCCCCGGATGGCCCGTCGCCGCCAGCTGCTCAGCGCGGCGCAGGAGGTGTTCGTGGAGAACGGCTACCACGCGGCCGCGATGGACGACATCGCCGAGCGTGCCGGGGTCAGCAAACCGGTGCTCTACCAGCACTTCCCCGGCAAGCAGGAGCTCTACCTGGCCCTGCTCGACCTGCACGTGGACGACATGATCGCCCGCTGCCGCGACGCCCTCGCCTCCACCACGGACAACAAGCAGCGCGTCCAGGCCGCGATCGGCGCCTTCTTCGACTTCGTCTCCGGCCAGGGCGAGGCGTTCCGGCTGGTCTTCGAGTCCGACCTGCGCAACGTCGCCCCGGTCCGCCAGCGCATCGAGCGCAACCTCCGCGAGAGCGCCGAGATGATCAGCCAGGTCATCCGGGAGGACACCGGCTGCTCGAGCGACGAGGCCCGCCTGCTGGGCGTCGGCCTGGTCGGCATGGCCGAGGTCAGCGCCCGCTACTGGATCAGCAGCAACGGCTCCATCCCCAAGGACGCCGCCACCCAGCTCATCGCCCGGCTGTCCTGGCGCGGCATCTCAGGTTTCCCCCGTACGAACGCCGAGCACTGACGCATCTGTTCGCTTGACGCGATCAACCGGCGCGTCGGGCCGCCGTTGGGGCGACCATGGGACGAGCAACCCTCGTCGAAAGGGAGCACGATGGAAATCAAAATCGGCGTGCGTTCCGTGCACCGTGAGCTTGTAGTGGAGACCGACCTCTCGGCCGAGCAGGTCGAGGAGGAGCTCGGCAAGGCCCTGACCGCGGACCGGGGCATCTTCGGCATCAGCGACAGCAAGGGCCGCAGAGTCCTCGTCCCGATCTCCTCGCTCGGCTTCATCGAGATCGGCGAGGAGGAGGCCCGGCCCGTCGGTTTCGGCGGCACCCTCTAGAGATCTCAGGGCTCGCGCCAGGCCGTCGTCCCCCATCGGCCATGGCGCGGGTCCGGGGGGGACGGGGCACGGCGCCGGCTCAGTCCCCGCGACATCCCTCGCGTTCGCCCAGGGCGCAGCCGTGCGGACGGCGGGCCCGGCGGACGCGGTGCCGCTCCAGACTGATGGCCGGACAGTCCGCGCCGCCCCTGCGTAACACAGCGCGCGAAATCCAGCGGTTCGGCCCACATCTCGTCAAGGAACTGCCGTAGCGGCGCGAGGCCCTCATGTCTCGCACGGTACAACCGTTTGGCACCTTCACGCTGCTCGATCAGCAGACCCGCTCTCCCGGAGACCCGCACGCGCCGCCGTACGCCGGACCGGATCTCCGCCCGGCGGGGCTCCCGTCCGTGGAATCCGGCCCCCGGCCGGCCCCGCCGCGGAAGGCCCGGACGCCGGCCCAGGCGCGGAGCGAGGCAGCGACGAGCTCGGCGGCTCCGCTCACGCGCCACAGCCCCGCCACGGACACGGACACGCGCTACGGCCCCGGGGTCAGCCCCATCGCGGCCATCCGCCGGCCGTGCGCCTCGGTCAGCCGGGCGAACATCCGGGTGATGTCCTCACCCGCCGCCTCCACCAGCAGCTTCGCGAGTTCGGGCCGGGCCTCGGCCACGTGCCGCCCCTGGCTGAGCGCCTCCCCCACCATCCGCCTGGCCCACAGCGCCAGCCGTCCGCTCTGCGTGGGGTCCTCCTTGATGGCCGCGCCGACCCGCTCCACGGCGAACTGCGACCGCCCCTCGTCGACGAGCACCTCCTCCACGAGCCGCCGCGTCTCGGCGTCCACGTGGGCGGCGGCCTCGCGGTAGAAGTCGAGCGCGATCCCGGTGCCGGCGTAGGCCTTGACCAGAGCCTCCAGCCAGTCTCCCGGCGTGGTCTGGGCGTGCCAGTCGTCCAGCGGCCCGACGAACGGGGCCATCGCCTCCTCCGGGTCGATCCCGAGCGAGGCGAGGCGGTCGTGGAGCAGCCGGAAGTGGGCGTACTCGGTCGCGGCCAGGTCGCCCAGGGCGGCCCGGTCGGCCAGCGAGGGGGCGTGCCGCGTGGCGTCCTCGGCGAGCCGGAGGAACGCCGTCAGCTCGGCGTAGGCGAGGACGCCGAGCAGGTCGCCGACACCGGCAGGGGAATCACTCATGCAGGCAGCCTACGAGTTGACACGCCCAGCGATTCACCAGGAATACTAAGAAATCGGTTCCGCGTTGTGGTATCGAGTACACTGCTCTGAGAAAGTGCGACCGCACTGTGTCAATCCGGGAGATCTGCTCCCGGAAGCCCCCGAAGTCGGCGTCATGCCGCAGCGGTCGCTGATGACATTGAGAGGGCTGGCCCTTCCGCGAGGACCCGGCACGGGGAAATTTTTTCAGCCCGTGGTCCCGGCAGGACTGCCTTCACCGGAGAATTTAGGCAGGCCAAGCTGACGACGTTCCGAGACCTCGGAGTCACACCGGAGATCGCCGATGCCCTCGAGACCGAGGGCATCATCGCGCCGTTCCCCATCCAGGAGATGGCACTCCCCCTGGCCCTCAACGGCCAGGACATCATCGGCCAGGCGCGCACCGGCACCGGCAAGACCTACGCCTTCGGCGTGGCGATGCTGCAACGTGTCGGCAAGCCCCGGAAGAACCGCAAGAAGCCCCGCGGGCTGGTCGTCGTGCCGACCCGCGAGCTGGCCGTCCAGGTCACCGAAGACCTGGTGACGGCCGCCGGCAAGCTCGGCTCGCGGATTCTCACCGTTTACGGCGGGCGCGCCTACGAACCCCAGGTCGAAGCGCTCAAGCAGGGGGTCGACGTGATCGTCGGCACCCCCGGGCGCCTGCTCGACCTGGTCAAGCAGAAGCACCTCGACCTCGGCCAGATCGACGTGCTCGTCCTCGACGAGGCCGACCGCATGCTCGACCTGGGCTTTCTGCCCGACATCGAGCGCATCATCAAGCTCATCCCGGAGAAGCGGCAGACGATGCTGTTCTCCGCGACCCTGCCGGGCGAGATCGTCGCCCTGTCCCGGCGTTACCTCACCCGCCCCACCCACGTGCGGGCCGAGAACAACGACGCCGAGGCCGAGGCGACGCCGCAGACGACCCAGTTCGTCTGGCGCGCGCACCGGATGGACAAGATCGAGATCGTGGGCCGTCTGCTCCAGTGCGACGGGCGCGGACTCACGATGATCTTCTGTGAGACCAAGCGCGCCTGCGACATGGTCGTCGAGCAGCTCAAGGAGCGCGGCTTCGCCGCCGCGGCCGTTCACGGAGACCTGGGCCAGGGCCAGCGCGAGCAGGCTCTGCGGGCCTTCCGCAACGGCAAGATCGACGTGCTGGTCGCGACCGACGTCGCGGCGCGCGGCATCGACGTCGACGACGTCACGCACGTCGTCAACTACGACTGCCCGCAGGACGAGAAGGCCTACGTGCACCGGATCGGCCGCACCGGCCGGGCGGGCAAGACCGGCGTCGCGGTGACCTTCGTGGAGTGGGAGGACCTCACTCGCTGGAAGGTCATCAACAACGCGCTCTCGCTCGACTTCGCCGAGCCGGTCGAGACCTACTCGACCTCCCCGCACGTCTTCAGCGACCTGGGCATCCCCGAGGGCACCAAGGGCGTGCTGCCGCACGCCAACCGGTCCCGGGCGGGCCTGGCCGCCGAAGAGGTCGAGGACCTCGGCGAGACCGGCCGTGTCCGCTCCCGCGGTCCCCGCAGGGGACGCGAGGAGGAGCGGGACGAACGACGCGAGCGCCCCGCCCGCACTCCCCGGGAGCGCCGCCGCACCCGCGGCGGCCGTACGGGCGCGGACGCCGCGGAGCCGGTGGAGAACGTGCGGGAGGAGACGGTCGCCGAGGCGGCACCGGTCGAGGAGACCCGGCGTCGCCGCGCACGCACCGGCCGTGCCGCCGAGGAGACCCCGGTTCCGGTCACGGAGCAGGAGATCCAGAGCCCCGTCGTCGAGCTCACCGAGGTGGAGGTGGACGTGACGTCTCCTAAGGATGACAACCGTGACGACCAGCCCGCCGAGACCGCGCCCCGCCGGGGCCGGACCCGGAAGGCCGGGCTGAACCCGGAGGTGAGCCTCACCGAGGGCACCGGGGTTCAGGCGCGCAGGGAGCCCGTGGCGGAGCAGGCCGACAGGTCGCGCCGCAGGCGGGAGCCGGTGGCCGAGGTTCCGCAGTGGGAGGATGAGTCCGTGGACGGTCACTGGGACGACGAGCCCGTGGCGGAGGCGCCCGCGCCCCGGCCGCAGCCGGAGAAGATCATTCCGGCGAGCCCGTTCTCGGTGATCTTCCAGTCGCCCGACCTGGCGACGGACGACGACGAGATCGCCCCGTCGGCGGCCTCCGAGAGGGCGCAGAGCCGCCGGCGTCCGCCGAGCAGGGGCCAGCAGCGGGGCCCACGCCGTCCGAGCTAGCCGTACCAAAGAAAAAGGGGCGCGACCGCAGGGTGGCGCCCCTTTTCGCGTCCTGGGACGCACAGAGCCATGTCACAGACGCACAGAGCCATGTCACCAAGAGAGGTATCGTGGGGCCACGTGAGTACGCCGCGATTTCTGACCCTGCCTCCTGGCGTCCGATCCCGTCAGGTCGACACGACGGTGGGCGCCTTCGCCGTTCTGGAGGCCATGCCTGTCAGCGGCGTCCCCGAGCGCTGGCCCGCCCTGCTGGTCCCGGGCCTGACGGGCAGCAAGGAGGACTTCATCGCGGTCCTGCAGACGCTGGCCCAGTCGGGACGGCGGGTCATCGCGGTCGACATGCGCGGGCAGTTCGAGACGGGCGGCCCTGAGGATCCCCGCGCCTACACCTGCGCGGCGCTCGGCAACGACATCGACGTCCTGGCGCACACGATCGGCGGGGGCGAGCCCCTGCATCTGGTCGGGCACTCCTTCGGCGGCCTGGTCACCCGGGAGGCGGTCATCGACGGCCGCACCAAGTTCGCCTCCTACACGCTGATGAGTTCGGGCCCCGCCTCGATCGTCGGCGTGCGCGAGCGCGCGGGCCGGACCATGCTGGCGGAGCTGCCCGAGTTCGGCCTGGAACACATATGGCACACCCGGATGGAGCCGGAGTCCCTGGCCGCCGGGGTGCCGGACGAGATCATCGCGTTCCTGCGCAAGAGGCTGTTCGCCAACTCCCCGACCGGCATGACCACGATGACGGAGCAGGTGCTCTCCACGCCGGACCGGTGCGACGAGCTCACCCAGGTCGAGGTCCCCACCCTGGTCCTGTACGGCGAGCACGACGACGGCTGGCCGCCGATGGTGCAGTCCGAGATGGCCGACCGGCTGAACGCCGAGTGCGTGGTCGTTCCCGGCGCCGCCCACTCCCCCGCGGTGGAGGCCCCGGAGACGACGGCCGCCGCGCTCACCCGGTTCTGGAACGCGGCCGAGGCACGCCTGCTGGGCTGAGGCCTCCCGGCCCGGCCCGGAGGCGCCCGGACCAGCGCTTTCCCCGTTGCGCGCCCCCCTGTTGGACGCCCCGTCGAATGCCGTGTAATCATCTACTTACTATGGCGAGCATCGAAGACATCGTCGTCCAGCCCCCGCACACCGCGACCTGGCTGGTGCACATCGACCGCTCCATGTGGATCGGCGGGGTCCGGGGCCTCATGCTCCAGGCGCTGCATCCGCTCGCGATGCGCGGGGTCTGGCAGAACTCCAACTTCCAGGAGGACCCGTTCGGACGGCTCCGCCGTACGGCGGACTTCGTGGGCCGGGTCACGTTCGGCAGCCCGGCGGAGGCCGACGAGATCGGCCGCCGGGTCCGGGGGATCCACCGCCGGCTGCGCATCGACGACCCCGACACCGGCAGGACCCACCGCGTGGACGATCCCGAGCTGCTGCTCTGGGTGCACTGCGCCGAGGTCTCGTCCTACCTGTCCGTCGCCCGGCGGGCGGGCCTCGGCCTCACCGACCGCCAGGCCGACCGCTACCTGGCCGAGCAGCGCCGCAGCGCCACCTACGTGGGCCTGCACGCCGAGGACGTGCCCGGCTCGACGGCGGAGATGGACGACTACTTCGCCGGGATACGGCCCCGCCTGAAGGTGACCCCGGAGTCCGCCTCCACGGTGCGCTTCCTGCTGTGGCCGCGCCTGCCCGCCGAGCTCCGGATGCTCACCCCCGGCAAGCCCGCCTACTTCCCGTTCGGCGCGCTGTGCTACTACTCGCTGCCCGAATGGGCCAGGAAGCTGTACGGCGTGCTGCCCGACGTGCCCCGGAGCACCGTGAGCGCGGCGCTGAAGGCCTTCCGGCTGGGCATGAACTCGGTGCCCGAGACCGTGCACGACCGCGCGTTCATGCCCTCCACCCGCGACATGCTCACCGGGGCCCGGACGCGCCTGGACGCCGCGGGCTACGACCTGAGCAAGGGACTCAAGGGCCTGACCGACCCCCGCCGCTGGCCGGACGGGGTCGCGCAGGCCGCCTGAGCCCGCGGGTGCCCGGGGTCAGTCGGCCAGGCCGTCCCAGGGCAGGCGGTCACCCCCGGTCGCCTGCCCTTCCGGGCAGTGCCTGCGGAAGTCGCACCAGGAGCAGAGGGGGCCGGGCTTGGGCGGGAAGAGCGCGTCGATCTCCGGGGGGACACCGGGCGGTGTGCGGTCGGCGCCCCTGGTGCGTGCCGTACCCGACCAGTCCCGGTAGCGGTCCTCGGCGTCGGAGGCCTCGACCGCGATGTCCTCGGCCCGGCTCAGATGGCGGGCCAGGGACGCGTCGGTGTGCTCCCACTCGGCGATCGTGCCGGTCGGCAGGTGGTGGAGCTCGACCCGGTGACACGGGCGGTGCATCACCCTGGAGGAGGCGACGGCGTAGACGGCCAGCGCGAGCGAGGACCGGGCGTCGTCCGCGGTGAGGGGCCGGCGGCCGGTCTTGTAGTCGACCACGACCAGCTCGTCGCCACGCCGGTCGAGCCGGTCGACGCGGCCGGAGACGGCGATGACGGAGGTCTTGGCGGCCACGGTCCGCTCGACGCCGACCGGCTCGTCGGAGGGGTCGAGGCTCGCGACGTATCCGGCGGTCATCTCGCCGGCCCGGTCACGCCAGGCGGCCGACTGCTCGGCGTCGCGGAAGCCCTCGCTGATCCATCCGCGGGTGACCAGGACGGCCGCCGTCACCGGCGTCCGCCGGGCGTACGGCTCGCGCCACCAGGCGGCCAGGGCGTTGTGCACGCTGACGCCCACGCTGTTGTGCGCCCAGGGCGGGCCCTTCTGCGGCGAGGGCCGGTCCATGTAGGTGAACCGGTGCCGCCGGGGACATTCCAGCCAGGTGTTCAGCCGCGACGGCGTGCAGGAGTACAGCCGCCGCGGCATGCCCTCAAGGGGGAGCTGGTCCACGGAGGACTACTCGTCGAGGAGCTTCAGGTTGATCTTGGCCGCCCGCGTCCCGTCGCTCAGCGGGCCCTCGGTCTTCTCGATCACGTCGCCACGGGTCAGCGAGCCCGACAGCCACGCGTCGAACTGCGACTCCAGGGCGCCGATGGTGGTCTCCTCACCGTGCGCGGGCAGCACGCGGGTGCCGTGGCGCAGGGTGAACAGCCGGCCGCCGATGGCGGTGAGCTGGTCGGCCAGCGCGGGATACTCCCCGCCGATCCTGCCGGGCCCGTCGGCCTGCAGGGACTTGCCGGTGAAGACCGCTTCGAGGGCCTCGCAGTAGAGCGAGACGCCGCCCTGGGAGACGCCGGGGGTGGACAGGACCTCCAGCTCGACGTCCGCGACGCCGAACACGCCCTCGTCCTCCATGTCGATGTCCGGCCAGGTGTCCGGCCAGGTCAGCCGCCACAGCGGCCGGTCCTTGGGGTGGAGTGCCACCACGGCCTCGTCGCGCGCCGCCACCTCGATGGCCGCGCCCACGTGGTCGGGCAGGCCGTGGGTGCAGACGACGGCCAGCACCTCCCGCTCGCCGACCTTCTCCAGGATCTTCTCCGCGTCGCGCGCGGGGTCGATGACGATGACCTCCTCATCGTCACCCAGGATCCAGGTGTTGTTCTCGACCTTGTGCTCGGCGCCGTCGACATCGACGACGCCCTCGGTCACCACTCGTTCGATACGCGCTGTCACGCTTCTGAACTTTACTGCCTCGCTCCACCCTGCGGTTCGAGCACAGGTAACGGATAGTCTCCCCATTCACCCTATTCGCCCGTCTAATCACTGCCCAATGCCCGTTTCAGGCCAATAGCGGGTCGGACGGCGCTATCCCGTCGCGAGGAGGGTGCGGATCGCCGTGATGATGAGCTGCACGGCGAGGGCGGAGAGCAGCAGGCCCGAGACGCGGGTGACGAGCTCGACGCCGTTCTCCTTGATGACCCGCAGGATGGTCACCGAGAAGCGCATGAACACCCAGAGCAGGATGTGCACGGCCGCGATGGCCAGCGCCAGCGCCAGGATGCCGCCGTTCTTCTGGCCGGCCTGCTGGGCGAAGACGATCGTCGCGACGATGGCTCCCGGCCCGGCCAGCAGGGGGGTGCCGAGCGGGACCAGCGCGACGTTCACGTTGGACTTCATCGTGTCGGGGGGCGGCCCGGTCTCACCGGTGAGCAGTTGCAGGGCGACCAGCAGGAGCAGCAGGCCTCCGGCGATCTGCATGGCCGCCACCTCGACGTGCAGGTATCCCAGGATGGCCCGCCCGAAGACCGCGAAGAGCACGATGAGGCAGAACGCGACGATGGGCGCCTGCCAGGCGATCCGCGTGCGCTGCCGTTCCGTGCGGCCGCGGGTGTAGGCCAGGAAGAGCGGGATGATGCCGGGCGGGTCCATGATCACGAACATGGTGACGAATGCCTCGACGAAGAACTGGACGTCCAACGCGCACTCCCCTTGAGCCGTCGTGAGGGGAGTGGTCGGTGCCGGGTCAGGCGTCCTCGCCGCCCAGGCGCGGAGAGAACGCGCCGAAGGGCAGGTCGAGAGCCTGGTCCTGATCTCGGAGGTCACGCAGGGAGAGCTCGGCCAGGGTGATCAGGTAACCCGCCTCGGCCGGCCAGACGACCGTCCACAGCCAGTTGCCCAGTGCCTCACCGGCGTAGACCGCCCGGTCCGGGGCGGCCGCGACGCACCACAGCGCCGCCGGATGCCCCTTGATCTCGACCTTGGCGTGCGGCGGCCCCTCGTCGAACCCCGTGCCCGGATCGGTGCCCTCCAGACCGGCGAACCCCGCCCCCAGGCCCACCCCCGGCTCCTCGGCGATGATCAGCAGGTCGGCCGGGCCGGGGATGAGAGAGGGGCCGGAGAGCGCGATCACGGTGGCCCTGACGCCACTGCGCTCGTCACCCGCCTCGGCCAGCCCGGTGACCAGCCAGCCCTGCGGCAGGGGCCACGGCAGCCAGGCGGGGACGAGGGCGTTTCGGCTGATCGCCTCTACAGCGGCGGAGGAGGGGCGTCTCGGCGGCTGCAGTGGCAGGACGTCACCGTGCGGACCACATCGCCAGGCGCTTGACCAAGCGCTCGGCGGACGGAGCGGGCCGAAACACCGCGGGCATACAGGCGCGGCTCTCACGCCTACCCACGGTGCTTTGTCAGTGGCCCGTCCGTCAAGGGCGCACCGCGTTATCGGGCCGTAATCTTGTCAATGTGCGCGTAAATTGTGTGGGTGCGATCATCCATGACGGCTCCGGGCGGATGCTTCTCATCCGCCGCGGGCACCCGCCCGGCGCGGGCCTCTGGTCCGTCCCCGGCGGCCGGGTCGAGCCGGGCGAGCCGGACGCCGAGGCGGTGGTCCGCGAGGTGCTGGAGGAGACCGGCCTGACGGTCACCGCGGGCCGCCTCGCCGGCACCGCCGACCACTCCGGACCGGGCGGCCTCGTCTACGAGATCCGCGACTATCTGGCCGAGGTCTCCGGCGGCACGCTCGCCGCCGGGGACGACGCCGTGGACGCCCGGTGGTTCACCCACGAGGAGCTCGTACGGCTCCCGCTCGCCCCCGGCCTGCTGGAGGCCCTGGTCGAATGGGCGGTCATCGGGCCGCGGTCAGGGTGGAACGCCACAGCGTGAGGTGGTCGGCGTCGTAGGTGGTGGACCTGCCCAGGGCGACGACCTGGCCGCCGGCGACCGCCACCGCGCCGAGCCACTGGGCGCCGTCGCCGCCCAGACTGTCCTGGGTGGGGGTGTGGCGCTGCCAGTCCAGCCCGTCCTCGGAGGTCCAGGCCACGCTGTCGCCCTCGCCGGGCAGTCCCTGCCAGCCGACCGCCACCACGCCCTCCTCCGTCGCGGCCAGATCCTGTACGGCGGCCGCCTGGTCGGCGGGGAGCCAGGAGAACTCCCACGTCGTGCCGTTGTCCGCCGAGACCGCGCCGAAGGCCCGGAGGCCGTCCCCGGTCCGGGCGGTGCCGGCGGCGACGACGTGGCCGCCGTGCAGGACCACGTGCCGCAACCCCGCCGACGTCGCCCCGGGGGGCAGGACCGGCTTGCGCGCGGTCCAGTCGACCCCGTCCGCCGAGACCCAGACCACGCCGGTCTCGTGTTCCGCGTTACCGGCGCCGCCGACGGCCACATACCCGGAGGAGGTCGCCGAGACGTCGTGCAGCCGCACCCCGCCGCCGCCGGCGGGGAGCTTGCCCGCCCTGGTGTAGCGCTTCAGGTCGGGCGAGAACCACACGACCGGGACGGTCCCGGCCGGGCCGCGGTCCTCACCGGCCAGGACGTAGCCGGACGGCCCCGCGGCGACCGCGTGGGGGGCGAGGAAGTCGTGCTCGGCGGCCGGGGCGAGGGCGCCCAGGACGGGCACCCTGCGCCAGTTCGCGCCGTCGGCGGAGGTGACGAGCAGGGGCTCGGTGGAGGAGGCGTCGGTCATGGTGCTGCCCACGGCCAGCCAGCCTCGCCGGCTCTGCGCGACGTCGCTGAGCGCCTGCCGCCGCGAGCCGCCGAGGACCTGTACCGGGCCACCGGCCTGCCAGCTCTCACCGTCCGTGCTGGTCCAGATCCCCGCGTCGCCGGACGCGGCGCCCACGGCGACGAACTTCCCTCCCCCGGCGGCCACCCTGGCGGTCTCGCGGGCGGCCCTGGCGAGCCCGTCGATCCCGCTCAGGGGGACCGTCCGTGCCCGGCCCCCCTTGGGCGCGGTGATGAGGACCAGGCGGTTGTCCACGTCGGCGGCGCGTTCGTCGCCGCCCACGACGAGCGTGCCCTCGTCGGAGACGGCGAGCGCCCGCAGCGAACCGGGCATCCGGCCGAGGTCGGTGGACTTGTTCCAGTCATGGCCGTCCTTGCTGGTGTAGACGGCATAGCGTTCGAAACCGGACTCGATGATGGCGGCCACCCCGGTCGAGGAGGAGGCCAGGCGCTTGACGCCCGAGCCGTCGGGGGCCAGGCCGCCGATGGTGCCGCACCGGGTCCAGTCGGCGCCCTGGGGCGAGCAGTAGACCTCCACCTCGCCCTTGCCGCTGCTCCGCTGGGTGGGGACGAGCACGAACCCGTCGGCGGCCGCGGCCAGCGCGCCCGGCCCGGGGACGGCGGCCGCCCGCGACGCCTCGGTCCGCAGCCAGGTCCTGCCCCCGTCGGTCGAGCGCGCGATGACAGGGGTGGATCCGCCCGGGGCCGGATCGCCCAGCGCCACCACGGCGTCGCCCTTGGCGGCGACCGCCTTGAGACCCCGGGTCCCGTCCGGCAGGCCGTCCTTCCCGGTGGTCACCCGGTCCCAGCCCCGTTCGTCGGACAAGACCCACGCGACGGCTCCAGTGGTGCCGTCCGGGAGTACGGTCGTCCCCACCGCGACGAAGCCCGAGGAGGTCCTGGCCAGGTCCATGATCTTGTCCCCCGCCGCGAAGGCCTCCAGCACGCCGGGGTCCACCGCGTTCCAGCTGTGGCCGTCGGCGCTGGTCCACAGGCCGCGTCCGGCGCCGAGCAGGTCGTTCCCCGCGGCCAGCCAGCGGCCGTCGCCGCCCGCCACCAGCCCCACCGTGGCCGGTCCCGTGCCGTAGCCCATCGGCCCGGTCACCTTGCCGAGCCGCCAGGTGCCGCCCCCGTCCGGGGAGACCAGGAACAGCGGCCGGGGGACCGGGCTGGTGGTGTCGCTGCCGACGGCGACCATGACGGTGCCCACCGAGGCCACGGCGTTGAGCACCTGACTCGATCCGTCGCCGCCGACGCCGGGCGACGGCACGAAGTTCGCGTCCCCCGAGTGCGCCTCGTCGCCGACCAGTCGGAGTCCGGTGGTGAAGGGGCCGCTCACCCATCCCCACAGCACCAGGCCGCCGCCGACCGCGACGGTCAGGACCAGGACCATGAGGAAGGGGATCACTAGGCCACGGCCGCGCCTGCGCCTGGTCGGGCTGGAGCGGCGCATGGCTGAGGGCGCGGGGGCGGTGCGGTGGTGCCGCCCGCCGTTCGGCCCCCGCCTGCCCGGCGGGCCCTGGGCCACCAGCAGGTCCGGACGGGCCGGCCGGCCCTCCGGAGGGCGTCCCACCCGGCGCACCGGCTCGAAGTCGTCCTGAACCGGTACGGCGGGCCGGCCGGGCCCCGGTTCCGGTGTCGCGGGGATCTCACCGCCGGGGCCGTACGTCTCGTCGCGGGGCCCGTACGTCTCGTCGGGCCCGTACGTCTCACCTGGGGACTCGTGTGGCGGTCCGGAGGCGTCCGGAGGGGCGGGCCGGGTCTCGTCCCTGCGCTCGCGGGGTGGCCCGGAGGCGACCAGCAGGTCCGGCCGGGGGCGTTTGCCGGACTCTCGCGGCGGCCCGGAGGCGACCAGCAGGTCCGGTCGGTCCGCTGTCCGCCGACGGGGCGGGCGCCCTGGCAGGGGGTCCTCATGCCCGGCCCCGGCGGCGGAGGGCTGACCGGAGGCGGAGGGGTAGGGCTGGGTGTGGGGGCGGCGGCGCTCGCCGCCCAGGCCCTCGGGACAGGCCTGGAGGGGCTCGCTGTCGTCCGGGGTGGGCGAGGCGAACGGCGGGAGCATCCAGGGGGAGGCCAGCGGGAGGCCCCGAGGACTGTCGTCGGAGGGGCCGGGCGGGGAGTGCTGGATCGTCGGCGGGGACTCCTGGGGCTCCTGGGACCTGATCGGGGGCGTCTCGTCGTCGCGGAGGCCGCCGTCGTCCGCCGGCCACTCTCGCGAGCGCGGGTCGTGGGGGCCCGAGGCCACGCTCAGCACCTCCTGTAGGAAGCCCGTTTGCGTCCGGGGTCACCACCCCGGACCGTTCCAGCCGTCTCCGTGACACTCTGCCGCAACCCCCTACGGGAGCGGCAAATCGCACGCGACCCTACTACTACCCCGTTCCGTCGGAACGATCACCTGCCATCTGCCGGGTGATCGAGGCTTGGCCGTACACAGTCAAGAGCAACACGTCGAAGCCGCGATGACGAGACCTCTCTAGTCAGATTTATCGGGTCAGTGCCGGAATTATCACTGTTTGCCGCTGTAATTCCGAGATCGCGGTCCACAGGGTGGACACCCGGCTCCCGGATGACTTCCGTCCTTGTGCGGATTTGTTCACAGACGCCCGCGCCCGGCGGGCGTACACCTGACGGGAGGAAACCACCACCCCGGGGAGCAGACGATGAAACGGCTGGGGCCCGTCCACACACTGGCGGCCGGAGCGGCGACAGCGGTCGTACTCGGCGCGCTCAGCGTCATCACCACACCGGCGGCGCGGAACGTCGACGCGCGCGACGTCCCCGCCGAGGCGGTCGCGACCGCCTCGCGGACACCGGCCGCCCCGCGGGCGCGGGCCACCCCCGAGGCCACCGGGACCGCCGGGCCCACGCCCGCGAAGGCCGACTACGCCGGGCGGGTCAAGGGCAACGGCGGGCTCATCGCCATCTCCGTCCGCGACGGCAAGGCGATCGCCTACTTCTGCGACGGCAGGGTCGAGGCCTGGCTCCGGGGCAGGGCCGCCGACGGCAGGGTCGTCCTGTCCGGACCGGGCGGCGCCTCCGTCGTGGCCCGGCTCGGCCGGGGCCGGGCCGCCGGGGAGCTGGCGTTCGGCGGCAGGCGGTGGGACTTCGGCGCGCCCACCGTGAAGAAGCCCTCCGGGCTCTACCGGGCGAGCGCGGTCGTCCGCGGCGCGAAGGTACGGGCCGGCTGGATCTATCTGGACGACGGCAGCCGGGTCGGGCTGACCCTCGTCGACGGCGAGCCCGCCGACGTGGCGATCCCGGAGCCGGGCGGGAACGCGGCCGTCAACGGCCAGGTCGTCGAGCCCGAGGACGTCGACGAGTTCATTGGGGAGTTCTGATGACTGACACACAGGTCTCGCGGATCCCGGGGCGGCAGAACCTCGCCCCGCTGCTCGTGCCGCTCGCCGCGGGCGGCCTGATCGCCGTCGGGCTGGGCGTGTACGGCCGCGTCCACCTGCCCACCGGGTACGCGATCGGCCCGGCCGGCTTCTCCGGGCCGCTGGCCATGAAGGCCTGGCTCACGACCGGAGCGTTCGCGCTGGGAGTGGTCCAGCTTCTCTCGGCCCTGGTCATGTGGGGCCGGATCAAGCTGGCGGCGCCGTGGATCGGCACCCTGCACCGCTGGTCGGGCCGGGCGGCGTTCCTGCTGACGGTCCCGGTGGCGTTCCACTGCCTGTACGCGCTGGGCGCCCAGTTCGACGCGCCCCGGGTGATGATCCACTCGCTGCTGGGCTGCTTCTTCTACGGCGTGTTCACGGCGAAGATGCTGGCGCTGCCCAGGCGGGGGCTGCCCGGCTGGACCCTCCCGCTGTTGGGCGGGCTGGCGTTCACCGCCCTGACCGGGCTCTGGCTGACCTCCTCGCTGTGGTTCTTCACCACGATCGGGATCACGCTGTAGGCGGGGTGAAGGCGGTGGTGCGCCCGAGGCCCGCCGCCCTGCCCTTGGCCGCCACCACCAGCGCCATCTTCCTGGACGCCTCGTCGATCATCTCGTCGCCGAGCATGACCGCGCCGCGCTTCTCGACCGTCGTGTAGTACTCGTACGCGTCGAGGATCAGCTCGGCGCGGTCGTAGTCCTCCTGGGACGGCGAGAACACCTCGTTGGCGGCCTCGACCTGGGTGGGGTGGAGCACCCACTTGCCGTCGAAGCCGAGCGCCGCGGCCCGCCCGGCCACCCGGCGGTAGCCGTCCAGATCCTTGATCGCCAGGTAGGGGCCGTCGATGGCCTGCAAATCGTGGGTGCGGGCGGCCATCAGGATGCGCATCAGGATGTAGTGGTAGGCGTCGCCCTCGGTGTAGCCGGGCGGCTGCTCGCCGACCACCAGGGTCCGCATGTTGATCGAGGCCATGAAGTCGGCGGGACCGAAGACCAGCGTCTCCAGGCGCCTGGAGGAGCCGGCGATGGCGTCCACGTTGACCAGGCCCCGGGCGTTCTCGATCTGGGCCTCGATGCCGATCCCGCCCACCTTCAGGCCGTTGGCCTTCTCGATCTGGGTGAGCAGCGTGTCGAGCCAGACCACCTGGGTCGGGTCCTCCACCTTGGGCAGCATCAGGCAGTCGAGGAACTCCCCCGCGCCCTCCACCACCTCGATGACGTCCCGGTAGGTCCACTGCGTGCCCAGGTCGTTGACCCGCACGACCCGCGTCTTGCCGGACCAGTCGCCCTCGCGCAGGGCCGCCACGATGTTCTTGCGCGCCCCCTCCTTGGCGAGCGGCGCGACGGAGTCCTCCAGGTCGAGGAAGACCTCGTCGGCGGGCAGGCCCTGGGCCTTCTCCAGGAAGCGGGGGTTGCTGCCCGGCACCGCCAGGCACGAACGTCGCGAGCGCATGGGCACACGCTAGCGGCCGCCCCGTCCCTCATGACAGGCCGGGCTCCCGTGTCCGCGGCATCGCGCCCGTGGCCGGCCCGCCGCCGGCGGCAGCGGCGGCGTGAAAGCTCTCCGGCCGCTGATCCGGTGACCGCGTACGGCCCGCACCCTCCGCTCCGGGAGGGCGCAGGCCGTACATTCGTCTCATGGGTGTGATCGAAGAGGGCGCCAAGAAGTCGGGGGTCCTGTGGCTTTCGCTGGACCGGCCCCGGCTGGCCTGGCACGCCTGGCACGACGGCGCGATCTACGTGGTCACCGGCGGCGGCGAGCAGTCGCTGCCCGGCCTCGCCGAGTCCGGCGAGGTCCGGGTGACGCTCCGGAGCAAGGACAACGGCGGCCGGCTGGTCGTCTTCGACGCCTCCGTCGAGGTGGTGGACCAGGCGGAGTCCGCCGAGGCGGTGGCGGCGCTCGCCAAGGAGCGGCTCAACGCCGTCGACGGCGCGGGCCTGACGGACCGCTGGGCCGCCCGGTCGCAGGTGGTACGGCTCACCCCGCGCGAACCGGCTCCCTGACCTCCACCGGGGCGGCCGGCATGACGGCCGTGGCCCGCTGGGCCAGGTAGGCGCCGGACAGGACGATGAGGCCGCCGGCGATCTGGAAGGGCCCGAGCGCCTCTCCCACCAGGATCCAGGCGATCACCGCACCGGCGATGACCTCCAGCGAGGCGACGGTGGACCCGATCGCGGCCGACAGGCGGCGGACCGCGGTGACGCCGAGGATGTAGGCGACGACCGTGGCGATCACGATCATCCAGATCACCGCAGCCAGGGCCGGCAGGGCGTGGCCGCCTTCGGGCGCCACGGTCCGGGTGAACGCCGTCCACGGGATGCCCCACGGCTGGGAGATCGGGACGAGCACCAGGGCCGCGCCCAGCAGGCCCCAGGCGATCAGGCCGAGCGGGTCGACGTCGTCGCCGAAACCGTCGCTGAGCAGGAAGTATCCGGCGCAGCACGCCGCCGCACCGAAGGCGAGCAGCAGACCCACCGGGTCCAGGGCCAGGCCCGACCAGGCCTCGACCACGATGCCGAGCCCGATCACCGCGACCACGGCGCCGACGAAGGCCGCGCGCGGCAGCCGTACCCGGCGGACGAACCGGACCCAGAGCACGACCAGCACCGGTGAGGTGAACTCGATCAGCAGGGTGACGCCCACCGGCAGCCGGGTGATCGCCGCGAAATACAGCGCCTGCACGCCGGCGACCGCGATCACGGCGTAGGCCAGGAAGAACAGCAGCCGCGAGCGCGGGATGCGCAGCGCCCGGGGCCTGACGACCGCGAGGACGCCGGTGAGCAGCAGCCCGGCCCCCGCCATCCGCACCCAGACCGACTCCAGCGGAGCCAGCCCCGCGGCGCCCAGATATTTGGCCATGGGCCCGGAGAAGGCGAAACACCAGGACGACGCAAACGCGATCAGCAGACCGGCACGCCTCATAAGACACCACCCATGTAACTACCGTATGGTCCTTTTGATGCTGTCACGACAGGTCGGATCCCAGCAAGGGGGCGTCCGAAATGTGAGCGTGCCTTGAACCGGCGCCGCCGGGACGCCACCTACGCTTCAAATGTGAAGATCTTCATCGCACGGCTCGCCGGCACCCCGGTCTTCGACCCGGCCGGTGACCAGATCGGGCGGGTGCGGGACGTGGTGGTGGCCATCGCCGGCACCACCCCGCCGCGCGTGCACGGGCTGGTCGTCGAGGTCCAGCCCCGGCGGCGGGTCTTCCTGCCCATCACCCGGGTCCGGGGCATCGAGGCCGGTTCGGTCGTCTTCAGCGGCCAGATCAACGTGCGCCGCTTCGAGCAGCGGGCGACGGAGACGCTGGCCATCGGCGAGATCCTCGACCTGGTGGTGGAGGTCGAGGGCGAGCGGATGACGGTTCTGGACCTGGCCATGGAGGAGAACCGGCGCGCCGAGTGGACGATCACCAAGGTGGCGGTGGTCAAGGGCGGATCAGGCCTGGGGCTGCGGCGGCGCGGCCCGACCAGGATCGTGGACTGGGCCGAGGTCAAGGGTTTCGGCGCCGTGCAGAAGGACCAGGGCGCGGCCAACCTGCTGGTCGCCTTCGAGACCATGCGCGCCGCCGACCTGGCCAGCGCCCTGCACGAGCTGCCGGACAAGCGGCGCGTCGAGGTGGCCGCGGCCCTCGACGACGTACGGCTGGCCGACGTGCTCGAAGAGCTCCCCGAGCGCGACCAGATCGGCATCATGAGCCGGCTCGCCCCGAGCCGGGCCGCCGACGTGCTGGAGGAGATGAACCCCGACGACGCGGCCGACCTGCTCCAGGACCTCCCGCCCGAGCAGGCCGAGGCGCTGATGGCGCTGATGGAGCCGGAGGAGGCCGCGTCGGTGCGGCGGCTGCTGGTCTACCCGGAGGACACCGCGGGCGGCATCATGACGAGCCAGCCCGTGGTGCTCCCCCCGAACGCCACGGTCGCCGAGGCCCTGGCCCACATCCGCCAGCGGGACGTCACCCCGACGGTGGCCGCGCAGGTCTACGTGACCCGGCAGCCCATCGAGACGCCCACCGGCCGCTACCTCGGCCTCACCCACTTCCAGCGGCTGCTGCGCGAGCCGCCGTCCGCGCTGCTCGGCGGCATCATGGACACCTCCATCGACCCGATCAAGCCCGAGTTCACCCTGAACCAGGTGACCTCCTACCTGGCCACCTACAACCTGATGGCGGTGCCCGTGGTGGACGAGGTCGGCCGCCTGGTCGGCGCCGTCACCGTGGACGACGTACTCGACCACCTGCTCCCCGACGACTGGCGCGAACGGGACCACGGGCCGGAGGCCGATCATGACTGAGCGGCTCGACCAGCCCAGGCAGCAGGGCCTGCGCCTGCGCCCGCACTACGACCCGGAGGCCTTCGGGCGGCTGTCGGAGCAGATCGCCCGCTTCCTCGGCACCGCCAGGTTCCTGGTTTACATGACCGTCTTCGTAACGGTCTGGGCACTGTGGAATGTCTTCGCCCCGGAGAACCTGCGCTTCGACCCCTACCCGTTCATCTTCCTCACGCTGATCCTCTCGCTCCAGGCGTCCTACGCCGCGCCGCTGATCCTGCTCGCCCAGAACCGGCAGGACGACCGGGACCGGATCCAGAACGAGCTCGACCGCGGCGCGGCCGAGCGCAACCAGGCCGACGTCGAGTATCTGACCCGGGAGATCGCGGCCCTGCGCATCGCACTCGGCGAGGTGGCCACCCGCGACTACATCCGCTCGGAGCTGCAGCGCCTGCAGGAGGAGCTCCAGGAGCCCTACGCGCCGTCGGGCGCGCCCCGCTCCGGGGAGACGGGTTAGTACTCCAGTGACACTTCGCGATCTTCGGCAGGTGGGGTCGCATGAAGACGGCCAGGTCGGCGTGTTCTTGGCTTATACCTGCCCGCGCGGGCGGGCGTTGATCGACCGCAGGTTGTATCTGCCCGAGCGCACCTGGCTGGCCGATGCCGCCCGGTGCCGAGCGGCCGGCGTGCCCGAGCAGGCCGTTTTCGCCACCAAGCCCGTGCTGGCCGCGCAGATGATCACCGCCGCGCTGGAGGCCGGGATCGAAGCGTCCTGGGTGACGGGAGATGAGGTCTATGGGCAAGACCCCCGGCTGCGCCGCCTGCTGGAAGAACGCGAAGTGGGGTATGTGCCGGCGATCGTGGGTAGCCGGCGGGCGAGTCTGGAGGGTGCGGATCTGACCGCGGCCGAGATCGCCGCGCGTGTGGAGAGCGGGCACTGGCACCGCTACAGCGCCGGGCGCGGCGCCAAGGGGCACCGGATCTACGCCTGGGCGTGGGCACGGATCGACGTCGATCAATCCGGTTACCGGTGGTTGCCGATCCGCCGTCTGCCGGCCGTACTCATGCGCAGTCGGCCCCGCCGGATAGCGGAGATTCTGCGCTGGTCACAGTGGCGCCGCCGCCATCAGGCCATCGCCCGCCGATGCCACTACCAGCGCAGATCCCAACCATGATCGCGATGTGTCACTGGACAGAACAACCAGCCGATCGTTCGCTCAACAGGTTCTCAACAGGTTCTCAACATCGGCCTGGCTACCTTCGCGGTGTCCAGTACGACGAGCACCAAGGAGAACCCGATGCGAACGTTCAACACGATGGTCGTCGGTGCGGCGGTCGCCGCCGCGGCTCTGACCGCGGGCGCCCCCGCGCAGGCCTCCGTCCAGACCAGCGCCCAGACCTCCCTCACCACCGTCACCACCGTCACCACGGCCGCCGCGGCGGCCGGCTCGACGGCGATGTCCTGTCGTGAGGTGCGTGTGTACCGTCCGGAGATGCGCAAGGGACACGTGGCCGCGACCGGCTGGGCGATAGGCTGCTCCAGCAACCAGCGCGTCAAGATCATGCTTCAGCGCAAGCGCGCGTGGGGCTGGCAGAACATCTCCAGCGCCTCCTGGTACGGGGCCGGCAAGAAGACGTTGTACAAGGGCTGCAAGCGGGGGACCATCTTCACCTACCGCCTGCAGGGCCAGGTCAGCTACTACGCAGGACGCAAGTACGTCGTCCACAACGGCTGGAGCCCCAAGATGCGCGCGAAGTGCCCGTGACGCGCTCCGTCCGCCACCCCGTGGGGTGACCATCCAGTACTCCAGTGACGCTTGGTGAGAGATCCGGCGGTTACCGGCCGCGCTCATCTTGACCACGACCCACACGATCACGTACCCCCTGCGCTGGTCAGACTGGCGGCGTCGCCATCAGACAACCGCCCGACACTGCCACTACCAGCGCA
This sequence comes from Streptosporangium canum, assembly GCF_900113865.1. GTDB lineage: Bacteria > Actinomycetota > Actinomycetes > Streptosporangiales > Streptosporangiaceae > Streptosporangium > Streptosporangium canum. The sequence goes on along the minus strand of NZ_FOQY01000018.1, from coordinate 92,463 downwards.
GATCCCAACCATGATCGCGATGTGTCACTGGAGTACTAGGCGGGGAGCTCCTCGTCGGCCGGGGCGGGGAAGAGCTTGTTCAGCATCGCCGCGCACTGGCGCAGCTCGCCGGCGTCGAGGATGTCCAGGAACTGGGCGCGGACGCCGCGCAGGTAGGTGGGCGTGGCCTCGGCCAGCCGTACGGCGCCGTCGTCGGTGAGGACCGCGAACAGGCCCCGCGCGTCGCTGGCGCAGGCCTCGCGCTCGACCAGGCCGTCGCGCTGGAGGCGGTCGACGAGCCGGGTCAGGCCACTGCGCGACAGGAGCACCCGGTCGGCCAGGTCGTTCATCCGCAGCCGCCGGTCGGGCGACTCCGACAGCTGCGTGAGCACGTCGTAGGAGGCCAGCGCCAGATCGTGCTCGACCAGCAGGTCGGCCTCCAGAACCCGGGTGATGCGGACCTGGGCCCGCTGGAGCATGCGCCAGACCGCCAGCTCCTGCGAGCTGATGGCCTCTCTCGACTCGCCTGCTGCCACGGTCACGGTCACGGAGTAACCTTAGAACGTTGCACGCGCATCTACACAGCGAATTGTCCGAGTCTGACCGTCATGGCCAGGCGCCGGAATTCCTCCCATGGCCCCTGGGTTCATACCATGGGTCCGTGACTCCTCCGCTCTCCTGTGGGAGCGGCCTCTCGCTCAGCCACATGGGCGCTGCGACGGACAAGCCCTGCCCGTAGAACGCCTGGACACATAGACAAGGAGGGACGGCATCCTCCCGTCGCCGCAGGGTGACGGCCTGGTGCCGACACTTCGATGGCACCTACCCCGGAACTGGTGATGGCCGCTCTCGCGACCGTCAACGACCCTGAGATCCGTCGGCCGATCACCGAGCTCGACATGGTCAAGAGCGTCGACATCTCGCCCGAGGGGACGGTCCGTGTCGGGATCTTCCTCACCGTGTCGGGCTGTCCCATGAAGGACACCATCACGCGTGACGTCACCGGCGCGGTCTCCAAGATCGACGGTGTGCGCGGCGTCCAGGTCGAGATGGACGTGATGAGCGCCGAGCAGCGCAAGACGCTCCAGACCAAGCTGCGCGGCGACAAGGGCCCCGAGAAGGAGATCCCCTTCGCCCAGGCCGGCTCGCTGACCCGCGTCTTCGCGGTCGCCTCCGGCAAGGGGGGCGTCGGCAAGTCCTCCGTCACCGTCAACCTGGCCGCCTCGATGGCCGCCAACGGCCTCAAGGTCGGCGTCGTGGACGCCGACATCTACGGCCACAGCATCCCCCGCATGCTCGGCGTCTCCGAGCGCCCCACCAAGGTCGAAGACATGATCATGCCGCCGGTGGCGCATGACATCAAGGTGATCTCGGTCGGCATGTTCAAGCCCGAGGGCAACACCCCGGTCGTGTGGCGCGGTCCGATGCTGGACCGGGCGCTGCACCAGTTCCTCGCCGACGTCTACTGGGGCGACCTCGACGTCCTGCTGATGGACCTGCCCCCGGGCACCGGCGACATCGCGATCTCGGTGGCGCAGCGGATGCCGTCGGCCGAGATCCTCGTGGTGACCACCCCGCAGCAGGCCGCCGCCGAGGTGGCCGAGCGCGCCGGGTCGATCGCCGTGCAGACCCACCAGCAGATCGCCGGCGTCATCGAGAACATGTCCTGGCTGCCCTGCCCGCACTGCGACGAGCGGATCTCCGTCTTCGGCGAGGGCGGCGGCCAGACCGTGGCCGACGCGCTGACCCGCACCCTCGGCGCCCGCGTGCCGCTCCTCGGTCAGGTGCCGATCGACATGCGGCTGCGCGAGGGCGGCGACGAGGGCAAGCCGCTGGTGCTCACCGACCCCGACGCCCCGGCCGCCGCCGAGCTGAGCCGTATCGCCGCCGGTCTGAGTAAGAAGTCGGGCAGCCTCAAGGGCATGCAGCTCGGCATCTCCCCCACCCGGGGCCGCTAGGCTCCCCCGGCACGACGAGAGGCGCCCTCCGTGAAGGAGGGCGCCTCTTTCGCCGTTCATCGGGCCGGGCCGCCCGCGGCTCCGGTTTCGCCGTTCATCGGGCCCGCCCGCCCACGGCTCCGGGACGGGATCTCGCCGGGCTCAGGTCGCCTCCGAGTCGTACGGCGGGAGCTCGCCGTATCCGAGCTCACCGGCCGCCTCGGCCGCGTAGGAGTCGGCGGCCATCGGGGCGGCGGCCGCCACGGTGGCCGCCGGGCGGTTCCAGTCGTCCTCCAGCTCACCGGTGAGGTGCTTGCGGACGAAGTTCTTCGGGTTGAGGTCCGCCGGGTCGAAGTCGGCGAACTCGGGACCGAGCCCGGCCTGCAGGTCGGTCTTGGCGTTGTTGGCCATGTTGCGGAGGTTGCGCAGCGTCTTGCCCGCCTGGGCGGCGGCCTGGGGAAGTTTCTCCGGGCCGAAGACGAGCAGGGCGATGACCACCAGCGCCACGATCTCAGGCCAGCCGAGTCCGAACACGGTGATCTCCTACCGGGACAACGCTAGGGCGGCTCCCCGGGCATACACCCGGAGAGCTTCCAGACTAATGCCCCCAACCCCAAGCACGCACCCGACCATATCGCTGGTCAGGAAGGCCGGGGTGTGGGTGTGGACGTGGGTTGCGCGGCCGCGCCGACGGTCACGGTGGCCGTCTTCTCCTGACCGCCGCGCTGGAACTTGATCGACAGCTTCTCTCCGGGGGCTTTGTTCCTGATCAGCGCGATCAGTTCGGTGCTGTCCTGCACCACCGTGCCGTTGACCTCCAGGATGACGTCACCGGGCTTGAGACCCGCCTTGTCGGCGGGGCCGTCCGGCTCGACCGGGCGGGTGCCCTGCTTGACCTCGCTGTCGATGCGGACCCCGGCGCCCTGATAGGTCTGGTCGATGGTGATGCCGATCCGCGACTTCTTGGCGACGCCGGTGGTGACCAGCTCCTCGGCGATGCGGCGGGCGTGGTTCACCGGGATGGCGAAGCCGAGACCTATGCTGCCGCTCTGCCCGCCGGCCGACCTGCCGAGTGTGGCGATCGCCGAGTTGACCCCGATGACCTCGCCGTTGGCGTTGACCAGCGGGCCGCCGGAGTTGCCGGGGTTGATGGCGGCGTCTGTCTGGATGGCGCTGAGCCAGGTGGTGTCGGAGCTGTTCTCCTCCCCCGCCTGGACCGGGCGGTTGAGCGAGCTGACGATGCCGGAGGTGACGGTGCCGACCAGGCCGAGCGGGGAGCCGATCGCCACGACCGGGTCGCCCACGACCACGTTGTCGGAGTTGCCGAGGCTGATCTCCGGGGCTCCGAAGGTCTCCTCGGGCTTGACCACCGCGAGGTCGGACTCGGGGTCACGGCCGATGATCCGGGCGGAGGTGGACTTGCGGTTGCTGAACTGGATCTGGATCTCACCGCCCGGCGCGGCCGCGGCGACCACGTGGTTGTTGGTCACCACGTAGCCTCCCTTGATCAGGAAGCCGGAGCCGGTGCTCGCGCTGGTGCCGCCGTCGACGGCCAGCGAGACCACGCTGGGCAGGACCTTGGCCGCCACTCCGGCGATCGAGTCCGGAGGCCGGGAGTTGGAGCCGGTCGGCGCCTTCCCCAGGCTGAAGGAGGGGTCGCGGTCCGAGACGGAGGGGCGGGTGAGCAGGTAGGTGCCGAGGCTCCCCAGCGTCGAGGCCAGCAGCGCGATCACCACGGCGAGGACGACCAGCGTGCTGGTGCGCGGCCCGCGCCGGCCGGGCGCCGCGGCGCCCGCGTAGCCTGAGCCCGCGTAGCCGCCTGGGGGCGGCGCCCAGCCGGGGCCCATGCCGAACGCCTGGGAGGGCGGAGGGGGCGGACCGGCCGGCGGGCCGAAGACCGCGGTGTCCTGGCGCGCCCTGCCCGACGGGTCACCCCAGCCGCTCTCGCCGGGATGAGCGCCCGGGCCGGGCTGCCCGCCCCGGTCGTCGGGCCGGGGCTGCTGGGGACCGCCCTGCGGGGCCTGGCCCCACCGGCCCCGGCCCGGCGGCCCGCCGAGCTGGCTCCAGCCGTCGTCGCGGGGCTGCTCGCCGTGGGAGGGGACCGCCTCTTCGGCGGGCAGGAAGTCCGGACGGGAGGGCTCGGAGGCCTGGCCTCTGTCGTCGGTGAAGTCCGACGGCGTACGCCCCTCAGCACCGTGCGCCTCGCGGGTACGGGTCTCGTCGGTCATCGAATATTCACCACTCCTTGCCTCGTATGAGGCCGCTCACAGGGACGCCCCGGCAATCCTCCCGTGAGCGGGATACGAGAGATGTAAAGCGCGCCTTTACCCGAAGGGGTTGACCCAGGACAGGAGGCGATCCGCCCCTCGGCCGAGCCGCGTCCACAGGTCGGGCGCGGGCACCGGCTCGTGCGGCAGCGCCGCGACGGCGGCGTCGACCATGTCGGCCGGAGCGTCCGCGAAGACGGTGTAGACATGACCCCCACTCGCCCAGATCGTCTCCTGCTCGGCTGAGTCCCGGATCCAGATCGTATGCCCGTTGCGTTGCCGAGCATGCCATCCCCGGAGCCGTTCCTCATCAAGGACACCGGGCTGGACAAAAACCGACACAACTGACAAGCCATCCGAATATCCCAGATACAAGTATCCAGGAGATGCGTCGTGCGCGGCGAACAGCTCCAGACGACCGGGCAGAGCGGCGGGGAAACGCCAGCCCCGGGCCAGCAGCCCGGGCGTCTCCCCCAGGTCGAGACCGCCGGCGGCCGACACGGGAGCGGCGGCCTTCCGCGCCGGATCGAGGGTCAGATCGACGAAGGCCCCGGCGTGGACGACCCTGCCGTGACCGTCGAGGAGCTCGCGGCGCAGCACCGGCCCTCCGGCCTCGTCGAGCCAGTAGCGGGCCGCGACCGTGCCGTCCGCGCGCACCACGTGGACCAGACGGGCCGGCCGGCCGCAGACGCGCCCCCCGCCCGCGGCCATGACCCGGTAGTTGCGGGCCAGCACCTCGAGCATGGTCTCGGACGGGGTCGACATGCCGCCGGCGGGAGTGCCGGGGTCCACCCTCTGGACGAGGCCCGACGGCTGGGTGTGCACGGTCAGTCCCGCACCGGGGACGTTGCGGACCTCCAGCACCGAGGAGACGGCGCCGGAGCCGGAGCGGCCCCAGGTGGTGACGTACTGGGTGCCGGAGTATCCGCGGGTGCGGCCCGCGATCGCGGCCTCGCGCAGCAGGTGCAGGCCGGTGTCGTCGCCCTCGGGCTCGTCCGGCCGGGCGGCGTGCGCCGGACTGCCCACCACCAGCCCCAGCAGCATGACAGCGGCGAGAACGAGGGTGGCGGGCAGCCTGATCACGGAGTGGGGGAGAAGGTCGGCGTCGCCGACCCTCCGTAGGGCGCGGTGTTCCTGTGCTGGTTGGCGAACATGTCGACCGGCGGCACGACACGCGGGCTGGGGCCGGAGCCGCCCGCGACGAACAGCGTGCCGATCGCCACGGCCGCGGAGGCGACGCCCACCGCGACGTAACCCGCCCTCCTCGTCCGGCGGGGACCTCCCCCGGCACGGCCGCGCGGCCGGTTGTCCGGCGGCGCCACGCTGTGCATGCTCGGGATCGGCGCACCGCCGAACGTCCGCGAGGCCGACGAGATCGGGAAAGGCCGCTCACGCGGCGGTAAAGGGCCGCCGGGCTCGGACATCCGCAGCAGCGACATGGTCAGGTCGGCGGGCATGGCGGGCCCGTCCAGGGATCGCAACCGGTTCTTCAGCGCCCGCATGGCGTCGACCTCGGCCCGGCAGGCTGCGCAGAAGGTCAGATGCGACAGGGCGCGGTCGCGCTCATGGTGGTTCAGCTCACCGTCTACCAGTGCGGAAACACGCTCTCCGAGATGACTCATGCCCACTCCTTGCCAAGCGGCTCGTCGTGACATTCGTCATGACTGTGGTTTCTCATGCGAACTCCTCCCCGCGGGTGATGGTCGGGGGGAATTGGTCGCCACGGGGCGCGCGGTGCTCCAGCGCCTCACGCAACTGCGCCCGGCCGCGGTGGATGCGGCTGCGGACCGTGCCGAGTTTCACGCCGAGCGTGGCGGCGATCTCCTCGTAGGACAGCCCCTCGATGTCACACAGAACGACGGCCGCGCGGAACTCCGGCGCGAGCGCGTCGAGCGCCGCCTGGATGTCCGGCTCCAGATGGCTGTCGTCGTACGCCTGGGCGGGGGACGGCTCACGTCCGCGCAGCCGCTCGGCGGCGTCGTCGGCGAGCCCCTCGAACCTGATTCGCTGCTTGCGCCGCGCCATGTCGAGGAACAGGTTGGTGGTGATGCGGTGCAGCCACCCCTCGAAGGTGCCCGGGGTGTAGTTCGACAGGGACCTGAAGACCCGGACGAAGACCTCCTGTGTGAGGTCCTCGGCGTCGTGCACGTTGCCGGTCAGCCGATAGGCCAGCCGGTACACCCGCGCCGAATGGTTCCTGACCACCTCCTCCCAGGTGGGAGGCGTCCAGTCGGGCATGGGAGCTTCCGTCTGGTGGTCGGACTCCTCCACCAGCACTCCTCTCTCCGGGACCACCGCTATCGCCATAGTGCCTGGTTTCGTCCCTTCGTGCGCACTCACTACCTTCAGGACCGGCAAAGGCCGCTTAAACCGTGCAACGCACCGGGCGCGACATGAGTTCCCGATCGGGCCTGCCTCCCTTAGGCTGCGACCCAGTGCCTATATGACTGTGTACGGAGAAAGCGGGAGGAGAGGCCGATGGCAGAGACGCCGACAAGTCCGTTGGAGGCCACTCTGGCCTATGCCGAGGAATTCCACACGGAGGACGAGATCCTGCTCACCGCGCGTCAGCGCGGAGCGGAGGTGGGAGCGCCCCCGATCCTGCCCGGTGGCGGCGCCGCCCTCTGCTTCCTCGCCACGGCCGTCAACGCCCGTGCGGTCGTGGAGATCGGCACCGGCTGCGGTGTGTCCGGACTGTGGCTCCTCCGCGGCATGCGCCAGGACGGCACGCTCACCAGCGTGGACGTGGAGCCGGAGCACCAGCGTCTGGCACGGCAGAGCTTCGCCCAGGCCGGTTTCTCCGGCGGCCGGATCCGGCTGATCACCGGCCGCGCCCTGGACGTCCTCCCCCGCCTGTCCGACGGCGGCTACGACCTGGTCTTCTGCGACGGCGCCCAGCAGGAGTACGGCGACTACCTGGCCGAGGCCGTCCGCCTGCTGCGTCCCGGCGGGATCGTGGTCTTCGACAACGCCCTGTGGAACAACCGGGTCGCCGACCCGGCGCAGCGCGACCCGGACACCGTCGCCGTGCGGGAGCTGGGCAAGCTGGTCCGTTCCGACGAACGGCTCCGCCCGCTGATGATGCCCCTCGGCGACGGCATCCTGGCCGCCATCAAACTCACCGACTAGACAGCCACTCCAGCAGCAGACGCACGCCGTAGCCGGTGGCGCCCTTGCTGAGGATGCCCTCGTCCACGCCGCTGCGGCCGACGCCGGCGATGTCCAGGTGCGCCCACGGCCGCTTGCCGGTGAACTCGCGCAGGAACAGCGCCGCGGTGATGGAACCCGCGCCGTAGGACGACCCGACCTCGATGTTGGCCAGATCGGCCACGCTGGAGTCGAGAGCCGGGACGTAGTCGTCGATCAGCGGCATCCGCCAGAGCCGCTCGCCGGTGCTCTCGCCCGCCCCGGCCAGCTCGGCGGCCAGGTCGTCGTCGGAGGCGAAGACGGCGCCGAGGTCCTTGCCCAGGGCGATGCCGATGGCCCCGGTCAGCGTGGCGATGTCCACCATGACGTCCGGGTCCAGCTCGGCGTCGGCGTAGGCCAGCGCGTCGGCCATCACCAGGCGCCCCTCGGCGTCGGTGTTGAGGACCTCGACGGTCCGCCCGCCGTACTGGGTGATCACGTCGGAGGGACGCTGGGCCGTGCCGGAGAAGGAGTTCTCCGCGGCCGCGATCAGGCCGGTGACCCTGACCCGCACGCCGAGGGCGGCCAGCGCGCCCAGGACCGCGATGACGACCGCGCCGCCGGCCATGTCGGTCTTCATGAACTTCATGCCCTCGGTCGGCTTGAGCGACAGGCCGCCGGTGTCGTAGGTGATGCCCTTGCCGACCAGGACGACGTGACCGGTGGCGCCCTCGGGCTCGTAGGACAGCCGGATCAGGCGCGGCGGGTTGGCCGACCCCTGGCCGACGGCGACGATGCCGCCGAACCTCCCGGCGCGCAGCTCCTCCTCGTCCCACACCTTGGCGGTGACGCCCTGCTCCGCGGCGCGCTCGGCGAGCCAGGCGGGGGTCTTCACCGAGGAGGGCATGTTGGCCAGGTCCCTGGCGAGGGAGACGGCCTTGGCGATCACCTCGCCCCTGGCGACCTCGGCCTCGACTCCGTCACCGACGAACTCGACCACCGCCACCGGCGGGGACTTCGCCTCGCCGATCCGGAAGGTGTAGGTGGCCAGCAGGGCGCCCTCCACGAACGCGGCCACCGGCCCCTCGGGCAGCACGATCCTGATCGCGTCTCTGCCCTTGCCCCGCCTGGCCACCGCGGCGCCGGCCTTGCGCAGGGCGCCGGCCGAGCCGTCGCCGATCCCGTAGAGCAGCATCCGGCCGACGGTCTCACCGTTCGCGACGGGGACCTCGACGACCTCGCCGGCCTCGCCCTTGGCCTCGTAGTGGGCCAGCAGCGCGGCGGCGGGCAGCGGTAGGTCCACCTCGGGTGCGAGGTCCGCCGCGAAGGGGACCGCGAACAGCTGGGCGTCCTCCGCGACGGGGGCCTCGGCGGCCTCACCGCTCCCGGAGGGGGCCGGGGAGGCCGCGGCGGACAGGCCCCGCCCGTAGGGGGCGCGGGGCAGCAGCAGATAGGGAGATATGGGCATGCGAACTCCAGTCATCATCCGGGAAGAACACTACGGCCCTGGCGCGAGCCGCCACAGGGCGGTCCGGCGGCCAGGGCCGTGTTCATCGGTCGCGGTCGCGTGGGCCATGGCGGGTGTCATGCTCTCCAAGCAAGATCAGATAAGGCCCGGCTACACCGCTGTGTCTCAGATCGGGATCAGACGACGACCTTCTTCAATTCCTCACCAAGGGCGCTGGCTTCGTCCGCCGAGAGTTCGACGACGAGCCGGCCGCCACCCTCCAGAGGGACCCGCATGACGATTCCCCTGCCTTCTTTGACGACCTCCAGCGGACCATCACCGGTCCTCGGCTTCATAGCCGCCATGCGTGTATCCCTTCCTGCTTCGGGCTCCGGATCTCCGACTGACCCGAGGGTGGCCGACGCATTCACGTCTTCTGTGATGTCCTATTATCCCGTCTCCGCGCTCGGAATGGGAACGATCAGCCTCAGCATCGACTCATCGGGCAATCAAGACCGTTGTCCGAGACCCTTCAGACGACCAAACTTGTCCTCGTGAACGCCCGTGCCGCTCTCTTCGATCTGTATGGGGACCACCTGCGGTCCCGAGGCGGTCGCGCGTCCGTAGCCGCCCTCGTCCGCCTGCTCGCACCGTTGGATATCGCCCCTCCGGCCGTCCGTACCGCCGTCTCGCGGATGGTCCGGCAGGGCTGGCTGACCCCCGCCCGGCTGCCGCAGGGGCCCGGCTACGAGGTCACCCCCAGGTGCGTGCGCCGTCTCGACGAGACGGCGCTGAGAATTTACCGAGTTGGGACGATCACCTGGACCGGCCGGTGGCACATACTCGTGGTCGGACCGGTGCGCGAGCGGCCCCGCCGGGAGCGGCTGAAGGCCGATCTGGCCTTCCTCGGCTACGCCCCGCTGTCGGAGACGACCTGGATAGGTCCGCGCCCCTCCCCCGAGCTCGGCGCGCTCCTCGCCGGGGAGGGCGTCCGCGCCGACCGGTTCGACGCGGTGCTCGACGGCGACCCCAGGGCGCTGGTCGCCAGGACCTGGGATCTGGACGGCATCGGCGCGGCCTACGAGGAGTGGCTGTCCCGGGCGGTCGACCTGATCGGCGCGCTGCCCGAGGACGCCGCCGACGACCGGGTGTTCGCCACCCGGAGCAGGCTGCTGCACGGCTGGCGCAACTTCCTGTTCCGGGACCCCGGGCTCCCCGCCGACCTCCTGCCGCCGGGCTGGCCCGGTGAGAAGGCCAGGGCCTACTTCGAGCAGGAGGCGGCCCGCCTGCTCCCCGCCGCCGCCGCGTTCGTCGACCGCCATCTGACCGAGCCCCAGAAGGAGCCTCTCCGTTGAACGACGTTCTCTACTCCGTCGGCGACGACGCCGTCGCCACCATCACCCTGGACCGGCCGGAGGCGATGAACTCGCTGACGGTGCGGGCGAAGGCCGACCTCCTCGAGGCGCTGACCAGGGCCTCGCAGGCCCACGCCGTACGGGCGGTGCTGCTGACCGGGTCGGGCCGGGCGTTCTGCGCGGGCCAGGACCTCAACGAGCACGCCGCCAACCTGGAGGCGGGCCGGGGCCTGAACGACACCGTGCGCACGCACTACAACCCGATCATCCGCACGATCACCGAGATGGGCAAGCCGGTCGTCGCGGCGGTGAACGGCGTCGCCGCGGGCGCGGGCGCCTCCCTGGCCTTCGCCTGCGACCTGCGGATCGCCTCCGACAGGGCGAAGTTCGCGATGGCCTTCACCGGCATCGGCCTGGCCCCGGACTCCGGCGCGTCCTGGACGCTCCAGCGCCTGGTCGGCCCGGCCCGCGCGGCCGAGCTCCTGCTGCTCGGCGAGCCCTTCGACGCGGCCCGCGCGCTGGAGCTCGGCGTCGTCTCCAAGGTCGTCCCCGCCGACGAGCTGGCCGCCGCGGCCCACGCCCTGGCCGTACGGCTGGCACAGGGCCCGACGAGCGCCTACGCCGCCACCAAGCGGGCGCTGGAGTCCGCCGCGAGCGGTTCCCTGGCCGACGCCCTGGCCCTGGAGGCCGACCTCCAGGACGCCTGCGCCAAGACCGCCGACCATCTGAACGCCACCCGCGCCTTCCTCAACAAGGAGCGCCCCGTCTTCGAGGGCCGCTAGCCCCGTCCGGCCGATCATGGGGGCGGCCGTTCTCCTCTCGGTGCACGGCTTCAGGGGACGGCTCTCGGACACGGCTCGGAGCACCGCTCTCGGCGCACGGCCCTCGGGACACGACTCGGAGCACCGCTCTCGGACACGGCTCGGGCACGGCGGGGCTGACCGGGAGACCGCCGGCCCGCCGGGGGCGCTACCTGCCGGCGTCGCGCACCCAGCAGTCGGACAGGTGGTCGTTGACCAGGCCGATGGCCTGCATCAGCGCGTAGGCGGTGGTGGGGCCGACGAACCGGAAGCCGTGCGATCTGAGCTCCTTGGCGAGCGCCTTGGAGCCGGGAGTCTGGGCGGGCACGTCCGCCAGGGTCTTCGGGACGGGGGAGGCCGGGTCGGCGTGGCTCCAGACGAGGTCGGACAGGCCGACGTCGAGGGCGGCCCTGGCGTTGGCGATCGCGGCCTCGATCTTGGCCCGGTTGCGGACGATGCCGGCGTCGGCCAGCAGGCGGTCCACGTCGGACTGGTCGAACGCCGCCACGGCCGGGATCGAGAACCCGGCGAAGGCGGCCCGGAAGTTCTCCCGCTTGCGCAGGATCGTGATCCATGACAGGCCGGACTGGAAGGCCTCCAGGGTGAGCCGCTCGAACACGCGGTCGTCGCCCTCGACCCTGCGGCCCCACTCATCGTCGTGGTAGGCGACGTAGTCGGGGGCCGAGCTCACCCAGCCGCAGCGGACGGGCTGCGCGGGCTCGGTCATCGGATCTCCTTCGCGTCCGGCACGCCCAGCCGGTCGCGCCCCCGGCCGTCCTCCCGGACGTCCTCCCGACCGCCGTCGCGGGCGTCCGCCCGGCCGTCCTCCCGATCGCCGTCCCCCTCGCGGGCGTCCGCCCGGCCGTCCTCCCGACCGCCGTCCCCGGCGTCTTCGCCGTCGCCCTCCCGGACATCCTTCCGGGCGCCGTCGCGGATGTCTTCACGGACGCCCTCCCGGACGTCTGCGCCGTCATCCCCACGGACGTCTTCACCGTCGCCGTCGCGGGCGGCGAGCGACTCCGGCGGTGCCTCGGACAGCTCGGGGAACTCCGCGGGCCCCTCGGGCTCGTGCTCGGTGCGCGGGGCGGTCAGCGGGCCGGCGTAGATCTCCTGGCGGGCCTGGAGCCTGCTCGCCAGCAGCTCCGACACCCGCTGTTCGAGCACCGCGATCCTGGTGTCCCGCTCGCCCAGCGCGTTCACGACCCGGTTCAGCGCCTCGTCCACGCTCTGCGTGTGATAACCGACGAGGCTGACCGGGAGTTGCAGGGCCATGAGGTCGGCGGCGCCGACCGGCCCGGCGGCGGGCAGATCCAGCGGGGGGACGTCGGGAGCGAACTCGCTCAGTTCGCCGCCTCCTCCCATGGCGACCACCACCACGCCTACGAGGATGGCTACGGCAGCGAGAGCGAGTACGACCAGCACATACGAATCGTGCCACAACTCCTCTGATCTAGGATCGCGGCATGAGAGCTCTCGTGGTACTCGCTCCCGATGAACCGGGTGAACCCGATTGGGCCGAGGCCCACTCGATCGCCGAGATCGAGGAGCTCGTCCGCGCCGGGCGCACGGTCGCCGTCACGCCCGCCGCGCTGACCGGAGACGGCAGCGAGGCCGCGGAGCTCGCCGCGGCCTCGGTCTGCGCCTGGGCCGGCGCCTGGGTCTTCCGCACCACCCGCCCCGCCCAGGTACGGCTGGCGGTCGAGATGACCGAGTCCCTGGCCGGGCGGCGGCCGCCCGAGCTAACCCGCCGTGGCCTCGCCTAGCTCCTCGGCACTGGGCACCAGGTGCGTGGTCGTCTTCTCCAGGTGCCGGAACGCCTCCTCGACCGTGGTGGTCCAGGAGATCGCGTCGAAGACGTCCGGCCGGGTGAACCCCTGCTCGTGCATCCCCTCGACCAGGGTCCTCAGCGGCGCGTAGACGCCCCACGGGTCGAGGAGCACCAGCGGCTTGTCGTGCAGGCCGATCGTCCGCGACGTCCAGATCTCGAACAGCTCCTCCAGCGTCCCGATGCCGCCGGGCAGGACCAGGAAGGCGTCGGAGCGGGCGTCCATGACGCCCTTGCGCTCGCGCATGTCGGTGGTGACGATCAGCTCGTCGGACGCCTCGTCGGAGACCTCGATGTCCACCAGGGCCTGCGGGATCACCCCGATGGTCCGGGCCCCGCCCGCGCGCGCCGCCCGCGCCACCGCGCCCATGCAGGAGACCTTGGCTCCCCCGCTCACCAGCGTGTGCCCCCGCCTGGCCAGCTCGGCGCCGACCTCCTCGGCCAGGACCAGATACTTGTTGTCGATCTTCTGACTCGATGCCAGGAATACACAGATGAACACGGGCAAACCTTATTGGGCGTCACCGACCGTGTTGCGGGCCGCCCGCTGTTCCTCCCTGAGCCGCTCCACCCTGTTCCGGTCGGCGTCGACGATGATCCGTACGGCCTCGTCCACGTCGTCGGTGAGGTGGACGAGATCCACGTCCGCCGAAGAGATCTTGCCGCTGGGCATGAGGGTGTTCTTGATCCAGTCGAGCAGCCCTCCCCAGAACTCCGTGCCCACCAGCACGACGGGGAAGGAGGTGACCTTGCGCGTCTGGACCAGCGTCAGCGCCTCGAACAGCTCGTCCATCGTGCCGAAGCCGCCCGGCAGCGCGATGAAGCCGCAGGCGTACTTCACGAACATGGTCTTGCGGACGAAGAAGTAGCGGAACTCGATGCCGAGATCCACGTATTCGTTCATGTGCTGCTCGAAGGGGAGCTCGATGCCGAGGCCGACGGAGACCCCGCCCGCCTCCCTGGCCCCCTTGTTGGCCGCCTCCATGCAGCCGGGCCCGCCACCGGTGATCACGGCGTAGCCCGCCTCGGAGAGTTTCCGGCCGATCCGGACGCCCAGCTCATACTCGGGCGTGTCCGCGGAACTCCGGGCGGACCCGAAGACCGTCACCGCCTGAGGCAGTTCGGCGAGCTGACCGAAGCCCTCCACGAACTCCGCCTGGATGCGCATCACCCGCCACGGGTCCATGTGCAGCCAGTCGGCGGGGCCTCTGCGATCAAGAAGTCGCTGGTCATGGGTGGAGTCGGAGACGAGGTCGCCGCGGACCACGACGGCTCCCTGACGGCGTTCGGGACGTGTCTTCTTCATGTCGGTCACCGTAGCGCCGCCTTCGGAAAAATCTTGGAAAATCTCCGGGAAAAGACGGAACCGGATTTCGAGGAGCCTGCGTCTAACTGCCGAGGGTGCTGCTCGGGACTGAAAGTGGCTTTCCCCGCCAAATGGCCGGCGAGGAAAGCCACTTTCATTTATGCCCAGCCGCCCGGACGGCGTCTGCCCAGGTCAGCCCAGCCAGCCGAGCATTCTGCGCTCGCAGTCGATGATCTTCTCCAGTGCGACGTACTCCCCTCGCTGATGCGCCAGATTCGGGTCGCCGGGGCCGTAGTTCACGGCGGGGATCCCGAGGCTGGAAAACAGCGAGACATCGGTCCAGCCGAGTTTGGCCCTCGGGGTGCCGCCGACGGCCTCCAGGAAGGCCGCCGCCACCGGATGGGTCAGGCCCGGCCGCGCCGCCGCGGCCCCGTCGGTGAACCGGACCTCGAAGCCGTCGAACACCTCGCTCACGTGCGCCTGGGCGTCCTCCAGGGACAGATCGGGGGCGAAGCGGTAGTTGACGGTCACCACGCACTCGTCGGGGATCACGTTGCCCGCCACGCCGCCGCCGATCGCCACCGCGTTCAGCCCCTCGTGGTACTCCAGCCCGTCCACCACCGGCATCCTGGCCCGGTAGGCGTTCAGGATCGCGAGCACCGGCTCGGCGGCGTGGACGGCGTTGACCCCGAGCCAGGACCTGGCGCTGTGCGCGCGCTTGCCGCGGGTCGTGACCTGGGCCCGGAGCGTGCCCTGGCAGCCGCCCTCGATCACACCGTCGGTGGGCTCCATGAGCACCGCGAAGTCACCCGCGAGCAGCGCGGGGTGCCTGCGGCTGAGCCGGAGCAGGCCGTTGCGCTCGGCCTCGATCTCCTCACAGTCGTAGAAGACGTAGGTGACGTCCCGGCTCGGCGCCCGGAGCGCCGCGGCCAGCTTCAGCGCGACCGCGACGCCGGCCTTCATGTCCGAGGTGCCGCAGCCGTACAGCAGGCCGCCCTCGACCCGGCTGGGCAGGTTGCCGGCGACCGGGACGGTGTCGATGTGCCCGGCGATCACCACCCGCTCGCCGCGGCCGAGCTCGGTGCGGGCGACGATCGCCTCGCCGTCGCGATGCACGTTCAGATGCGGGAGGGGTCGCAGGGCCTCCTCGACCGCGTCCGCCAGGGCCTTCTCGTCGCCGCTGACCGACTCGACGTCGACGATCCGCGCGGTGAGCGCCCCGACGTCCTGTGTGAGATCCAGACGCGTACTCATGCTCGCGACCTTATCCCCGGCCGTGGGCTTTACTGGAAGATGTGTTACGCATCGGCGAACTGGCCGCGCTGGCCGGCGTCACGACCAGGACGATCCGCCACTATCACCAGGTGGGGCTGCTGGCCGAGCCCCCGCGGACCGCGGCGGGCTACCGGCTGTACGGCATGGCCGACGTGGTCCGCCTGATCAGGATCCGCCGGCTGGCGGCCCTCGGCATGAGCCTTCCCGACATCGGCCGGGTGCTCAGCCCCAGGCAGGACCTGCGCGAGGCGCTGGCGGACCTGGACGCCGACCTGGCCAGGGAGGAGGAGGCCGTCCGGCGGCAGCGGGCCATGCTCGCCGAGCTCATGCACACCGGTCGCGACCCGGCGCTGACGCCGGAGCTGGGCCAGATCTTCGCCGAGCTGGAACAGATCTTCCCCGCCCACCCGCTGCTGGAGCGGGAGCGGGAGACGATCACCCTGCTGGAGGCGGCCGCGCCGGAGGCGGCCCAGGCGCTGACCGGCGTCTACCGGACGTCGATGGGCGACGAGAGGCTCCAGCGCCGGATGTGGGACATCGGGCTCCGGTTCGAGGCGCTGCGGGACGCCTCCCCCGGCGACCCGGAGGTCGCGGCGCTCGCCGCCGAGCTGGCCGACGCGATGCGCCCCTTCATGGACGCCGTGTCGGCCGGCGGCCGGGCTGCGGCCGGGCCCGGCGGCCCGGCGGGGACCGTGCCGGGAGAGACGCTCAGCGCGATGATGGTCGAGGCCCTGTCACCCGCCCAGCGCAGGGTCGTCGAGCTCCTCACGCCCTGACACCCACGACGTCCACCCGCCGCGCGACTCCGTCACGTCGCACCCGCCGCGCGGCTCCATGACGTCTCACCCGCCGCGTGATCCCGTCACGCCTCACCCGCCGCGCGGTCCCCGCCCCCGGCCGCGGCTCAGACGTTGACGCCGTGCTCGCGGAGGATCTCGTCGAGCTCCGCCCTGTCGTGCCGCCACCCCTCCCGCAGGCGCTTGAGCACCAGCACGCAGGGCAGCCCGAAGGTGCCCCCGGGGAACTCCCGGTCGCGGGTGCCGCCGACCGCCACGCACCAGTCGGGGACGCGGCCCCGGTCCAGTTCCTCGCCCGTCCGCACGTCGACGACCGGCGTCGAGGCGGACAGGACGGTGCCGGCGCCGACCACCGCGCCCCTGCCCACCCGGGCCCCCTCCATGATCATCGCTCGGCTGCCGATCAGCGCGTCGTCCTCGACGACCACCGGGACCGTGTCCGGGGGCTCCAGGACGCCGCCGATCCCGGCCCCGCCGGACAGGTGGACGTTCTTGCCGATCTGGGCGCACGAGCCGACCGTGGCCCAGGTGTCCACCATGGTCCCGGCGTCCACGTGGGCGCCGATGTCGACGAAGGAGGGCATCAGCACGACGCCGGGCGCGACGTGGGCGCCCCAGCGGGCGATCGCCCCGGGCACCACGCGGACGCCGTCGAAGGAGGTCTTCAGCGGGACGCGGTCGTGATGGTGGAAGTCGCCCACCTGGGACCTGGCCATGCCGAGCACGCGGAATGCCAGCAGGATGGCCCGCCTGGCCCGCTCGTCCACGACCACCTCGCCGGTGGAGGAGACGGCGGCGACCCGGGCGCTGCCGGTGTCGAGCATGTCGACGGCGCCGACGACGACGCTCCGCGCCTCGGCGTCACCGGGGCCCAGCTCGGCCCTGCGCTCCCACAGCTCGTCGACGGCCGCCGGCAGCGGACTGGAATGGGTCTGGATCGTGGCTCCTCCGCTCCCACACGAAAGCCGCTTCCCGCCCCCGGAGGAAGCGGCTTCTCGCTAGGCCGCAGGGCGTCGCGACGGACAGGCCCTGCCCACAGAACGTGTGGAACGATAACAGAGCGCGACGGTCCGACTTCAAGATTCGACCGATAATTTCCGGCGGTTCTTCCCCCGCCAGGGACCGGTAGGTTCTTCAGGGTGCGACGGCGATTCTCCAAAGGGGTCATCGCGATCATCGCGATCGTGAGCGTGCTCGCGGTGGGCATCACCGTGGGCATCTTCGCCCTGCTCAACAGGGTCACGCCGTTCACCGAGCCGGTGGAGGGGTGCAAGATCACCACTCCGGAGGGCTCCTTGGAGCTGGAGATCCCGCAGGCCCAGGTGGCCTCGGTCATCGCGGCGGTGGCCGCCCGCAGGAAGCTGCCCGAGCGGGCCGTCGTGATCGCCTACGCCACCGGCATCCAGGAGTCCAAGCTGCTGAACCTGCCGTTCGGCGACCGCGACTCGGTCGGGGTGTTCCAGCAGCGGCCCTCGCAGGGCTGGGGCAAGCCCGAGCAGCTCGTCGACCCGGTCTACTCCTCGGGCAAGTTCTTCTCCGCGCTGGTGAAGGTGAAGCGCTACCGGAAGCTGCCGCTCCACGAGGCGGCCCAGGAGGTGCAGCGCTCGGCCGACGGCTCGGCCTACGCCCAGCACGAGGGGGAGGCGAAGATCCTCGCCGCGGCGTTCACCGGGCGGGTGCCCCAGGCCGTGCACTGCTGGTTCCCGGCTCCCACCGGCAAGACGCCCGTCTCCGGCACGGCCGGTGCCAGGCAGGAGCTCGCCCGCGCGCTCGGCTCCGGGACCACGCTCAACGCCACCTCGCAGAAGCACGGCTGGCTGATGTCCGGCTGGTCGGTCGCCCACGCCAAGGAGTTCGGGCTGCGGCAGGTCCGCTACAACGGCCGGAGCTGGACACCGGTGCGCGGCGACGACGGATGGCGGGCCGACACCGGGGCCCCGGCGGGCAAGGTCGAGATCTCCTAGCCCTGCATTCCGCACGTGATCCCAGTTGACCTGGGACGACTACGTGCAGTTTTGGATCTTGCGTAGCATCTGACCCGCGACGATGTCACCCGTGCGGAGAACGGCCTAGCCCTTCTTCTCGATCTTGATGGAGCCCGGCGGCAGCGGCTGGGCGTAGGAGGAGCTCCAGGGCTGACCCTGGAGCCGCTCGAAGCAGAGCAGGCGGCCGTCGGCGGCCCGGTAGTCGGCGAAGTCGAGCAGGCCCCGCTCGGGCATCGAGGTGACGCCCTCCCCCCGGAAGGCGGCGGTCCCGCGGTCCACCGGGAAGAACTCGACCCCCTCGACGCTCAGCGTGGTCTTGGCCGGGATCATGCCCTGCGTGGGCACCGGCGTCCACAGCAGCACCTCGAGGTGGGGCGGGTCACCCGGGTTCAGACCGGCGCGGGTCTCGATCGACAGCCACTGGTAGCGGCGGGTGCCGTCGTCGAGCAGATACTCCGTCCACTGGTTTCCCTGCCACGACAGGTACATCGCCCCCAGGACGCGGGTCCGCACGCTCTGGCAGTCGATCGTGTCGCCCACCTTGATCGTGCGGGGATCGGGGTAGTCGATGCCGACATGGCCCGCGCTCGGTTGAGGCGGCGGCGCGACCTCGGCCGGTTGGCGGGGGATATCGCCGGGCGGCTCGGCCTTGCGCGGCTTCCTGTCCTGACGCGTGGTCGCGAAGAACGCGCCAAGCAGAAGAACAAGCGTCACTGCGCTCAGTCCGAGTATCGCGGCGACCTCAGGGGTCATGCCGCGCGATCCTACTGGAGGCGGCGGACCGCCGCACTGATGCGTTCGTCACTCGCGGTCACGGCAATTCGGATATGTCCGCCACCGGCTTCTCCATAAAAGTCACCGGGTGCCACCAGAATCCCCTTATCAGCCAATGCGCGCACCTGCTTCCAGCAGTCCGTGCCATTGGACGCCCACAGGTACAGGCCCGCGGTGGAGTGCTCGATCTCCCAGCCGGCCGCCTCCAGGGCGGGGCGGAGCGCCGCCCGGCGGGCGGCGTAACGGGCGCGCTGCTCCTCGGCGTGCGCGTCGTCGTCCAGGGCCACGGCCATCGCCGCCTGGACCGGCGCGGGCATGAGCATGCCGGCGTGCTTGCGGACCTCCAGCAGCCGCCGGATCAGCGCCGGGTCACCCGCGACGAACCCGGCCCGGTAGCCCGCCAGGTTGGAGCGCTTGGACAGCGAGTGCACCGCGAGCAGGCCCTCGTGCGACCCGCCGCACACCTCCGGGTGCAGGATCGAGACCGGCTGCTCCTCCCAGCCCAGCTCGATGTAGCACTCGTCGGAGGCCACGACCGCGCCGTGCTCGCGCGCCCACGAGACGACCTTGCGCAGGTGCTCGGCCGGCAGGACCTTGCCCGTCGGGTTGGACGGGGAGTTCACCCAGACCAGCGGCACCCGCTCGGGCCCGAGCGCCAGCAGCCCGTCGGTGGCGTACGGCTCGGCGCCCGCGAGGCGGGCTCCCACGTCGTAGGTGGGGTAGGCCAGCTCGGGGAAGACCACGCGCCGGCCGGAACCGATGCCGAGCAGCGTCGGCAGCCAGGCCACGAACTCCTTGGAGCCGATCAGCGGCAGCACGTCCGCCTGGTCCAGGGTCACGCCGTGCCGGCGTCGCAGCCAGCCCGCGGCGGCCGAGCGGAGCCGCTCGGTGCCGTAGGTGAGCGGGTAGCCCGGGCTGTCGGAGGCGTCCGCCAGCGCCTGCCGTACGACGGCCGGCACCGGGTCGACGGGCGTGCCGACCGAGAGGTCGACGATCCCGCCGGGATGCGACCGCGCCAGCTCCTTAAGCGGCGTGAGCCGATCCCATGGGAAATCCGGCAGGCCGATCACAGCTCTCCCCCGCTAGGCATGTCCCCCACCGCGCCGGGAGGGGAAAGACGTCTTCTCCGTGGACGCCGCCGGGCGGGGACGGCGCGCTACGCGCTCCCCGCCCGGCGGCACGGGCCGCTAGTGGCTCTCGGCCTGCGGGGGCAGGACCGCGACGACCGGGTGGTCCTTGTGGATCTTTCCGACCTTGGATGCGCCGCCGGGCGACCCGAGGTCCTCGAAGAAGTCCACGTTCGCCTTGTAGAAGTCCTTCCACTGGTCGGGAAGGTCGTCCTCGTAGAAGATCGCTTCAACGGGGCAGACGGGTTCGCACGCACCGCAGTCCACGCACTCGTCAGGGTGGATGTAGAGCATGCGCTCGCCCTCGTAGATGCAATCGACGGGGCACTCCTCGATGCACGCCTTGTCCAGGACGTCCACGCAAGGCTGCGCGATGACGTAGGTCACCTCGGGCTCCTTCTTCTTTACGCACCTAGGCACGACTTCGACCGCGGGTTGCTACGCCCTAGTATTGCCGTGCCCGCCAAATGACTGAAACGGGAGGGGGCAAAAGACGGTGAACCCGGGCCTCGGCGCTCGCCTCAATATCACCATAACCCCTTCTGACGTGGGCAAAAGAGTAACCACTCGACGACGGGTCCCAGAAGGGTTTCGCGACGCGGTGGGCGAGCTCGAATTCTGGCGCGACGGCGTGCTCGGCGTGCGTAAACGCGACGGCACCCTGGTCGAGATCCCCCAGGAGACGCTCGCGGCGGCGAAGGTCGTCCCAGGCTGACCGCGCCGGTGCCCTCCCAAGGCATGCCGGGCGTAAGCCGTTCACCAAGAAAGGCCGCGCCTCCTCGATCCACCCGATCGTCGCATGGAGTATGCGTCGCGTGACCGTACGCATCAGTGCCGCCGCCGCCGTGTTCCTCACCGCCACGATCGCCGGGTGCGGCGCCCCGGCTACTCCGAACAGACAACTCCCGCCGGTCAAGCCCCAGGCGGCCTCCTTGCAGGAGGGCTTCTCGACGATGGAGCACCTCGTCGAGACGGCCCGCAAGGAGGGCGCGCTCACCGTGGTCGGGCTGCCACGCGACTGGGTGAACTACGGCGAGATCATCGACGCCTTCTCCGAAGAGTACGGAATCAAGGTCGACCAGCTGGAGCCGGACGCGAGCAGCAAGCAGGAGATCGACTCCGCGGCCCGGCTCAAGCCCGACGTGTTCGACCTGAGCCTGGAGGTCGCGGTGGCCAACGCCGCCGCCTTCGCCCCGTACAAGGTGCAGAACTGGCAGGACATCCCCGACGACGTCAAGGACAACGCCGGGCGCTGGTACGCCGGGTACGGGGGCTACATGTCCATCGGCTACGACCCCCGCAAGGTCGCGGCCCCGACCTCCTACGGCGACCTGCTCAAGCCCGGCTACAGCGTCGCGCTGCCCGGCGACCCGCGCCAGACCGCGGCGGCCTTCAACGCGGTGATGGCGGCCTCGCTCAGCCGCGGCGAGCCCCAGGCGAAGCGGGGCGTGGAGTTCTTCGAGCGCCTGAGGAAGGCGGGCAACTTCGCGGCGTCGGAGCGGACGGCCTCGGCCGTCCTCGACTGGGACTACGACAACGCCGAACGGGCGGGCTGGAAGGTCGCGATCCCGGGTGACGCGGTGCTCAGCTCGTACTACGTCCAGGCCATCAGCAAGAACGCTCCGCACCCGGCCGCCGCCCGGCTGTGGCAGGAGTTCCTCTTCTCCGACCGGGGCCAGAACCTGTTCCTCAAGGGCTACGCCCGCCCGGCCCGGATGGAGGCCCTCCAGATGCGCGGCACGCTGGACAAGGAACTCGCCGCCAGGCTTCCCGCCACGACCGCCACGCCGGTGATGCTGAACATCGCGGAGATCGACGCCGCCAAGGCATATCTCCACCGCGCGTGGAACGGAAAGACCAGATAGGCCTGAGGCTGCTGGGACTGACATGTCGCGACATCTCGGAGGCTCTAAAGTGTCTGGAGAGCACCGATAAGAGGCCGTGGCGTCTCGGAATGTGAGCTGATCGTCTTGCGATACGACGCCCCGAGCCCGACGAGGTGGAACGCTCGCTCCCATGACAGCGGCTTCGGATACGTTTCGGCACACGGCGCGCCCCTGGTCGAGCTGCTCGACCCCCAGCCAGGGGAACGCATCGTGGACCTCGGCTGCGGCACCGGGGTGCTGACCGCCGAGATCTCCTCCCGGGGGGCCCGCGTCCTGGGGATCGACGGATCCTCGGCGATGATCGAGAAGGCCCTGGCGCAGTATCCGGGGCTGGACTTCATCGTCGGCGACGGCAGTGACTTCACGGTCGCCCAGCCGTACGACGCGGTCTTCTCCAACGCCGCCCTGCACTGGATGGGGCGCGAGCCGGACGCGGTGATATCCAGCGTGCGCGAGGCGCTGATCCCCGGCGGGCGGTTCGTGGCCGAGATGGGCGGCGCGGGCAACTGCTCCGCGCTGACGGCGGCGCTGTCCACCGCGTGGCGGGAGCACGGGCTGCGCGAGCCCGATCTCCCCTGGTACTTCCCGACCCCGGCCGAGTACGCCACGCGGCTGGAGAAGGGCGGATTCGTCGTCCGCCTGCTGGAATACTTCGACCGGCCGACCCCGCTTGACGAATGCCCCAACGGAGCGGCGGACTGGGTGCGGATGTTCGCCGGGTCGCTGCTTCAGGGAGTGCCCGCAGACCTGGTCGAATCGCTGCTGCGCCGGGTGAACGAGCTGGCCGCGCCCGCACTGCGCCGGGAGACCGGTTGGATGGCCGACTACGTGCGGCTCCGGTTCGCGGCCGTACGCCGCTGACGAGACCCGATGCGCCGGGGCGATTTGCCAGACTATGGTCTGTTCCATGAGTCTCGTTCCCCGGCGACGTGGAGTGACTCGGGCGGCTTGAGGGGCTGGTGAAGGGAACGGATGAACTTCTGTCTGAGTGACCTCGTGCCGCCGCTGCGCTGGAGCGACGCGGCCACGATCCCACTCCTGCGCGACCAGCCCGACCTCCCGGACGCCTGGTGGCGCAGCCTGCCGATGGCCCGGGTGCTCGCCGTGCTGGATCCGGACGAGCTGGCCGAGATCCTGGCCCGGATCGCCCTGGAGCACTGGCCTGCCGCCGCCCTGGGCGACGTGCTCCCCGCCCTGTACGTCCTGGATCCCGACGAGGCCGACGAGCCCTGTACGGCCATCGCCCTCGACCGTACCGGCTCCTGGTCCGGCCTCCTCTCCCTCACCGGCCACGAGCTGCGCGACCAGCCCTTCATCCAGCCCTTCCCCGTGCTGAACGTCCTGTTCTCGGCGGTCTTTCACCGGTTGGCCCACCCCGGCGCCGGTGCCGACGCCGGGTTCGGCGCGATGGCGCCCGCCGTGGCCGGCTCCAGGACCGGGACCGAGGAGGTGGCCGTGGACCGCGAGAGCCCGGCCGCCAACGGGGCGGGAGCGCGCGAGGCGGCCTTCGGGCTCGCGGCCGCGGCCGCCGCCGTCGCGGCGCGTCCGGAGACGCCGTCCCCGTCCGCGGTGCCGGGGGCCGTCGTGGGCGGGCCCGAGGCGCCGTTCCAGGCGGTGCCGGAGTGGCCGGACGCCGCTCCCGCCGGGTCGGCCCCGGCCGGGTCCCGCCCGGAGACCGGCACCGGACCGGGACCGGGAACCGATCCGCAGGACGACCCGCAGGACGGCCCGGGAGACGGCGCCGAGCACGCCTCCGCCGGTCCGGAGCCCCGGCCCCGCCCGGAGCCCGGCCCGGACCCCGGTGCGGCGCCGGCCGCGTCCGTACCGGCCGCACGGGCCGCGCTGGAGGCCGAGGCGGCGGACGGCGAGGAGGCGGGTGACGAGGCGGCGGGCGGCGCGGGCGGCGCGGAGGCCGGGCGGCCCGCCGAGAGCGTCCACGCGCTGGTGGACGGCGCCTTCGCCAACCTGGAGGACAAGAGCTGGGCCATCGCGCAGAACAGGCTGTTCAGCGACGAACCGGCGACCGTGGAGGCGCTGGCCAAGCTCTTCGCGGTGCAGCCCGAGGTGATCCGCGAGCTGGAGGACGACCTGCGCCTGCGGTTCAGCGCGTGGCTCGGCTCGGAGGAGGCCGCGCCGTACCGGGAGCATCTGGCCGAGGTCAAGCGGGTCCTCGGCAAGGCCGCGCCCAAGGCGCGCCTGATCACGGCCGCCGACTGGCACTCCCTTGAGCTCCACTCCCTCGACGTGCCCGCCTGGCAGTTCGTGCTGGCCAGCCTCCCCGAGTACCACCTGGTCGACGAGTGGCTGGTGGAGGGTGACATCGCCGAGCTGCGCCACCACACGCGTGACGTGATCAGCGGCGCCAAGCCGCCGCTGACGATGACCAAGGCCCTCGCCCTGGTCACCTCCCTCGGCATCCACCCCGAGGTCTCGAAGGAGTGGCTGGAGAACGTCCCCCAGCTCCGCATCCTGGGCGCCGGCCAGCGACCACCCCAGCGACCACCCCAGCGGGCGAACGGCTCGGCGACCAAGGCCAAGGGGTCCGAGCGGGCCAAGAGCGCCGACAGGGCCGAGAAGACCGAGAAGGCGGAGAAGCCGGGGAAGGCCGAGCGGCCGGCGGCCGGCGCCCGCGGCGGGGGGCCGGACGGGGAGCCGGGCAAGAGCCCGTTCCGGCCGCTCAAGGACGTCTCGCTGACCCGGCGCTGCTTCCGGCAGCCGGACGGCCGGTGGTGGCTCAGGATCGACGTCACCCCCGAGCACATCCAGGGAGCCGAGTGCCCGCTGCCCAGCGGGTTCGCCGCCTACCTCGGCATGTCGCCCGGCGGCAGCCGTACGGTCAACAGCGCGGTGGGCGAGCTCACCCTGAGCTGGCAGGAGCGGCCTGTGGTGGAGTCGCTCAGGACGCTCCTCACGGACGTGGGCGCCAAACAGGGGAGCTACCTGTTCCTGACGCTGTCCGACGAGGGGGTGCTGCGCGCCAGGCACCTGCCGGCCGCGGGCAAGGGGGTGGAGGCGACGGCGCAGGCGCTGCGGCTGGTCGGCTACACCGCGCCGGGCGGCACCCCGGAGCAGGCCGGCCGGGTCATCGCCACCCGGGTCGGCATGACCGGCCAGGTGAGCCTGCCCGACCTCCTCAGCCGGCTGCGAGAGCGCGGGGACCGCGATCTGCTGTCCCTGCTGGCCTAGCCGATGCCCCGACTCGCGATCGCCCCGGAGTTCCCGGTGGAACTCGGCGCCCTGGCCCAGCCGGTGCGCCGGGACGCCGTCGTCGCCGTACGCCGGTTCATGCAGAACGTGGCGGGCGCGCCGCACCCCGAGCGGGTCAGGGGGGCCAGGGACCCCCGGACCGTCACCCTCCGGCTGGGCGCGGGCCATCGCGGTGTCGTGGTCAAGCAGCGGGACGTCTACTGGCTGCTGACCGTGCTGCCGGACGCCGAGGCGTGGGCCTACGCACGGCGGTACCGGTTCGGCGTCAACACCGCGCTGGGCGTGATCGAGATGTGGGACGCCGAGGCGCTCGACCGGGTGGAGCCCGCCGTACGCAGGGCGGCCGAGTCCTCCCCGGCGCGGCTGTTCGCCGACACCTGTGACACCGACCTGGCCGAGCTGGGGATCGACAGGCGGTTCCTGCCGCTCGCCCGGCAGATCACCGACGAGCTGATCCTGGCGGCGCTGGAGCCGCTGCTGCCTCCGACGCAGTACGCGCCGCTGGCCGCGCTGGCCAGGGGCGAGTCGATGACCGGGGCCTGGCGGGAGCTGGAGGCCTGCCGCGCGGTCGCCGCCACCGGGGACCCGGTCGACCCCGAGGACTTCGCCGCCGCGCTGCTGCGCAGTCCGGACCGGGCCGTCTTCGTCGGCAGCCCGCGCGAGCTGAACCACGTGCTCGACGCGCCCGGCTGGTGCGTGTTCCTGCACCCGCCCCAGCACCGGCTGGCCCGCTGGGAGTCCTACGAGCAGCCGATGCTGGTCACCGGCGGCGCGGGCACCGGCAAGACCCTCGTCGCCCTCCAGCGCTCGGCCTTCCTGGCCGGGCGCGCCACCGGCCAGGTCCTGCTCGTCACCTTCTCCCAGGGGCTGAGCGCCGACCTCGCCGCCCGGCTCGACCTGCTGATCGAGGACGAGGCGGCACGCGGGCGGGTCGAGGTCGGCAACGTCGACCGGCTGGCCCACCGCATCGTCTCCGAGTCCGAGGGGCGCTCGCCCGCGCTGGTCGGCGCCACCGAGATGACCGAGCTCTGGCGGGAGACGGAGAGCGGCCACAGCCCGGCGTTCCTGCTGCGCGAGTGGGAGCAGGTGGTGCTGGCGCAGAACCTCCGGACCCTGGAGGAGTATCTGAGCGCCCCGCGTCCCGGCCGCAGCGTCGAACTCACGGCCCCGGAGCGGACCGCGGTCTGGCGGGCCGTCGAGCACGTCACCGGGGAGCTGCGGGAGCGCGGCAAGCGCACCCTGCTCCAGCTGGCGGCCGAGGCGTCGCTGCTCCTGGGCCAGACGACGGGCGACCTGCTGGAGGAGACGGCGCCCAGGCGGGAGCCGTACCGGCACATCGTGGTGGACGAGGCGCAGGACCTGCACCCCGCGCAGTGGCGGCTGCTGCGCGCGGCGGTGCCGCACGCCCGCGACGACCTGTTCATCGTGGGCGACCCGCACCAGCGCATCTTCGACACGCGGGTCACACTGAGCTCCGTGGGAATCGACGCGATCCAGCGGCGACTTCAGGTGTCATACCGGCTTCCTCAGGAGATCCTCTCCTGGGGGGTACGGCTGCGCGGGGGCGGACCCGCCGACGGACTGGTGAAGGGAGTCCAGGAACTGTACGGCTTCCACGCCACCCGGCACGGGCACCGTCCGATGGTCCGAGCCTACGATTCACCGGAGGAAGAGCTGACCGGTCTGGTCGCACAAGTGGGACAGTGGGTGGAGGACGGCGTGCCGCCGCGCGAGATCGGGGTGGCCGCCAGGACCGCCGGCCTCGTGCGCGATGCCCGGTCCGCCCTGCGCGAGTTGGGGGTGAGAGTGACGACGTTGCACGGCATGAAGGGACTGGAGTTCCGGCGGGTCGCCGTGATCGGCGTGGCCGACGGGATCGTGCCGCCCCCGGAATCGCTGACCCCCGCCGGCGAGGATCCCTCGGCCCGGGCACACGACCTCCAGCGTGAGCGCGGCCTGCTGTACGTGGCCTGCACCCGGGCGAGGGAGCTGCTCTATGTCTCCTACTCCGGGCGAGCCAGTCCCTTCCTTCCCACCTGATCACATACTCTGAACTGCGGATATATTCCCCTTTGCCGGTTGGACCTCAATGAACCTCAGCCTGAGCGACATCGCGCCACCCCTGCGCTGGACCTCTCCCGGCCAGGTAGCGCCGATCGCAACCGACCCCCGTCTCCCAGAGGCGTGGTGGCAGGCACTTACGCTGGACCGGGCCTGCTCCACCATCGGGACCTCAGAGGTCGCCGGACGTCTCGCCGATCTCGCCCTGGCGTGCTGGGGTCATCTGATGCTCGGCGACATCCTGCCCCTGCTCAGGTTCGCCGACCCGGCGGAGAGTGTCCGCACCCCCGAGGGGCTCGGCCGGGAAGTGGTGCACAAGCTGTTCACCGGCGTGCTGGAGCGGCTGCTCGAACCCGTCACCGAGGAGAGCGTCGCCCCGGTCCGTCCCTCCCGGCCGGACCGGCCGCTGCCCGAGCTGATCGACGAGGTCTTCGCCACCCTGGACGAGCGCCAGCGCGCCATCGCCAGGGACCGCCTCTACGCCTCGCAGCGGGCCACGCTCGACGACCTGGCCCAGCGGTTCTCGGTGACCAGGGAACGCATCCGGCAGATCGAGCGCGACCTGCGCGACCACGTCGAGGCCTGGCTGGCGAGTGAGGACGCCGCGCCGCTGGTCGCCCACGTCTCCTGGCTGCGGGGCCGGCTCGGCTCCGCGGTGCCGGCCGACGACCTGGCCGCGGCGGTGCCGTGGCACCGCACCGACATGGCCACGCTGGGCATCCCGGCCTGGCGGTTCGTGCGGACCCTGCTGAGCGGCTACGACCAGGTGGACGGCTGGCTGGTGGCCGGCGGCTCCGACGAGCTGCGGGAGAAGACCCGGCAGCTCTTCACCGACGGGCCGCGTCCCCTCGACGAGGCCGTCACGCTGGTCAGCCAGCTCGGGATCCGCGAGGACGTGGCCGAGCGGTGGCTCATCGCGGTGCCCCAGCTCCGGGTCCTCGAAGGCCACGTGGTGCCCTGGCCGCGCAGCGTCAACGACAAGGCCGAGGCCGTGCTCGCGGTGGCCGGGAACGCGCTGACCCCCGAGGAGATCCAGGAGCGCATCGGCGAGGACTACAGCCTCGTCGGCATCCGCAACCAGCTCACCGCCGACGACCGGTTCCTGCGGCTGGACCGCAACAAGTACGGGCTGTCCCGCTGGGGCGGCGAGCAGTACCTCGGCATCAGGGAGATGATCGTCCGGGAGATCGAGCGGTCCAACGGCGAGGCGTCGGTCAACACGATCGTGACGAACCTCACCGCGCGCTACGACGTGAGCGAGAGCTCGGTCCGCGCCTACGCGGGCGGGCCCGGCTTCGAGCGCACGCAGCGCGGGTGGATCCGGGTCGCCGGGGCCGAGCAGGCCGACTACCAGCCCCGCCGCGACGTCTCGGCGACCCGCCGCTGCTTCCGCAGCCGCGACGGGCGCTGGTGGCACCGGGTGGACGTCAACGCCGAGCACCTGCGCGGTTCGGGCTCCCCCCTGCCCACCGGCTTCGCCGCGCACCTGGGCATGGCCCCCGGGGGCCAGCTCACCGCCTCCACCCCGTCCGGCGACGTGGTGATCAGCTGGCACAACCAGCCGACCATGGGGTCCATCCGGCCGATCCTGGTCGCCTCCAACGCCTCCGAGGGCGACCACGTCTTCCTGACGGTCTCCGACGGCGGCGAGCTGCTGACCCGTTACCTCCCCGCCGCGTCCCCGGGCCTCCCGGCCCTGAACCGGGCCCTCTACCTGATCGGCTACACCGCCCCGGTCGCCTCCGAGGCCGAGGGTCTCCGCCTGATCGGCGCCCGGATCGGCCTCGCCGACGGCTGCACCCGCGAGGAGGTCATCGCCCGCCTGCGCGACCGCGGCGACCGCGAGATCCTCGCCTTCCTGGAGGGCTCCGGCTGAGGAGAATAGGGTCGAGGCATGCTACGGCTGTATGACACACGGAACCGCCAGGTCGGACCGGTCCTCCCCGAAGGGGCCCGGTCCATGCGGATGTACACCTGCGGGCCCACCGTCTACCGCTACGCCCATGTCGGCAATTTCCGGTCGTACGTGCTGGCCGACCTGATCAGGCGGGTCAGCGAGCGGCAGCGGATCCGGGTGGTCGCCTGCCGGAACATCACCGATGTCGGGCATCTGGTGGACGACGCCGAGATCGACCCCGGCGGTGAGGACAAGATCCTGCTCCAGGCGCGGGCCGAGGGGCGGACCGGGCTGGAGATCGCGCGGTTCTACGAGACGGCCTTCCTGTCCGACACCGCCACGCTGAACATCCGGCCGCCCGAGCACTCCCCCAGGGCCACCGAGACGATCGACCTGATGATCGAGATGATCGCCAAGCTGATCGAGAAGGGGCACGCCTACCCGACCCCCGACGGGTCGGTCTTCTTCGACGCGGCCTCCTTCCCGACCTACGGCGAGATCTCCGGCAACCGGCTCGACCGGCTGAAGCCCGGCCACCGGCTCGAAGGCGTCGACCCCCGCAAGCGCTTCCACGCCGACTGGGCCCTGTGGAAGCCCTCGGACCACGAGATGACCTGGGAGGCTCCCTGGGGCCGCGGCTTCCCCGGCTGGCACATCGAGTGCTCGGCCATGTCGCTGCGGTTCCTCGGCGAGCGCGTCGACGTGCACACCGGCGGCATCGACCTGCGCTTCCCGCACCACGAGGACGAGCGCGCCCAGTCCGACGCCACCGCCGGCCACGAGGTGGTCAGGCACTGGGTCCACGGGGAGCACCTGCTGTTCGACGGGCGCAAGATGGCCAAGTCCACCGGCAACGTGGTGCTGCTCCAGGACGTGGTGGACGCGGGTCTGGATCCGCTGGCCGTACGGCTGGCGCTGCTGGAGCACCGCTACCGCCAGCAGATGAACCTCACCTGGGACACGCTCCGGGCCGCCGACAGGACCCTGCGGCGCTGGCGCTCCCACGTCGCCGAGTGGTCGGAGACGCCGAGCCGTCCGATGCCCGCCGAGCGGGTCGCGCGGATCGAGGCCGCCTTCGACGACGACCTCGACACCCCACTGGCCCTGCGCCTCCTGCGGGAGCTGGAACGCGACGACTCGATCGCGCCCGGCTCCCGGTTCGAGGCGTTCCTGCATCTGGACCAGATCCTCGGGCTGGACCTGTCAGCCGACATCGGCAGAGCCAGGAGCCTGCCGCCGGGCGCCGCCGAGCTGCTGGAGCG
This sequence comes from Streptosporangium canum, assembly GCF_900113865.1. GTDB lineage: Bacteria > Actinomycetota > Actinomycetes > Streptosporangiales > Streptosporangiaceae > Streptosporangium > Streptosporangium canum. The sequence continues at coordinate 62,150 of NZ_FOQY01000018.1, read as the reverse complement.
GCGCCTGCGGGCACGCGACGCCAGGGACTGGGCCGTCTCCGACCGCCTCCGCGACGAGCTGGCCGCCCTGGGCGTGCGGGTGGCCGACACCCCCGAGGGCCAGACCTGGTCGTAGTCCCCGCCCCGGCGGGCGGGCGCCGGCCTCGCCGATCCAGCATGGAATGGTCATGTTTCAGCAGGACGTAGGGGCGGATCGCGTTTAATGTCGGTGGCGGCCGATACCGTCCCGATCATGAGTGAGACTGGCGTTGTCGTACGGCCTGCCACGGTTGCGGATCTGGAGGGGGTAGTGGCCTGCAGTTCCGCGCTGTTCGCCGAGGACGCCGGAGCCCGTGACCTCACCCTCGACCCGAGCTGGCCCGCGGAGCACGGCCCGGCCTGGTTCGCCGGCGCGCTGGACGACCCCGACCGCCTGGTGATGGTCGCCGAGGCCGGCGGCCGGATCATCGGCCACCTGTCCGGCCGGCTGTCCGGGCCCACCCCGATGCGTCCGATCACGGTGGCGACGCTGGGCAGCATCTACGTGCGGCCCGCCCACCGCGGCCGGAAGATCGGGGCCGACCTGGTGGAGGAGTTCAGGGCGTGGGCCCGCCACCACGGGGCGCGGTACGCCGGGGTGACGGCGTACGCGAGCAACGAGGCGGCCGTGCGTTTCTACGAGCGCAACGGCTTCGCCGCGCGGTCGGTGGTGCTGGAGACCGCCCTGTAGCCTCCGGCCCGTGTACGGCGGGACAGCGCCGTCCCGCCGGGGCTCGCGGGCTCAGAGCAGGGCACGCGGGCTGACGACGAGGCCGTCCTCGTCGCTGTAGAGCCATGCGCCCGGGACGAAGGTGACCTCACCGAAGGTGACGGGGACGCCGAGGTCGCCGGCGCCCTCCTTGGCGCTCTTACGGGGGTTGGAGCCGAGGGCTTTGACGCCCAGGTCCAGGCCGCCCAGGGCGACCGTGTCACGGACTGCCCCGTTGACGACGACGCCGGACCAGCCGGACGAGACGGCGGAGGCGGCGATCAGGTCGCCCATCAGGGCGGTGCGCAGGGAACCCGCGCCGTCCACGACCAGCACGCGTCCCTCACCCGGCGCGGCCAGGACCTGCTTGACCAGGGCGTTGTCCTCCAGGCAGCGGATGGTCGCGATCGGCCCGGCGAAGCGCGGACGCAGGCCGTATGAGCGGAACTGCGTCAGGCAGCTGTCGAGGACGTCGCCGTGGGCGTCGATGAGATCGGCGGTCGTGAACTCCATGCGTCGCATTCTGACGAACGCGCAATCGGCGTTTCGCCTCCGGGGTGCTGCCAAACTTGTTCGATCACGTCGCATAGGAGGTCTTTGTGAGGTTCCGGCCGTATGCCTGGATGCCCCGGCCGCTCAAATGGCTCGCACGGGCGTTCACCGTCCTCGTGGTGCTCGGGCTGGTTCTCGCCGGGGTGGGCGTGTGGACGGTGCGCGCCTCTTTCCCGCAGCTCGCGGGCGAGCTCAAAGTGGATGGTCTGACAGGAAAAGTCACTGTATATCGCGATAAAACAGGTATTCCACATATCTACGCGGACTCTTCCGACGACCTGTTCCTCGCCCAGGGCTACGTGCACGCCCAGGACCGGTTCTTCGAGATGGACTTCCGCCGGCATGTGACGGCCGGGCGGCTGTCGGAGATGTTCGGCGCCGCGACGCTCGTCGAGGACAAGGTCATCCGGACCATGGGCTGGCGCAGGGTCGCCGAGGCCGAGCTGCCGATGCTCACCGAACAGACCCGGCACTACCTCGACGCCTACGCCAAGGGCGTGAACTCCTGGATGGACCAGAACCAGGGCTTCACCGCCAAGAGCCTGGACTACGCGGTCCTCAAGCTCACCAACTTCGGCTACGAACCCGAGCCGTGGACTCCGGTCGACTCCCTGTCCTGGCTCAAGGCCATGGCCTGGGACCTGCGCTCCAACATGTCCGACGAGATCGGCCGGGCGCTCGCGGCGAGCATGCTGCCCCGCGAGCGGGTCGAACAGCTCTGGCCCGGCTACCCCTTCGACACCCACCAGCCGATCGTCACCCAGGGGTCGGTCACCCGGCGCGGCTTCGACCAGGACGTCGAGCCCGGCGCGGACACCGGCCAGGTGGACACCGGCACCGGACGGCCGGACACGGGCGCGCTGACCCGGACGGCCGAGGCCCTGCGGGCGGTGCCGAGCCTGATGGGCGACCCCAAGGGCGGCAACGGCATCGGCTCGAACTCCTGGGTGGTCGGCGGCAAGCACACCGGCTCGGGCAAGCCGCTGCTCGCCAACGACCCGCACCTGTCGGCGAACATGCCCTCGGTCTGGTACCAGGCCGGGCTGCACTGTCGCACCAAGAGCGCCGAGTGCCCGTTCGACGTCACCGGGTTCACCTTCTCCGGGGTGCCCGGCGTGATCATCGGGCGCAACGACAAGATCGCCTGGGGCTTCACCAACCTCGGTCCCGATGTCGCCGACCTGTATCTGGAGCGGGTGAAGGACGACTCCTACCTGTTCATGGGCAACTGGAAGCCGCTCACCACCAGGACCGAGACAATCGAGGTGGCGGGAGGCGACCCGGTCCGGCTCACGGTCCGGGAGACCATGCACGGCCCGATCCTCTCCGACGTCATGGAGAACGTGAAGGACACCCTGCCCGGCGCGGCGACGGCCTTCCAGGAGAAGGCCGACGCGGTCGCGCTGAAGTGGACGGCGCTGGATCCCGGCAGGAGCGCCGACGCGATCTTCGCCCTCGACGCCGCGCAGGACTGGCAGGAGTTCCGGGCGGCGGCGAGCAGGTTCGACGTGCCCGCGCAGAACCTGATCTACGCCGACACCAAGGGCAACATCGGCTACCAGGCACCGGGCCGGATCCCGGTGCGGACCCGGGGCGACGGCACCTGGCCGGTGCCGGGCTGGACCGGCGAGTACTCCTGGCAGTCGAACATCCCCTTCAACGAGCTGCCCAGCGTCTACAACCCGCCCGAGGGCTACATCGTGACCGCCAACAACGCGGCCATCGACCCCGAGCGCTACCCGCACATGCTCACCAAGGACTGGGCGTACGGCTACCGCTCCCAGCGCATCCTGGACCGCCTCCAGACCGAGCTGAGGAAGGGCAAGGTCGACGCGGAGACGATGGGCGAGGTGCAGCAGGACACCCACAACGGCTTCGCCCAGTTCCTGGTGCCCAAGCTGATGGCCCTCAAGGTCGCCGGGGCCTCCGGGGACGCCCGCGAGCTGCTGCGCACCTGGGACTACTCCCAGGGCGCGGGGTCGAGCCCGGCGATGTACTTCAACGCCGTCTGGCGGCACCTGCTCGTCGAGACCTTCAACGACGACCTGCCGGAGAGCGCCTGGCCGACCGGCGGCGACCGCTGGTTCGAGGTGGTCCGCGTCATGCTCGACAACCCCGGCGACCCCTTCTGGGACGACGCGCGGACCTCGGGGACGGAGACCCGCGACGACATGCTGCGGCGGGCCATGGCCATGGCCTACGACGAGCTGAACGCCCGCCTCGGCCCGGATGTCAAGGCCTGGCGCTGGGGCGACCTGCACGCGCTGACGCTCACCAACCAGACCTTCGGCACCTCCGGGATCGGCCCGGTCGAGTGGCTGTTCAACCGGGGCCCGCTCCCGGTGAGCGGCAACGACGACGCGGTCAACGCCGCGGGCTGGGACGTCCAGGAGGACTACGCCGTGGGCTGGCTGCCGTCCATGCGGATGGTGGTCGACCTGGCGGACCCGGACAGGTCCCAGTGGATCAACCTGACCGGCGCGTCGGGTCACGCCTTCCACGACAACTACTGGGACCAGGCCCCGCTCTGGGCGGGCGGGAGGACCACCCCCATGCTCGCCCGGGAGGAGTCGATCAAGAAGGCCGCCAGGAACACCCTGGTCCTCAGGCCTTGAGGGTGCGGGACCTCGCCGACGGCGAGGTCCCGCGGGTCCGCGCGGTCCCGGCCGGCCCCCGCCCAGACCGCGCGGGCCTGTTCCACCGGCACGAACGCCCCCTCGACAGACATCCGGCCCGATGAACCTATTTGAGGCCCAGAAGATCAAAATGCCTGAAATGCGGAGCTTCCGCTGACTATGATCTTGGAGCATGTCAATTTTCCGATCTACAACGAGTAAACGCGCTGCCATCGCACTGGCCGCCACCTCGATGCTGTTGGGCGCCGCGATGCCGCCCGCTCAGGCCACCGACGGCGGCGAGGTGGCCGGCTTCCTGCAGAACGTCATGACCGAGCTGCGCTTCGAGCAGGTCCTCGACCTGGCCCCGCCGGGATCCCCGCAGGCCCGGACGCTCGCTGACGTGGTCGACAAGGATGCGAAGACAGCCGGCGACTATGCCCGGTTGTTCGCGGAGGCCGCCGACCCCAAGCCGATCGTCCAGCAGCCGCAGCTCGACGTGACGGTGCTGGAGCTGGACCGGCGGGGCCGGCCGGTGTCGTCAGGCACCGTGCTGATGAGCCCGCAGTATCCGCGCGGGATCGTCGTGCCGGTGGACGAGAACTTCCACACCGACCAAGTGCGATGGCGGCAGTGGGACGACGCCGGATGGTATGCCAACCAGGGCAAGGGAACCGTCGACGTGGTGCCGGCACGGGAGCACGCGCCAATCGACTTCATGCTCCCTTACCCGGCCTCCGTCCTGAAGCTGATGGTCAACTTCGGGGTGCTGCGGCTGGTGGACAAGGGCGAGATCAAGCTTGAGGACACCTACGACTACCAGCCCACGGCGATCAGCTCGCTGTGCGGTGGCCCGAGCAGCAACACCGTCGGCGCCTACATGGACGCCTCGATCACCTCCTCGTCCAACGCCGCGTCTTGCGCGCTGGTGAAACTGCTGCACGATCGCGGCGCGGTGGACGAGCTCAACAAGACCTTCCAGGACCTGGGCCTGGAGACCATGCAACTGAAGAACACCAACCCGGCCAACGGTGGCCGCTGGTCCAACCCGGTCACGATGAGCTCGCTGGACACGGCCAAGCTGCTCGCGCTGGTCAACGGCGTACAGGGCAAGGCGTGGACCGCCCCCGACGGCAAGCCGGTCACCGGCGACGTGCTGAGCCCCGCCTCCCGCCAGGTGTTCAAGAAGCTGCTCGGTGAGCAGGGCTTCAACGACATGCTCTCCACCGCCAACCGGTGCGGCAGCGCCTACCCGGCTCCGGGCATCCCGCAGCGGGTGGCGTCGCGGTGGGTGGCCGCCGACGGCACGGTGACCGTCGCGGGCAACACGTTCGGCCAGGACGTACGGCCCTGCAACCAGCAGGCGCAGGTCACGTTCGCGCACAAGACCGGGTGGGTCGGCAACTCGGGGGCCGACGCGGGCATCGTCAGGTCCCTGCCGGGCAAGAACGGCCGCAACTACGTCGTCGTCGCGTTCACCAACCTCGGTACCCAGTACGTCGACGCCAACCGGCCGGCCACCGCGCCCGGGATCTTCCCGGTCACCTACACCGAGAAGCTGGCCCAGCTGGGCCGGGCGATCGACCGGTACGAGGCCGCCTCCTACGGCCGGCGCACCGAGAACTGAGCCCCCGGCCCGCCGCTCCGGCGGCGGGCCGGACACGTCGGCCGTCACACATGCGGCTCCGCTGACCGCGCCCCGGGCGCGGATCGCCGCGGGGAACGTGTTCGAGACTGCCGCCTAGTGCGAAGGTGGCTCCGCCGGGCGGGGACCGTACGGGCCCTGCGTGAGCAGCCACGCCCCGCCGCCCGACGGGGAGAGCAGGACGGCCGCCAGGATCGCGATCAGGCCACCGTAGAGGTAGACGTAGCCGGCCAGGTCGTTGGCGATGACCACGTCGCCCTCCGGGCTGCCGCCCAGCCAGATCAGCGTGATCGCCATCCAGCCCGCCCCGGGCGCCAGGGCGGCCAGCCGCCCCCTCATCGCCCGCCCGGCGCCGTAACAGGCCATGGCCAGCAGGACGACCCAGCCGACGGCCGAGATCGGGAAGGGCCGGAGATACCACGAGTGCTGGAAGCCGCCCAGCACCCCCATCATGAGGCCGAGCAGGACCAGCATGAGGTACGCCGCCGCGGTGACCGCCGCCGCCGAGGGCCGCCGTGCCGTCGTCTGGTGGACCTGCTCCATCACAGTCATCGAGGCTAGTGGATCCCCGCGAAGAGATCGGCCTCGCGGCCGTACGGCTCGCCGAGCCCGCCGACTTCGAGCGGCGCCCCCGGTCCGGCGGGTCCGGGCGTCCCGGAGCGCAGGATGAAGTGCTCCACCGCGAGCGCCTCCTGGCCGATGTTGTTGGACAGGGCGAACCAGGGCGCCGCCACGCTGATCTGGGTCGCGTGCGCCCGCATCGCGTCGAGCTTGCGGCCCACGTGGGGCCGGCCGTCGATCTCGGTGGTGACGTCCTCGTCCGCGCAGCCATACGGCAGGTCGTCGAGGGCGTCCTCGGTGAGGAAGCTCACATCGGCCTCGCGCAACGCCTCGGCCGTCCGGCGCATCGTGGACCGGGCCGTCGCGGTGAGGTAGAACTTGGCGATCCGCCACGGCTCCCCCACGCCGAACGCCGGGTCGGCGGCCAGCTCGAAGGCGCGCCAGGAGACGCGGTGGGCCTGGATGTGGTCCGGGTGGCCGTAGAAGCCGTTCTCGTCGTAGGTGACGAGGACCTGGGGCCGCACCTCGCGGATGACCTTGACCAGCTCCCCGGCGGCCTCGTCGAGGTCGGCCTGCCAGAAGGCGTTGTCGCGGTGGTTGGAGGCGACGCCCATCATCCCGGAGTCGCGCCAGCGGCCCGCACCGCCCAGGAAGCGGTGGTCGGTGACGCCGAGGGCCCGGCAGGCCGCGGCGAGCTCGCCGACGCGGTGCTCGCCCAGCGTGTCGTCCCGGTCGGCGGCCAGATGGGCCAGCTCCGCCGGGATGACCTCGCCCTCCTCGCCGAGCGTGCAGGTCACCAGCGTGACGTGGGCCCCCTCGGCGGCGTATTTGGCCATGGTCGCACCACTGCCGATCGTCTCGTCGTCGGGGTGGGCGTGCACGAGCAGCAGGCGCCGATCAGTCATGCGTCAGAGGGTATCCGCCTGGTGTACAGGGTGATGCGGACCGCCCCGGATATCCGGGTCTGCCCGGCCTTCCGGAAGTCCCGCTTGAGCTCCTTCAACCGGGGGTCCTCCTCCCACTCGGGACCGCGGATGCGCCGCGAGACCAGCCACACACGGTCGGATCCCGATCCCAGGGCGCTCAGCCTGCGGTACGGCTCGCCGTACACGACGACGAACAGCCGGAAGCGCTCGGGAACGTAGAGGACGGCGTCACCGGGCCGCTCCTGGGCGCTCAGCTCCGCGGCGAGGGTACGGAGGTCGTCGGGGCGGTTGGCCGGCCCGCGGACGGCGAGGTGGGCACTCACCGAGAACGCCGCCAGGACCGCGAGGACCGCCCAGGTCGCCGGGGTACGGCGGAGCGCGGCCAGGCCGGCTCCGGCCAGCAGGGCCAGGCCCGGGACCGCGAAGAGGACGTAGCGCGGGCTGTAGACCGGGTGGATCTGCGAGATCAGCAGGGACAGCACCACGGGAAGGACCGCCCAGGGCACCGCCACCCCCACCAGCGAGGGCCGTCCCGGCCCCTCTCCCGCCCCCGCGTCCTCCCGGTGGCCTCCCGCCGTCAGATCCTCCCGGTGACCTACCGCCCCCGCGTCCTCCCGGTGGCCTCCCGCCGCCGGGTCCTCCCGGTGGCCTCGCGCCGTCGGGACGCCACGGCGGCGGGAGCGCGTCCCGTACCAGATCCCGAGCAGGACCAGGGCGATCAGCAGGGCGAGGAACAGCGCGGGCAGGAGCGGCGACGCCCACGCCGCGTCGCCTCCGGCGATGTCCACCCCGAACTGCCCCAGCTCGGGGATGCCGGGCACCTTCAGCCAGAAGAGCTGCTCCTCCCGCTGCCCGGACGCGATCACCGCGAGCGGCGCGAGCAGCACCCCGGCCCCGGCCAGCGACGCCAGCCACGGGACGGTCTCCCCGCGCCTGCGGAGGACGACGACGGCGTGCGCGGGCAGCAGGAGCAGCGCGTAGAGGTGGAACCAGCCGAGCAGCGCGACCAGCAGGCCGTACCCGGCGTAGCGCGACCGGCGCTCGCCGAGCAGGACCCAGGTGGCGGCCACCGCCACCGCGCTGACCAGGGCGTAGCTCCGCGCCTCCTGGCCGTAGCGGCTGATCATGGGCAGCACCGCGTAGACCAGCCCGGCCAGCAGCCCCACCTGCGGGGTGGCCAGCTTCCGTCCGATGGCCGCGATCCCGAACGTCGCCCCGGCGACCGCGAGCGCCGAGGGCAGCCGGACCGCGAACTCCCCGCCGAACGCGGCGAACGGCCTGAGCAGGAGGTAGTACAGCGCGTGCACGGCGTCGATGTCGTCGAGCAGCCGCCACAGCTCGTCGAACGACATGGTCGCCGCCATCACGCTCACCGACTCGTCCCGCCAGAACGACGGGGTGCCGATCCCCCAGAGCACGAGCACGAGCGACAGCACGGCAGGCGTTCCCGGAGAGCGAGCGATTCGCGCAGTAAATGTCACCTGCCCAAGTTTCTCCCAAGACATCTGTTGCCCAAGCCATCCTGGGGACCCCCCGGGACCGGACGTGGAGCTGGCAAGATGACTGGTATGAGTGAGAGCTTCCCTCGTCTGCACGCACGGACCCGCCGATTCACCCTCGGAGTGCCGCGTGGCTTCACCATCGCCCCGGGCGGCGACCGCGTCGTCTTCCTCCGGACGAAGGGCGGTTGCGACCCGGTCACCTGCCTGTGGGAGTTCGACGTGGCCAGCGGCAAGGAGCGGCTGATCGCCGACCCGCGCGCGCTGGCCGTGGACGAGGACGACCTGCCGGCCGAGGAGCGGGCCCGCCGCGAGCGCAGCCGGGAGCAGGCGGGCGGCATCGTCGGCTACAGCACCGACACGGCGGTGACCACGGCGGCCTTCGCGCTCTCCGGCGGCCTCTACGTCGCCGACCTCAAGACCAAGAGGATCCGGCGGTTGAAGACGGCCGGCCCGGTGATCGACCCGCGGGTCTCCCCCACCGGCGAGCACGTCGGCTACGTGACCGGTGGCGCGCTCCACGTCCAGGACCTCGAGGACGAGGTCGACCACGTGCTGGCCCGCCCCGAGTCCCCCGAGGTGACGTACGGCCTGGCCGAGTTCATCGCCGCCGAGGAGATGAACCGGATGCGGGGCTACTGGTGGTCCCCGGCGGGCGACGCGGTGCTGGCCGAGCGGGCCGACGACTCGCCGGTCGACAAGTGGCACATCGCCGACCCGGCCAACCCCTCCCGCCCGGCCACCGAGCAGCGCTACCCCGCCGCCGGCACGCCGAACACCGGGGTCGAGCTGTTCGTCCTGGCCCTGGACGGCTCCCGCGTCCCCGTGTCCTTCGAGGACGAATACCTGGTCACCGCCTCCTGGGACGCCCACGGCCTGGCGATCGTCACGATGCCGCGCGACCAGCGGAGCATCCGCCTGCTCAAGGTCGACCCGGCCACGGGCGGCTCGACGGTCGTCCGCGAGGACACCGACCCCGCCTGGGTGGACATCGTCCCCGGCGTGCCCGGCCACCTGTCCGACGGCACCCTGGTCTGGGCGGCGAACGTCGACGGGGGCCACCGCCTGATCATCGGCGACGAGCCCGTCACCCCGGCCACGCTCCAGGTCCGCGAGGTCCTCGACGTCGACGGTGACGCCGTGCTCTTCCGGGCCGGCGGCGATCCCACCGAGATCGCCCTGTGGGCCTACAAGGACGGCCGCATCACGCTGGTCAGCCCGGCCGAGAGCGGCGTCTACAGCGGCCACACGGCAGGCGGCACGCTGGTGGTCACCGGCCAGACCCTCGACAGCGAGGGCCCGGTCACGCGCGTCCTGCACCACGGCAAGCCCCGCGGCCACATCGCCTCGCACGCCGAACGGCACGGCCTGGACCTGCGGGTCTCCCTGATCCGCGCGGGCGCGCGCGATCTGGCCACCGCCGTGCTCTTCCCGTCGGGTCACGTGCCCGGCTCGGTGCGGCTCCCGGTCCTCATGGACCCCTACGGCGGGCCGCACGCCCAGCGCGTCCTGGCCGCCTCCGGCGCCTACCTGACCAGCCAGTGGTTCGCCGACCAGGGCTTCGCGGTGGTCGTGGCCGACGGCCGCGGCACTCCGGGGCGCGGCCCCGAGTTCGAGCGGGCCGTCCTGCACGACCTGGCCACCCCGCCCCTGGAGGACCAGGTCGACGCCCTCCAGGGCGCCGCCGCGCGGTTCCCCGACGACCTGGACCTGTCCCGGGTCGGCATCCGCGGCTGGTCCTTCGGCGGATTCCTGGCCGCCCTGGCCGTGCTCCGCCGCCCGGACGTGTTCCACGCGGCCATCGCCGGAGCGCCGGTGACCGACTGGCGTCTCTACGACACCTGCTACACCGAGCGCTACCTCGGCCGGCCGGAGGAGGGCCACTACGAGTCGTCGTCCCTGTTCGCCGACGCCGAGAAGCTGGACCGTCCCCTCCTGCTGATCCACGGCCTGGCCGACGACAACGTGGTCGCCGCCCACACCCTCCGCCTGTCCTCCGCCCTCCTGGCGGCGGGCCGCCCGCACAACGTCCTGCCGCTGTCCGGCGTCACCCACATGACCCCCCAGGAGGTCGTGGCCGAGAACCTGCTCCTGCTCCAGGTCGACTTCCTCAAGAAGGCCCTGGGCTGAGGCCGGCGGGCGGCCCCGGGGCCACCCCTCCGGCCGGGCGGCGCCATGCCCCGGCCGGAGGCCCTCTCACTTCGAGGTGCCGTGCCAGCTGCTCCACAGCGCCGCGTAGGAGCCCTCGGCCGCGACGAGCTCGTCGTGGGAGCCGAGCTCGCTGATCCGGCCGTCCTCGACCACCGCGACCCGGTCGGCGTCGTGCGCCGTGTAGAGGCGGTGCGCGATGGCGATCACGGTGCGGCCGTCGAGGACGGCGGCCAGCGACCGCTCCAGGTTGCGCGCGGCCCGGGGGTCGATCAGCGAGGTGGCCTCGTCCAGGACCAGGGTGTGCGGGTCGGCCAGGACCAGGCGGGCCAGGGCGAGCTGCTGCGCCTGGGCGGCCGAGACCGGTTCGCCGCCGGAGCCGACGGCGGTGTCCAGGCCGCCGGGCATGGCCTCGACCCAGTCCCAGGCGTCCACGGCCTCCAGCGCCTCCCGGACACGCGCGTCGTCCGCGTCCGGGCGGGCGATCAGCACGTTGTCGCGCAGGGTGCCCCGGAACACGTGGTGCTCCTGGGTCACCAGGGCGACGTGGCCGCGCAGGTCGTCCAGCGGGAGCTCGACCAGAGAGGTGCCGCCGACCGTGACCGCGCCGGTGCGCGGGCCGTGGATGCCCGCGAGCAGGCGGCCCAGCGTGGACTTGCCCGCCCCGGACGGGCCGACCATCGCCAGCCGCTCCCCCGGCTCGACCACCAGGTCGATGCCGTGCAGCACGTCGTGGCCCTCACGGTAGGCGTAGCGGACGTCCGCGGCCCGCAGCCGCTCGCCGTCGGGGGTGCCGGAACCGGCCTCACGGTCGTCGGGCACCTCGGCGACCCCCAGCAGGCGGGCCATGGAGGCCCCGCCCACCTGGAGCTCGTCGATCCACATCAGCAGCCGGTCGAGCGGGTCGATGAGCTGCTGCACGTACAGCGTGGCCGAGGTGACCTGGGCCAGCGAGGCCCAGTCCTGGATGTAGAACACGCCGCCCAGGACCAGGGTGGCCACGATCGGGATCACGTAGCCGAGCTCGACCGCCGGGAACCAGAGGGTGCGCAGCCTGAGGGTGTAGCGCTCGGCCGCCCACGACCGGGAGATGTCGGTGTCGGTACGGCGGTGCCGCCGGTCCTGCAGGCCCAGGGCCTCCACGGCGCGGGCCCCGCCGACCGTCTCGGCCAGGCCGTCGGTCATGTCCGCGTAGGCGGCGCTCTCCCGCAGGTAGCCGTCCCGGGCCCGCTTGAGGTACCACCGGGTGGCGAACCACAGGATCGGTACGGCCAGCAGCGAGGGCAGCACGAGCAGCGGCCCCACCAGCAGCAGCGCGCCGACGGTGATCACGCAGGTGACCACCGCGATCAACGTCTCGGGCACGGCGTGCCGTACGGTGCGCGACAGCGAGTCCACGTCCCGCGAGGTCCGGGTGATCAGGTCGCCGGATCCGGCGCGCTCGACGGTGGACAGCGGCAGGCCGAGCACCCGGCCGACGAACTCCTGGCGCAGCTCGGCGAGGACCTTCTCGCCGAGCTTGGAGGAGACGTAGACGGCGAACCTGACCAGCACCGCCTGGGCGACCAGGAAACCGCCGACGGCCAGCGCCACCATCGTGACGTCGACCCCGGCGCCGTCGCTGACCCCCTCGACCAGCGAGCCCAGCAGCCACGGCACCGCCAGGCCCGCGACGGCGGCCAGGCCGTGCAGGCCGAGCGCCGCCGTCAGGTTGCGGGGGTACTTCAGCGTGAGCCTGCGGGCATACGCCCGGACCTGCGCCTGATCGGCGACGGGCAGGATCTGCCTGCTCATGCGTTCTCCCCCTCTCGGTACCCGTAACCTGCGTTCACGCGCTCACGACGCCCTGCGGCCCGCTCGCTCACGAGTCTTCCCCTCTGGTGACCAGGGCGGTGTAGGCCGGCACGGTGGCCAGCAGCTCCCGGTGTGTTCCCTGGGCGCGCACGACGCCGTCCTCGACGTAGATCACCTGATCGGTGCGGTCGAGCACCAGCGGGCTGGTCGTGCAGACCAGGGTGGTCTTGCCGGCTCGGGCCTTGGCCAGCCGGTCGGCGATGCGCGCCTCGCTGTGGGCGTCCACCGCGCTGGTGGGCTCGATGAGGATGAGCACCTCCGGGTCGGCGGTCAGCGCCCTGGCCAGCCGGAGCCGCTGCTGCTGGCCGCCGGAGAACTCCCGTCCCGACTCGGCGACGTACCCGTCGAGGCCACCGGGCAGCGCCTCGACGATGTCCTCCGCGCACGCGGTGCGCAGCGCGTCGGCGATGTCCTCGTCCGACGCCTCGCCGGAGACGTCCAGCTCGTCCCTGAGCACCCCGGCGAACAGCTTCGCGCTGTTGTCGGCGACCAGGATCCGGCGGCGGACCTCGGCGAGCGGCAGGGTGTCCAGCGGCACGTCGCCGAAGTCCACGTCGCCGTCGCCGTAGCGGCCGAGCCGGTCGGCGATCGTGACGGCCTCCTCGGGCGAGGTCGCCGCGAGGGCGGTGAACACGCCGGGACGGACCGCGACCCCGGAGGCCACGTCGCGCAGCAGGCCCCCGCCGGAGTGCCCGGCGCCGCCGCGCACCTCCGGTTCGAGGGTGAGGATCCGCACCACCCGGCGGGCGGCGACGTGGCCCTTGGTCAGCTTGTCGGCCGCCTCGGTGAGCGCCCGCATGGGGGCGATCAGGAAGACCGCGTAGCCGTAGAAGGCGACGAGTTGGCCGGCGGTGATCTCGTCCCGGATCGCGAAGGTCGCGCCCAGCCAGGTCACGCAGGCGATCAGCAGGCCGGGCAGCAGGATCTGGGCGCCCTCCAGCATCGACTCGACCGCGGCCACCCGCACGCCCGCGTGCCGTACCTTCTGGGACTCCTCGGTGTAGCGGTCGGCGAAGACCTGCTCGCCGCCGATGCCGCGCAGCACCCGCAGACCGGCGACGATGTCGGCGGCGCGGGTGGACAGGTCGCCCTGGAGGTCGCGGTGGGCGTGCTGGCGCCTGTGCAGCGGCCGGAGCAGGGGGGCGACGGCGACGGCCATGATCGGCACGCCGATGAGCACCATCAGACCGAGCGGCAGCGAGGCCCTGATCAGGATGACGGTCACCGTGACGATGGCGACGATCGCGCCGGTGCCCCGGAGCAGGATGTCCATCGCGTTGCCGATGTGGGCGATGTCGGAGTTGCCGACGCTGACCACCTCGCCGGTGGACATGCGCTTGGGCAGGGTCGCGCCCAGCCGGGTCGACTGCCTGACGGTGACCTGGACGGTCCGGTAGGCGGCGCTCAGCCAGTTGTAGACGGCCATCCGGTGCCGGAGGATGCCGGCGACGGCCTGCACGATCCCCAGGACGAGCAGGACCGCGCCCCAGGTGAGGAGGGCCGGCAGGTCCTTGGCCCTGATGGCGTCGATGCCCTTGCCCATCGCCTCCGGCACGAGCGCCATCGCCAGCCACCACAGGATGGCGTAGCCGATGCCGATGAGCAGCGGGCCCGCCTGCATACGGGCTATCCAGCACAGGTATCGGATCGGACTGCGGGCGTCAGGAATGCCGGGGTCGGCAACAGGTAGGGAGCGCATAGCCTCCCCAGGCTGACAAACTCCCGCCTCACCAGCAAACCATTTTCTGACCGGCGGGACCGCCGATCGGGCCCCCGACCGGCGGAACCGTCAATAAGAGTTGACAAGCGCATGATGTCAACCTAAATTGACAGACATGAGCGATACGGCACAGCTGGCCTCCGACGCCGGCAGCCGCGATCCGGCCGTCGGCCTGCGGGCCGTGCGGGCGTTGCGGATGCTCGTCGATCGGCTGGAGGCCCTTCAGGTGGAGAACGCCAGGGATCAGGGCTGGTCCTGGCAGGAGATCGCGCACTGCCTGGAAGTCACCCGGCAGGCGGTGCACAAGAAGTACGCGGGCGGCCGAGGTCTGCTGAGACGGGAGAGGTAACCATGTTCGAACGGTTCACAGATGAGGCCCGGCAGACGGTGAAACTCGCCCAGGCGAACGCCCGCCGGCTGAACCATCACCTCATCGGCACCGAACACCTCCTGCTGGGCCTGCTCGACCAGCCGGAGAGCGACTCGGCCGAGATCCTCGGGCGGCACGGGCTGGACCACGACCGGGCCTGCCGGGCTGTGACGGCCCTCATCCCGCGTGCGCCGAAGGACGCGCTCGACGCGGAGGCGCTGGAGACGATCGGCATCGACCTGTCCGCCATCAGGGACAGGGTCGAGGCGGCCTTCGGCCCCGGCGCCCTGGACCGGCCGCCGCAACGCGACCACCGGGGCGGGCTGCTCAGCGGGAGGCACGTCCCCTTCTCCCCCCGGGCGAAGAAGGCGCTGGAACTCTCCCTGCGGGAGGCCCTCGCCCTCAAGCACGGCTACATCGGCGACGGCCACATCCTGCTGGGGCTGCTCCGCGAGGGGCAGGGGCTGGGCTCACGCGTCCTCGCCGACGCGGGGATCGACTCCGCGGCGCTGCGCCAGGAGGTCGTCCGTGAACTCGGCACGCGGCGGACGCCCGGATAGGACACCGTCCACCGGATCCTTCGGAACGCCGCGAACGCTCCTCAGGCACAGCCCCGGCCGGTGAGGTCCCGGCAGACGCGTCCGCCCCGGGTCCGGCCGCTGTGGCCGGGCACCGGGGCGGACAGCGCCCGTGCGGGACTACCGGGGACCTACTTGGAGGCCTTGAGGTAGTCGCGGTTCATCTGGGCGATGGTGTCCAGCGGGATGCCCTTGGGGCAGACCGCGGTGCACTCGCCGGTGTTGGTGCAGCCGCCGAAGCCCTCGGCGTCCATCTGCTCGACCATGGCCTTGGCGCGGGAGTCACGCTCGGGCTGGCCCTGCGGGAGAAGGCTGAGGTGAGTGATCTTGGCGGCGGTGAAGAGGGAGGCCGAGCCGTTCGGGCAGGCGGCGACGCACGCGCCGCAGCCGATGCAGGTGGCCGCGTCGAACGCCGCGTCGGCGTCGACCTTCTTGACCGGAACGCTGTGCGCGTCGGGGGCGGAGCCGGCCGGGACGGAGATGAAGCCACCCGCCTGGATGATCCGGTCGAACGCCGAGCGGTCCACGACCAGGTCCTTCACCACCGGGAAGGGCGCCGCGCGCCACGGCTCGACGGTGATGACCGCGTTGTCCTCGAAGTGCCGCATGTGGAGCTGGCAGGTGGTGGTGGCCACCTGCTCTCCGTGCGCGACGCCGTTGATGACCATGCCGCACATGCCGCAGATGCCCTCGCGGCAGTCGTGGTCGAAGGCGACCGGGTCGTCGCCCTCCAGGATGAGACGCTCGTTGAGCACGTCGAGCATCTCCAGGAAGGACATGTCAGGAGACACGTCCTCGACGCGGTAGGTGACCATCCGGCCCTTGTCCTCGGGGCCCTTCTGGCGCCAGACCTTGAGTGTGAGATTCATACCCATGGTTCGCTTACCGCTCCTCATTCGCTGCGCGGAAAGCTTGCTTCGCGGCGCTTTCCACTCCGCTCACTACGTCGGGTGCACTCACTTGTAGCTCCGCTGGCTCATCTTGACGTACTCGTAGTCGAGGTCTTCCTTGTGCAGGACCGGGCCCTGCTCGCCGTACTCCCAGGCCGCGACGTAGGCGAAGTTGTCGTCGTCGCGCAGGGCCTCGCCATCGGCGTCCTGCGACTCGGCGCGGAAGTGGCCGCCGCACGACTCGGTGCGGTGCAGCGCGTCGATGCACATGAGCTCGGCCAGGTCGAAGAAGTCGCCCACCCGGCCGGCCCGCTCCAGCGCCTGGTTGAGCTCGTCGGCCTCGCCGGACACCTTCACGTTCTTCCAGAACTCCTCGCGGAGCTCCGGAATCCGCTCCAGCGCCTTGCGCAGCGACTCCTCGGTGCGCTCCATGCCGCAGTACTCCCACATGATCTTGCCCAGCTCGCGGTGGTAGGAGTCGGCGGTGCGGTCGCCGTTGTTCGACAGCAGCTTGTTGATCTTCTCACGGACCGCGATCTCGGCCTCGGCCACTGCCTCCTCGTCGACCTCCCCGTAGGGGCCGTTGGCGAGGTAGTCGCCGATCGTGGTCGGCAGCACGAAGTAGCCGTCGGCCAGGCCCTGCATCAGCGCGGACGCGCCGAGGCGGTTGGCGCCGTGGTCGGAGAAGTTGGCCTCGCCGATCACGAACAGGCCGGGGATCGTGGACTGCAGGTCGTAGTCCACCCACAGCCCGCCCATCGTGTAGTGCACGGCGGGGTAGATGCGCATCGGCTGGGTGTAGGGGTCCTCGCCGGTGATGCGCTCGTACATCTCGAAGAGGTTGCCGTACTTCTTCTCCACCGCGTCGCGGCCCAGGCGGCGGATCGCGTCGGCGAAGTCGAGGTAGACGCCCAGACCGCCGGGGCCGACGCCGCGGCCCTCGTCGCAGACGTTCTTGGCGGCGCGGGAGGCGATGTCACGCGGGACCAGGTTGCCGAACGCCGGGTAGATGCGCTCCAGGTAGTAGTCGCGCTCGTCCTCGGGGATCTGCGAGACAGGCCGGTCGTCGCCCGCCTTGACCGGCACCCACACGCGGCCGTCGTTGCGCAGCGACTCCGACATCAGGGTCAGCTTGGACTGGTACTCGCCGCTGACCGGGATGCAGGTCGGGTGGATCTGGGTGTAGCAGGGGTTGGCGAACATCGCGCCGCGCCGGTGCGCCCGCCAGATCGCCGTGGTGTTGCAGCCCTTGGCGTTGGTGGACAGGAAGAACACGTTGCCGTAGCCGCCGCTGGCCAGCACGACCGCGTCGGCGACGTGCCGCTCGATCTCGCCGGTGACCATGTCGCGGACGATGACGCCGCGCGCCCGGCCGTCGGAGACGATCAGGTCGAGCATCTCGTGGCGGGTGTGCATCTCCACGGTCCCGGCCGCGATCTGCCGCTCCAGCGCCTGGTAGGCGCCGAGCAGCAGCTGCTGGCCCGTCTGACCGCGGGCGTAGAAGGTCCGGGAGACCTGCGCGCCGCCGAAGGAGCGGGTGTCGAGCAGGCCGCCGTACTCGCGGGCGAACGGCACGCCCTGGGCCACGGCCTGGTCGATGATGTTCACGCTGACCTGGGCGAGCCGGTAGACGTTCGACTCGCGGGCGCGGAAGTCGCCGCCCTTGACGGTGTCGTAGAACAGCCGGTAGGTCGAGTCACCGTCACCGCGGTAGTTCTTGGCGGCGTTGATGCCGCCCTGGGCCGCGATGGAGTGCGCGCGCCGGGGCGTGTCCTGGTAGCAGAACGACTTGACGTTGTAGCCCAGCTCGCCGAGGGTCGCGGCGGCCGAGCCGCCCGCGAGGCCGGTGCCGATGACGATGACGTTGAGCTTGCGCTTGTTGGCCGGGTTGACCAGCTTGGCGTTGAACTTCCGCTTCTCCCAGCGGTCCTCGATCGGACCCGCCGGAGCCTTGGTGTCGCGGATCGGCTCGCCTTCGGTGTACTTCGTGGTCATCGTCCGCTCACCGCTCCTCATTCACTACGCGGAAGGCCTGCCGCGCGGCGCCTGCCGCCGCGCTCACTGCGTCGGATCCGCTCACTTGATCGCCCCGGCCATGACGGCGACGGGAACGGCGAGGAAGCCGAGGACCAGCACCACGGAGATCGCGGCGGCGACGCCCTTGAGCGGGCGGTAGCTGCGGCCACCGGCCAGGCCGAGCGTCTGGAAGGCGCTCCACAGGCCGTGCCGCAGGTGCAGGCCGACCATGATGACGGCGACCACGTAGAAGACCGTGACCCACCAGCGCGACGGGTCGAAGCCCTGCACCAGCCGCTCGTACGGCGTGCCGTCCCAGCCGGCCGGGTTGACCGCGCCGAACGTCAGGTCCAGCAGGTGCCAGATGACGAACAGGACGATGATCACACCGCCGTACCGCATGGTGTGCACGGCGTAGCCGCCCGCCTGGGACTTGCGCTTGGCCGCGTACTTGACCGGGCGGGCCTTGTGCGCCCGGCGGGCCAGGGAGATCGCCGACCACATGTGCAGCCCGACGGCCGCGGCCAGCACGACCTCGACGACGGTCAGCAGGACGCGCCGCGGGAGGATCGGCTCGCCCATGGTCCGCAGGAACTCGGCGTAGGCGTTGAAGGACTCGGCGCCGAAGAAGCTCTTGAGGTTCCCGGCCATGTGGCCGATGAGGAAGAGCACCAGGATGGCGCCCGTGACGGCCATCACAGCCTTCTTACCGTTGGAGGAGCCCAGCAGTCCGCCGGGCCTCCGGGGTTTGGCGGTCTTCGCGGCGGCGTCCGCGGGGGAGTTGACCCGCGCGGTGGCGGATCCGCGCTCAATCGTGGCAGTCACAGACGTGACGCTAGGTAAGGCGGTTTCCCGCCGTCCAAGTCATCGTGGATGTCGTTTCCATAGCCTCCGGCTATTATCTCTGCGTCCGGGCGGCTTCATCCTCGGGCCCCGCAGGCCGGTGCGAGCAATCTCACATCATCTCCGATGGCGGGGGCCGCCCCGGATGCGCCACCGGCGCATCCGTACGCTAGGGAAACGTGCAGCTCCAGCAACTCGCCTACTTCGTGGCGGTCGCCGAGGCCCGGCACTTCACTCAGGCCGCCGAGCGGATGCGCGTCGCCCAGCCGTCGCTCAGCAAGCAGATCAAGGCCCTGGAGGCCGAGCTCGGCGCGCCGCTGTTGAGCCGCGCCCGGGGGAACGTCACCCTCACCGCCGCCGGGGAGGCCCTGCTGCCGCTGGCGCGCCGGATGCTGGCCGACGCCGAGACCGCGCGGCGCGAGGTCGGCGAGCTGGCCGGGCTGCGCCGCGGCCGGGTCCGCCTGGGCGCCACGCCCTCGCTCTGCGCCGGGCTGATGGCCGACGCCCTGGCCAGGTTCCACCGCGCCTACCCCGGCATCGAGCTGCTCGTGGAGGAGGGCGGCTCCCGCGACCTGGTCCGCACCCTGGCACGCGGCCAGCTCGACCTCGCTTTGATCATCATGCCGCTGCAGAGCGACGACCCCGCCCTGGTCACCGAGGAGGTCCTGCGGGAGAACCTGGTCGTCGTCTCCCCCACCGACTCGCAGGCGCGCAGGCCATACCTGCGGATAGAGGAGCTGCGCGGGCAGCCGATGGTGATGTTCCGGCGCGGCTACGACCTGCGGGAGGCCACGCTCGGCGCCTGCCGCCAGGCCGGGTTCGAGCCCAGGCTGTCGGTGGAGGGGGGCGAGATGGACGCCGTTCTCCGCTTCGTGGAGGCCGGGCTGGGGATCGCGCTGGTCCCCTCGATGGTGCTGGACGGCCGTCCCGGCCTGACCGGGACGCCGCTGGCCCCCCCGGGGCTGCAGCGCACCATCGCCATCGCGCACCGCAAGGACGTCGAACCCACCCGCGCCGCCCAGGCCTTCCACGACACCCTGCTGTTCTTCCTCGCCGAGGCCGCCCACGACGGTAGCCTTCCCGAAGGCCTGGAGCTGATCGTCGAGGGTTGACCAGGACACCGGCGCGCCCCCACGCCTAGAGTTGAGCGCACGGCGACCCGGCTCACGCACACGAGCGAGAGGATGGCATGACGTGTACGTCGCGAATCTAAAGATCTCCGGCGTACGTGGCTTCTCCGGTCCGCGAGAGGTCGACCTCGATTTCACCCGGCCCGACGGCTCATACGCCGGCTGGACCGTGCTGGCGGGCCGTAACGGCTCGGGTAAGAGCACCATTCTGCAGGCCATCGCACTGACCGCTGCGGGCCCGCGCGTCGGCGTGGATCTCGATCGCTGGACTGGTTCACCACCCGATTCCGCAACGGCGGGTGTTCGCTGCGAATTCCGCTACGACCTAAAATTCGATCATGCCGACGATCCGTTCGGCATCCCGGGGTCGGACGCCCTACTGCCGGCTGCCCTTCGCTGGACATCCGATGGTCTCGGCCTTTGGCGGGGAGATGACCCTCGCATCGACGGTCTCTGGCTGCGAAAGACGCAGAGCGGCTGGTTCCTCTCCGGGTACGGCCCCTTCCGCAGGCTGTCGGCCGCCGAGATGGGACGCGGCGGCTCCGAGCTCAGATCGAGTTATCAGGCGACAAGGACACTCTTCGACGAGGACGCGACTCTGTTCGAGAGTGTCAGCTGGCTTGTCGAACGCCACCTTTTCCAGTTGGAAGGTCGCCCAGGGGCGAAGGAGCTTCTCGAATCCGTCCTCGCCCTGCTCGGAGACGGTCTCCTGCCCGACGGATTCAAAATCGTGCGTCTGGATTCCGACGGCCTCTGGGTTCAACGTGACGGCACGCGAAGACCGCTCCGTGACATGAGCGACGGATATCGAGCGGTCACCGCCCTCGTGCTCGACATCATGCGGCAGATGCACACGGCTTACGGAATGCTCGCTGTCGAGAGCCGAGACGGGCGCCCGACCATTCCCTACCCAGGTGTCGTGCTGATCGACGAGGTGGACGCACACCTCCATGTGAGCTGGCAGCAGAAGATCGGCGAGTGGCTGAAAACACACTTCCCGATGATCCAGTTCATCGTCACCACCCACAGCCCCTACGTCTGCCAGAGTGCGAGCGCCGGTGGCCTCATTCGCCTGCCCGGCCCGGACGAACAGTCCCCTCCGAGCGTCGTGGACGAGGAACTCCACCGCCGCATCGTGTACGGCAGTGGCGACGATGCCGTCGTGACCGAACTGTTCGGTGTGGACTCCCCGTACTCTCCGCGCTCGGACGAGCTTCGCGAGGATCTCGGCGATCTGGAGATCAAGGTGCTCGACGGGACCGCGACGCCCGCGGATGTCGATGCCTACAGGCGACTCAGCGAAGAGCTGGCGAGCTCTCCGGCCACCCGAGTGCGAGAGGTGTCACAGACCCTCGGATCCGATCCGTGATCCCGCTGGTACGTCCTTCCCTTTCAGCGGAGTTAGCCGGCAGGCTCCGTGACCAGACCGACCATCTCCGTTCCCGCTCCGCGAACGCGGCCACCGCCCGCCGGCGCTGGAAGAACGCGACCGACGACCGGTCGGCCCTGCGCGCTCGGCTGCAACCCATGGCGGCCGGGATAGAGCGGTGCATGTACTGCGGAGACAGCCTCGGCACGGCGATCGACCACTTCGAACCGATCAAGTTGGCTCCGCTGCGCGCCTTCGACTGGCTGAACCACTTTCTGGCCTGTGACTACTGCAACAGCAACGCCAAGCGTGCCGAGTATCCATGTGACCCGCTGACCGGAGAGTGTCTGCTCATCGACCCTTCCGTCGAAGATCCCCATGATCACCTCCAGCTCCTCCTTGGCACCGGGCGCTACCGGGCCAGGACGCCCAAGGGGAAGGCGACCATCAGAACCTTCCGGCTGGACCGCTGGCAGTTGGAGCGAGCGCGCCAGGACGGCTTCCAGCGCTGCCAGGACATGCTCCGCGGGTACGCGAGATCCCTCACACGAGGCGAGCACCAGCGGGCGCATGGCCAGGCGCAGGCTCTACTGCGGCAGCCTCATGCCGATGTGCTGTATGCGATGGTGCGCGCACTCGGCTCACCCGGAATATCCACCCTCATCGATGGGGACATCATTGAGATCCTCCGCACGCACTTCGCTGTCCCCCCACTGTGGAGCAGCGTCTCGGAGCGGACGCGAGCCCTGCCGCACGACTGCGGGACACGGCCCACGGACCGGCCGAGGACATGAAGCTGGGCACTGTCCTATAAGTCCTGGTGTCACACTATTCTGCATAGCGTTAATAGGTGTCCCCCCGATCTCGCAAAGAGGCGTCAGTGACCGCCCCTCCCCATGACACGCTCACGATCCTTCTCATCGAGGACGACGCGGGCGATGCCTTCCTCGTGGAGGAGTTGCTCGGCGAGTCGGACGACCCACCGAAGATCATCTGGGTGCGCAGCCTGGCGGAGAGCCGAGTACAGCTGACACAGGACGTGCAGTGCGTGCTCGTGGACCTCTCGCTGCCCGACGCGACCGGCCTCGAAGCGCTGGAGCAGGTGCTCTCCATGGCGCCGCACGCCGCCGTGCTCGTGCTGACCGGGCTGAACGACACCCACGTGGGCGCGGAGGCCGTGGCCGCGGGCGCCCAGGACTTCCTGGTCAAGCAGGACGTGGAGGCCCGGCTGCTGGCGCGGGCGATCCGCTACGCGATGGAGCGCAAGCGCGCCGACCTGGCCCAGCGCCGGCTGGTCGAGGTCGAGCTGCTCACCAAGGAGAACTCCCGACTCGAACGCGGGCTGCTGCCGGTGCCGCTGCTGGAGCCCGGGCTCCTGGAGCACCAGGCCCGCTACCTGCCCGGCCGCCGCCGGGCCCTGCTCGCCGGCGACTTCTGGGACACCGTGCAGAGCCCCGACGGCGCCGTGCACGTGGTGGTCGGCGACGTGTGCGGGCACGGCCCGGACGAGGCCGCGCTGGGCGTCGCGCTGCGGATCGCCTGGCGGACCCTGGTCCTGGCCGGGCACACCGGCAACGAGCTGCTGCGCACCCTCGACTCGGTGCTCCGCCTCGAACGCAAGTCCGCGGAGATCTTCACGACGCTGTGCATCGTCACGATCGACCCCACGCTCGGCACCGCGCGCATGCACGTGGTCGGCCATCCACCGCCCCTGCTGATCCGCGACGGCGTGATCGGCGTGGTCCCGGGCACCCCCTCGGGGCCGCCGCTCGGGATCTTCCAGGGTGTCGACTGGACGGAGATCGAGGTGCCGCTGGGCGCCGACTGGTCCCTGCTGCTCTACACCGACGGCCTGATCGAGGCCACCGTCGGCGGCGGCCCCGACCTGCTCGGGACCGAGGGCCTGCTCCGCCTGGTCCACGAGCAGGACGGGATCCACCTCGACCGGCTCATCGACCGGGTGATCGAGCTGAACCAGGACGCGCTCAGCGACGACCTCGCGGCCGTGCTCATCTCGCGCGGCGAGGAGCGGTGAACACCGGCCACGGCCTGCGCCCCCTGCCCGCCGCCACCCCGGCGACGGGCTTCGGGAAGCTCCGCGTCGGGCAGTGGTTCCTGCTGGCGGGGGTGTTCATTCTGATGGTGTTCACCGTCGCCGGCGCCTTCACCGTCATCTCGATCGAGGAGACCCGCGAGGCCAGGGTGGCCGTGGTGGACGTCGTCGACCCCGCGGCGCTGCGCGCCCTGGAGATCTCCAACGCGCTGACCTCGCAGGAGAGCTCGGTCCGGGCGTACGGCAGGACCAACGAGGAGACGTCCCTCCAGGACTACCGCGGGGCGGTCGTCGCCGAGGCCGGCGCGCTGGCCTCGATCGACGGGCTGATGTCCCGGATGCCGGAGAGGCGGACGGTCGCCGCCGAGGTCGCCCGGCTGAAGGCGGCCGGAGAGGCCTGGCGGCGCGACTACGCGGAGCCGCTCATCGCCTCGGTGCCGACCATGAGGACCGAGGCCTCCAACCGGCAGAACGCGCCCGTCAACGCCGCCCGCTTCACCGAGATCCGCCAGTCGCTCACCGCGCTCCAGGACCACCTGAACCGGCTGCACATGGAGGGCGGCGTCCGGCTGGAGAAGGGCTGGCAGGCCCTCTACCTCGCACTCGGCGGGGTGGCCGGCGTGCTGGTCCTGGCCGGGATCGGTTCCGTGCTCATCGTCCGGCACGCCGTACTGCGTCCGATGGCGGAGCTCAACGGCCAGGTCCGCGCGGTCGCCCAGGGAGACTTCGAGCACAAGCTCAAGGTCGAGCGCCCCTCCGAGCTGGCCGAGCTCTCCAGCCACGTGGACGCCATGCGGCGCCGCATCCTCACCGAGTGGCGGCGGGCCTCGGAGGCGCAGAGCAAGCTGGAGGAGCAGACGGCGGAGCTGCGCCGCTCCAACGGCGAGCTGGAGCAGTTCGCCTACGTGGCCAGCCACGACCTGCAGGAGCCGCTGCGCAAGGTGGCCAGCTTCACCCAGATGCTCGACCAGCGCTACGGCGACCAGCTCGACGACCGGGCCAAGCAGTACATCGCCTTCGCCGTGGACGGCGCCAAGCGCATGCAGCTGCTGATCAACGACCTGCTCGACTTCTCCCGGGTCGGCAGGGTCGGCGGCGAGCGGACCGCGATCGACACGGGCCTGTCCCTGCAGGCCGCGCTGAACAACCTCGCCGTGACGATCGAGGACGCCGGGGCCACGATCAGCTCCGACGACCTGCCCACCGTGCAGGGCAACCGGGCCCAGCTCACCCAGCTCTTCCAGAACCTCCTCGGCAACGCGATCAAGTTCCGCTCGCAGGAGCCGCCCCGGATCCACATCGGGGTCCGGCGCGACGGGGACATGTGGGAGTTCTCCTGCGCCGACAACGGGATAGGCATCGAGAGCAAATACACTGACAGGATCTTCCTGATCTTCCAGCGCCTGCACGGACGCGACGTCTACGCGGGCACCGGCATCGGGCTGGCGCTGTGCAAGAAGATCGTCGAATACCACGGCGGCCGGATCTGGGTGGACGGCGAGGAGCCCGACAGACCCGGCACGACCTTCCGCTGGACCCTTCCCTCTGGAGATACGGATGAATGACCTGCGCTGGATCGACGTGCTCCTGGTCGAGGACGACCCGGGCGACGTCCTGCTGACGCGGGAGGCGTTCGAGATGAACAAGGTCAGGAACAAGCTGCACGTCGTCAACGACGGCGAGCAGGCCATGGCCTTCCTCCGTAAGGAGGGCGAGTACGCCGACGTGCCCCGGCCGGACCTGATCCTGCTGGACCTCAATCTGCCCCGCAAGGACGGCAGGGAGGTGCTCCAGGACATCAAGGGCGACGAGCGGCTCCGCGGCATCCCCGTGGTCGTGCTGACGACCTCGGAGTCCGAGGAGGACATCCTGCGCAGCTACCACCTGCACGCCAACGCCTACGTCTCCAAGCCGGTGGACTTCGACCAGTTCATCAGCGTGGTCCGGCGGATCGACGACTTCTTCGTCACCGTCGTCAAGCTGCCCAACTCCGACCAGCACTACTGAGCCGGGGGGGCTCGCGCCGCCCCAGGCCGGGCTGACCGGGAATCTCCCTGGAGACCCGCTCAGCCCTCAGATCGTGGCAGGTCGATGACCTCTGCCTGACTAACGTGACAGGAATCACAGCCAGTCAGTGAAAATGTGAGTGACCCTTCTCACATAACCCCCGGGCTCCGTCGTAACGTATCCCCCACCAATATGCGCGCGCACGTGTGAGCCGGCGCGACCATGGCCCAGCGCGCGGCACAACTGAAACGACCCGGACCCTTGGCCAGCGGGGTCCGTGGGAGGTGGAGAGGTCACCGATGACCCAGACAACGGCCGACAGCCCGGCCAGAAGACAGCGTGCGCAGATCAAGGAGCGCACCCTGCGTACCGACCAGTGGTGGCGCTATCCACTGATCACCTTCATCATCTTCACAGCGTTCCTCGTCTACGCCACGTGGGCGATCTTCGACACGTCCTACTTCGTGTCCCCGTATCACGCTCCGTTCGCGTCCCCGTGCCTGGCGACCAGCTGCCCGCCGGAGTCGCGCCTGTTCGGCTTCGCGCCTTTCGGCGACTGGTACACCCTGCCGCCGGGCCTGCTCATCCTGGGCCTGCCCGCCGGCTTCCGCTTCACCTGCTACTACTACCGCAAGGCCTACTACCGGGGCTTCTGGCTGTCGCCCCCGGCGTGCGGGGTGAACGAGCCGCACAGCAAGTACACCGGTGAGTCCCGCTTCCCGCTGATCCTGCAGAACGTCCACCGCTACTTCTTCTACGCGGCGATCGTGGTCGGCCTGGTCCTCGCCATCGACGCGGTGAAGGCCCTCATCGGCAACCCGACGGGACTCGGGACCTGGATCCTCATCGTCAACGCCGTACTGATCAACCTGTACACGCTGTCGTGCCACTCCTGCCGTCATATCACGGCCGGGCGACTGAACCACTTCTCCAAGCACCCCGTCCGCTACAAGGCGTGGGGCTTCGTCTCCAAGCTCAACGCCAAGCACCAGGAGCTGGCGCTGATCTCGATGTTCTCGGTGATGGGCGCCGACCTCTACGTCCGGCTGGTCGCCAAGGGCATCATCAACTTCCCGTTCGCATAAGGATCAGCTGTGGAAATCGAGCGTCACGAATACGACGTCGTCGTCATCGGCGCCGGCGGAGCAGGACTGCGGGCGGCCATCGAAGCCCGTCAGCAGGGCAAGCGGACGGCGATCGTCTGCAAGTCGCTGTTCGGCAAGGCACACACGGTCATGGCCGAGGGCGGCGCGGCCGCGGCCATGGGCAACGTCAACAGTGCCGACAACTGGATGGTGCACTTCCGCGACACCATGCGCGGCGGCAAGTTCCTCAACAACTGGCGGATGGCCGAGCTGCACGCCAAGGAGGCCCCGGACCGGGTCTGGGAGCTGGAGGCGTGGGGTGCGCTGTTCGACCGCACCAAGGACGGCAAGATCAGCCAGCGCAACTTCGGCGGGCACGAGTATCCCCGGCTCGCCCACGTCGGCGACCGTACCGGCCTGGAGCTGATCCGCACCCTGCAGCAGCGCGTGGTCGCGCTCCAGCAGGAGGACGAGAAGCTGCACGGCGACGCCGAGGCCTACATCAAGGTCTTCCAGGAGTGTACGGTGACCCGCCTGCTCAAGGACGGGGACGCGATCTCCGGCGCCTTCGGCTACTGGCGGGAGAACGGCAAGCTCATCCTGTTCGACGCCCCCGCGGTCGTGCTGGCCACCGGCGGCATCGGCAAGTCCTACGTGGTGACCTCCAACTCCTGGGAGTACACCGGGGACGGCCACGCGCTGGCGCTGCTGGCCGGGGCGAAGCTGATCAACATGGAGTTCATCCAGTTCCATCCCACCGGGATGGTCTGGCCGCCGTCGGTCCGCGGCATCCTCGTCACCGAGTCCGTCCGCGGTGACGGCGGGGTGCTGAAGAACTCCGACGGCAAGCGCTTCATGTTCGACTACATCCCCGAGGTGTTCAAGGACAAGTACGCCACCACCGAGGAGGAGGGCGACCGCTGGTACACCGACCAGGCCAACAACCGCCGTCCCCCGGAGCTGCTCCCCCGTGACGAGGTGGCGCGGGCCATCAACTCCGAGGTGAAGGCCGGCCGCGGATCCCCGCAGGGCGGCGTCTACCTGGACGTCTCCAGCCGGCTGCCGGCCACCGAGATCGTCAGGCGGCTGCCGTCGATGCACCACCAGTTCAAGGAGCTGGCCGACGTCGACATCACCAAGGAGCCCATGCAGGTCGGCCCGACCTGCCACTACATCATGGGCGGCGTCGAGGTGGACGCCGACACCGGCGCGGCGGACGTCCCCGGCCTGTTCGCGGCCGGCGAGGTCTCCGGCGGCATGCACGGCTCCAACCGGCTGGGCGGCAACTCGCTGTCGGACCTGCTGGTGTTCGGCCGCCGCGCGGGCGCCGGAGCGGCCTCGTACGTGGACGGGCTCGCGGCCCGCCCGAAGATCTCCCCGGATTCGGTGGACGCCGCGAAGGCGGAGGCGCTCGCCCCGCTGGAGCGCGCCGGCGAGAACCCCTACGAGGTCCACCACGAGCTGCAGCGGACGATGAACGAGCTGGTCGGCATCATCCGCAAGGCCGAGGAGGTCACAGAGGCCCTGGAGGCGGTGGGCAAGCTCAAGGAGCGGGCCCGGGGGGTCGGCGCGGTCGGCAGCCGGATCTACAACCCCGGCTGGCACCTCTCCCTCGACCTGCGCAACATGCTCCTGGTCTCCGAGTGCGTGGCCAAGGCGGCCCTGCTCCGCCAGGAGAGCCGCGGCGGTCACACCCGTGACGACTTCCCGGGCATGTCGTCCGAGTGGCGCCGCAAGCTCCTGCGCTGCGGCCTCTCCCCGGACGGCTCAAGCGTGACCGTCGAGGAGAAGGTCCAGCCCTCCATGCGCGAGGACCTGATCAAGCTGTTCGACCGGGACGAGCTGAAGAAGTACATCACCGAGGATGAGCTGGCCGACTTCGACGCGTTGGTCAAGGAGTAGCCATGAGTTACAAGGCGAAGTTCCGCGTGTGGCGGGGCGAGGGCGGCGAGGGCAAGCTTGAGGACTTCACCGTCGAGGTGAACGAGGGCGAGGTCGTCCTCGACATCATCCACAGGCTCCAGGCCACGCAGGCTCCCGACCTCGCGGTCCGCTGGAACTGCAAGGCCGGCAAGTGCGGCTCCTGTTCCATGGAGATCAACGGCAGGCCCAAGCTCGGCTGCATGACCCGGATGTCCACCTTCACGGAGGACGAGACGATCACCGTGACGCCCATGCGGACGTTCCCGGTGATCAAGGACCTGGTCACGGACGTGTCGTTCAACTACCAGAAGGCCCGGGAGATCCCCTCCTTCACCCCGCCGTCGGACGTGAAGCCCGGCGAGTACCGCATGCAGCAGATCGACGTCGAGCGGTCCCAGGAGTTCCGCAAGTGCATCGAGTGCTTCATGTGCAACAACGTCTGCCACGTGATCCGTGACCATGAGGAGAACAAGCCCGGCTTCGCCGGCCCGCGCTTCCTCATGCGGATCGCCGAACTGGACATGCACCCCTACGACGTGGCCGACCGCAAGGACTCCGCCCAGGAGGAGCACGGCCTGGGCTACTGCAACATCACCAAGTGCTGCACCGAGGTCTGCCCCGAACACATCAAGATCACCGACAACGCGTTGATCCCGATGAAGGAACGTGTGGTCGACCGCAAGTACGACCCGCTGGTCTGGCTCGGCAACAAGATCTTCAAGCGCTCCAGCTCGAAGAGCTGACCCCTCCCCGGCAGCGCCGGCCCGCCTCCCGCGGCCGGCGCTGCCGCGTCTCCACGCCCCCTCCGGCCATCGGGCGACAGACGACAGGCGATCCGAGCGGATGAGGACGTGCTGGCCGAGTGGCCGAGGGTGCCCGGGTCGGCCGCCGCTGTGCGCGGGGTTTGATCGGGATCTGCGGGCGCTACCGCAGTTGGTCGCGGCGGCGGGTCAGGTAGGCGGTCTCGGCGGTGTTGCCCGCCAGTTCGATGGCTTTGTCGTAGGCCGCGCGTGACTGCTGGCTGTGGCCCTGCCGGCGCAGCAGGTCGGCGCGGGTGGCGTGGTAGGCGTGATAGCCGGCCAGCTTGTCCTCAAGGCGGTCGACGGCCGCCAATGCCACCCGCGGGCCGTCGAGTTCGGCGACCGCGATGGCCCGGTTGAGGGCGATGATCGGCGAGGGGTCGAGGCGGACGAGCTGGTCGTAGAGGGCGAGGACCTGCGACCAGTCGGTGTCACGGATGTCGCGGGCGGAGGTGTGCACGGCGTTGATCGCGGCGAGGATCTGGTAGCGGCCCGGAGCCGCCCCGGCGGCGGCAGCGGCGAGGCGCTCGCGCACCAGCCGGTGGCCCTCGGCGATCAGGCCTGTGTCCCAGGCCCCACGGTCCTGCTCGTCGAGCGCGACCAGTTCGCCGCCGGCCGAGATCCGGGCGGTGCGGCGGGCCTCGGTGAGGAGCATCAGCGCCAGCAGCCCGGCCACCTCTCCGTCGCCCGGCATGAGGGCACGGATCAGGCGGGTGAGCCGGATCGCCTCGGCGGTCAAGCCGTGACGTAGGGGATCGGTGGCGGGGCCGGTCGCCAGGTAGCCTTCGTTGAACACCAGGTACAGCACGGCGAGTACGCCAGACACGCGTGCCGGCAGATCCTCCACGGCTGGTACCCGATAGGGGATGCGGGCCGCCTTGATCTTGGCTTTCGCGCGGGTGATGCGCCGCTCCATGGCGGTCTCGGCCACCAGGAAGGCGCGGGCGATCTCGGGCACGGTCAGACCGCCGACCATGCGCAGGGTCAACGCCAGGCGCGCTTCCATCGCCAGCGCCGGGTGACAGCAGGTGAAGATCAGCCGGAGCCGGTCGTCGTCGACGGCGCCGACAGGCTCGGGCGGGTCGTTGTCGTACACCATCTGAGCCTCCTTGTGCTTGTCGTCGCGCTTGTTCTCGCGCCGGATCCGGTCGATGGCCTTGCGGTTGGCGGTGGTGGTCAGCCAGGCGCCGGGGTTGGGGGGTACGCCGTCGGCCGGCCACCGCTCGACGGCGGTCGCGAACGCCTCGGCGGCCGCCTCCTCGGCGATGTCGAGGTCACCGAAACGCCTGGTCAGGGCGGCGACCACCCGCGCCCACTCCTCGTGGTGGGCCCGGGTGATCACATCCTCGGCGTCGCTCACCGGAACGGCCGCACCTCGACCTTCCGATCGCAGACCTTCGACGCCTCGGCGGCGAGCTTGAGCGCCACATCCAGATCGGGGGCCTCCCACACCCAGACGCCGGCGAGGTACTCCTTCGACTCCACGAAAGGCCCGTCGCTGAACACCGCCTGCTCGCCCCGGTTGTCGATGACCGTGGCCGCGTCGGTGTCCGCGAGTCCGCCCGAGAAGACCCAGTAGCCCTCGGCGATCAGTCGTTCGTTGAACGCGCTGATGGCAGGCCGCCTGTCCGTGCTGCCGGGATTGCTCTTGTCATCGATCACGGAAACCAGGTACCGCATCTGAAGATCATCTCCTCTGGTGTCAAGACAGCGTAGTTCGCTGGTCAGGGACTTCAAGCCGCTGCATACCGCGGGCGCCCGGCCGGCCGGTAGACCTGGATCGTCACCCCCTTCGAGTCGACCCGCGACTCGACCAGCTCGAGCGCAAGATCCGGACCGGACTCCGGGAACAGTCTCGCGCCCTGGCCGACGATCACCGGGATCACGATCAGAGTCATCTCGTCGACCAGATCGTTCTCCAGCAGCCACCGGATGAGGGCGCCACTGCCGTGCACCTGCAGCTCACCGCCGGGCTTGGCCTTCAGGTCACTGATGGCCGCCGCGAGGTCACCGCGGAGAACGGTCGTGTCCTCCCAGTCCGGCGCGGTGAGCGTGGTCGAGGCAACGTACTTGGGGGCCTCGTTCAAGGCCACGCCGATGGGATGTGCGCGCATCTGGTCGATTGATCCCCAGGAGCCGGCGAACAGCTCGTAGGTGCGCCGGCCGAACAGGAACGCCTCCGCGCGCTGGTAGGTCTGCGCGATGAACGCCCTGGTCTCGTCGTCGCCCTTCCCCAGGGCCCATCCGCCGCGCTCGAATCCGTTCCTGCGGTCATCCGACGCGGCGCCGTTTCCCTGCACCACTCCATCGATGGTGACCTGAGTCATGGTCGTCAGCTTCATGATCGCGGTTCCTTTGCCTTGGCGCCGCCCCCCTCGCGGGCGGCCTCACCCCTGCTACGAACACCACCGCCCCGATCCGACACCGCCTCCCGGATTTCTTTGAAGAATTTTCCGGGACGCCGGTCGTCATCGATCCGACAGCACGACAGTGTCGCGACGTTCGCTGATCACCCCTCTTGGGTAACCCGATCGGCGATTCCCTGCGAGGAATTGCCGCGCGACGGCCGACGCAGCAAGGTCGTTGCCGCACGCCGACCATTCGCAACCAAGGGGATCAACCATGGCTGACATTGACATCCACGACCTCACCGACCGCTACGTCGCCGTATGGAACGAACCCGATGCGGAGCGCCGCCGCGCCGCGATTCGCGAGCTGTGGTCCGCCGATGCGGTCCATGTGCTGCAGCCTCCCAAGGAGATCCTGCAGACCGCTGAAGGGCTGGGCTTCGAGCGTCTCCTTTTGGAGGCGCGCGGGCACCACGCGTTGGAGTTCCGGGTGACTCGCGCCCACGAGGAGTTCGTCGCGCCAGGCACCTTTGTCTTCCGGTCGCGCGGCAACACCGACCGGCTCCACGACGTTGTCAAGTTCAACTGGGAGATGGCACCCCGGGACGGGGGTGAGGTCGCCGGCGTCGGGCTGGAGATCCTCATGCTCGGCCCCGACGGCCGCATCGTCAGCGACTACCAGTTCATCGAGGGATGACCGCGATGACGGCGATACGCCCATCGACGGTGCGCAGCTACCACGTCACCACCGGCGGCGGTATCGATGGCCTGTCGCTGCGCACGCACGAACCACGCACACCCGGGGCGGGGGAGGTCGCGGTCGCGGTCCACGCCACCTCACTCAACTTCCGCGAACTTCTGGTGCTACGGGGGCAGTACGTGCTGCCCGTCAAACCGGACGTCATACCGGTCTCGGACGGTGCCGGCGAGGTCGTCGCCGTTGGGCCGGATGTCCGGCGGGTGCGCCCAGGCGACCGCGTCACCGCCGCACTGTTCCCGCGGTGGCTGGACGGCCCGCTGGAACCGGCATACCTGCCGCAACTGGGTGGCTCGCTCGACGGAATGCTGACCGAGCTGGCCATCCTCCCCGAGGACGCGCTCGTGCACATCCCCGACCACCTCTCCTACACCGAGGCGGCAACTCTTCCCTGCGCCGCCGTCACGGCATGGAACGCCCTGACCGGCGACGGCCGCGGAATCCAGCGCGGACAGACCATGCTGGTCACCGGCTCCGGCGGCGTGTCGCTGTTCACGGTGCAGTTCGCCAAACTCCTGGGCGCGAGAGTAATCGCCACGACAAGCCGCGCGGACAAGGAACAGCGCCTTCGCGATCTGGGAGCCGACGAGGTGATCAACTACCGCGACATCCCGAACTGGCACACCGCTACCCGTGAACTCACCGCCGGGCGAGGGGTCGACCGCGTCGTCGACACCGCCGGAACGCTGGAGCAGTCGCTGAAGTCAGTCGCCGTCGACGGACACATCGCCTTCGTCGGGTCCGTCTCCGGCAACTGGCCACCGGTCGACCCTCGTCTGCTGTTCGGCGTCGCCGCTACGGTCCGCGCATTGGCCGTCGGCAGTCGCGCCCAGTTCATCTCAATGAACAACGTCATCACCGCGCATCGGCTCCGACCAGTCCTCGACCAGGTGTTCCCGTTCGAAGAAGCCGCGGCAGCGTACGGGTACTACGAATCGGCCAGCCCGTTCGGAAAGGTGATCATCAAGATCAGATAGTCGACGGGCATGCGTGGTTGGGGGAATCCCGCGCACGCTCGGCCATCGGCAGACCAGTACGCGTCGTGCGAGCTGGATGATCTATCCCAAGGGGTGCCTGCGGAGACGAGAACGAGGGTGTCGAAGATCGTTTTGTGACCGGCAACCTAGGCATCCTCGCGACCGCACTCTACGCGACGACGGATGACCTGCTGAAGGAGCATTCCGGCCTGTCACCTCGGGCCCCACGCCGAGACCGCCCGGATCAAGAGCGAAGCATGCAGAGCGACTACCTGACGGCTGGGGGACACGCTCGGGAGCGGAAGGCCGTACGGCGGCGGCGCCGGATCCGCTCCCGGCGGTTACTTGGGACGGCGGAAGAGGCCGCGCCTCTTCTTGCCGGTGTCCTGGCCCGGGAGGGGGTAGACCGCCGTGCCGGTGGACTCCGGAGAGGGCGACGGGTCGATGAGGGGGTCCTGGCCGGGGGCGCCGGCGTGCGGCGGCTCCAGCGGGAACGGCGCGCCGGGGAACTCGCCCGGCCCCTGCGGAACGGGACCGCCCTGGAGGTCACGCCCCGGCGGGAACGGCGGGCCGCCCTGGAAGTCATGGCCATGCGAAGGCGGCGAGCCGCCCTGGAGGTCACGCCCCGGCGGGAACGGCGGGCCGCCCTGGAAGTCGGAGCCCTGCGGGGCGGGACCGTACGGGTGCTGTGGTCCGTCCTGGCGTAGGGGCTCGGGGCCGTGCGGGGACGGCGCGTCTTCCGAGCCGAGGGCTCCACCGGGTGACCCGGGGCCCTCGAGGAGGGAGCCTTCCGGCCCGCCGGGCCGCGGGTGGTCACCGAACCGGTCCGGCGTGGGGAAGAACGGCTCCTGGGTGTGGCCGCGGACGTGCGCCGGCTCCTGCGGGAACGGCGCGCCGGGGAACTCGCCGGGCCCCTGGGGGAAGTCGCCCTGCGGGCCGCCGTACGGCTGGGCGTCCCGGTGCTGGAACGCGGCCGGCGCGGCGTCCGGTCCCGTCGGCGTGTAGGGCGCCTGCCCGTACTGCTGCTCCATCCCGTACTGGTGCTCCACGTAACCGGCGGGCGGCTGCTCGTAGCCCGGCTGGGGCAGATAGGCCGTCGGCTGCTCGTACGGCTGGGGATACTGCTCCGGCGCGTAACCCTCCGGGTAGACCGGGGCATACATCTGCATGGGGACGAAGCTGATTATCGGGGCGTAAGCCGCACCACCCTGGTAGGCGCCGTGCGGGAAACCCGGTGCGGGCCCGTAGCCGGGACCGGCGGGGTAGCCCATCGCGCCCATGGCGTCGCCTCGCGGGTGCCCCAGGGCGCGGGGGCCGGCGCGGCGGATGGCCGCGGCGTGGGCCAGGCGGCGCAGCCTGCCTTCGAAGATCAGCACGGCGAACAGGACCAGGAGCACGAGGATCAGCGCCGGGATGGCCAGCTGTCCGCTCAGGGTGGCCCCGTCGAACTCCGAGGCCGCGTTGCGGATCTCGTAGGGCACCGCGGCGGGCGCGGTCTCCTCGAACGTCGGGCTGCCGGTCGGCTCGGCCGGGGCCGTGGGGAGCGTGGTCGAGGTCTGCTCGGTGCCGGGGAAGACGGGCTCCGGCTCCGTCGTCTCCTCGGTCGCCGGCGGCGGGTTGACGACGGGAGGCGGCTCGACGGGGGCGGACGTCGGGACCGGCGGGGCGGTCGTCTCCGGCGGGGCCGTGGTCTTGGGAGGCTTCGGCGTCTTCGTCGCCGGAGGGACCGTGACCGTGGTGGTCACCGTCTGCTGCGGCGCCGGGGTGGTCTCCGTCTCATCGGGGCTGGCGGTGACCGTGACGG
Source organism: Streptosporangium canum (assembly GCF_900113865.1). Lineage (GTDB taxonomy): Bacteria > Actinomycetota > Actinomycetes > Streptosporangiales > Streptosporangiaceae > Streptosporangium > Streptosporangium canum. The sequence goes on along the minus strand of NZ_FOQY01000018.1, from coordinate 26,953 downwards.
TGGTGACCGGCGTGGGCTCCTCACACGGGGCCCCCGGGTCGACGTCACAGCCGGGGATCTCGGAGGGGTTGGCGACGACCAGCCGGACGGCCGCGTCCGCGGGAGCGGAGGCGGTGAGCGGCGCGGCCGCGAGCAGCGCCATCCCGCTCAGTCCCAGGGACATGACAACGGCGGAGACGGCCGCCGTACGCCGTGATCGCGTCACCGGTGCCCTCCGCGGATTTCCCATACAGAACGAGTCAAGGAAAATACTAGTTGGGCAAAAGTAACAGCAAACTGCTTTTTACATCACGGATCGCGATTCACGGCGACGCTGGACCCTCATCTGCAGCCAGAGCAGCCCCAGCAGGACTCCCAGCGCGACTCCCACCACCGGGATTCCCCGCATTCCGGTCAGGATCGGATCTGCCTCGGCGATCGGCCTGACCTGCCGGCTCGACCCGTCGAAGTCCTGGGGCAACGGCGCGCCCAGTGGTTGCGAGTCCGCCATGACCGACGACGACGGCGACACGGCCGGCACGGGCGCGGCCAGCGGCATCCGGAGGTTGGGGTCGTTCCACACCGGCGGGATCTGCCCGGGTGGCTGCGGCATCGGCATCGCCATCTGCGGCACCTCTCCCGTCAGTGGGGGCATCTGCCCGGCCTCGGCCAGCTCCTCCGAGAGCGAGGCCGCCGATCTCGCCCCGGCGTCCACCTGCTCCCGCCCGCTCCGCCGCGCCTGGGTCGCCCCCTTCGGCCGGGCCGGCTCCCCTGCCGTGATCGGCTCCAGCGGCCTTCTGCCGCCCTGCCCCATCCCGGCGGACGCGCCCCCGCCGCCCTGCCCCATCCCGGCGGCCGGATCGGTGCTCGGCCCGGCGCTCGACCCGGCGCTCGGATCGGTACCCGGATCGGCGCTCTCCGGGGCGCCGGAATTCTCCGGCGCCACCTCCTCGGCCCCGGGGTCCTCATACACCGAGGCGCTCCCCTGGGGCGTCTCGGGCTCCTCCAGGATCATCGGAGCCCCCTCCCCCTCACGGCGGTCCCTCGGGTGCGGATCCGGCGGCACGGCTCGCACTCCCGGCTCCCCCACGATCCGCGGCGCCCCGAGCGCCGGCGGGTTCAGCGGCGCGACCGGCACCGGCCGGATCTGAAGGGCGTTCGGCGCTTCCGCGGGACCGTGCGGCGTCGCGGAAGCACACGGCGTCGCGGAAGCATGCGGCGTCGCGGAACCCTGTGGCTCCGCGGAAGCACACGGCGTCGCGGAACCCTGTGGCTCCGCGGAAGCACACGGCGTCGCGGGGCCAGGCGTCGTCGCGGACGGCGCGAGCGGGCTGCCGGTGACCGCCGGGACGGCCTTCCCCGCCTCCGCCGCCGTGTCCTCGGCACGCCCCGGCGTCCCCGCGTCCTCGGCGGGGGACCCCGGGGGCCGGGGAAGCACGCCCGGAGCGGGCCGGGGCAGAACGGGGTCGGCCAGGTCGAGGATCTGGGCCGCCTTCACGATCTCGGCGCTTCTGGAGGCCGGGTTCTCGACGGTGATCCTGGCCGTGTGGGTGACCCATACGCCCTCGCGGTTGCGCATCCGGGCCACCGCGGTCAGCTCGATGTCCTCGGCCTCGTCCGGCATGGTGAGCAGCACGTCCACGGATCTGCGCGCGTTGACCTCTCCCAGGGTGCACAGCTGCGGACCGCCGCGCGGCAGCCGGGGGTCGATCGCCTGCGGGCATTCGATGCCCGCGAGCGCCTCGGCGGGGGTGGTCTCGACCGCCAGCCGCGCGTCGGTGCCGGATCCCTCCAGCCACACCCGGAACCGGATCACGCCACCGGCGCGGACCCATCGCGACCAGGAGTTGAGCTCGTCAGCCTCCGCCGCCTCGGCGGGGAGCGCGGAAGGGTCGTCCGCCCCGGCCGCGTATACCGCCGGCCCTCCCCCCAGAAGGAGCGCTCCCGTCCCCACGGCCGACACGACCCGGGCACGCTGCCACCATCCGGTCACCGCACTTCTCCGATCCCCCGATACGGACGCACGACAACAACACATCCAGTAATTGTTATGTCACAAAGAGTTACCGTTCAACCCTCATCGAGCTGGCCTTGTACGGCACGCACGATCGGCAGGTCGGCGGGCAGCCATCGCACGTCGTACAGCTCGTCCATGGGCAGCCAGCGCAGATCCAGGTGTTCCTTGGCCTCCGGCTCCCCCTCCACGATCTCCGCCAGCCAGACCCGGAGCACGTAACCGTCGGTCAGCGGCCAGTCGCCGCCCACCTGCTCCCCGGCCTCGACCAGGACGCCGAGCTCCTCCTGGCACTCCCGGATCAGCGCGGTGTGATCATCCTCCCCCGGATCGACCTTTCCACCGGGTAACTCCCAGCCACCGGCGAGCTCGGGTGGCTCTGCGCGCTGGGCGGCAAGCAGTCTGCCGCTGCCGTCGACGATCGCGGCTCCCACAACGACCTTGTCCATGGCACCCGATTGTGTCAGCCTTGCTCCCTCAATTTGAGCTGCGCGAGCACATCGGGGTTTCGCAACGGCCGGGTGAACCCCACGATGCCGGTCCGGTCGCGGTAGGTGGTGACCTTGATCGGCCCGCACAGGCGGCACCTCGCCTCGACCATCTTGCCCGGTGAGACCACCATGCCCACGTGCCCTGGAGTGTCGGCCCCGGTGCCCGGCCCCGAGTTGAAGAAGACCAGATCCCCTGCCTGCTCCTCACCCGGCGCAATCTTCACGCCGAAGGGCCACTGGCCGAAGGTCGTGCGCGGGATGGTCAGCCCCACGTTCCGGTAGGCCATGTAGATGATCCCGGAGCAGTCGAAGGCGTCCGGCCCGGTGCCGCCCCACAGGTACGGCTTGCCGCGCTGCGCCAGCGCGTACTCCAGGATCCCGGCCACCGTACCGCTCGGCGCCGCCTCCACCAGAGGCTCGTCGCAGGCCGCCTCCGCCTCCGGAGGGACGCTGACCGCGCCGTCCTCGGCGTACTTCCCGGCGATCTCCATGACCTGGTCCACGTACCACCAGGCCCGGTTGTAGACGAACAGCGACCGCCGCACGTCCTCCGGCGCGCCGTTGCGCTTGAGCATCTTCGCCGCGCCCAGGATCGCGTCCGCCGGGTTGTAGACGTCGGCCCAGCCGTCGCCGTCGCCGTCGGAGGCGTAGCCGTTGAACCGCGACGGGATCTTGATCTTCGCCTTGCCGCCCCAGGTGCTGATCAGGAACTGCATCGGCCCCGCGGCCCCGGCGTAGTTGGTGCCGCTGCGCACCCCGGGGAGCGTGGAGCGCCCGTGGTCGGTCTCCCGCTTGCCCACCCCGGCGAGCACGTTCCACTGCACGCCGATCTTCTCGCCGTGCTCGCGGTACAGCTTCAGATACTCCGCCGGGATGTCCGATCCCGCGGTCTCGGACTGCGCGCTCACGGTCCTGGCCGTGTCCTCGCAGTCGGGCATCCCGCCGCCGGTGAAGGACGGGAACGTGCTCACCATCAGCATCGGCGCCATGACCAGTGCGAGCATGCAGAGCCCCGCGACGCCGAGGATCAGGGCGAGGTGCAGCTTCCTGTTGCCGGTCATCCGATCTCACCCGTCTGCGAGGACTGGCCGTCTCCGCCGGTCATCCGATCTGGCCCGTCTGCGAGGACTGGTCGTCTCCGTCCTGGCCGTCGTCCGCCGGTTGCAGATCGTGGACCCGCCAGTCGGCGCCCACCTCGATGAGCGTGACGGCGTAGTCCTCGGTCCGCTCCTTCGGCCCGCTCTTGGCGGTGACGTTCTGGGTGCCGGTGACCACGAACGTCACCGAGGTGCTCTGGACCTGCCGGATCTCCTTCACCCGCGCCGTGCCGACGGAGACGACCTCGTCGGCGCGGTTGGCCTCGACGCTGCCCGGCGAGGTGACCGTGCGCAGCAGCACGGCGGCGAACTCGGTCGTGGTGTAGCCACTGAGCCGATCCCCGTAGTCCGCCGGGTCCTCGTCGTAGCTGAAGGTTCCGTACTCGGTGGTGAACCGCTGGGCGTAGTCGGCGGCGGCGGCCAGCTCCTGCTTGGTCATCGGCAGGTAGGAGTAGACGTCGAAGGGCGCGTTGCTGGCCGTCGCCGACGGCCGGGGCCGCTCGGCGCCCGGCGGCGCCTGCGACGCGGCCACCGTACGGCTCGCGCCCACCGGGTCGGCCGGTGGCTGCCGCTCGTCGCCGGAGTCCGGCCACATGGTCAGGTAGATCCCGACCGCGGCCAGCATGATGACCAGCACCGCGAAGACGAGCCCTCGGCGGCTGCCCCCTTCGACCATCGTCAGTCCTTGTCGGGGTTGGACGCGCGGAGCCAGAAGGGCGCGGCCTCATCCGCCTGCCTGCCCCGGTCGGACCGGCTGGGCAGCCAGAGCGGGGGCGCCTCGGACGACCTGTCCGTGCGCCCGCCGCCGTTGTTCCTCGATCCGCCGGAGGAACCGCCGAACAGGCTGCCGCCCGACCCCGAGGAGCCACGGGAGCCCCCGAAGACGCCGCCGCCGGAGCCGGAGGAGCTCCGGGAACCACCGGAACCCGAGGAGCCGCGGGAACCGCCGCCCCCGCCGCGCGAGCCCGACCCCGACCCGGAACCGCTCCGCGACCCGGAGCCCGAGCCGCGCGAGCCGGAGTCCCAGCGCCGGGAACCGCCGCCGGAGCCGAAGATGCTCCCACCCGACCGGCCGCCCCCCGACGGGGACGCCCCTCCTCCACCGGAGGAGGGGGCGGAGGATCTGCCACCGGACGAGGGCGCCGGAGACGACCCGCCCGCCGGACCCGATCCGCCCTGCGGGGCCCAGCCGCCGGAGCGGCCGCTGAACCAGCCGCCCGCGCCGCCGCGGCCGGCGCCGCCCGAACGGGTCGGGGAGGCGCTGCCCGCCGTACCGCCTCCGGAGAGGTTGAGCGGCGGCGCCGCGCCGGCGCGGGCGGCGGTGACCGGCCGGCCGGTGCCCTTGCGCCGGCCGGCTGCCTGGGCGTCGGTGTCGAGCGGCGTGGGCTGCGCGCCGACCGGGACCCGGGCGCCCGAGGGGGTGTGCCCGCCGGGGGCGCCCTCCTCCCCGCGGACCTTGCCCTGGGCGACCGCGGCGGCCGTCGTCGCGACGGAGGCGCCGCCGGCGAGCGCGGCGGCCTGCAACACGGGCTCCGCCTTGCGCATGCCCCAGCGGCCCATCCGGGCCGCCGCGACCGGCGGCAGCACGCCCGCCGCGCGCTGCAGGGTCGGCGCGGTGGCCGCGTCGCCCAGCACGCGGGTGGCGATCGTGTGCCCGTCCATGGAGGCGAACAGGTGCTGGAACGGCCGCCGGTAGAAGAAGACCGCGATCGTCAGCAGGGCCATGAACATGACCTGCATGCCCCACGGCATCGCCGTGGAGATGATCAGGGCGTAGCCGTACACCAGGACGCCCAGGACCAGCGTCAGCACCGCCTGTCTGAGCAGGGTGCCGACCAGCATCTCCACCCAGCGCATCGCGATGATCCGGCCGGACCCCGGGTGCACGCCGATCAGCAGGAAGACCGGCGCGAGGATCAGCAACAGCAGGAAGCCGACCTTGAGCACCAGCAGCGAGACGGCCACCAGGAAGATCAGCAGCCCCGCGACCATCGCGGCCATCAGCGCGCCGATCGCGATGCCCATCCGGTTTGTCCAATCCTTTCCCTGGAAGAGGAAGAAGATCGGCGTGTTCTCCAGCTTGTCGGCGATCTCGGCCTCATATTGTGCCTGGTGGGCGTTGGTGTTCGGGGTCTGCGTGGCCCGTTGCTCGGCCTCGTCGAGTGCCTGGATGCTCAGCAGATTGGAGGCGTACGCCTTCACCGCGGGTGCCGCGGGGTCGGCGGTGCCGAACTCGCCCATCAGCCACGGCTTGCAGACCAGGGTGGACCAGAGCGCCTCGGCGTTCTGTTCGACCCCCGGGACGCCGGTCTGACCGTAACCGCCGGACTTGATCTCGGGATTGGTGTCACCCTTGGCTGGAATGCAGGAGGTCCCGCCCGCGCCGGGCAGCCCGGAGAAGGCGGAGTTGACGACCTCGCTGGTCTTGTCGGTGACCAGCTTGCCCATGCCGGTGAAGTCGCCGGGGCGGCTGAAGAACCAGACCGCGACGGTGACCGCGAGGACCATCCAGATGACGCCCTCGGCCGTCGTGGTCGCCCGCTTGCGGATCAGGCCGTACCAGGCCAGCCAGATGGCGCCGAGGATCACGATCGGCCGCAGGAACGGCCAGTACATCGCGTTGGAAAGGCTGATCACGATGTCGTCGACGACATCCTTGATCGACTCCAGCGGACCCTCGGTGGCCGCCGCCTGATAGGTGGTGATGGTCAGCCGGTCCAGCGCCTTGGCCCACGAGAAGATCGTGTTGGCCATCGTGTTGCCCATCACGGCCGCGACGTCGTCGCAGCCGAGCTGGTGGGTGTGCCAGAACTGGCCGCTCATGCCGTAGGTGGCGTAGTTGCCCTGCGTGGCCGGGGCCGCGGCGGGAGCCGCCGCGCCCGGCGTGGGCGCGGCCGGGGACGGTGGCTTGAGCAGGCCGTCCACGCCCGAACCGACGACCTCGGGAGCCAGGTCCGGCGAGAGGTCGCAGGGAGCGGCGGCGACGGCGGTGGGTGTGCCCGCCGGCGCCAGCAGTGGGAGTGCGAGGAAGGCGGTCAGCGCCACCAGCGCGATGGCGATCCGCTTGCCCAGTCGTCCCTTGCGGGAACCCTTCAGCCCCTTGCGGGAGACCTTCATGACCGTACCTCCAGCGCCGCGGCCCCCGGCCTACTGACTCTGTCGCCCCCAGAAAGATCATGCACGTTCTCGCCTGGTTTGTCGTGGGTCGGATTCGTATCGAGCCAGCGCACCAGCTCGTCGGAGATGAGGTCCACCCCGATACGGCCCGCCCGACCGTCCAGATCCCGGAAGACGCACTCGCCGTTGCCCAGCGAGCGCAGTATCGCCTTGTGCTCCTCCGAGGGCTCCACCCCGAGCAGCGCCATCACGTGCTCCACCTCGACCCGCTCGGTGGAGCGGAAGGCGAACACCGACGACAGGCAGTTCGTCACCTGCTCGTTCAGCAGGTCGCCGGCGTTCTGCGAGACCAGCACGAGGGCCGTGTTGCGCGAGCGGCCCATCCGGCTGACCTCGGGCACCAGCTTGGCGCCCTCGGGCGTGGAGGTGATCGCCCAGGCCTCGTCCAGGAAGATCGCCTTGGGGGTCCGCCGGTCCAGGCCGTTCATCAGCCCCCGGGCGAACTGGGCGACCAGGTAGAGCAGGGCCACCGACAGCCGCTGCTCGTAGGAGTAGTCGTCGCGGCCGGTGGAGGCGTCCGGGAGGGTCAGGCCGCCGAGGGTGAAGACCGTGGTCCACCCCTCGGTGTCGATCTGGTCGCCGCCGGAGGGGTCGAAGCAGAGCCGGGCGAGATGCATCTCCGACATCGAGCGGAGCACGGCGCCCAGGTTCTTGGAGGCGGCGTCCTCGGTCTGCTCCAGGAAGTCGACGACCTTGCCCAGCGAGGGGTCCTCGCCGTTGGAGACCGCCGCGACCGCCTGGATCATCGCCGACTCGCGCTCCTCCGACATGCGCGGCAGCAGCAGCCGGAGCGTCTCGCTGGCCATCGTCTTCTTGGCCGCGATGTCGTCGCCGAACGAGAACGGGTCGAGCAGCCCCGGGGCAGCCGAGCCGAGCGGGATGACCCTCGCCTTCCTGCCCCGCCTCTGCAGCAGCTGGACCAGGGAGTCGGCGTCGCCCTTGGGGTCGATGACCGCGACCGTCACGCCGCGCAGCGCCATCTGGTAGATCATCAGCAGTGCCAGCGTGGTCTTGCCGCCGCCGGGTTCACCGGTGATCGCGATGGCCGTCGGCCGGTTGCGCGTGGCCGCCACCAGCGGGTCGAAGTGGACGATGCTCCGGGCCCGGCCCAGGGTCTCCCCGACGTACGGTCCCATCCAGCCGGCGTTGCCCTCGTCCGTCCGGTCGCCCAGGTCCACCGTGGCGGTCGCCATGCCGCCCGCGATGGTGCGCAGCGGCTGCCGCTGGGCGTAGGCGTTGACCCGGACCCGCTCGCCCGGCAGCGCCTCGCAGAACAGCGAGAACTGGTCACCGGTGGAGTTGACGATGTCGATGCCCATGTCACGGTAGTGCTCCACGACCGCCTCGACCCGCTGCACGCAGATCTCCTCGGTCGGGGCGGAGACGATCAGCCGGTGCCAGCCGTACACGAACGGCAGTCGCTCCTTGGTGATGCCGTGTTCCAGCATCCGGGCCGCGTCGATCTGCTCGGCCAGCGCCAGCGGCGCCTCGGCGCCCGCCTCCCGGATGTGGATGTCCATGTCACGGGCGTGGGCGAGCTTGCGCGCCACGTCCTTGCTGGCCTTGACCGGCGAGATCAGCCGCATCCTCGAACTGATCTCCACCGGGAAGGGGAGCTGGTCGGCGAAGTGCATCCACGGCTCGCCGTCGGGGAAGGGCATCAGATCCGGGAACCGGGCGAAGGACAGGTACGCGACGTAGGAGTCGCCCTGGGGCTGCTCGATCCGGAGCAGCGACCTGCCGTTGTGGATCTGCCCCTCGACGAGGGACTCGATCTCGCCCTGTCCCCACCGCCGCTTGGGGCTGGCCGAGGGCGGCGGGTCGCCGAGGGAGCCCGTCGCGGCGTGCTGGAAGAGCCAGGCGATCTCGGTGGAGGTGGCGTGCCGGGCGTACAGAGCGCTCGCGGACAGGGCCCGGCCCAGCCGCTCCGCCTGCTCGGACCACTTGGCGATCTCCGTCTTGGGGACGTGGTCGTCCTCGATGCCCAGAACCTTCTCGCTGCGCTGGTAGAAGCCGAAGAGCTGGGACAGGACGCCGGTGCCGAGCTGCCTGCCGCGCAGGCCGAGCCGTACGCCGAGGTAGACCTCCTTGCTCCAGAAGTCCTTGGCCCAGACGTGCCGGTACATCTCCTCCAGGTAGTCGCGCCAGCCGGGGCCCTCGTCGGAGGTGGCGTTCAGCGCCATCGCCCACTCGGCCGCGGGATAGGTGCGGTGCGCCACCCGCAGGTGCACCTCGGCGTCCGGCATCCGGATCGCCGCCAGCGCGATCGTGATGTTGGTGGCCAGCGCCTCCCGCTCCTCGGGGGTGATGAACTCGTAGCTCACGGTCGGCAGCCGGAAGTAGGCCCAGACCGCCGAGTCGGTCAGCAGGATCCGGTCGTCGAAGTATCGGACGGCGAGCCGGTTGCGTGCCCGCGAGGCGCGGCTCACACGACCTCCCTCGCCGGCTGTGCGGCCGGGTCCCCGTGGCCGGCGGCTCGCCCGCCGCGCCCGCTCACGCGCCCACCTCGTTACGCCCGTTCACCACGTCTCCTCGCGCCCGGGGGATCACTGGGCCAATTCCTCCTCGCTGGGTCGAACCGTCTGCGCCGCTCCGAAGCCCGCCACCACGACGCCGGCCAGCGCGAGATACGCCCGGCGGCCCGGCGCCCGTAGATGGGACGGCTCCACCCGCTCCGACCGGCCGGGGGCCAGCTCGTCCTCCCAGGGCACCCGCACGATCGCCCGGCACCGGCCCCGCGCGACCGCCTCGGCCTGTTCCACGTCGCCCATGCTCCGGCGGCTCACGCCGTTGACGACCATGATCGCGCGACGTCGGAGGTCCGCGCAGCCGTGTCCGTCGAGCCACTCGTAGGTCATGGCCACCGCGTCCGGCCCGTCCTCGCTGGCCGGGACGACCAGGACGAGCTGGTCGGCGTAGGGAAGCACCCGGGCGGCCAGCGCCGCCGCCGGGTCCATGACGATCAGCTTGTAGTGGCGGTCCAGCATGTTCATGGTCTGGCTGAGCCGCCGGTCGGAGAAGAGCGTGCGGTCGGCGAGCCGCTGCTCGGCACCGGAGTCGCTGTCACCGGCGATGACCTCGAGGCCGGAGGCGCAGCGGCTGGTGTAGGCGCGCATGCCCAGGTAGCCGTGGATGTTGTCGAGACCGGCCAGCAGGGAGCTCAGCGTCTCGGGCGATTCGCCCTGGATACGGCTGGACAGGGGGTGGATGCCGATGTTGGCGTCGACCGCGAGCACCCGGTCCTCGCGATACCGGGCGAGAGTGTGACCGAGCATGAGCGCCGTCGTGGTCTGCCCGGCGCCGCCGGTGCAGCCCAGCACCACCACCCGGCGGCTGCCGCCGAACACCGTCCTGGCCCGTGCCTCGTCGATCTCCGCCCCGTCCATCCGGCCCGCGCCCGGCCCGATGACCACCTGGGCCAGCCGCCGCCAGCCCCCCGAGGAATCCCGGCCGACGACCGACTCCACCCGGCGCACCCGGGCCTCGCCCTGACCGGGCCTGGGCACCGGCACCGCGGGCATCACCGGGTCGGCCTTGGCCTCGGTCCTCGCGGGGACCGCCCGGATCGAGACGCCCGCCGGCGTCCCCCCGGGCCGCTCCTGCGGCCACGTCCTCTGCGTCTCGGCGAACTGCTCCGCCGGCGCCGGCTGCCCCTTGCGGTGCCGGGCCCACAGGCCCTCGGCCGCCTCGTCCGCCTGCACCTCCGGCTCGGCGGCACGCCGCCGGGACGGAGCGGGCCCGACGAACCGGGGATCGGCGGGCATCTGTTCGGCGGGCGGCTGTTCGGCGGAGTCGCCGGATCCGGCGGCGGCAGCGGACCGCTCGACGGCAGCGGGACGCTGCGGAAGCGGCACCACCGGCCCGGAGGCGGCAGCGGGCCGCTCGACGGCCCCGGGACCGCGCTCGACGGCCGCGGGACGCTGCGGAAGCGGCACCACCGACCCGGGGACGGCCTCAGGCCGCCCGGCCGACTCACGAGGCCCGGCAACGGGCACAGAGGGCTCACCGGCCACGAGACGATCGGCGGACGCCGCGGATTCGGCGGACGCCGCACGCTCGGCGGGTTCAGCGGTCGCCTCGGGTTCAGCGGTCACCTCGGGCTGAGCCGGAGGCGAAGACGCCGCGCCCGCCGGGGCCCTGCCCTGGTCGGCCTGGACCGCAACGGCACGCTCGGCCTCGGCCGAGGCGGCGAGCCTGCGCAGCCGCCGCAACGCCTCGGTGCCGATCGGAGCGGCCGGGGCCTGCTCGGCCGGGGCGGCCGGGGCCTGCTGGGGCGGGGCGGCCGGGCCGGCGGGGGCCTGCCCGGCGGCAGGGGCCGGAGAAGTCGTAGGGGTCGAAGCGGCCGGCGCGGGGTCGGCCTGCGCCTTGACCAGCGCGGCGGAGGCCGCGGGAGGCGGGGCGAGGGAGACCCCCTCGACCGGCACCGCGGCAGCGGAGGTCGCGCGTATCGCGGAGGCCGGGGGCGCGTGCGTCTCGGAAGCGGAGGTCGCGCGCGCGGCGGATGTGACGGCTCCGGGCTCCTCGGCGGACACCGCCTGCCCGAGGGCCGGGGCGGTGCCCCGGCGAGGTGCCACGGCCGTACCCCAGGCGGTGCGTTCGCGGGCGACCGGAGCGGCTGCCGCGGCCGCCGCGGCGGCGGCCACCGCGGGGCGGACCTCGCGGGCGGCGGCGCGCTTCGACTGGGCGTGCCGGGCCCTGCGGGAGGCCTTGACCCGGACCGGCGCCTCCCGCTGGGGCGCGGCCTGCCAGACCCGGCCGGTCAGGCTGATCTCCGAAGGCTCGGAGGCGGGGGCCATCCGGCACCAGGTGCGCGGCTCACCCACGTAGCGGGCCTGTGACTGGAGCAGCTCGGTGAGCCTCTTGCTCTCGATCACCGGCCGGGTGGAGAGCCAGGTGACGATCCCCGGCGGCACCAGGTACACCACATGCCAGGGCGCGTCGAAAGGCAGACCTAGCAGGTAGAGCAGCAGTGACCAGGGCACCACCACACCCACGAACACACCGATCCAGACAATCGGAAGCGGCATCGGCAGCCGTAGGTCGTACAGCTTGTAGAGCCGCTTCTCAATCCGCCAGATATTGGTATACGTGGGCAGGTCCACACGCTCCTCCTTTCCGCCTCTCGTTCTTTGACCGCTACGCGCGGTCTCAACCCCCCGTGATGCCCAGTGCGCCCGCGATCGCCTTGGCCGTCACCTCGATGATGTTGGGCACGTAGAAGATCACTCCGATGGCCACGGCGAGGATGATGAACTGCACGAACCTGGTGATCTCACGGGTGAAGAGGAAGAAGAGCGCGACGACGGAGACGACGACGAGGAAGAGCGGGGCGAAGAATTTGCGGAGGAAGTCGGCCAGGCCCTCGGTGTTGACACCCGCCGGAGGAGAGGTCGGCTGAGCGAGCTCTATCGCGCTCAGCAGGATGGTCTTCAGGATCACTTCTCGTCCTCCGTGCTCATGATCGTGCTTGCCGGGCGGCCACGTGCCCGCGACACGCATGTCCGGATCCGTCCACCGCCGACTCGCTGATCAGGGGGGGTCTGTTCACTGCGGCCCGGCACCATTCGATCATGTGTTACCCCACAGACCGTTTCGCGCCTCGGATGTCCTTGACGAACCACTTGTCGCCCTGTTTGACCACGGTGAGCAGGTAGGCCTGCTCCAGCTTCCCGCTCATGTCCCCGGGATCGGAGGGGGTGGGCTCGGCGGAGGGCGACGCGCCTGAGGGCACGCCCCACACGACCGTGGCGGTGACGTCGCGGGTGGCGCCGCCGACGAGGGGGACGTCGAGGTTCTTGAGCTCCACGAAGGTGAACGCGCCGCCGAACCCCTCCAGGGTGACCCCGGCGGCGGCGTAGCGCTGCAGGGAGGCGTTGTCGCTCGCGGCGTAGGCCTTGAAGAAATCGGCCAGCGGGGTGCGGAGCTCGGTCTCCGCGGCCTCGTCACTCTCCCCGGCGGGCACCTGGGGCAGATTCGCCGGCGTCGGCGCGGGGAGGATCCCCGGCCGGCCGGAGACCACGAACCTGTCGGTCTCGCCGTCGTGGAACACGGGCACGGACAGGAGCTGGCGGCGGCTGCCCGACTGGAACGCCAGGGTCACGACGGCGTTCTCCCTGTCGACGATCTCCGTGCCGTACGGCTGCACCGCGCCGGCGGCCATCCGGCCGAGCCCGTCCCAGCCGAACTGCGGCGGGGCGCCGTCGGGCAGGTAGGGCGCGAGCCGCGCGGCCCTTTCCTGGGAACGGACGGCCTCGAAATTCAGATAGACGGCGGCGAACTGGCTGGCGAAAGAGGTCGCCCGGCTGACCGGGAATTCGCTGTCCGCCGAAACGGGGGCGGACCCGCCTGCGGTGTTCTGCCGGGTGAAACGCTCAAAAGGTGCACGGACCCCGTTCACCACGATGACCACTATTAACGCCCAGAGCACCGCCCTGCCGGTCCATATCAGCCAGCGTCCGCCTCCGCCGGACCATCGGCTCCGGACCGGCGCACCCCGCCCGCGCGCCGGAGCGCCGGTGAGATCGGGGTCGTAGGACGCCTCCGGGTACGCCGACGGCTCAGGGTCGCCAGCGATCCGAGGATCACGCTGGACCGTTGCCCTTCGAGCCATCTTGCCTCCGCTCGCGCCCATCCCCCGGTTGGCGCGGTGTCGTATTACTCCCGACCCCGTTAACCATGGTCAAGCACTTACTCTAACCGCCTCGCCGATTGTTCCAGGAAAGCCACGCCTATGCTGCAGGCATCCTCGCGACTGAGCAAACCCGGTCTGGAACCTGCCAGAACCCGTTACCTGCCCACATCGCCAAGAAAACGTGTTATGCCTGGTCAACAGGTAACCCGATTACCCAAACGCCACGCATTGCTGTCCAAACGGCAGGGAGAGTATCGCGACCTGCGCATTCATCTGGAATACGTCACGCAGCGTCACCACATGCGAGAACGGGCCCGGTCCGAGGACCGGGCCCGTTCGCTCGCGGTGAGACGTCAGACGTTGAAGCGGAACTCCACGACGTCGCCGTCGCGCATCACGTAGTCCTTGCCCTCGATCCGGGCCTTGCCCGCCTGGCGGGCGGCGGCGATGGAGCCCGCCTCCACCAGCTCGTCGAAGGAGACGATCTCCGCCTTGATGAAACCCCGCTGGAAGTCGGTGTGGATGACCCCGGCCGCCTCGGGAGCCGTGGCGTTCTTACGGATCGTCCAGGCCCGGGTCTCCTTGGGGCCGGCGGTCAGGTAGGTCTGCAGGCCGAGGGTCTCGAACCCGACCCGGGCGAGCTGCGACAGGCCGGACTCCTCCTGGCCGACGGACTGCAGCAGCTCCAGCGCCTCGTCGTCGGGGAGCTCGACGAGCTCGGACTCGATCTTGGCGTCCAGGAAGACGGCCTCGGCGGGCGCGACGATCGCCGCCAGCCGGGCCCGCAGGTCCTCGTCCGTCAGCTCGTCGGCGTCGAGGTTGAACGCGTAGAGGAACGGCTTGGCGGTCAGCAGGTGCAGCTCGCGCAGGTCGGCCACATCGATCCCGGCCCCCTTGGCCCCGGCGTACAGGGTGGTGCCGCCGTCGAGGAGCTTGACCGCGGCCTCGGCCGCCTCCAGCGTGGCCTTGCGGTCCTTGTTGGTCCTGGACTCCTTCTGGAGGCGGGGGATCGCCTTCTCCAGGGTCTGCAGATCGGCGAGGATCAGCTCGGTGTTGATCGTCTCGATGTCGCGCTCGGGGGCGACGCCACCGTCCACGTGGGTCACGTCGGGGTCGTTGAAGACCCGGATGACCTGGCAGATGGCGTCGGTCTCGCGGATGTTGGCGAGGAACTGGTTACCCCGCCCCTGCCCCTCCGAGGCGCCGCGGACCAGTCCGGCGATGTCGACGAACTCGACCTTCGCGGGCAGGATCTTCGCGGAACCGAAGATCTCGGCCAGCTTCTCCAGACGCGGGTCGGGAACGCCGACGATGCCCACGTTGGGCTCGATGGTGGCGAACGGATAGTTCGCCGCCAGGGCGTTGGCGGTCTTCGTCAGCGCGTTGAAAAGCGTTGACTTGCCGACGTTGGGCAATCCGACGATGCCGATGCTCAAGCTCACGTCAGCCGAGTTTACGGCGAATCACCCAGTGCTACCCGCCGTAGACAGGTCACAGGCCGGTGGACATCGCGCTCACAGCCCTCGGACAGCGGTCCGGACCCGCCGGACAGCGCCCTCCGCGCCCCGGTCCGGGCGGCCTTCTCCGTCCGGGCGCGGGCAGCGCGCGGCCGACGGATCCCACCCTCCGCGCCCGTACGAGAACGTCGAGTGAGGGGGCGGGACGGTGCGAAAGGGACGCGAGGGCCGGGACCGAAGGCGTGTCGGGAAGCCAGGAGCCGCCGGGCCTGCGATCATTCCGGGGTGGATGTCATGGCACTCGCTTTCCAGCTCGCCGTGGGACTCGCCGCGGGCCTCGCGATCGGATTCCTGCTGGGCCGGGCGCGTGCCTCCTCGGGGGCGGCGGATGCCGGGGCCCGTCTGGCCGAGGCCGAAGCCCGGGCCAAAGTCGCCGAGGAGAAGGTCGCCTACGTCGAGGGACAGCTCGCCGAGCGGTTCCAGGCCCTGTCCGCCCGCGCGCTCGACGTCAACAACCTGCGGTTCCTGGAGCTGGCCGAGACCCGGCTGGCCTCCAGCCGGGCCGAGGCCGCCGGGGAGCTGGAGCAGCGCAAGCAGGCCGTCGAGCACCTGATCGAGCCGTTGAAGGACACCCTGGCCCGCGTCGAGACGCAGCTGCGCGACACCCAGTCGGGCCAGCGGGCCGCCCACGCCGAGCTGGCCAAGCACATCGACGTCGTCCGCGAGAGCAACGACCAGCTCCGCGTCCAGACGACCGCGCTGGTGCGCGCCCTGCAGCGCCCGGAGGCCAGAGGCCGGTGGGGGGAGCTCCAGCTCCGCAGGGTCGCCGAGATCGCCGGGATGCAGCGCTACTGCGACTTCGACGAGCAGGCGAGCGTCACCACCCCCGACGGCGTGCTCCGGCCCGACATGGTCGTACGGCTGGCCGGCGGCAAGAACATCGTGGTCGACTCCAAGGTCTCCCTGGCCGCCTATCTGGAGGCCGCCGAGTCCGGCGATCCCGACCACCAGTCGGCCCGGCTCGACTCCCACGCCCGGCACGTGCGCGAGCACGTGGACCGGCTCGCCTCCAAGGCCTACTGGCAGGCGTTCAGCCCGGCGCCGGAGTTCATGGTGCTGTTCATCCCGGGTGAGGCCTTCCTCGCCCCGGCCCTGGAGCGCGACCCCGCCCTGCTGGAGTACGCCATGCGGCGGCGGATCCACATCGCCACGCCCACCACGTTGATCACCATGCTCCGCACCGCGCAGTACGCCTGGCAGCAGGCCGCGCTCAGCGAGAACGCGCGGGCGGTCTTCGAGCTGGGCAAGGAACTCTACGAACGGCTGGGCACCATGGGACGGAACATGGAGGCGATGGGCCGGTCACTGGGCAGGGCGGTGGAGTCCTACAACCGGACGGTCGGCTCCCTGGAGACACGGGTGCTGGTGAGCGCGCGCAAGCTGAACGACCTGGGGCTGGTCGACGCCGAACTGGACGCGCCCGCGACGGTCGAGGACCTGCCGCGCACGCTGACCTCGCCCGAACTGCTGGGGGAAGAGGAGCCAAGCTCGCCTCTCATCTCCCGCCTGAACGGTAAGTTGACGAACGACCTGCCCTAGAAGCTGTTCCCTGAAGACGCCGCCGGCCGGACACTGGAGGCGGAGCGGAGAGGGCTGGCGATGAGGGGCCGAGGTCGAGGGGGACGACTGGTGGACGAGCGACGCGACGGGCAGGCGCTTGGCGGGGTGATCATATGAGTGAGCAGAAGCGGAGCACCGGCATCCGGCTGACCGCCCGGGGCGCGGTGGCGTCCGTGCTGGTGTTCACGCTGCTGGGCAGTCTTCTGCAGGCTCTGCTCGGGCTGCCGGCGCTGGTCGGCCTGATGTTCGTGGCCGGCTGCGGGGCCGCGGTGGCGCTGGTGAACCGGCGGGACCTGCTCTCGCTGGTGGTGTCCCCGCCGCTGGTCTTCTTTGCGGCCACACTGATCGCCGAGGCCGTCCGGGCGCTGGGCGCGACCTCGCCGGTCCAGGCCCTCGGCCTGGGCATGCTGACCAAGCTGTCGGCCGGCGCGCCGTGGCTGTTCGGCGGCTCGCTGCTGGTCCTGCTCGTCGCCTGGCGCCGCGGCCTGGCCCAGTGCGTCCGCGACCTGCGCGAGGAGCTGCGGGCCGCCGGCCCCGACATCCCCCGCCCGAGAAGTGGTGACAGCGTCGGCTACGCCCCCGAGCCCGAGGGCTACTTCGAGCCCAAGGTGTACGGCACGCCCCGCGAGGGCCAGTAGGGGCCGGCCGGTAGCGACCCGGCCGGCGGCGGGGCGTCACCGTACGGCGGCGGCCGGCGCCGCCGTACGGCCAGGGTCGGGTCAGACGGTGGCGCGCAGGTCCTTGCGGAGCTCGTGCGGGAGGGCGAAACGGACGTTCTCCTCGACCGACTCGACCTCTTCGACATCGTCGAAGCCGTGCGCGGCGAGGCGGGCCAGCACCTCGGAGACGAGCTCGTCGGGGACCGAGGCGCCGCTCGTCACGCCGACCGTGGTGACCCCGTCGAGCCACTCGTCCTTGATGAGCGAGGCGTCGTCGACCAGGTAGGAGGCGTCGGCCCCGTGGTCGACGGCGACCTCGACCAGTCGCTTGGAGTTGGAGGAGTTCTCCGAGCCGACGACGATGACGAGCTGGGCCTGGGCGGCGATCTCCTTCACCGCGACCTGGCGGTTCTGGGTGGCGTAGCAGATGTCGTCGCTCGGCGGATCGATGAGGTTCGGGAAGCGCTCCTTGAGCCGGGTGACCGTCTCGACCGTCTCGTCCACCGACAGTGTGGTCTGCGACAGCCACACCAGCCGGCTGGGGTCCTTCACCTGGACGGCGGCGACCGAGTCGAGGCCGTCGACGAGCTGGATGTGGTCGGGCGCCTCGCCCGCGGTGCCCTCGACCTCCTCGTGGCCCTCGTGGCCGATGAGCAGGATGTCGTAGTCCTGGGAGGCGAAGCGCTTGGCCTCGTTGTGCACCTTGGTCACCAGCGGGCAGGTGGCGTCGATCGTCCTGAGGCCGCGCTGGGCTGCCTCCTGGTGGACTGCCGGGGAGACTCCGTGGGCGGAGAAGACCACGATGGCGCCTTCGGGGACCTCCTCGGTCTCCTCGACGAAGATCGCTCCACGCGCCTCAAGGGTCCTGACCACATGGGTGTTGTGGACGATCTGCTTGCGGACGTAGATCGGCGCGCCGTACTGCTCCAGGGCCTTCTCCACGGCTTGGACCGCTCGATCGACCCCCGCGCAGTAGCCACGGGGCCTAGCCACAAGTACGCGTCGGGTCGCGGGGGTCTTTGAAGTCATGTTCTTATGCTACGTGGAGTGTCCGCTGGGCCGCCCACGCGTCCTATGACCTCATACGGCACAGTCTTGCGAGACTAGACGCCTAAACAGACCTCCCAGGGAGACGACATGGCAGTCCCCGACATCGTCCGCAATGTCACCAGAAATGTCCGCGAGGCGCTTTCCAGCCGCGAGGGGTTCAAAGAGAAGGCGAAGGATCTGCCGCTCTACGTGCTGCAGTCCGCGCTGAGCGGGGTCGGTCAGGCCCTGCTGCTCGGTGACCGCATGCGGACCACGATCAAGCGCATCGCCGGGCAGGACGCCGACACCGAGGAGACCCACCCGAAGACCGCCGACGAGCTCGCCAAGGACGAGAAGGCGGAGGAGAAGGTCGCCGAGAAGCCGGCCCGGCGCGAGCCGGTCATCTTCGCCCCGCGCCCGGAGAGCGCCTCCCCCAAGGAGGACAGGTCCGAGGCCAACGGCGCCAAGCCCCGCCCCGAGCCGGTCATCTTCACCCCCGCCAAGCCGAAGGCCGCCACCGGCCCCGCGCCCGCCGCGCCCGAGGCCAAGCCGACCGGGAGCGAGCCCGCCAAGACCGCCGAGACCGAGGTCGCTGAGACCAAGCCCGCCGAGGCAACCGAGACCGAGGTCGCTGAGACCAAGCCCGCCGAGACCACCAAGCCGGAGACCAGGCCGACCGAGACCAAGCTCCCCGAGACCAAGCCCGCCGCAGCCGAGACGGCCGAGGCCAAGGCCGCCGAGACCACCAAGCCGGAGACCAAGCCCGCCGCCGAGGCAACCGAGACCAAGCCCGCCGAGGCCACCAAGCCGACCGGGAGCGAGCCGGCCAAGGCCGCGAGGACCACCAAGGCCGCCAAGGCCGCCGAGGCCGAGGCCGCTGAGACCGGGATTCCCGCGCCCGCGGCGGTGGGGATCGAGGTCACCGAGGTCAAGACCGCCAAGCCCCAGGCGGCTGACGCCGCGCTGGTCGAGGTCACCGAGACCAAGGTCGCCACTCCGGTGGCCGAGCCGGTCGAGGCGGTCACCGTACCCGCCGAGCCGATGCCCGGCTACGGACAGCTGACGGTCGCGTCCCTGCGTGCCCGGATGCGCGGCAAGACGGCCGAGCAGATCCGGGAGTTCCTCGCCTACGAGCGGGCCACCACCGTCCGCGCGGAGGTCGTGCGGATGTACGAGAACCGGCTGGCCAAGCTGGAAGCGGCGGAATAGCGGCAGCCGGCGCGTAGGCTCCCGGCCATGAGTTCCAAGACCACACCGGAACAGCCGCTCCCCGTCCGCACGGTGCTGCAGATGGTCGGCGGCTGGATCGGCAAGCTCGGCACCGTCTGGGTGGAGGGGCAGATCACCGAGCTGACCGCTCGCGGCGGCACGGTGTTCCTGACGTTGCGTGATCCCGTGGCCAACGTGTCCGCCCGGGTCACCTGCCCCCGTGGCGTCTACGAGGCGACCGTCCCCCGGCCGGTGGACGGCGCCCGGGTCGTCATGCATCTGAAGCCGGACTTCTGGGTCAACAAGGGCTCATTCGCGTTCACCGCGCTGGAGATGCGGCCGGTCGGCGTCGGCGAGCTGCTGGCCCGGCTGGAACGGCTGCGCCAGGTGCTCGCCGCCGAGGGGCTCTTCGGAGTCGACCGCAAGCGGCGGCTGCCGTTCCTGCCCGGCACGATCGGGCTGATCTGCGGCCGTGACTCGGCCGCCGAGCGCGACGTGCTGGAGAACTCGCGGCGGCGCTGGCCCGCGGTGCGGTTCAAGGTCGAGCCGGTGGCCGTGCAGGGGCCGTACGCGGTCACCGAGGTCGGCGAGGCTCTGCGGAAGTTCGACGCGGACGGCGAGGTCGACGTCATCGTGATCGCGCGGGGCGGCGGGTCGATGGAGGACCTGCTGCCCTTCTCCGACGAGGCGCTGGTCCGGGCGGTGGCCGCGTGCCGGACCCCGGTGGTCAGCGCGATCGGCCACGAGCAGGACAATCCGCTGCTCGACCTGGTCGCCGACGTACGGGCCTCCACCCCCACGGACGCCGCCAAGAAGATCGTGCCGGACGTCGGCGAGCAGCTCACGCTCATCCGCCAGCTCCGTGATCGGGGCCGGCGGGTGGCGGGCGGGTGGCTGGAGCGTGAGACGGCCTGGCTGGCCGCGGTCCGCTCCCGCCCCTCGCTGGCAGACCCGGTCCGTGAGATCGAGCGCAGGGCCGAGCAGGCCGAGCAGCTCAGGGACCGGGCGAGGCGCTCGCTGACCGGCTCCCTGGACCGCGCCCAGGACTCCCTGGAGCACCTGCGGGCCCGCCTGGTGTCCCTGTCCCCCGCCGCCACCCTGGAGCGCGGTTACGCGATCGTGCAGCGCCCCACGGGCGACGTCGTACGGCGGGCGGCCGACGTCGCCCCCGGCGACGAGCTGACGATCCGGTTCCCCGACGACCGGGTGACGGTCAGGAGGGATCCCGCCAGGTGAGCGAGGGGTAGTGGTGGCCGTCGTCGACGAAGCCGAACTCGCGGTAGAGCGGCTCGCCGTCCGACGTGGCGTGCAGGTCCACGCGCTGGATCCTGCTGCCGCGATACCACTCCATGAGCCTGGACATGATCGCGCGGCTGTGTCCCCGGCGCCGGTGGCCGGGGTCGGTGGTCATGCCCTGGATGTAGCCGTAGCGGCCGTCGGGGAGGCTGGGGCCGGGGAAGCGCTCGAAGATGAGGCCCATCCCGCAGGCGACCAGCCCCCCGCTGGGGGCGTCCACCACGTAGACGGCCGTGTCGTCGCTGCCCAGCCGCTCCGTGAGGCTGTCGGCGTAGGCCCGCCGCCAGTCGCCGTCGACCGGGTAGCTGCCGTCCTGGGCCATCCGGTCGGCCAGGATCTCACGCAGGCGGAGCAGCTCGGGGATGTCGTCGTGGATCGCGGCGCGGACACTCATCCAGGTAGTTTCCCAGGTCCGTGGTCCGGAGCGTTCCCCGGTGGCGCCCTCTAGGGTGGTGGATGTGGCCGATGAGAAGACACCGTCGTATGAGCAGGCACGCGAGGAGCTGACCGAGGTGGTCCGCCGTCTGGAGGCGGGCGGTCTCACGCTGGAGCAGTCGATCGAGCTGTGGGAGCGCGGCGAGAGGCTGGCGGCGCTGTGCGAGGAGTGGCTCCAGGGCGCCCGGGTGAAGCTCGCCGCCGCCATGGCGCAGCGCCGGCAGCCCGACCCCGCCGGGGACGCGCCCTTCTGACCGGCCGGACCGCGGCCGGCGGGCCGCTCTCGCCCGCCGATCCCGCCGATCCGCCGGGCCGTGTCAGGAGGCGACTCCCGCTTGACGGGCCGCAGGAGCGTCTGGAGGGCGGCCGTCTTCCGGCTAAGAGGCGGCTTTCACCTGCTGCTTGAGGGATCCGGCCAGGGCGGACAGCTCCTCCCACGGGGCGGTGCCGGTGACGACGACCGTGACGTCGGGCAGGAGCCGGACGAGGGAGCGCTGGTCCTTGTCCTTGCGGAGGCGTTGCTCCCAGGTCTCGCCGTTGATCTGGACGCTGCCGGTGACCTCGCTGGTGTTGGCCATCCGGTTGGCGAACTCGGCCGCCGGTTTCTCGTCGCTCTGGACGAGCATCGCGTGGGAGCGCGTAGCGGCTTCGGGGCGCTTGGCGGTGGCGAAGCCGAGCTTCCAGGTCACCGCGCCCTTCTCCTTGGTCATCCGTGAGCTCGTCGGGACCCAGCCGGCGGGCGCCGGCTCCGGCGACCACACCTCGTAGGGCGCGTCCCGGCGCATGTTGGCCACGTCGATCGAGAAGTCGACCTTGGGGAGGTGCTCGGTCCTGCTCTGCGGCGTGACCAGCAGGAAGACGCCGACGCCGGCGAGGCAGACCAGCATCGCGACCGCGTAGCCGTAGAAACCCTGAGTGAACCGTTCCACGACTGTCGAGACTAGCCGCTCGGGGGCGCGGTCCGGCCTCAGGGGCGTCTGATCTGGCCGATGATGTCCAGCACGCCCTCGGCGAGGACGCGGGAGGCGTCTTCGTCCTCGGACAGGGCGACCTCGGAGACGGCGGCGGCGAGCGCGCCGGTGAGGACCACGACCAGCGCGCCCTCGTCGCCCTCGAACAGGGCGGCGTTGCGCTTGGCCCACTGACGGAGCCGGTCGCGCATGATGACCTCGAACCCGGGCGGCCCGTCGCCGCGCAGGAAGAGCGCGGCGAGCTCGCGCTCGGCCAGGCAGCCCTCCAGGTAGGCGCGTGCGCCGGCGATGAACAGCCGCATCGGGTCGGTCTCGCCCTCGGCGCGGGCCTCCTGGACCGCCTGCTTGGTCCGCTGGGTCTGCCGGGTCTGGAAGTCCTCGAAGAGCGTCAGGTAGAGGTCGGCCTTGCCGGAGAAGTGGTGGTAGAGGCTGCCGACGCTCGCCCCGGCGCGGGAGACCACCTCGGTGACACCGGCCTCCGCGAAGCCGCTTGTGACGAAGATCTCCCTGGCCGCTGTGAGAAGTGCGACGCGCGTGGCGGCACCACGCTCGGAGGTCCGTGCAGTCACGCCTGTCACCAGCCGTTCCGTGTCGCTACTCATGGTGTGCACACATTATCCCGCGCCATCCGGCAAGAAGGGTGCAACTACGATCGTTGCAGTAATCCACGAGAGGGGCTCCTCGCCATGTCCGATCAGACGTCCGTACCTGCCGCGCTCGCCACGGGCGCACACGCACCTGATCGCAACCTCGCCCTCGAACTGGTCAGGGTCACCGAGGCGGCGGCGATGGCCGCGGCCCGCTGGGTCGGGCGCGGCGACAAGAACGGCGCCGACGGCGCCGCGGTGAACGCGATGCGCCAGCTGATCAACACGGTCTCGATGAACGGCGTGGTGGTGATCGGCGAGGGTGAGAAGGACAACGCGCCGATGCTCTACAACGGCGAGCATGTCGGGGACGGCAGCGGCGCCGAGTGCGACGTGGCCGTGGACCCGATCGACGGCACCCGGCTCACCGCGCTCGGCATGCCCAACGGGATCTCGGTCATCGCGGTCAGCGAGCGCGGCTCGATGTACGACCCGTCGGCCGTCTTCTACATGGACAAGCTGGTCACCGGTCCCGAGGCCGCCGGTTCGGTGGACATCAACGCTCCGGTGGCCGACAACATCTCCGCGGTGGCGCGCGCCAAGGGGGGCGAGCCCTCGGACGTGACCGTGGTCATCCTCGACCGGCCCCGGCACGAGAAGATCATCAGGGAGATCCGCGAGGCCGGCGCGCGGATCAAGCTCATCACCGACGGCGACGTGGCCGGAGCGATCATGGCCGCCCGCGCGGGCACCGGCGTCGACCTGATGCTCGGCATCGGCGGCACGCCCGAGGGCATCATCGCCGCCTGCGCGCTCAAGTGCCTGGGCGGCGTCATCCAGGGCAGGCTCTGGCCGCAGGACGACGCCGAGCGCCGCCGGGCGCTGGACGCCGGCCTCGACCTGGACGCCACGCTGAGCACCGACGACCTGGTCCGCTCCGACGACGTGTTCTTCGCGGCCAGCGGGATCACCGACGGCGAGCTGATGCAGGGCGTCCGCTACCGCGGCGGCCACGCCGTCACCAGCTCCCTGGTCATGCGGGGCCGTTCCGGCACGATCCGCAAGATCGAGAGCGAGCACCAGCTCTGGAAGCTGCGCGCCTACAGCGCGATCAACTTCGACAACGCGAGCTGAGCCGTCCGGCGCCGCCCGTGGTGCCGCGGTTCAGCGGCGGAACCACGGCCGGCGGGGACGCTTGGGCGACTTGGCGACGATGCTGCCCAGGGTGACGAGCCCGGTGATCTCGATGAGCGGGCCGTCGGGCGAGGGCGGGACCTGGTTCTTCTTGCCTCCCATGATGGCGGAGGCGGGCATCTCGATCCGGACGCCCTCCGGGACGATCAGCGTGAGGGTCGCGGCCATCACCGTGACCTGAAGGGTCACGTGGCCGGACTGGAGCAGCGCTTCGCGCAGGTCGAGCGTGACGTTGGCGCAGATCGCGGTGGCGGAGAAGCGGGTGGGCACCACCCAGCGGCCCGAGCGCTCCTGCGAGCCGAAGAAGGCCATCACCGGGCCGTCGTCGGTCCGCAGCGGCTGGGCCTCCGGCGGGAGCAGGTCGGCGGTCAGCGCGGCGAGCTCGCCCAGCGTGCGGGCCCGGTAGAGCGCCTGGAGCCGTTCCTCGTGCTCGCCGTGGTCCAGACGGCCGTCGGCGAGCGCGTCGCTCAGCACGGTGGCCACCCGGTCCCGGTCGGCGTCTCCGGCACGCAGTTCGCCGGGGCGCGGGGGGCGCGCGGAGTTGCGGGTCGACGGGGGCGGGAAACTGTCCACCCTTCGACGATAATCGCTCTCAGGGCCGTAGCAGCATGACGAGGTCGTCGACATAGCCGCGGAAGACGGCCGCCATGTCGACCCGGTCGGGGTCCAGGAGCCACTGGTTCTGCAGGCCGTCCATCATGGCGATCAGCCGGTCGGCGTGGGCCTCGGGGTCGATGCCCGCGCGGAACTCGCCGGACTCCACCGCTCTGCCCAGCGCCCGGGTCACCTCGCCGCGGAGCCGCCGGTAGCGGCGGCGGGCCCAGTCGTGGCCGGGGTGGCCGGCGGTGACCGCCTCACCGGCGATCACTGTGAAGAGCTGGACGAGCCCTGGGACGCGCGAGTTGTACTCGACCACGTCGGCCAGGACGCCGAGCGCGGCGGCCCCGGTGCGCACGCCGCCGAGGTCGTAGCGGCGCAGGTCGAGCTCGTCGCGGTGGTCGAGGACCGCGATCAGCAGGCGTTCCTTGCTCCCGAAGTGGTGGAGCAGCCCGGCCTGGGAGAGCTCGGCCCGCTCGGCGACGCGGGCGAGGGAGGCTCCCCGGTAGCCGTTCTCGGCGAACTCCTGCAGCGCGACGGCCAGGATGCGCTCCCTCCGCGCCTCCCCGGCCGGATAACCCCTGCGCCGGTCAGCTCCCGCCCTCACACGAGCACCCTAACGCGCGGACCCGGGTGACCGGCCATTGACCGGCGGAGACGGCGCCCCTACCCTGACGAGAACTTGAACCCCCCTCATGTTCTCCGGAGGTCGTAGTGCCGACCCCACGCGACAGACAAGCACGAGTGGCGACCTGGGCCGCCTTCTTCGTCCAGGGTCTCTGTTTCGCCACCCTGCTCACCCATGTGATCGACCTGCAGCACAGGTTCGGGCTGAGCGACGGCGACCTCACCCTCGTCCTGCTGCTCGTGCCGGTGATCGCCGGCGTCGGGAGCGTCGTGGCCGCCCCCCTGGCCGCGAGGTACGGCAGCGGCCCGGTCCTGCGGATCTCCCAGCTGGGCGTCTGCGCCGTCGTGGCCCTGTCCGGATGGAACAGCGGGCTCGCCGGGCTGTACGCGCTCAGCGCCGTGTTCGGCCTGTTCGTCGGGGCGGTGGACGCGGCGATGAACATGCAGGCCGTCGCGGTCGAGCGCCGCTACGGCATGAGCGTGCTGACCGGTTTCCACGCCGTGTGGAGCGTCGGCTCGATGCTGGGCGCCGGGTTCAACTCCGCCTTCACCGCGCTCGGGACGGACCTGGGCTGGTCGTTCTCCATCCCGGTGGCCATCGGTGCCGCGATCTCAGCGATCATGCTTCCCCGGCTCTACGACCGGGAGGGGGAGCGGGCGACGGCGCGGGACGCGCGGCCGGCGGCCAGGGTGCCGTGGCGGCCGATCATCCCGCTCTGCCTGGCGATGGCGTTCCTCTACGTCGGCGACGCGGCGGTCTCCAACTACGGCACCGTCTACATGGAGAGCGCGCTGTCGGCGAGCGGCTGGCTGGTGCCCTTCGCCTACCTCGTCTACCAGGCGGCCATGCTCCTCGCCCGGGTTCCCGGGGACTTCGCCGTGCGCAGGTACGGCCCGGCCCCGGTCGTCCGCGTGGGCGCGGTGATCGCGGTCGTGGGCACGCTCGGCGTCGTCGCCGCCCCCGGCGTCCTGGTGGCCGTCCTGTCGTTCGGCCTGGTCGGCATCGGCCTGTCGATCATCGCGCCGCAGTCGTTCTCGGCGGCCGGCCGTCTCGGCGCCGGGGCCGAGACGGCGATCGCGCGCGTCAACATGTTCAACTACGTCGGCTTCCTCGTCGGCGCGGCCGTGGTCGGCACCGTCAACGACACCGTGGACGCGCGGATGGCGTTCGTGCCCGCCGCCGTCGTGGTGGCCCTGATCGTGCCGCTGGCCAGGGGCTTCCAGCCGGATCCGGAACTCACCGCGCAGAGGTAGGGGGCGCCGGGTCCGCCCGCCGGGGAGACGGGCCCGCCGCGCCTGCGGCACGCCGGCCGGCCGGGGCGCCGCGTCGGGCGTGCCGAGCACCGGCCGGACACCTCCGGCGCGGAGAGCCGGGGCTTCGGTCCCGGGAGGAGGTCAACGCCACGCCTTCGTCATGGGGAGCCGGGGGTCGACCGCCTGCTCCGCCCAGGAGGAGCGGACCCAGGCGTGCCGGGGGTCGTCGCAGAAGGCCATGGACCGCTGGGGGGCGGGCCCGGCCAGCACGTTGAGGTAGTACAGGTCGTAGCCGGGGGCCGCCATCGACGGGCCGTGGTAGCCGTGCGGGACCAGCACCACGTCTCCGCCCGACACCTCGGCCAGCGTGTCGTGGGTGCCGTAGACCCGCTGGTAGCCGGGGCCGCCCTCGAAGTAGTAGATCTCCTCCAGTACGGCTTCGCGCTCGGAGGCGGTGTCGTGCTTGTGCGGCGGGTAGGACGACCAGTTGCCGCCGGGGGTGAGCACCTCGACCGCGACGAGCTTGTCGCAGTCGAAGGCGTCCGGGGCGCAGAAGTTGTTGACCTGGCGGCTGGCCTGGCCGGCGCCGCGCACCTCGACCGGGACCTCGCGCGCCGGGCCGTACCGGA
>NZ_FOQY01000073.1 GCF_900113865.1 Streptosporangium canum | reverse complement strand
CGCCAGGCCGAGGCCGACCCCGGTGTGGTTGTCGCGGTCGCCGAGCCGCTGGAAGGGCAGGAAGACGCGGTCGTGCGCCTCGGCGGGGATGCCGGGGCCGCGGTCGACGACGCGGATCTCGACGTGGTCGCCGTGCCGGCTCGCGGTGATGAGGACCTTCTTGCCGGCCGGGCTGTAGCGCACGGCGTTGGACATGACGTTGACCAGGATCCGTTCCAGCAGCGCGGAGTCGGCGACGACCTCGGGGAGGTCCACCGACACCTCGCCCTCGACGCGGTCGCGGAGCGGGCCGAGGTCGTCGATCGAGCGCGGGATGACCTCTTCGAGCGCGACCGGTTGCAGGGTCAGGCCGAGCACGCCGGCCTGCAGGCGGCTCATGTCGAGCAGGTTGGCGACCAGCCGGTCGAGTTTGAGCAGGGATTCGTCGGCGGTGGCCAGCAGTTCCTCGCGGTCCTCGGCGCTCCATTCGATCTCGGTGCCGCGCAGGCTCTCCACGGCGAGTCTGGCCGAGGCCAGCGGGGTGCGCAGGTCGTGGCTGACGGCGGCGAGCAGGGCGGTGCGCATCCTGTCGGTCTCGGCCAGCGGCCCGGCGAGGTCGGCCTCCCGGCGCAGGCGCTCCTGGCGCAGCGCCACGGCCGCCTCGGCGGCGAACGCCTCCAGCACGCGCCGGTCGGAGGCCTCCAGCAGCCTGCCCCGTACCGCGAGCACCAGTCGCTCGTCGATCACCACGTCGGCGTCGGCGGCTGCCGGGCAGGTGCAGGGCGGCCCTCCGGAGGTCGCCGCGATCCGCCACGCCTCGGGGTCCGACTGGTCGTCCGGAGCCGGCTCGCCGATCCGTTCCAGCAGCGTGACCGAGGTCAGGGTGAAGGTCTCGCGCAGCCGCGCCAGCAGGGACGGCAGCGCCGACTCGCCGCGCAGCACGTGGCCGGCCAGGGTGGACAGCACCTCGGCGTCCGCGCCCGCCCGCGCGGCCTCCCTGGTACGGCGGGCCGCCAGGTCCACGACCGCGCTCACCATGACGGCCACCAGCACGTAGACGCTCAGCGCGAGCAGGTTGTGCGGGTCGGAGACGGTGAACCGGTCGAACGGCGGGGTGAAGTAGTAGTTGAGCAGCAGGAATCCGGCCACGGCGGCGGTGACGGCCGGCCACATGCCCCCGATGAGGGCCACGCCGATGACCATGAGCAGGAACAGCAGGATCCCGCTGGGCAACGTCAGATCGGCTCTGAACGGGACCAGCGCGGCGGTGAGCACCGGAATGCCCAGCAGCGCCATCGCCCAGCCCGCGCGCCTGCGCGTACGGGTCAGCGCGGCCCTCGGCCGGATGCGCCGCGCGCCCTTGCCCGCCTCGGCGTGGGGGATCATGTGGACGTCGATGGCGCCGGACAGCGCGGTGGCGGTCAGCCCGACACCCCGGGAGAACAGGTGGGCGAACCTGCCTCTGCGGGACGCGCCCAGCACGAGCTGGGTGGCGTTCACCCCGCCGGCGAAGTCCAGCAGGGCGCGCGGCACGTTCTCCCCCACCACCTGGTGGTAGGTGCCGCCCAGGTTCTCCACCAGCGCGCGCTGGCGGGCCAGGCGGGCCGGGTCGGCACCGCCCAGCCCGTCGGAGAGGGTGACGTGGACGGCCAACAGGTCGGCGCCCTTGGACCTGGCCGCGATGCGGGCGGCCCGCCGGATCAGCGTGTCCCCCTCCGGGCCGCCGGTCAGCGCGACCACGACGCGCTCACGGGCCTCCCAGGTCCCCTCGATGCCGTGCTCGGCGCGGTAGCGGTCGAGCTGCTCGTCGACCTTCCCGGCGACCCAGAGCAGGGCCAGCTCGCGCAGCGCGGTCAGGTTGCCCACCCGGAAGTAGTTGGACAGCGCCGCGTCGACCTTCTCCGGCGCGTAGATGTTCCCGTGCGCCATCCGGCGGCGCAGCCCGTCCGGCGGCATGTCCACCAGCTGCACCGCGTCCGCCCGCCGTACCACCTCGTCGGGCACGGTCTCGCGCTGCGGCACCTCGGTGATCTGCTGGACGACGTCGTTGAGCGACTCCAGGTGCTGGATGTTGACGGTGGAGATGACGTCGATGCCGGCGTCGAGGATCTCCTCGACGTCCTGCCAGCGCTTGGCGTTCCTGGAGCCGGGCACGTTGGTGTGCGCCAGCTCGTCGATCAGCGCCACCCTCGGCGCGCGGGCGATGACCGCGTCCACGTCGAGCTCGGTGAAGGCGGCCCCCCGGTGGACCACGGTCCGGCGGGGGACCACCTCCATGCCGGCGATCAGCTCGGCGGTGCGGGGGCGGCCGTGGGCCTCGACGAGACCCACGACGACGTCGGTGCCGCGCGCCAGCCGCCGGTGTCCCTCGTCGAGCATCGCGAAGGTCTTGCCGACTCCCGGGGCCGCGCCCAGGTAGACGCGCAGCCGCCCGCGTGCCCTGTCCATCGGCCGTCGCTCCTCACCGGTCACCCCGCGAGCCGCCCCTCCCGGCGGACGGCTCCCTGCTCCGATCATCTCCTGCCGGGGGCCGGGCCGTGGGGCGTCACGCCCGGCCACCCGGGCGGCCCGAGGCGTTTCCGGGATCAGGTCCGTCTCACAGAGCAAGCAAATACCGAGACTGAGGGCTTTTTGTGCATCTTGACGGCTTCAATACGCATTTAGCGTGATTATTGACGCTACCTCTACGGCAGCTCCGAGTAACAGGACGACCACTCTCAGGACAATTGCCGACACCCCGCCGGGTCGCGGAGACTCTGACCGTCACCCCTCGGCGAACAGGCGAGCGGGCGACACCGATCAGCGGAACACCGCCGGGGGGCTCACGACGCGGAAAATCAGTTGACGGCGGTCTTAGCCTGAGTGGGCCTTTACCCCGGAATGGTGATCAATTCAAGTGAGAACCGTGAGGAGTGTGCTGCCTGCTGATGCCCCCTGATACCGCCCCCGGGCGAGATACCGAGACCCGTCAGTCCCCCACCCCCCGCCCACGCAGCCTCAGGACGAGCTCGCTGTGGCGGATGAAGTCCTACCTCCGTCCCTACACCACCCGCCTGGTGCTCATCTGGATACCGGCCTTCGGCGGGATCGCCATCGGCATCGTCATCCCGCTGATCGGCAAGGAGATCATCGACGGCCCCGTCGCCCGCGGCGACACCGGAGCCCTCCTCCCCCTCGCACTGCTCGCCCTGGCCCTGGGCGTGATCGAGGCGCTGCTCATCTTCCTGCGCAGGTGGTTCCTGGCCGATGCCGTCATCGGCCTGGAGACGACGATCCGCGACGACCTCTACCGGCACCTGCAGCGGCTGCCGATGAGCTTCCACGGCGCCTGGCAGTCCGGCCAGCTGCTCTCCCGCGCGACGACCGACCTGTCGGTCATCCGGCGCTTCCTCGGCTTCGGCATGCTCTTCCTCGTCCTGATCATCTTCCAGATCGTGACGGTGACGGGGCTGCTGCTGCAGATGTACTGGCCGCTCGGCCTGCTGGTCGCCGCGTCGGCGCTTCCGGTCGTGGTCACCTCGCTGCGCTTCGAGCGGGGCTACATCACCGTCTCCCGCCAGGTCCAGGACGAGCAGGGCGACCTCGCCACCGTGGTCGAGGAGTCCGCGGTCGGCATCCGCACGATCAAGGCCTTCGGCCGGGGCCGCCACGTCTTCGACACCTTCGACGACGGGGCCCGCAAGGTCTACCGGACCTCGATGGAGAAGGTACGGCTGTCGGCCAGGTTCTTCACCTTCCTGGAGGTGATCCCGAACGTCACTCTCGCCATCGTGCTGCTGCTGGGCGCGCTCGCGGTCGGCTCGGGCTCGCTGACGCTGGGCACCCTGGTGGCCTTCACCACGCTGATGCTGCAGCTCGTGTGG
The DNA here is from genome assembly GCF_900113865.1 of Streptosporangium canum. Classification (GTDB taxonomy): domain Bacteria; phylum Actinomycetota; class Actinomycetes; order Streptosporangiales; family Streptosporangiaceae; genus Streptosporangium; species Streptosporangium canum. Next base: position 6,272 of record NZ_FOQY01000073.1, on the reverse strand, counting down.
CCCGTCTCGGCTCTCGGCTTCATCCTGGTCATGGCCCAGGAGGCGATGACCTCGGCCGACCGGGTGATGGAGGTGCTCGACACCGACCCGGAGATCGCCGGCGGCACGGACGCGGTCGAACGCCCCCGCGGCCATCTGCGCTACGAGGGCGTGGAGTTCCGCTTCCCCGGAGCCGCCGAGCCGGTGCTCCGCGACGTCTGGCTGGATGTGCGGCCGGGAGAGACGGTCGCGGTCGTGGGCGCGACGGGTTCGGGCAAGACCACGCTGACCGCCCTCGTCCCCCGGCTCTACGACGTCAGCGCGGGCCGGGTCACGATCGACGGGCACGACGTGCGGGACCTGTCGCTGCCCGCCCTGCGCTCGATGGTCGCCACGGCCTTCGAGGAGCCGACCCTGTTCTCCATGAGCGTCAGGGAGAACCTCACGCTGGGGCGGCACGACGCCACCGAGGAGGAGATCGAGGAGGCGCTGCGGGTCGCCCAGGCCGGGTTCGTCCACCAGCTGCCGTGGGGGCTGGAGACCAGGATCGGCGAGCAGGGCATGTCCCTGTCCGGCGGCCAGCGCCAGCGCCTCGCCCTGGCCCGTGCGATCCTCAGCCGGCCGAGGGTCCTGGTTCTGGACGACACCCTGTCGGCGCTGGACGTCGAGACCGAGGCCCTGGTGGAGGAGGCCCTGCGGCATGTCCTGCGGGACGCCACCGGGATCGTGGTGGCGCACCGCGCCTCCACCGTGCTGCTCGCCGACAAGGTGGCCCTGCTGCTGAACGGCACGATCGCGCACGTCGGCCGCCACCAGGAGCTGATGGCGGCCGTGCCGGAGTACCGGGCGCTGCTGTCGGCGGAGCTGGACGGCGACCCCGACGGGCTGGACGGCCTGGACGGCGCTCCGGACGGGCTGGACGGCCTGGACGGCGACCTGGACAGCCAGGAGGCACTCCGATGAGCCAGACCACGACACAGGGCTGGCGCGGCGTCGCCGCCGAGAACAAGGACGACCTGTCGGAGCAGGTGTCGTTCCTGCTCCGCGCCCGGTCCCGACGGCTGCTCGGCGAGCTGCTGCGGCCGTACCGCAGGGAGATCGCGCTGCTCGTCGCGATCATCGTGATCTGCAACGCCGCCGCTCTCGCCATCCCCTACCTGGTCAAGGTGGGCATCGACGCCGGCATCCCGCCGATGCTCGCGGGCGAGGGGCCGGCCACGCTGGTGACGGTCGTCGTGGCGGTCCTGGCGACTGCGGTCACCCAGGCGGCCACCCGGCAGGTGTTCCTCAGGATGGCGGGCCGCATCGGCCAGAGCATCCTGCTGGAGCTACGGCGGCGGGTCTTCGCCCACTTCCAGAAGCTGTCGCTGTCCTTCCACGACGACTACACCTCGGGCCGGGTCGTCGCCCGGCTCACCTCCGACATCGAAGCCATCTCCGAGATGCTCCAGTCGGGCTTCGACGGCCTGGTCACCGCCGTGCTGACGCTGACCGGCACCGCGGTCCTGCTGCTCGTCCTCGACGTCCCGCTCGCCGTGGTCGCGCTGCTGCCGCTACCGGTCCTGCTGCTGTTCACCCGCTGGTTCCGGCGGCAGTCGAGCATCACCTACCGCAGGACCCGGGAGACCGTGGCGCTGGTGATCGTCCACTTCGTGGAGTCGATGACCGGCATCCGGGCGGTCCAGGCGTTCCGCAGGGAGCCGCGCAACCAGGAGATCTTCTCCCAGCTCAACGCCGACTACGGGCACGCCAACGTGCAGAGCATGCGCCTCATCGCGCTCTTCATGCCGGGCGTCAAGCTCATCGGGAACGTCACGATCGCCGCCGTCCTGTTCTACGGCGGCCTGCTGGCCATCGACGGCGACGTCACGGTGGGCGTGCTGGCCGCGTTCCTGCTCTACCTGCGCCAGTTCTACGAGCCGATGCAGGAGATCAGCCAGTTCTACAACACCTTCCAGTCGGCGGGGGCGGCCCTGGAGAAACTCTCCGGTGTGCTGGAGGAGAGGCCCGCGGTGGCCGAGCCTGACACCCCCGTGACGCTGGAACGGCCACGCGGGGAGATCCGGTTCGAGGAGGTGGAGTTCTCCTACCTGGACGGCACGCCGGTGCTGTCCAGGATGGATCTGGCGATCCCGGCGGGGCAGACCGTGGCGCTGGTCGGCACCACCGGGGCGGGGAAGACCACGCTGGCGAAGCTGGTCTCCCGGTTCTACGACCCTGTCGCCGGCCGCGTGCTGCTCGACGGGGTCGACCTGCGTGATCTCGGCGAGGACTCGCTGCGCGGCGCGGTGGTCATGGTGACCCAGGAGAACTTCCTGTTCACCGGCTCGGTCGCCGACAACATCAGGTTCGGCCGGCCCGGCTCGACCATGGCCGAGGTCGTCGAGGCCGCCCGGTCCATCGGTGCCCACGAGTTCATCTCGGCGCTCCCGGAGGGCTACGACACCCAGGTCGCCAAGCACGGCGGCAGGCTGTCGGCCGGGCAGCGGCAGCTCGTGGCGTTCGCCCGGGCCTTCCTCGCCGACCCCGCGGTGCTGATCCTGGACGAGGCGACCTCCAGCCTGGACGTCCCCGGCGAACGGCTGGTGCAGCGGGCGATGCGGACGATCCTGGCGGAACGGACCGCTCTGATCATCGCCCACCGGCTGTCGACCGTCGAGATCGCCGACCGGGTGCTCGTGATGGACAGCGGCGGCATCGTCGAGGACGGCCCTCCCGACCAGCTCATCGCACGGGCGGGACGCTTCGCCGGCCTGCACCAGGCCTGGCTGGACAGCATCTCGGATCTGCCGGCCCCGCCTGGTTAGGCGCCATTTCCCCGGGACGGGTGCGGCATCGGGCCGTCAGGCGGCGGCCGTGACCGTCCCGGAGGAGAGGCGGGCGCGTCCACCGGGAGGCTGTGACGGAGTCACCACGTTCCGGAACAGTCTCACAACGGGGGATTTGTCATGGTGAGCACACTTTCCGATGCGCCGCCCCGCCGGCTCGACGGTGTACCCCGTTTCAATCGTTCCAATCCTAAATCCCAATAAATCCGGCACCGAAACTTGGGCATTGGCCACATAAGACTGCCGGGTCGCAGCTATGTTGATCACGACTTGTACAGCAAGCCGATGGAGCTCAATTGCCCCCCAACCGACGGACGACGGTCGCGCTGATCGTCGCCGCTCTTTCCCTCGCCGCCTCGGGAGGGCTCGCCACCGTCTCGGCGGCGCCCGCCGCCGCGGCACTGGCGGACACCACGGTGCCCGCGACCGACGACGTCTTCATCAGCCAGGCGGAGCCCGCGAAGTCCTACGGGACCGCGACCTGGCTGTCCGCCTGCGCCGCGTCGTGCAACGGCAAGACCAACGGTGAGCGCCGCGTGCTCACCGGCTTCACCGTCTCGGGCGTGCCGAAGGGCGCCACGAACGTGAAGATGACCCTTGAGGTGACGCCCGGCAGGACCGTCGAGACCGTGGTCTCGGTGCACAAGGTGACCAGCGCCTGGACCGAGAGCGCCACCACCTGGAACAGCAAGCCCACCATCGGTGCGGCCTTCGCCACCCGTGACGGCTTCACCGCGAACAAGGCCGCCGGAATCGACGTCTCCTCGGCCTTCACCGGCAACGGGCGCTACACCTTCGCCCTCACCGCCGGCGAGGGGCCCGTCGCCGTCCTGTACTCCTCGCGGGAGACGGGCGACAGGGGACCGCGCCTGAAGATCAGCTACTCCCCGGCCAGTGCCACCCCGACCCCTACGCCCAGCGCCACTCCCAGCGCCACACCCACCGCTACGGCCACGGCCACGCCGCCGCCGTCGAGCGGGAACTGCCTGCCGTTCGACAAGCTCTCGCCGTCGGCGCTGCGCTCCTTCGACAAGAAGGTCTTCGCCTTCTACTTCCCGCCCTACCCCGTGTCGATCGACAACAAGGACCCCTCCAAGGACCAGCACGCCTCCTGGCTGGACCCGATGGGCTCCAACGGGATGTACGCCGGGCAGGGCGGGCACTCGCGTGACCGGCCTCTGCCGCGCCCGGTGCGCCCGGAGAAGAACTGGCGCCAGCTCGACTTCGAGGTCGAGGTACGGCAGGCGATCGCGATGGGCCTCGACGGGTTCATCTACGAGCACCACACCTCGGCCAGCGACCAGCGGTTCAACCAGTTCCCCGCGATGCTGGCGGCGGCCAAGGCGGTCGACCCCAACTTCAAGATCATGATCAGCCCCGACTTCCCCACGGCCAAGGACTCCCCGCACGACAAGGTCATAGAGGACATCCTCCTGGCCAAGGGGCACCCGTCGCTCTACAAGCTCGACGACGGCACCATCCCGCTCGCGCCGTTCTATCCGGAGCGGCATCCCGCGGCCTGGTGGGACCAGCTGCGCGACAAGCTGGCCGCCAAGGGCATGAAGACCTCGCTCTTCCCGATCTTCCTCAGCTGGAACGGCACCGGGAAGACCGAGTGGAACGACCACGTCGTCGGCTACTCCTCGTGGGGCAGCAAGTGGGTGAGCACGACCGAATCCCTGCGCAAGGGCGGCGTCGAGGCGCACAAGCGGGGACGCCTCTACATGGCGCCGGCCTCGCTCGAGGACGTGCGCCCCAGGGACAAGCGCCTGTGGGAGCCGGCCAACAGCCAGTTGCTGCAGCAGTCGTTCCTGAAGGCCGCACAGGGTGACGCGGACATCATCGCGCTCATCACCTGGAACGACTACGCCGAGTCGTGGGTGGCGCCGTCGGTCAAGCGAGGGTACGCGCCCTCCGACCTGATCACCTACTACACGACGCTGTTCAAGACCGGGAAGGCGCCGGTGGTGGCTCGCGACGCGCTCTACTACTTCCACCGCAGCCACCGCACCGACGCGCCGTTCGACGCCACCAAGCAGACCATCGGCCCGATCAAGGTTCTCAACGGCGACCCCGCCACGAACACCGTGGAGCTCGTCGCCTTCCTCAAGACACCGGGCAAGCTGGTGATCAAGCAGGGTTCCCAGGTCGACACGTTGGACGCGCAGGCGGGGCTGGTCTCGTTCAAGGCGGAGATGGTGCCGGGCACGACGCCCGTCTTCGAGCTCCAGCGCGGCGGGAAGACGGTGCAGACCGTGGAGAGCAAGACCCCGATCCGCAAGAGCGTCGTCTACCAGGACCTCATCAACCACGCCGGAGGCGGCCTGAGCTGCAACCGTCCGTAACCATCGCGGCGTCCCCCCTCGCGGGGGGACGCCGTCCCGGACGCGGACCGCTGAACGCCCGCCGCCCTCCGGCCGCCCGGCAGATCAGGCGGCGAGAAGCTCGTCGTGCTGCGGACCTACGCCCACCGGCGCGCCCGCTATCCGTTCGCGCCACGGGGAGAACGCAGTATCGCCCGCGGCTACCTCAAGGCGCTGCGCCGCGCCCGCTCCCTCATCTACTTGAAGCGCTCCCCATGGATGAATCCGGGGGATTCCAGCCATCCCAACCGTGCGGCTCTGCGCACGGTCGCGACGCTGTTGCTTGGCGGTTCACCTTCCGGCCCCGTTCACACGGGTTTCCACGCCCCAGCCCACGATCCCGTTCCGGGTGACGCGGGCTCCGCCCTCCCGGCGGTGAGTAACGGCCGAAGTCGCGAGCTTGGTTATCGCTCACGTGTTCGAACGCGACCGACTGTACCAGCGCGTGGTGCGCTGCCGCAGCCGGTTCCGGTCAAAGCCCGCTCAGGCGCTGGAGCGCCTTCCCGCGCCGGACTTACCCCCAGGAGCGGTGGCACGCCGGGGGACGCCGGGGCCCCCGCCCGGACGGGCGGCTGCGGCTGTACGAGCCGGCGCCCCTGTCGCCCCTGACCACCGCCTGGGCCACGCCGTTCTACCGGATCGTGTGCGATCCCGACGGGCGTCCCCGCGCCATGCGCCGCAGCGGCGTCTACTGAGCCGCCCCCCGGGCGGGCCGGTCAGCTGTCCTTGATGGCGCAGATGGGGGCGCCGGCGGTGACGCTCTGCCCGGCGGTGGCGGCCAGGCCGGTGACGGTGCCGCTCTTGTGCGCGGTCAGGGGCTGTTCCATCTTCATCGCCTCCAGCACCACGATCACGTCGCCGGCGGTGACGGTGTCGCCGTCGGCGGCCACGACTTTGACGATCGTGCCCTGCATCGGGCTGATCAGGTCGTCGCCGCCGGCCGGGGGGGTGGCGGTCGTGGTGCGGCGCGGGCCGCGCCCGGCCCCTGCGGTGGTGGTGGTGGGGCGGGTGGGGGTGGCGAAGCCGGCCGGGAGCACCACTTCCAGGCGTTTGCCGCCGACTTCGACGGTGAGGCGTTCGCGGCCGGCCGCCTCGGTGGTGT
>NZ_FOQY01000075.1 GCF_900113865.1 Streptosporangium canum | reverse complement strand
CGTACTCGTCGATCAGCCCGGCCCGCATGGCCGCCCCGGCGAGCGTCGCGCCGCCGATGTCCATCGGGCCGCCGTCGTCGGCCTTGAGCCTGGTGATCTCGGTGACCGCGTCGCCGGTGACCAGGCGGGTGTTCCAGTCGACCGTGCTGGTCGTAGCGGAGAACACCACCTTCGGCATGTCCCGCCAGCGGCCGGCGAACTCGATCTCCGCCGGTGTGGCACCCGGCTGCTGGTCGGCGGTCGGCCAGTGGGAGCTCATCGTCTCCCACAGTTTGCGCCCGTACAGCGCCAGGCCGGTCGCCCCCACCCGGTCGGACCACCACTGGAACAGCTCGTCGCTCGGTACGCTCCAGCCGAGGTCGTCGCCGGGCGCGGCGATGTAGCCGTCCAGGCTCAGGTTCATGCCGAAGATCAGTTTCCGCATCGTGCCAGCCTCTCGTGAGTCGATCTCACACGTACAGACGGGCACGGCGCGGAAACCTCATCGGTGCGCGATCTGCGTCCGCAGGTAGTCCTCGCATTCCGGACTCGGCACGGCGTACTCGGCTGGGCTCGAGCACTACCCACCGGATCTCGACTTCACCCTCGTACGGGCAGCGGCGCACCCATGGCCGGCTCTCCCCGACCGCTGCTGCCGTCTGCCCGGACGGGAAGGCCTTCCACGGCCACCTGCAACAGAGGCTGTCTACTTTCGCAGAGGCGTTGCGGTAGCGCTCGACGCGCTCGCTGCGCGAGCAGGAGTGTGAGCGATCTGGGTCCCCGAACGCCTGATCACACAGCTATAGCGCCAGCCAGGCCCCCTCACCGCGCTGGAGATCGCCAACCAGTTCCCGACGCTGGGCATCTCGCTCGGCAACCAGCGGCCGCACGTGCCCGGCAAGATCCGCGAGTACCTACCTCTCCCAGCGCCGACGCAGCTAAGCGTTGTTTTTTCGGCGCCTACTACTGAAGGGGCTCCTGAGGGGGCAATGCCCCCGACGCCGAGTGAGCCCTTGCGGTGACTGACTTTCCGCGCGTGGGGAACCGCTGTCCGTCTGATGAGGACAGGGTGCCGGTGCCGAAGATCGGGGTGAGTGGCAGGCGCTGGTGGTAGTCGATGATGGCCAGGTTCGCCGCGCGCAGCGTTTCCTCCCGTACGTACCACTCCGACGTCCACGCGAGCACGTCGTAGGAGATCCCGCACGCGTCGGCCATCCGCGTCAGCCCGAGATTGGCGGAGTGGGCCAGCAGCACCGCGATCAAGTTCCGCTTCAGTTCGGGGCTGCTGGCCTGCTTGCCGCCGGCGTGGGTAAAGCAATCCAGGTAGCCGGTGCGTTTGTCCAGCTCGATCAGCAGCGACACGATCGGCGCGAACGGCAGCATCTCGGTCAGCTCCGCCTTCAACGCAGTCGCCTCGGCCGGGACGTCCTCGGCGGTCAGCGGCGAGATCACCAGATCACCGCCGTCGTCCAGACGCACCGGGCCATCCCCAGCAGCGAGGACTCCCTCCAGCTCGCCGAGCGCCTCACCCAGCTCGTCGGCGGCCGCAGCCAGCGCGCGGTCGGGGGCGGGTTTGCCGACCAGCTGGCAGAACTCCGCGCGCTGGTCGACCCACTTGTCCGGTGTGAGCAGGTAGGCGGCCGGGTCGGAGTAGGGGTCCCGGCAGCAATCGCGGAAAATCCAACGGATGGTGTGTCACGAACCCCGAGAGGGGCTGTCATGTAGGAAAGCTCTCGTAGGTGGTGCTGTGTGAGAGATGGAGGAGTACGGCCCTCCAGCGTCGCTCTGCGGTGGGGAGGCGCTAAACCGCCCTCTGGTGCGTTAGCTGAAGACTGTCGTGCTGAGCGATGAGGGAAAAGGCGTCCGGTTGAGGCGTCAGGTGGGGATCAGGAAGGCGTAGCACTGAAAAGCCCTTCGGGGTTCGCTGTTGAAGCGTCGTAATGGAATAAATGGCATCGAAACCTGGGTCTGCTTCGACCTTGGGATGAGTCTGGCGGGTGCCCGCTTATCGGCCAGACGGTGTTCGGCGTGAAGGTGGCGCGAGCCTGATCTGCTGCTCTTGCATGGAACGTGAGAAGGCGTGTCCCGACACTTCTGCCCGAAGGCGTGTCCGGCGGGTGGTGAGAGGGAGTGTCCCAAGCGGAGAACCCGTGAGGGATTGAGTACCGTCGCGGGCCGCGCCGGGGCCCTGGCCCGTAGTAGCCGTGAAGCCCCTGCTTGATGCGGTGGGGGTGGAGCCAAGGGGCCAGGTCATCTGTGGTTTGATCGTCCGATCAACCAGGCGCTGTCCTGGGAGGAGTCGCGTGAGCGAGCTGAAGTCGACAGGCAAGTCGTTCGAGATCTCCAAGCGGGAGGTCTGAAAGGCATGGGAGAAGGTCAAGAGAAACAAGGGAGGACCGGGCGTCGATGGGATCACCATCGAGGATTTCGAGGCCGATCTGAAGAACAACCTCTATAAGATCTGGAATCGGATGTCGGCGAGGAGCTATTTCCCGCCCCCGGTCAAAGCGGTGGACATACCGAAACAGCATGGCGGCGGCACAAGGACCCTCGGGATCCCTTGTGTCGGCGACCGAGTGGCTCAAACTGTGGTGGCTGCTCACTCGGAGAAGAGGGTGGAGCCTGTATTCCACCCCGACTCCTATGGCTACCGCCCCGGAAAGTCCGCTCTGGACGCGGTGAGGAAATGCCGGGAGCGGTGCTGGAAGAAAGACTGGGTCATCGACCTCGATGTCCGGAAGCTCTTCGACTCCGTTCGCTGGGACCTCATCGTCAAGGCTGTGGAGGCACACACCGAGGCTCCGTGGGTGCTGCTGTATGTGCAACGGTGGCTGCAAGCGCCGATACGGCAGCCCGACGGAAGCGCGCTGGAGCGAACCCGAGGCACCCCACAGGGGTCAGCGGTTTCGCCCGTGCCGGCCAATCTGTTCCTGCACTACGCGCTCGATGCCTGGCTGGTCCGGGAGTTCCCGACAGTCGAGTTCGAGCGTTACGCCGATGACGCGGTGCTGCACTGCGTCACCGAGCGGCAGGCCCGCCATGTCCTGGCGGCGCTCCACGAACGGATGGGACAAGTCGGGCTCACACTGCACCCGGCAAAGACCCAGATCGTGTACTGCAAGGACGCGAACCGGCGCCTGAAACACGGCACCACCCAGTTCACGTTCCTGGGGTTCACGTTCCGGCCTCGCACAGCCACGGCCAAGGACGGCACGCTGTTCATGTCGTTCCTGCCCGCGATCAGCAAGGACGCCCTCAACAAGATCAGCAACGATGTCCGCTCCTGGCGGCTTCACCGGCGGATCGGCTCAACCTTCGCCCAACTGGCCAAAGCGATCAACCCGATCGTTCAAGGCTGGATGCAGTACTACGGGGCGTTCTACCGCACCGTGCTGTATCCCTTCCTGGAGCGCATCAACTCCTACCTGATGCGCTGGATCCGCAAGAAATACCGGCGACTGCGAACGATCAAGAAGGCACTCCGCGCTTTTCAAAACGCGGTCCGTGCCTACCCTGCCATGTTCCGGCATTGGCAATGGGTACCGCACGCCTGGAGAACAGGATGACAAGAGCCCGGTGACGGGAGACTGTCACGCCGGGATCTGAGGGGGCCCGAGGCTGAGATGCCTCGGGCTACCCGCCTGGCATCTACCTGCGGTTTCTTCACAGTAGGCCGGACGACCCAAGCTGAATCATCTTCCTGTACACGCAGGTCAGGCCCTACTTCGTTGGATTCACTGCCGAAACTACGAGGACCCCCTGCTGGGCGAGAGCATCGGACTACGGCGTTGGAGCCCGCGCGAGCCTCCGGACGGCGCGTCTCAGAGTGGGGCCAATTCAGGCCGACATCGAGTTCCCAAGATCACCAGCGGGACCGGGTGGGGCCAGATCCCGAATCAAGCCGTCATAACCAACGCGGGGCCGTTGAGGGCCTGGTCTTCGCCGCCGGCGGAGGCAGCGAGAGATCAGGGCCCCTGTCCGTCCATCTTGCTACCACGATCACAACCCGCGCGTCGCGCAGCGGGTAGGCGTGCGGCCTGCTGCCTGGTCTAATCCCACTTCGAAGGCGGCACCCCACACAAGGTGGTCCATTTCCTCTGCGTCGAATGGACCGTCGGAAGCAGCGCCATCGTCCGGCTTCCCTCCCCCGCCCGAAGCGCGGCGCCGTACGCCTGATGAGCGTAAGCGGCCTCTCTCAGGCTGCCGCGCAGCTCCTGGTCCTCAGCAGCCTCCACCGCTTCGAGCAGCCTCTGCGCATAGAGGTCATAGTCCGCCGGCTCCACTGAGACCCCCAGGTCATCACTGGCGGCAACGCCCATGGCACACGCCTCAGACCGGGCAGAGTCGCCGCCGTTCTTCAAATCCTCGAACCTGTTGACGCCGAAGAACGCCAGAACGGCGATGAGCGACACCGCGATCCCAAGCCACGTCGAGAACTTCTGCGCGTCAGAACTCTCCCCCACGCCTCCTCCTCAGCCCGGCGAAGCGCTGGCAGGGAAGCGAGTCTAGAGACGAACGGAGCCGAGAACTAGTCCGCTGCATTGCCGCAGAGCCCTGCGCCTGACTCATCCCCGAACGTCCCGACCGGAACTTGATCTCAGCCAGGGCTCCAGTCACATACCGTGACCTGCGGCAACGTTGCCCGTTTGGGCCGTATGGCGCAATTCTTACCGGCACCCCGTATTGGCGTACGTTCCGGTACCGACGCAGCTCGCTTTCGATCTTGGTTTCGGGGGGGTGATGTCAGCGGCGTTCGTCGCCTGGAGCACAGCGGACTCGGCGTCTGCCTGCCCCGGGGGGTTGCTACTTACTGGTGGGAGGCGGGGCCCGGGTCTCGATGTGGTGAGGTGCGGAGGGTGGCTGGTGTTGGTCTGGGACGGTTGCACAGGGCCCGCAGCCGGTCCGGTGCTTCCACGGGCGTCACTTGGTCCGTCAGTTCGTCAGCGTGAGCGGGTTGACCAGGTCGGCGTAGACGAGCAGGCCTGCCATGATCATCATCATCAGCGCCGCCGCGTACGTCAGCGGCAGCACCTTGGCGATGTCGACGTACTTGGGCTGCGGCCGCCGCATGACCTTGGCGTAGGCCCGCTTGAGCCCCTCCCAGAGCCCGCCCGCGATGTGCCCGCCGTCGAGCGGCAGCAGCGGGATCAGGTTGAACATGCCGATCGCCAGGTTGAAGCCGGCCAGCAGGCTGACGAAGGTGGCGATCTTCTCCTCGTTGGACAGGTCGGAGGCCAGGATCTCGCCGCCCATGCGGCCCGCGCCGACCATGCCCACCGGGCCCTCGGGGTCGCGTTCCTCGCCGGAGAAGGCCGCGTGCCAGATGCCGACCATCTTCTCCGGCAGGTTGAAGATCGAGCCCGCCACCCTGGCCGTCTGCTCGCCCATGTAGCCGATCACCTGGCCGACGCTCTGCTGCTCCATCACCTTAGTGGGCCGCACGCCGAGGAAGCCGACGTTCTTGTCGATCTTCTCGGGGTCTTCGAGGTTGGGCCGGTCTTGGGCGATGAGCGTGACGTCGAGCGTCATCGGCTTGCCGTCGCGGACGATGCCGAGCTTGACCGGGCCGGGGCCGTGGGAGCGGACCAGGCGGATGGCGTCGTCCCAGGAGCCGATCGTGGCGCCGTTGAAGGAGACCATGTGGTCGCCCGGCTTGAGGCCCGCCTGCGCGGCCGGGGTGGGCTGGTCGCCGGGCTTGCAGGCGGTGTGCTGCTCGGAGACGGGGATCACGCACGTGTTGGTGTCGGGCGAGACGATCGGAGCCTCGGCGGGCAGGCCGATGCCGACCAGCAGGATGGTGGAGAAGACGAACGCGAGCACGAAGTTCATCGCCGGGCCGCCGGACATGATGATGACCTTTTGCCACCACTTCTTGCGGTAGAAGACGCGGTTCTCGTCGCCCGGACGCACCTCTTCCAGCGCGGCCTCGCGGGCGGACTCGATCAGCCCCTGGAACGGTCCTGTCGCCGTGCTCCTGACCTTGGCGGGATCCTCTCCGGGGCGCGGCGGCAGCATGCCGATCATGCGGATGTAGCCGCCGAACGGGATCCACTTGATGCCGTATTCGGTCTCGCCCTTGCGCCGGGACCAGGCCGTGGAGCCGAAGCCCACCATGTACTGGGTCACCTTGACGCCGAAGAGCTTGGCCGGTATCAGGTGGCCGAGCTCGTGTAACGCGATGGAGATCATCAACCCGAGGAGGAAGAGGATGATCCCCGCGACGTAGAGCCAGTTCATCTAGGGGCGCTCCTCGGCAGGCGACATGGACAGATGTGAAGGACGAGACGAAAGGTGCGAAGATCCAATGTAGTCGAATTCGCCACACCACAAGGCTGACCGCATTTCCCGAGCATTGGCAGCTCATGCATTCAGCCCGCGACCTGCTCACCCGGCGGGAGAACACCGTCTCCTCCACGGCCCAGCTCCTCGGTGCCACTGAGGTTGAAAGGCTGAAGTTACGGTGGTCGGAGGATCAGGCCGGTCTGGGCGATGAAGCCGTCCAGCAGGGTGGGGTGGTACTGCATCCGTTTGAGCTTGGTCTTGACCATCGCGGCGAGTTCGTCGGTGTCGCGGGGTGCGAGATTGCCTAGGCCGCGTTTGAGGACCGACCACACGCCCTCAGTCGGTTTGTCACAGTGCGGGGAAAGTTGGACAGCGGGGTGTGAACACGCCGATTATTGGCAGTGAGGGCCTGCTTCGGCTGGTCAAGCTGGTCGAGCGGCTGCGGGCCCGTGACCAAGGTGAAGGCGGCGCGTCATGGACAGCGCAGGCGAGGACGAGCCCCCCAGATTCCGGTGAGCACGCTGTGGGCGGTGCTGCCGGACCCGAACCAGCGGGAGGTGGTCCAGACCCTGATCATGCTGGTGGATCGGGCGACGGGTCGGGGGGTCGGCCTGGATGGGCGGGGCGGGGGTGAGGTCGATGCTGCTGCGTGAGCGTGAGGACGGGAAGGTCCAGGGCCGGCACCGTGACCGCCTGGCGGTGGTGTACGTGCGTCAATCCTCCCGGCAGCAGGTGCTTGATCATGGGGAGTCCACGCGGCTGCAGTACGGGCTGGTCGAGCGGGCGGTCGCGCTGGGCTGGCCGGCCTCGCGGGTGATGGTGATCGATGAGGACCTGGGGCGCTCAGCGGCGAACGCGGCCGACCGGCCGGGATTCGCGCGCCTGGTCACTGAGATCACCATGGGTCATGTGGGGTTGGTACTGGGTTTGGAGATGTCGCGGCTGGCCCGGGCCGGCCGCGATTGGCACCAGCTGGTCGAGCTGTGCTCGCTGTCGGGGGCGCTGCTGGCCGACGCGGACGGGGTCTACGATCCGAACTGGTACAACGATCGGTTATTGCTCGGATTGAAGGGCACCATGACCGAGGTCGAGCTTCATTTGATCAAGCAGCGGATGGCGTCCGGGCGGTTGGCCAAGGCCGCCCGCGGACAGTTGGCGGTCCCGCTGCCGGCCGGGTATGTGCGCCGCCCCTGCGGCGAGGTCGGCCTCGACCCGGACGAGCAGGTTCAGGCGGTCATCCGCCTGGTGTTCGATCTGTTCGAACAGCTCGGGACGGTGCATGCGGTGTTGCGGTTCCTGGTGGAGCATCGAGTGCAGATCGGGATGCGGGAACGGTCGGGGCCGGGCAAGGGCGAGCTGGTCTGGCGGGCGCCGCACCAGCAGGGTCTGATCAACATGCTGCGCAATCCGGCCTATGCCGGGATCTACGCCTATGGGCGCAGCCGTACCGAGGCGGCCCGGCACCTGCCCGGGCGCGAGCACTCCGGCCGGGTGCGCGGCCTGGATGCCGGGCAGTGGCTGGTGCGCATCGAGGGTGCGTTGCCGGCGTACATCACTGTGGAGCGGTATGAGCGCAATCTGGCGCGGATGGCCGCCAACCGGGCGCAGGCCGAGAGTGTCGGGGCGCCGCGCCAGGGCCCGGGCGTGCTGGCCGGTCTGGTGGTCTGCGGGATCTGCGGCCAGCGCATGCAGATCACCTACGAGAGCAACCAGCATGGCCTGATCCACCGCTACTGCTGTCAGCGACGGCATCACACCTACGGGCAACCGCGCTGCCAGCAGATGGCCGGAGGCTTCCTCGACGACCACGTCGTCGCTCAGGTGCTGTCCGCGCTGGCCCCAGCCGCGCTGGAGGTGTCGGTGCGCGCGGCCGAGCAGATCGAGGCGCACCGCCGGCAGGTGGAGCGGATCTGGCGGCAGCGCCTGGAGCGCGCCGAGTTCGCCTGCGATCGGGCGCGACGCCAGTACCAACTCGCCGAGCCGGAGCACCGCTTGGTGGTGCGGCAACTCGAGCACGAGTGGGAACAGGCGTTGACCGCCAGACAGCAGCTGGTGGAGGACTACGAGCGGTTCAGCCGCGAGCGCCCGATGCGGCTGTCGGCGGCCGAACTGGCCGCGATCCGCGCCCTGGCCGACGACATCCCGGCCCTGTGGTCGGCTCCGACGACGAGTGCCGCTGACCACAAGAAGCTGGTACGCGCCGTAGTCGAACGGGTGCAGGTCACCGCCGATGGCGCCGGCGAGAACGTGCACGCCGTCGTCACCTGGGCCGGGGGCCACCAGACCCACGCCGACCTGATCCGTCCCGTGGCCCGGATCGACCAGCTGTCGTACTACCCGGCGTTGACCGCGCGGATCGGAGCGCTGGTGGGCGAGGGGCTGGACAATGCGGCGATCGCCGACCGGCTCGCATCCGAGGGGTTCCGCACACCCCACCTGCACGAACGCTTCCATGTCGGCGAGATCCAGCACCTGATCCGCCGGTTGGGCCTGCGTCCTGGCCTGGATCATGACCGCAGCACCGACCAGGGCGGCCTTGGTCCCGACCAATGGTGGCTGGCCAGCTTGGCCCGCGAGATCGGGATGCCGATGGCGACCTTGTCCGGCTGGCTGCGCCGTGGCTGGGTCACCGGACGGCAGGACACCCGCCCGCCCTACCGCTGGATCATCACCGCCGACCGCGCCGAGACCGAACGCCTTCGCGCCCTGCATCAGCTCCCGGCCGGCTACCACAACCGGCGCCGCTGGACCGACTACGACCCGGCGGGCCGCGGAACGAACGAACACCAAGGAGCGCAAGGCTCATGAACGAACAGTCCTACGCAGACCGCACTGAGACCATCCCATCTCG
>NZ_FOQY01000020.1:144088-155671 GCF_900113865.1 Streptosporangium canum | reverse complement strand
TGGATCCGGTGGCGGGCAGGATGGTCGGGGTCGTGTGGCTGGATGCCGGGCCGGAGGTCTCGGGCAGGTTGGTGCTCACCGTCCACCATCTGGCGGTCGACGGTGTGTCGTGGCGGATCCTGTTGCCGGATCTGTTCGCCGCCTGGGAGGCGGCGGTGCGGGGGGCCGTTTTCGAGCTGGCTCCGGTTCCGACCTCTTTCCGCACCTGGGCCCACCGGCTCCAGGACGAGGCCCGCGACAGAGGCGAGGCCCACGGCAGGGACGAGGCCCGCGACAGGGACGAGGTCCGCGACAGGGATAGGGCCCGCGACAGGGCCGCCGAGCTCGACCGCTGGACCGAGATCCTCGACGGCCCCGACCCGCGCGTCGGCAGCAGGCCGCTCGACCCGCGGATCGACACCGTCGCCACGCTTCGCAGCCTCCGTCTCACCCTCCCTCCCGAGCAGGCCGCACCCCTGCTGACCACCGTCCCCGCCGCGTTCCACGGCCGGGCCGGCGACGTGCTGCTGACCGGGCTCGCGCTGGCCGTGGCGCACTGGCGCAGGAAACGCGGCGGCCGGGGCACCTCGGTCCTGCTGGACCTGGAGGGACACGGCAGGGAGGAGATCTTCCCCGGCGTCGACCTGTCCAGGACCGTCGGCTGGTTCACCGCCATGTATCCCGTCCGGCTCGACGCGGGCATCGGCGGCTGGGCCGACGAGCGGGCCGTCACCCAGGCGATCAAGAAGGTCAAGGAGCAGCTCAGAGCGGTGCCCAACCCCCTGAGCTACGGCTTGCTCCGCTACCTCGACCCCGTGACCGGCCCCGAACTGGCCGTGCTTCCCCAGCCGCAGATCGTGTTCAACTACCTCGGCCGGGTCGCCGTCGCCGAAGGGGACTGGAACCTGGTCCCGTCCGGGTTCGGCGGCCACGACCCCGGCATGCCGGTGGCCCACACCCTGGAGATCAACGTGACCACCCACGACCGGTGGGACGGCCCCCACCTGGAGGCCGTCTGGTCCTGGCCGGAAGGGGTGCTCACCGGAGCGGAGGTCAGGGATCTGGCCGAGACCTGGTCCGAGGCCCTCGAAGGGCTGGCCGCGCACGGCCGGGGCGGCTACACGCCGAGCGATCTCCTGGTCGACCTGGACCAGAACGAGATCGACCGCATCCAGGCCGCGTGGGAGAAGCGATGACGCAGGTTCAGGACATCCTCCCGCTCTCGCCGCTGCAGCAGGGCCTGTTCTTCCACGCCCTGCACGACGAGCACGACGTCTACACCGCCCAGGTCACCCTCGACCTCGACGGTCCGCTGGACGTCCCCGCCCTGAAGAGCGCCGCCGCCAGGCTGCTCGAACGCCATCCCAACCTGCGCGCCGCCTTCTGGCACGAGGAGCTCAGCCGGCCGGTCCAGGTGATCCCGCACCACGTGGAGCCGTCGTGGCGTGAGGTCGCCTCGGCCGATCCGGCCGCCGTGGCCGCCGAGGAGCGGGCCCGCCCGTTCGACCTGGCCACGCCGCCCCTCATGCGCTTCGTCCTGGTACGGCTCGCACCCGGCAGGCACCGGCTGATCCTCACCAACCATCACATCCTGCTCGACGGCTGGTCCACCCCCCTCCTCGTCGCCGAGCTGTTCGCCCTCTATCTGGGGGTGGACGCCCCGGCGGCCCCGCCGTACAAGGGATATCTGGCCTGGCTGGCCCGCCAGGACCGGGCCGCCGCCCGGCAGGCCTGGGACCGTGCCCTCGACGGGGTCGAGGAGCCGACGCTGATCGCGCCCGGCACGGTCACGCACGTCCCGCCGGACAAGGTGAGCATCGAGCTGGACGCCGGCCTGACCACCGCGCTGGCCAGGCTGGCCCGCCGCCGGGGGATCACCGTCAACACCGTGCTGCAAGGGTTGTGGGGAGTGCTGCTGTCCCGGCTGACCGGGCGCGACGACGTCGTCTTCGGCGCGATCGTGTCGGGCCGGCCGCCCGAGCTGCCCGGCGTCGAGCGGATGGTGGGCCTGTTCATCAACACGGTGCCGGTCCGGGTACGGCTCCGCCCGCAGGAGCCGGTCGGGGAACTGCTGGAACGCCTCCAGGACGAGCAGGCCGAGCTGCTGCCCCACCATCACCTGGGGCTGACCGAGATCCAGCGCGGCGTCCTGTTCGACACCGTCACCGTGCTGGAGAACTACCCGTTCGATCCCTCCGCCGCGGACACCGCCCTCGGCGACGTCCGGCTGACCGGGTTCGGCTCCGTGGACGCCCACCACTACCCCCTCGCCCTCGCGGCCATCCCCGGCGACCGGCTCACCCTGCGCCTGGACCACCGTCCGGACCTGTTCACCGGAGCTCAGGCCCGGCGGCTGCTGGAGCGCGTACGGCTGCTGCTCACCACGCTGGTCACCGCCCCGGAGACGCCCGTCGGCCGGATCGGCGTCCTGGACGCCGCCGAGCACCGCCAGATCGTCGAGGAGTGGAACGACACCGGCGAGCCGGTGCCCTGCCGTACGCTGCCCGAGATCTTCGAGAGCGGGGCCGCGCGGGACCCGGACGCCGTCGCCCTCGTGGACGGTGAGACGGTCCTGACCTACGGCGGGCTCAACCGCCGGGCGAACCGGCTCGCCCGGCTGCTGGCCGAGCGCGGAGTCGGCCCGGAGCAGGTGGTCGCGCTGGTGCTGCCCCGCTCCGCCGACCTGATCGTCGCGGCGCTGGCCGTGGTCAAGGCGGGCGGCGCCTACCTGCCGGTGGATCCGGCCTATCCGGCCGAACGGGTCGCGTACATGCTCGCCGACGCCGCCCCCTCCCAGGTGATCGACGAGGCGTTCCTGGCCGGCGCGGACGTGTCCGGGCGTCCGTCGGAGAACCTGGACGTACGGCCGGAGCCGCGGCACCCCGCTTACGTGATCTACACCTCGGGCTCGACCGGACGGCCCAAGGGGGTCGTCGTGACCCACGAGGGCATCGCCGCGTTCGCGGCCGCGCAGACCGACCGGCTCAGGGTCGGCCCGGACAGCCGGGTGCTCCAGTTCGCCTCCCCCAGCTTCGACGCCTCGGTCATGGAGATGCTCATGGCCTTCGCCGCGGGGGCGGCGCTCGTCATCCCCCCTCCCGACGTGTACGGCGGGCCAGTGCTGGCGGAGGTGCTGGAGGCCGGGCGGATAACCCACACCCTGATCCCCCCAGCGGCCCTGGCGAGCGTGCCGGAGGCGCCGCTGCCGGAGCTGCGGACCCTGGTGGTCGGCGGGGACGCCTGCGGAGCCGAGCTCGTCGCCCGCTGGGCCCCCGGCCGTCTGATGATCAACGCGTACGGTCCCACCGAGGCCACGATCGCCGCGACGATGAGCGGGCCCCTGGCTCCGGGCGAGAGCCCGCCGATCGGGTCGCCGCTGTCGGGCGCCCGCGTCTATGTGCTGGATCCGTGGCTGCGGCCGGTTCCGGTGGGTGTGGCGGGGGAGCTGTATCTGGCGGGTGTCGGGTTGGCTCGGGGGTATCTGGGGCGTGGTGGGTTGACGGCGGAGCGGTTCGTGGCGTGTCCGTTCGGGGGGCCGGGGGAGCGGATGTACCGGACGGGTGATGTGGTGCGGTGGCGTGCGGACGGGGGGTTGGACTACGTCGGTCGTGCTGATTTCCAGGTGAAGGTGCGGGGGTTCCGGATCGAGTTGGGTGAGGTGGAGGCGGTGCTGGCCCGTCATGGGTCGGTGTCGGGGGTGGCGGTGGTGGTGCGTGAGGACCGGCCGGGGGATCGGCGGCTGGTCGCCTATGTGGTGCCCGCTCCGGTGGGAGGGGGCGTCTCCGGTGCGGGTGCCGGGGGGGATGGGTTTGCGGCGGAGTTGCGGGGGTGGGTGGGGGAGGTGTTGCCGGAGTACATGGTGCCGGTGGTGGTGGTGGTGGTGGATGTGTTGCCGGTGACGCGGAACGGGAAGTTGGATCGGGCGGCGTTGCCGGTGCCGGAGGTTTCGGGGTCGGGGTCGGGGCGGGGGCCGCGGTCTGTGGTGGAGGAGGTGTTGTGTGGGGTGTTTGCGGAGGTTTTGGGGCTTGATAGCGCGGCTGTGGTTGGGGTTGATGATTCGTTTTTTGATTTGGGTGGGGATTCGCTGTTGGTGATGCGGTTGGTGAGTCGGGTGCGGTCGGTGTTGTCGGTGGAGTTGCCGGTGCGTGTGGTGTTTGAGGTGTCGTCGGTGGCGGGGTTGGCGGTGTGGGTGGGGGGTGTTTCGGGGGGTGTGCGGCCTGGTGTGGGGCGGGTGGTGCGGTCGGGGGTGGTGCCGTTGTCGTTTTCGCAGCGGCGGTTGTGGTTTTTGAATCGGTTGGAGCCGTTGTCGGCGGTTTATAACTTGCCGGTGGTGTTGCGGTTGTCGGGTGGGGTGGATGTGGGGGTGTTGCGGGGGGCGTTGGGTGATGTGGTGGGTCGGCATGAGAGTTTGCGGACGGTGTTTCCGGAGGTGGGTGGGGTGGCGTGTCAGCGTGTCCTCGACCCCGCCGAGCCCCCGATCGAAGTGATCCAGGTCGACGGCGACCGGCTCGGAGCGGCGCTGGCGGCAGAGGTGGGACGGGGCTTCGACCTGGCGGTGGAAGCGCCCCTGCGAGTCTGCCTGTTCGAACTCGACGCCACCACCCACGTCCTGCTGCTGGTGTTGCATCACATCGCGGGGGATGGCTGGTCGATGGCTCCGCTGGCCCGGGATGTGATCACTGCTTATGAGGCGCGTTCGCGGGGGTGTGCGCCGTCGTGGGCGCCGTTGCCGGTGCAGTACGCCGATTACGCGGTGTGGCAGCGGGAGTTGCTGGGGGAGGAGTCGGATCCGGGGAGTCTGGTCAGTCGTCAGGTGGGGTTCTGGCGGACGGCGCTGGCGGGGTTGCCGGATGAGATCGCGTTGCCGGTCGACCGCCCCCGCCCCGCCGTCGCGTCCTACCGGGGTGGATCGGTCCCCGTGTCCGTCGGCGTGGAAGAGGTTCGCCGCCTGAGGGCATTGGCGCGGGAGGCGAATGCAAGTCTGTTCATGGTGGTGCAGGCGGCTTTGGCGGCGTTGCTGACCCGGTTGGGGGCGGGGACGGATGTGCCGATCGGTTCGGTGGTGGCGGGCCGGGTGGATGAGGCGCTGGACGATCTGGTGGGCATGTTCGTCAATACGCTGGTGCTGCGGACCGACACCGGGGGGGATCCGGGGTTCCGTGAGTTGGTGGGCCGGGTGCGGGAGGTGGATCTGGCGGCTTACGCGCATCAGGATCTTCCGTTCGAGCGGTTGGTGGAGATCGTCAGTCCGGCCCGTTCGATGGCCCGCCACCCCCTGTTCCAGGTGGTGCTGGCCTTCCAGAACAACCCGGCCGTGGTGCTGGAACTCGACGGCCTGTCGGTCGCGGTGGAGCCGTTGGCGCCGGGTGTCGCGAAGTTCGACCTGCTGCTGTCCCTGGCCGAGCGTGCCTGGGGGGTGCTTGGGGGCGTCGTGTAGTTCAGCGTCGTGTTGTTCGCGGGTCCGGCGGCGGGGGTGGTGTTGAGGTTCTTCCGTCTGCTCCTGGCCTTGGTGGTCGCCGCTGCTGTCTCCCTCATCGGGCTGGTCGTGCTGGTCGCGCGTGCCGGGCGCCGGATGCTTCTGGGGTGGTGGGGCGGCGGCTGGTGCGCCGGTGTCCCGTCGACGATCGTGGAGGGGTTCGAGGCGCAGGTGGCGCGGTCGCCGCATGCGGTGGCGGTGGTGGGGTCGGGGGTGGAGTTGTCGTATGGGGAGTTGGACGCGCGTGCGGGTGTGTTGGCGCGGGTGTTGGTGGGGTTGGGGGTGGGGCCGGAGCGGTTTGTGGCGTTGGTGGTGCCGCGTTCGGTGGATTTGGTGGTGGCGGTGGTGGCGGTGGTGAAGGCGGGGGGTGCGTATGTGCCGATCGATCCGGGTTATCCGGTGGAGCGGGTCGGTCACATCGTGGAGGATGCCGGTCCGGTGCTGGCCGTTGCGGTTGCGGAGTCGGAGGGGGTGCTGGCCGGGTTTGGGCGGCGGGTGTCGGTGCCGGACGGGGTGGCGCCGTTCTCGGTGTTCCGGCTGGGTGGGGACGCGTCCCGTGACGTCTTCGCGGCGGGTGGGGGTGAGCGGAGCGGGTCCGATGTCGCTGTGGCCGGTGGTGGGGTGGGGCGGTTGTTGCCTGCGCATCCGGCGTATGTGATTTTCACGTCGGGGTCGACGGGGCGGCCGAAGGGGGTGGTGGTTTCGCATGGGAATGTGACGCGGTTGCTGGTCTCGACGGAGGGGTGGTTCGGTTTCGACGAGACGGATGTGTGGGCGTTGTTCCATTCGTATGCGTTTGATTTTTCGGTGTGGGAGTTGTGGGGGGCGTTGTTGTATGGCGGGCGGTTGGTGGTGGTGCCGTTCGGGGTGAGTCGGTCGCCGGGGGAGTTCGTGGCGTTGGTGGCTGAGCAGGGGGTGACGGTGTTGAACCAGACGCCGTCGGCGTTTTACCAGTTCATGCGGGCCGATCGGGAGGGTTCGGGGGTGGGGTTGGCGCTGCGGTATGTGATCTTCGGCGGCGAGGCCCTGGATCCGGGGCGTCTGGGCGACTGGTACGACCGTCATCCCGAGACCGCGCCGGTGCTGGTGAACATGTACGGGATCACCGAGACCACGGTGCACGTCACCTATGCCGCGCTGGATCGGGAGACGGCGGTGAGCGGGGTGGGAAGCGTCATCGGCGTGGGCATTCCCGATCTGCGGGTGTATGTGCTGGATGAGTTCTTGTGTCCGGTGCCGCCGGGGGTGGTGGGGGAGTTGTATGTGGCGGGGGCGGGGGTGGCGCGGGGGTATGCGGGTCGGGCGGGTTTGACGGCGGAGCGGTTCGTGGCCGATCCGTTCGGGCCTGGTGGTGGGCGGATGTATCGGTCGGGGGATTTGGCGCGGTGGGGTCGTGCGGGGCGGTTGGAGTATCTGGGGCGGGCTGATCAGCAGGTGAAGATCCGGGGGTTCCGGATCGAGTTGGGTGAGGTGGAGGGGGTGTTGGTGCGGCATCCGCTGGTGGCGGAGGTCGCGGTGGTGGTGCGGGAGGATCGTCCGGGGGATCGGCGCCTGGTCGCCTACGTGGTCGGACATGACCGTCCGGCGCCGGATGCTCCCGAGAGTGCCCGTGAGGCGCTGGACGCTTCCGTGAGTGTCCGCGAGGCGTCGGCCGCTTCCGCGAGTGATCAGGCGGCACCGTTCTCTCCCACGAGTGTCCGCGAGGCGCCGGTCGCTTCCGCCCGGGGAGCTGGGCGGGGGGCGTCGCCGGAGGTGGGGGAGGTGCTGGACGCGGGGGAGGTGCGGCGGTTCGCGGGGCGGATGCTGCCGGATTACATGGTTCCGGCGGCGGTGGTGGTGCTGGAGGCGTTGCCGCTGACGGCCAACGGCAAGCTGGACCGGCGGGCGTTGCCGGTTCCGGAGGTCACCGGCTCCGGCCGGGAGCCCGCGACGGATCGGGAACGGCTGCTGTGCGGGCTGTTCGCCGAGGTGCTGGGGGTGGAGCGGGTCGGGGTCGAGGACGGGTTCTTCGATCTGG
Source organism: Streptosporangium canum (assembly GCF_900113865.1). Lineage (GTDB taxonomy): Bacteria > Actinomycetota > Actinomycetes > Streptosporangiales > Streptosporangiaceae > Streptosporangium > Streptosporangium canum. The sequence goes on along the minus strand of NZ_FOQY01000020.1, from coordinate 148,199 downwards.
GCGGTGACAGCATCATCGCGATCCAGTTGGTGGCCCGGGCCCGGCAGGCGGGGGTGGTGTTCGGTCCCCGGGACGTCTTCCGGTATCAGAGTGTGCGGGAGCTGGCCGCCGTCGCCGTCGAGGAGCAGGAGACGGAACGCGAGCCGGAGGGGGCGGGGGTCGGTCCGCTGCCGGTCACCCCGATCATGGCCTGGCTGGCGGAGCGGGGCGGGCCGATCGGCGGGTTCAGCCAGACGGTGGTTCTGCGGGTGCCTCCAGGGCTTGGTCTGGATCATCTCACCCTGGCGGTGCAGGCGGTGTTGGACCGTCATGACGTGTTGCGGTTGAGGGTGGCGGGGCCGGGGGTGTCGGGGTTGGAGGTGATGGCGCGGGGGGCGGTCCGGGCGGCGGAGCAGGTGCGCCGGGTCGAGGTGGGCGGGGATCTGGAGGGCGCGATCGTCGAGCAGGCCGAGTTGCTGCGGTCCGGGTTGGATCCGGTGGCGGGCAGGATGGTCGGGGTCGCGTGGCTGGATGCCGGGCCGGAGGTCTCGGGCAGGCTCATCCTCACCGTCCACCATCTGGCGGTCGACGGTGTGTCGTGGCGGATCCTGTTGCCGGATCTGTTCGCCGCCTGGGAGGCGGCGGTGCGGGGGGCCGTTCCCGAGCTGGCTCCGGTTCCGACCTCTTTCCGCACCTGGGCCCACCGGCTCCAGGACGAGGCCCGCGACAGGGGCGAGGACTACGACAGGGGCGGGGTCCGCGACAGGGGCGGGGTCCGCGACAGGGGCGAGATTCGCGACAGGGATGGGGCCCGCGACAGGGACGCCGAGCTCGACCGCTGGCGCGAGGTCCTCGGCGGTCCCGCCGGGGACGGGAGTGCGGCTCCCCGGCAGTGGGGCACGTGGGGCGAACGGCGCGAGACGGTCGTGGAGCTTCCGGCCGAGGTGACGAGGCCGCTGCTCGGCAAGGTCCCCGGCGCGTTCCACGGCCGGGCCGACGACGTGCTGCTCGCGGGGCTCGCGGCGGCGGTCGCCCGATGGAGCGGGGACCGGTCGGTCCTGATCGACCTGGAAGGGCACGGCCGGCAGGACGCCTTCGCCGGGGTGGACCTGTCCAGGACCGTCGGCTGGTTCACCGCCATGCATCCCGTGCGGATCGACGCCGGCCCCGTCGACTGGAACGACCTCAGGAACGGCGGCCAGAGCGTGGCCCAGGCCGTCAAACGGGTCAAGGAGCAGCTCCGCGCCCTGCCCGACTCCCTGAGCTACGGCCTGCTCCGCTATCTCAACCCCGGCACGGCGCCCGTCCTGGCCGCCCTGCCCCGGCCCGAGATCGGCTTCAACTACCTCGGCCGCATCACGACCTCGGGCCAGGACTGGGAACCGGCGACCGACGGGCCGTTCGGCGGGCTGTCCGGCGGCCAGGACGCCGGCGCCCCGCTCAGTCACGGCATCGAGATCAACGCGATCGCCCTCGGCGACACCCTCCGCGTCACCTGGACCTGGTCGCCGCACCACTACACCGAGGACCGGATCGTCGAGCTGGCCACCGCCTGGTCGGAGGCGCTGACCGGCATCTCCCGGCACACCGGCGGCGGCCTCACCCCCTCCGACGTCACCGCCCGGCTCACCCAGGACGACCTCGACGGCTTCGGCCCGGACCTCCAGGACGCCTGGCCGCTCGCCCCCCTCCAGCGCGGTCTGTTCTTCCACTCCCTGCTGGCCGTGGACGTCTACACCGCCCAGCTCGTACTGGACCTCACCGGCCCCCTCGACGCGTCCAGGCTCAGAACCGCCGCCGAACGCCTGGTCCACCGGCATCCCAGCCTGCGCGTCTCCTTCGAGTTCCGCGACGGACCCGTCCAGCTCGTGCACCGCCGGGTCGAGGTCCCCTGGCGGGAGGTCGCCACCGCCGACGCCGCCGGCGTGGCCGCCGAGGAGCGGGCCCACCGCTTCGACCTCTCCAGAGCGCCGCTGCTGAGGTTCGCCCTGGTACGGCTCGACGCGGACAGGCACCGGCTGATCCTCACCAACCATCACATCCTGTTCGACGGCTGGTCCACCCCGCTGCTGGCCGCCGAACTGTTCGCCCTCTACACCGGGGCCGAGCCTCCCGCGGCCCCGCCGTACAAGGGGTATCTGGACTGGCTGGCCCGCCAGGACCACGCGGCGGCGGTGGAGGCATGGGACCGGGCCCTGGACGGCCTGGACGATCCCACGCTGGTCGCCCCGCACGCCCCCGCCGACCCGGTGCCGCCCGGCCGCGTCACCGCCGAGCTCGCCGACGGCCCGACCCGGGCGCTCACCACGCTGGCCCGCATGCACTCCACCACGCTGAACACCGTCATGCAGGCCGCCTTCGGACTGCTGCTCGCCCAGCTCACCGGCGGCGACGACGTCGTCTTCGGCGGTACCGTCTCCGGCCGGCCGCCCGAGCTGCCCGGCGTCGAGCGGATGGTGGGCCTGTTCATCAACACGCTGCCGGTCCGGGTACGGCTCCGCCCGGCCGAATCGGTGGGAGACCTGCTCCGCAGGCTCCGCGACGAGCAGGCCGAGCTGCTGGCCCACCACCACCTCGGGCTGACCGAGATCCGGCGCGGCACCCTGTTCGACACGCTGCTGGTGATGGAGAACTACCCCCTGGACCCGCGCACCGCCATCGGGGATCTCCGGCTGACCTCGGCGGATGTGGCCGACGCGACCCACTATCCGATCACGCTGCTGGTCGTCCCGGGGGAGCGGCTCCGCTTCCGGCTGCAGTACCGGCCCGACGTGTTCACCGAGGAGGAGGCCGAAGGACTGCTGGACCGGTTCCGGCGCCTGCTCACCACGCTGGCCGCCGCGCCGGACACCGCCGTCGGCCGCCTCGACGGCCTCTTCCGCGACGAGCGGGAGCTGCTCCTGCGCGAATGGAACGACACGGCGACGGCCGTACCCGAGGCGACGCTGGCAGGGTTGTTCGAGGACCAGGTCGCGCGGACCCCGGACGCGACGGCGCTGGTGTCCGAGGGCGTGGAGCTGAGCTATGCCGCGTTCAACGCGCGGGCGAACCGGCTGGCGCGGCTGCTGGCCGAGCACGAGGCCGGGCCCGAGCGGGTGGTGGCGCTCATGCTGCCCCGGTCGCCGGACCTGCTGGTCGCGATGTACGCGGTGGTCAAGGCGGGCGCCGCCTACCTGCCGATCGACCCGGACCTTCCGGCCGGGAGGATCGTGTCGATGCTTGAGGACGCGCGCCCGGTCCTCGTCATCGACCAGGACTGGCTGGCCGGCGCGGACGTGTCCGGGCGTTCGGCGGCGAACCTGGACATACGGCCGTCGCCGGACAACCCCGCCTATGTGATCTACACCTCGGGCTCGACCGGACGGCCCAAGGGTGTCGTGGTCTCCCACCGGTCGATCGTCAACCGCCTGCTGTGGACGCAGTCCCGGTACGGCCTGCGCGCCGACGACCGGGTCCTGCAGAAGACCCCGGCCGGGTTCGACGTGTCGGTCTGGGAGTTCTTCTGGCCGCTCCAGACCGGCGCCGCCCTGGTGATCGCCCGGCCCGGCGGGCACCGGGACCCGGCCTACCTCGCCGGGCTGATCGACGCCGAACGGGTCACGACCGTCCACTTCGTCCCGTCCATGCTCGCCGTCTTCCTCGCCGCCGCGGACGGTTCGGCGCCGGCCTCCCTCCGACGGGTCATCTGCAGCGGCGAGGCGCTCCCGCCGGAAGTCGCCGACCAGGCGGTCGCGCGGCTGGGCGTCCCGGTGCACAACCTCTACGGCCCGACCGAGGCCGCGGTGGACGTCACCTCCTGGGAGCATCGCCCCGAGCCGGACGCCGGGTCCGTCCCGATCGGCCGCCCGGTCTGGAACACCCGCGTCTATGTGCTGGATCCGTGGCTGCGGCCGGTTCCGGTGGGTGTGGCCGGGGAGCTGTATCTGGCGGGGGTCCAGTTGGCTCGGGGGTATCTGGGGCGTGGTGGGTTGACGGCGGAGCGGTTCGTGGCGTGTCCGTTCGGGGGGCCGGGGGAGCGGATGTACCGGACGGGTGATGTGGTGCGGTGGCGTGCGGACGGGGGGTTGGACTACGTCGGTCGTGCTGATTTCCAGGTGAAGGTGCGGGGGTTCCGGATCGAGTTGGGTGAGGT
>NZ_FOQY01000020.1:0-143663 GCF_900113865.1 Streptosporangium canum | reverse complement strand
AGGCGGCGGTGCGGGGGGCCGTTCCCGAGCTGGCTCCGGTTCCGACCTCTTTCCGCACCTGGGCCCACCGGCTCCAGGACGAGGCCCGCGACAGGACCGCCGAACTCGACCTCTGGACCCGGACGCTCGGCGACGGGACCGCGCGGCTGGACCCGGCGGTGGGCATCTTCGGCACCCAGGGCCACCGGCTGGACCCGGCTGTGGACACCTTCGGCACCCAGGGCCATCTGACGCTCGAACTGCCCCCGGATGTCACCGAGCCGCTGCTCACCCGGCTCCCGGCGGCGTTCCACGCCCGGGTCGGAGACGTGCTGCTCGCCGGGCTCGCGCTGGCCGTCAGCCGATGGACCGGTCAGGACTCGGTCCTGCTGGACCTGGAGGGACACGGCAGGGAGGAGATCTTCCCCGGCGTCGACCTGTCCAGGACCGTCGGCTGGTTCACCACCATGTATCCCGTCCGGCTGGACCCCGGCCCGGCGGACTGGGCCGACCTGCGAGGCCCCACGGCGGGCCGGGCGATCAAACGGGTCAAGGAACAGCTCCGCGCCATCCCCGACAACGGGATCGGCTACGGCCTGCTCCGCCACCTCAACCCCGCGACCGCCGCCGAACTGAGCCGGCACCCCGTCCCCGAGCTGGCCTTCAACTACCTCGGCCGGGTCGAGACCGCCACCGGCGCCGACTGGTCCCCGGCCCCCGAATCCGACGCGGCAGGCGGCGGGCACGCGGCGGATCTCGCGCTCCCGCACGCGCTGGAGGTCAACGCGGTCACCCGGGACACGCCCGACGGCCCCCGCCTCCGGGCGACCTGGTCCTGGGCGGGGCGCCTGTTCGACGAGGAACGGGTCAGAGAGCTGGCCGAGGCCTGGTTCACCGCCCTCACCGGCCTGTCCCTGCACACCGGCGGCGGCCTGACCCCCTCGGACCTGATGGTCTCCATCAGCCAGGAAGAGATCGACGCGTTCGCGTCGGAGCTCGACGCGGAGTGGAGTGCCCGTGAGCCAGCTTGAGGACATCCTGCCCCTGTCGCCGCTGCAACAGGGACTGTTCTTCCACGCCCTGTTCGACGAGGCCGCGCCCGACGTCTACACCGCCCAGCTCGTGCTGGAGCTGGAAGGGCCCCTCGACGTCCCCGCCCTGAGGAGCGCCGTGGCGGCGCTGCTCCGCCGCCACGCCAACCTGCGCGCCTCGTTCCGGCAGCGGACCAACGGCGAACCCGTCCAGCTCGTGCACCGCCGGGTCGAGGTCCCCTGGCGGGAGGTCGCCACCGCCGACGCCGCCGGGGTGGCCGCCGAGGAGCGGGCCCGCCGCTTCGACCTGGCCGCGCCGCCGCTGATGCGCTTCGTCCTGGTACGGCTCGCGCCCGGCAGACACCGGCTGGTCTTCACCAACCATCACATCCTGCTCGACGGCTGGTCCACCCCGCTGCTGGCCGCCGAGCTGTTCGCCCTGTACGGCGGGGCCGAGCCTCCTGCGGCCCCGCCGTACAAGGGGTATCTGGCCTGGCTGGCCCGCCAGGACCACGCGGCGGCGACGGCGGCCTGGGGCCGGGCCCTGCACGGGATCGCCGGACCCACCCTGGTCGTCCCCGATCTCGCGGGCCGTCCGCCCGCCGACCCCGGGCGCGTCCGCGCCCACCTCAGCGAGGACCTCACCGGCCGTCTCACCGCCGTCCTGCGTGCCCGGTCGCTCACCCTCAACACGGTGATCCAGGGTTCGTGGGCGCTGCTGCTCGCGCTCCTCACCGGCCGCGACGACGTCGTCTTCGGCGGCACCGTCTCCGGCCGGCCGCCCGAGCTGCCCGGCGTCGAGCGCATGGTCGGCCTGTTCATCAACACGGTTCCGGTGCGCGTACGGATCGATCCGGCCGAGACCCTGGCGGGACTGCTCGGACGCGTCCAGGCCGAACAGTCGGACCTGTTCGCCCACCACCACCTCGGACTCGCCGAGATCCAGCGGCTGCCCGGCCTGGGGCCGCTGTTCGACACCATGACCGTCCTGGAGAACTACCCTCTCGACGCCGCGGCCCTGGGCAGCGCCGGAGCCGGGCCCGGGGCGGAGGGGAGCCTGCGGCTCGCCGGATCCTCGGGCACCGACGCCACCCACTACCCGCTCGCCCTGGCCGTCGTCCCCGGCGGGCGGCTGTCCCTGCGCCTGGACCACCGCCCCGACGTCATCCCCCGCGCCGATGCCATCCGGCTCCTCAACCGGCTGACGCGACTGCTCAAGACCGTCGCCGCCGACCCCGACCGGCCGCTCGCCCGGCTCGACCTCCTGTCCGCCGACGAGCGCGCGCACGTCCTCCACGACTGGAACGACGCAACCACGCCGTCCCCGTCCTCCGTGCTCTCCCCGGTCCCCGCGCCGTCCCCGGTCTCTTCCGCCACGGCTCCGGCCTCCTCCGCGCCGGTCGCCGTCCCACCCTCCGCGCCGGTCGCCATCTCGCCCTCCGCGCCCGCGCCTCCGCTCGCCCTGCCCGCGCCTCCGCCCGCGGCGACGATCACGGCGGCCTTCGCCGAGCAGGTGGCGCGGACCCCGGACGCCGAGGCCGTCGTCAGCGGCGCGACCTCTCTCACCTACGCCGAGCTGAACGGGCGGGCCAACCTGCTGGCACACCGGCTGATCGGACTGGGCGTCCGGGCCGAGACCCCCGTCGCGGTCCTGCTCGAACGGTCGGCGGACGTGGTCGTGGCGACCCTGGCGATCGCCAAGGCGGGGGGCGCCTACGTCCCGGTTCACCACGGCCACCCGGCCGACCGGATGAGCTGGGTGATGGCCGACACCGGCGCACCCGTCCTGGTCACCGACCGCGATCCCGGCTTCGGGCACGCCGCCGAGGTGATCCGGCTGGACGGAGGCACGCCGGACCACCCGCGCGAGGAGGCCGAGGCGGGTGCCGTACCGCGTGACGACCCGCATGGCGACCCGCGGGTGGGAACCCATCCCGACCAGCTCGCCTACGTGATCTACACCTCGGGCTCGACGGGCAGGCCCAAGGGCGTCGCCGTACGGCACCGTGACGTCCTGGCCCTGGTCTCCGACCGGCGGTGGGCCGACGGTCACCGGCGCCTGCTGATGCACTCGCCGCACGCCTTCGACGCCTCCACCTACGAGATCTGGGTGCCGCTGCTGAACGGCGGCACGGTCGTCGTCGCGCCGCCCGGCGAGCTCGATCCCGCCACGATCGACGCCCTCGTCGCCGGTCACCGGCTGACCGCCCTGTTCATCACGACCGCCCTGTTCAACCTGGTCGCGGAGGAGGACCCGGGGGCGTTCGCGGGCCTGCGCGAGGTCCTCACCGGCGGGGAGGCGGCCTCACCCGAGGCCATGCGGCGGGTCCGGGAGGCCTGCCCGGACACCGTGCTCGGCCACGTCTACGGACCCACCGAGGCCACCACCTACGCCACCTACCACCGGGTCTCCCGGGTGGACTCGGCCGCGCCGCCCATCGGCCGGGCCATGGACGGCATGCGGGCCTACGTGCTGGACGGTCTGCTGCGCCCGGTCCCCCCGGGTGCCCCAGGCGAGCTGTACCTCGCGGGCTCCGGCCTGGCCCGCGGCTACCGGGGCCGTCCCGGCCTGACCGCCGAACGGTTCGTCGCCTGCCCGTACGGCGGGCGGATGTACCGGACCGGGGACCTGGTCAGGTGGTCGGCCGGCGGGGAACTGGAGTATCTGGGCCGGACCGACCACCAGGTCAAGATCCGCGGGTTCCGGATCGAACCGGGCGAGGTCGAGGCGGCCCTGTCCCGGCACCCCGAGGTCGCCCAGGTGTCGGTGCTGGCCCGCGACAACCGGCTGGTCGCCTACACGGTCGGCACCGCCGCCCCGGAGGAGCTTCGGCTGTTCGCGGCGCGGACCCTGCCCGAGTACATGGTGCCCTCCTCGGTGGTGCCCCTGGACGCGCTGCCGCTCACCCCGAACGGGAAGGTGGACCGCGCCGCCCTGCCCGAGCCGGATGTCGCGGTGTCCTCGCGCGGCCCCCGCACCCCCGCCGAGGAGCTGCTCTGCCGCCTGTTCGCCCAGGTGCTCGGCCTGGAGCGGGTCGGCGTCGACGACGGGTTCTTCGACCTGGGCGGCGACAGCATCAGCGTGATCCGGCTGGTCTCCCGGGCCCGGCAGGAGGGGATGACGATCACCCCGCGTGAGGTGTTCGCGCGCCAGACGGTCGAGGCGCTGGCCGGAGACGGCCGGCCGGACGCGCGGTCGGGGCCGGAGGCGGACGCCGGCGGCCTGGAGGTGCTGCTCCCGCTGCGCGCCGGGGGGTCCCGGCCGCCGCTGTTCTGCGTGCATCCCGGCGCCGGGCTCGGCTGGCCGTACTCCGGGCTGCTCCGCCATCTCGGCCCCGACCAGCCGCTCTACACCTTCCAGGCCCGCGCCCTGTCCGAACCGGGCTACACGGCCCCGTCGATCGAGGCCATGGCCCTGGACTACCTCGACCGCCTCCGCGAGGTCCAGCCGCGCGGGCCGTACCGGCTGGCGGGCTGGTCCATGGGCGGCCTGATCGCTCACGCGATGGGCGTCGAGCTGCGCGCACGCGGCGAGGAGGTCGCGCTGCTGGCCCTGCTCGACGCCTACCCCGGCGAGAAGATCGACTCTGGTGGGCGCGAGGCGCTGCCCGGACTGCTCGCCGCCGCCGGCTACGAGGGGCCGGAGGAGATGGGGAAGGTCTTGGAGTTCGTCCACGGCCAGAACGGCAGGTACGCCACCCTCGACGAACAGACATTGCTCGCGGTCTACCGTAATTACCGCAATGGTGTGAAGATCTCTCAGGAGCATGTGCCGCGGCGGTTCGACGGGGACGTGCTCCTCGTCATCGCCGCCCACGGCCGGGAGGCGGACATCCTCACGGCCGCCGACTGGAAGCCGTACGTCACCGGCACGATCGAGGAGCACACGGTCGCCTGTGACCACGAGGCCATGTTGAACCCCGAGCCGATCGCGGAGATCGCCGCACTGCTCCGAAAGGAACTGACGTGACTTCCTCCCCGGGGCCGAAGCCCGGGGCCCCCACACTCAAGGAGATTCGATGAGCAACCCGTTCGAGAACGCCGACGGCGTCTACCTGGCACTGATCAACGATGAGGGCCAGTACTCCCTGTGGCCGTCCTGGGCCGAGGTCCCGGCGGGCTGGACGGTCGCCTTCGGTGAGGACACCCGGCAGGCCTGCCTCGACCACATCGAGGCGAACTGGACCGACATGCGTCCCAAGAGCCTGATCAGAGCCATGGGCGAATGAGCCGCACGATCTTCGAGGGGCCCGGCGGCGAGGGGGGCGCGTGAGCTGGCTGAACTGCTTCCACCCCCGCCCGAGGGCGACCACCCGGCTGATCTGCTTCCCGCACGCGGGCGGGTCCGCCACGGCCTACCGCGACTGGTCCGCGCTGCTGCCCGAGTCGGTCGAGCTGTACGGCGTGCAGCTGCCCGGCCGGGCCGACCGGTTCGGCGAGCCGATGCCGGAGCACATGAGCACGCTGGTCGACTCGCTCACCGAGGCGATGCTCCCGCTGCTGGACCGGCGTTTCGCGCTGTTCGGCCACAGCATGGGCGCGGTGGGCGCCTACGAGGTCACGCGCGTGCTGGAGGCGCGGGGGATCGGCCCGGCGAAGCTGTTCGTGTCGGGGGCGACGGCGCCGCACGAGGCCGGGGAGAGACGGAAGGTCTCCGGGTACGACGACGCCGCGCTCCTGGCCGAACTGTCCAGGCTCGGCGGCACCGAGCTGGAGATCTTCGCCCATCCCGTGATGCGCGAGATCATCTTTCCCTACGTCCGCGGTGACTTCCGGCTGCTGGAGAACTACCGCCACCGTCCCGGCCCCCCGCTGCGCACCCCTGTCTCCGCCCTCGTCGGCGACGCCGACCCGGTGGTCGCCCCGGCCCAGGCCAAGGCCTGGGAGACGCTCACGGCCTCGGACTTCTCCCTGACGGTCTTCCCCGGCGACCACTTCTACCTGCAGCCGCAGCGGGCACGGGTGGTGGCCGAGATCGTTCAGAGGTTGAGCACCTAGTGTGCTGCGCCTGAAATAGCGAGTCTAAATCTGTGCCCTGTTGTCATGTCGCCGGGTCCTCGTGCTGTTGAAGTCTTCCTATCCGATGAAGAGCGCGCCGAGTTGTCGCGCTGGGCGGGTGGGGCGGCGCCGCCCCGTCTTGCGGAGCGGGCGCGCATCGTTCTGGCGTGTACGGGCGGAGCACCGAACGCGCGCGTGACGGCGGAAGCCGCGGTGAGCGCGGACACGGTGAGGAAGTGGCGCTCGCGGTTCGTCACCCGGCGGATGGCGGGTCTGGCCGACGAGCCACGGCCGGGGCACCCGCCCGTCGTCGGCTCACCCCCTGAGTGGACGCAGGGCGGAGCCCCAGGCGAGAACCTGGTCGAGGACGAGGTTCAGCCGGTCCTCGTGGACGGCGGCGGGCTTGAAGCCGTCCGCGAAGTCGGTGTGGATCGACAGCCCGACCTGGTTCGACACGGTGGCCACGCTGAGCAGGCCCAGGACGTGCCGCAGGTGCGAGATCGCCCGGGGCGCGCCGTCCACGCCGTAGCCGACGAAACCGGCCGCCTTGTTGCTCCACTCCGTGTACAGGAAGTCGAGGGCGTTCTTGAGCGCGCCGGGGTACGAGTTGTTGTATTCGGGGGTCACGATCACGAACGCGTCCAGGGACGAGATCTTGGCCGACCAGCGCTTGGTGTGCTCGTGCCGGTAGTTGCCCGTGGCGGGGTGCTCGGGCTCGTCCAGGTTGCCCAGGCCGTAGTCCTTCAGATCGACGAGCTCGTACTCGGCATCGCCTCGTTTGACCGCCAGATCGCGGGCCCAGTGCGCCACCGCCTCACCGTTGCGGCCAGGGCGGGTACTGCCCAGGATGATGCCTACCTTCAGCATGTCAATGCTCCCTCAATCGGTTACGCGAACCACTCTAGGGAGACCTGATGAGATATTGAATGCGCTGCTGTCCAATATTCATACGCCAGCGTCTCATGGCATAGACTCAATGCATGGATGTGCTGAGCGACGTGGTGGCCTTCATGCGGTGCGGGCGCCCCACCTCCGCCCGCGTCTCCTGGCGGGCGCCCTGGGGCGTGTCGTTCCGCGCGGCACCCGGATCCGCCGGTTTCCAGGTGATGCTGCGCGGCTCCTGCTGGCTCGTTCCCCCGGATGGCGAGCCCGTTCCGCTGAGCATGGGCGACCTGGTGTTTATGCCGCACGGCGACTCGTTCGGGCTTGCCGACGATCCCGCGAGGCCGCTGGTCGAGTCGGACTGCGAGCCGCATTCCGAGCTGTTCACCTCGGCCGATTTCGGTGGTGCCGGGGCCGAGACGGTGATCCTGTCCTGCGGCTACCGGCTCAACCTCGACAGGACTCACCCGATTCTGGGCTCGCTGCCCGGCGTGATCCACCTGCCCGCGACGCTCGGCAGCCATCCGGAGCTGCGGGCCGCCGTCGAGCTACTGGCCGCCGAGATCGACACCCCGCGCCCCGGCACGGACACTGTCGTGTCGTCCCTGCTCGACATGTTGCAGCTGTACGTTCTGCGGGCCTACTTCGAGACCCAGGACGAGCCCTGCACGATGTCCGGCTGGGCCGCCGCGCTGGCCGACCCCGCCATCGGCCGCGCGCTCGACGCCATCCACCGCGACCCGGCCCGCCGCTGGACGGTCGAGTCGCTCGGCACCCACGCGGGCATGTCACGCGCCGGCTTCGCCCGCCGCTTCACGGAGCTGGTCGGGCAGCCGCCGCTGGCGTACCTGACCTGGTGGCGGCTGGCGAGCGGGGCGCGCATGCTGCGCGAGTCCGACGCGTCGGTGGCGGAGGTGGCCGAGCGAGTGGGGTATGGGTCGGAGTTCGCCTTCGGCAACGCCTTCAAGCGGGAGTTCGGCGTGGCGCCCGGCCGGTACCGCCGCCGGACGGCGCGCGCTGCACACGGTGACGTGGCGGGCCGGGCCCAAAGGGCCGTTGCGCTCCCGGTTCGCCACGCTGCGGGTACGGCCGGCGGGGATGCGGATCCGCCGCGCGCACGTGGGCGAGGATCTGCCGGTGTGCTGGCTGCCGGCCGAATGGCTACCCGGTGAGAGCGAGCCGACCAAATACTGGCTGTCTACCCTCCCGGCGGACGTCGCGCTGCGGTGTCTGGTGCGCCTGGCGAAGATCCGCCGGCGCGTCGAGCACGATCCCCGACCGTCCGGTGGGCGTGTCTTTCCGGCCCGTCGAGACTCCTGAGGATCTCCCCGGCTCGTTCGCGGGTGATGTGGTGGAATCCGCGGTGGACGCGCCCCCGTCCGGGTGCGTCCACCGCGTTCCTCGCCTGCGCCCGCCCCGGCAAGAATGACCTGTGGGAAAGAATCTCTCAACGCCTTTTGGTCCACGGCTGAAAGCACCGGTCATGCGGGTTCGCGCGACACCGCGGCGGGCCGGCTCGGGGCGGAGGGGGCGCTCGGCGGGTCAGAGGATGAGCGCGAAGCAGTCCGGGCGGTAGCCCCCGGGCAGCGGTCCGGGGCTCTCCAGTGCCTTGTTGACGTAGGAGAGCATCACCGGGTCCAGCGTCTCCAGGTTGTGCCCGATCACGCCCTCGACCAGTCCCTTCAACGGGCAGTCGTCCTGGAGCATCCTGTTGGTCACCTGTTCCTTCGGCCCGTCGACGAAGGTCGAGGCCGCCTCCTGCTCGGCCTTCAGCCCGAGGGCGGTGTAGCCGACCCCCTCCTCGACCATGGAGGGATCGTTGAGCTCCCTCATCAGCGGTGAGTCCGAGCGCAGCTCGTCGCAGACCGTCTCCCGGCCGCAGTTCTCGCGCAGCTCCCCGGTCAGCTCCTGGTGCGGGGCGCCCAGGGTGATCAGCTCCGACACCTTGCCGGCCCCGCCCTCCAGCCGCATGTAGGCCCGGGGCACGAGCCCGCCCAGGCTGTGCCCGACGATCGCCGCCTTCCGCGCCCCGGTGGCCTGGAGCACCCCCTCGACGAAGATCCCCAGCACCTGGGCGGAATCCCTGATCGAGTTGCTCCACCCGTAGTCGAGCGCGAAGACGCAGTATCCCTGCTTGCTCAGGTACGGCGCCGCCATCGGCCAGGTCACCGCCCCGTTGCTCCTGGCGCCGTGGACCAGGATCACCGGGTACGGCGAGCCGTCACGGGGCCGGCAGCCGAAGTCGTTGGCGTCCTCCAGCCCGTCGGAGGCCATCCGCCTGGCCTGGGCGACCATGTCCACCTTCGGCACGGCGGGCGCCGTCTCCCGGTTCAGCAGCGTGTCGGCCGCGAACGTGAGGACCGCGAGCCCGGCCACGGCGCACAGGACGATCACGACGATCTGGCCGGGACGGAGCTGACCCACTCGATCTCTCCCGTCGGAAGGACGCGGAAGAGAAGCCTTTCCCGTCATCCGGCACGGATCTATGGCCTGCCCGCGCCGGTTGCCCCCCGAAGTTGGCACGGCGCGACAACTCCCAGCCGGGACGGCGTCCTGACCGTCGACTTCTGTCGAAGAACGGCTCCGCCTTGGGCAGAGAGTGACCATGAGCCGGATCAGGCAGCCCGTTAGCGTCGCTCGTGTGGGTGAACGAGTACTGATCGCGCTCGGCGGCAACGCGATGACGGCTCCCGACGGAAGCGCCTCGCCGGACGACCAGCGCGGAGCGGTGGAGGGGGCGATGAGCCACGTCACCGCCCTGATCGCGGCCGGCCACCAGGTGACCCTCACCCACGGCAACGGCCCCCAGGTCGGCAACCTGATCCTGAAGAACCAGCTCGCGGCCGACGTCGTGCCCCCGGTGCCGCTCGACTGGTGCGGCGCGCAGACCCAGGCCACGATCGGCACGCTGGTCCTCAACGCCCTGGGCGGCCGTGCCGCGGTCGTGGTGACCCGGACGCTCGTCGACCCCGCCGACCCGGCCTTCCGCGACCCGGTCAAACCCATCGGCCGCTACTTCACCGAGGCCGACGCCCGGCGCTTCGAAGGGCTCGGCCAGACCTGGCGCCGGTTCGACCGGGGCTGGCGCCGGGTGGTGGCCTCCCCGGAACCGCTGGAGATCCTCGACGCCCCCGCGGTGGCCGCGCTGACGGCCGCCGGATTCACCGTCGTGGCGGCGGGCGGCGGGGGAGTGCCCGTGGCCCGCGACGCCGCAGGCCGGCTCACCGGGGTCGAGGCCGTGATCGACAAGGATCTGGCCGCCGCGATGCTGGCGCGCGCCGTACGGGCCACGGTCCTGGTGATCGCCACCGACGTGCCCCGGGCCGTCGTGGGATTCGGTACGGCCCACGCCCGGCCCATCGGCTCCGTCACCGCGGCCGAGCTGCGCGTGTTGCACGCGGCCGGGCACTTCGCGGGAGGGAGCATGGGACCGAAGGTCGAGGCCGCGCTCCGCTTCGTCGAGCAGGGCGGCGACCAGGCGGTGATCACCTCCCTCGGGGACATCGGGGCGGCGGTCGCCGGGCAGGCCGGCACCGTGGTGCGAAAGTGAACACGACCCGATTGGAAGGTGGCAGGCATGCCGGAACCGATTGAAGTGCGCAAGGTGGCCATCGAGAGCGTGACCGACGCCTCCGGGCTGACCAGGCTCATCGACGACGGGGTGATCGAGGCCCACCGGGTGCTCGCGGTCATCGGCAAGACCGAGGGCAACGGCGGGGTCAACGACTACACCCGCATCCTGGCCGACCGTGCCTTCCGCGAGGTGCTCGCCGCCAAGGGCCACCCGTCCCCCGAGAGCGTCCCGCTGGTGTGGTCCGGCGGCACCGACGGCGTGCTGAGCCCGCACGCGACGATCTTCGCCACCACCGCGGCCGCCGAGCCGGGCGACGAGCCGCGCGTCAGCGTCGGCATCGCGATGAGCGACGTCATCCTCCCCGAGGACATCGGCCGTCCCGCGATGGTGGAGAAGGTCGCCGCCGGAGTGCGCGAGGCCATGAAGATCGCCGGGATCGACGATCCCGCCGACGTCCACTACGTCCAGACCAAGACGCCCCTGCTGACCCTGGCCACCATCAACGACGCCAAGTCCCGGGGCAAGGACGTGGTGATCGAGGACACCGGACCGTCCATGGACATCTCCAACTCCACCACCGCGCTCGGCGTCGCGGTCGCGCTCGGCGAGATCGAGATGCCCACAGCCGACCAGATCCACCGTGACCTGTCGCTGTACTCCTCGGTCGCGTCCTGCTCCTCGGGCGTCGAGCTGGACCGCGCGCAGATCGTGGTCGTCGGCAACGTGCGCGGCATCGGCGGCCGCTACCGGATCGGCCACTCGGTCATGAAGGACGCGCTGGACGCCGACGGGATCTGGGAGGCGATCCGCTCCAGCGGCATCGACCTGCCCGACCGTCCCCACCCGTCCGACCTGGGCGACAGGCTGGTCAACGTCTTCATGAAGTGCGAGGCCGACCCGTCGGGCAGCGTCCGCGGCCGCCGCAACATCATGCTCGACGACTCCGACGTGCACTGGCACCGCCAGATCAAGGCCACCGTCGGCGGTGTCGCGGCCAGCGTCACCGGCGACCCGGCCGTCTTCGTCTCGGTCGCCGCGGTCCACCAGGGTCCCAGCGGCGGTGGCCCGGTCGCCGCCATCGCCGACCTCGGCTGATCCGTCCCGGCCGGTACGGCCTGCCCCCCGTGCGGGCCGTACCGCGTCCGGACGGGTCAGCCCCAGAACGCGTAGACGACCCCGAGGGCCGCGGCGAAGAACAGGACCTCGACCACGACGCGTGCCGCCCGGGACTCTCCTGCCCGCCGACCGCGCTCGACCGTCTCCAGCATGACCGCTCCCTTCCGTCCGAATTCCCCGACAGGAGGATCGTCGCCCGTCCCCGGACCCGTCCGCATGGGGCTGGTGTCCCGGTTTCTCCAGGACTCCGGGCCCCGGAGTCCTGGCCTCCGCCTTCCCGGGCCTGCCGGGCCTGCTGGGACTCGGGGTCCCGGAGTTCTCGCCCCCGCCTTCCCGCGCCTGCCGGGCCTCCCGGGACTCGGGGTCCCGGAGTTCTCGCCCCCCGCCTTCCCTGAACTCAGGGCCCCGGCGTTCTCGCCTCCCCGCCGGTCGCGGGTAGGCTCCGGATCCGTGCCGAGCATTCCCCAGCCCCTGGTCCCCGATGACGACGGCAGCGCCGACGCCTCCGTTTCGTCCGCGCTCGCGGCTTTCTCCGCCGGTACGGCCGACGCCGGGGCGGTGATAGCCGCGCTGGGCGGAGCCCGGCTGCTCGTCCCGGTGGTGGCCCTGCTGACGGAGTCGGAGGTCGGGGAGCACGGCCTGCGGCAGGAGAAGGAGAGCGAGATGGCCCTGCCGAAGCTCATCGGCAACGACGGGCGCGAGGCGGTGCTCGCCTTCACCGGGGTCGAGCCGCTGCGGCTCTGGCGCCCCGACGCCCGGCCCATCCAGGCCACCACCCTCCAGGTCTGCCAGGCGGCGGTGCACGAGAACGCGGCCGCGGTGGTGATCGACGTGGCGGGGCCGGTGCCCTTCGTGATCGAGGGGGGCGTCCTGCGGGCGTTCGCCGCGGTCGAGTCGGGCACCGTCGACCAGCTCGGACCCGAGGTCACCGTGGCGCGGATGGAAGAGGCGGCGCCGGCCCCCCGGCGACGGTTCGGCTGGCCGTTCCGCGGGCGGGACTGACCCTCTTCCCCGGGACACGGGGACATGGGCCGGATATGGTCGGCCCGTGGAGGATCGCGGCGAGCGAGCAGGCGGCGGTCCGTGGGCGGCGCAGGCCGGGGAGGCCCCGTGATCCTTCTGCCGGTCCTGGCGGCGCTCACCGGCCTGGCGGCCGGGCGCTGGACGCGGGGCCTGGTGGTCCGGCACTCGGTGGCCGAGGGCGAGCCGCTCCGGAGGGACTGCCCGCACTGCGGCACCCCGCTGTCCGCCGCGCGCTGCCCCGGATGTTCCGGGCGGATCGGGCCGCCGCCGCTGGCGGTGGAGCTCGTCACCGCGCTGGCCCTGGCCCTCCTCGCCCTGCGCGCGGTGTGGACGGCCCGCTCCGGCACCGTTGCGGCGGGGCAGCCGCCAGGGCCGCTGCCGGAGGTCGTGACGGCGGTCGAACTGGCCGCCTACGGATGGCTGGCGGTGGTCGCCGTCGCGCTGGTCTTCGTCGACGCCGCCGTCCACCGGCTGCCCGACCGGCTCACCCTCGCCGCCTACCTCGGCACCACCGGCCTGCTCACGGCGACGGCCCTGCTCGGAGGGCGGTTCGACGACCTGCTCGGCGCCGGGCTGGGCGGGCTCGCCCTGGCGGCCTTCTACCTGGTGCTGTTCCTGGTCAACCCGGCGGGCATGGGGCTGGGCGACGTCAAACTCGCGGCGGCCCTCGGCACCGCGCTCGGCTGGCTGGGCTGGGACACGCTGGTCGCCGGGGCCTTCCTGGGCTTCCTCACGGGCGGCCTCTACGGAGTCGCGCTGATGATCCTGCGCCGCGCCGGCCGCAAGAGCGAGATCCCCTTCGGCCCCTTCATGGTCGTGGGGGCCTTCGCGGCCGTTCTCACCGGCCTCTGACCACCGGTCGCCGACCGGCCGCCGTCCATTAGTCTCCCGTTGTGCGAATTATTTAGTTCGGCCTAACGAAATGTGAGAGGGGGCCTTCGCCGTGTCGAGAGAGCGACTGCTGGCGGCCCTGGCCGAGGCGGGCCGCAAGCACGGCAACACCACCGTGATGTTCCACACCGCGGTCAGCGCGCGGATGGGCCTGGGCATGACCGAGGAGAAGACGCTCGACCTGCTGCGGCGGCTGGGCCCGCTCGCCGCAGGGGAGATCGCCGAGCACTCCGGCCTGACCCCGGCCTCGGTGAGCGGGCTGATCGACCGGCTGGAGCGCAAAGGTTTCGTCCGGCGGACACGCGACACCGAGGACCGGCGCCGGGTCATCGTGGAGATCAGGCACGACGGCATCGCCGGGTTCGGAGCGCTGTTCGAGGACCTGGTCCGCGGTCTGGAGGAGCTGTACGCCACCTACACCGACGAGCAGCTCGAACTCATCCTTGATTTCCTGCGCAGATCGGCCGAGGTCCAGCGCGCGGCCACCGCCGGCCTCGGCTGACGTCTCACCTGATGAGCCGAGGCCATTTCAGTGGGCGGCACATGGAAGACTTGTCACCATGTTGCGCTGGTTGACCGCTGGAGAGTCCCACGGCCCTGAGCTCGTCGCGATCCTGGAAGGCCTGCCCGCCGGGGTGGGAGTGACCACGGCCGATATCGACGGAGCACTGGCCAGGCGTCGCCTGGGCTACGGCCGCGGTGCCCGGATGAAGTTCGAGCAGGACGTGGTGAACGTCGTGGGCGGCGTGCGGCACGGCCGCACGCTCGGCAGCCCCATCGCCATTCGCGTGGGCAACACCGAGTGGCCCAAATGGGAGACCGTCATGGCCGCCGACCCGGTGGACCCGGCGCTGCTGGAGGGCCAGGCCCGCAACGCGCCGCGTTCGCGTCCGCGCCCCGGCCACGCCGACCTCGCCGGCATGCAGAAGTACGGCTTCGACGACGCCCGCCCGGTGCTCGACCGGGCCAGCGCCCGCGAGACCGCCGCCCGCGTGGCCCTCGGCCAGGTCGCCAAGAACTTCCTCAAGCAGGCACTCGGCGTCGACATCGTCAGCCACGTCGTCTCGATCGGCGCGGCGCGGGCCACGCAGGGCATCGTCCCGGGCCCCGGCGACATGGAGGCGGTCGACGCCGACCCAGTGCGCTGTGCCGACCCGGCCGGCAGCGCCGCGATGGTCGCCGAGATCGACAAGGCCCACAAGGAGGGCGACACCCTCGGCGGCGTCGTCGAGGTGCTCGCCTACGGCCTGCCGCCGGGCCTGGGCAGCTACACCCACTGGGACCGCCGCCTCGACTCCCGCCTCGCCGCCGCGCTGATGGGCATCCAGGCGATCAAGGGCGTCGCCGTCGGCGACGGCTTCGAGACCGCGCGCCGTCCCGGCTCCCGGGCCCACGACGAGATCGAGAACACCGCCGACGGCGTGCGCCGCATCACCAACCGGGCCGGCGGCGTCGAGGGCGGGATGACCAACGGCGAGCCGCTGCGCGTCAGCGCGGCGATGAAGCCGATCTCCACCGTGCCCCGGGCACTGGCCACGATCGACGTGCTGACCGGCGAGGCCGCCAAGGCCCACCACGAGCGCTCCGACGTGTGCGCGGTCCCGGCCGCCGCGATCGTCGCCGAGGCGATGGTCGCGCTGATCCTCGCCGACGCCGCGATCGAGAAGTTCGGCGGCGACTCCGTCGAGGAGGTCGCCCGCAACCTGTCCGGCTACCTCTCATCGATGGTGATCAAGTGAGCGGGAAGCCCGGCGAGCAGCCAGAGGAGGCGCAGTGAGTCCCCGCGTAGTTCTGATCGGCCCTCCCGGATCGGGCAAGTCGACCGTCGGCCGGCTGCTGGCCGACCGCCTGGGGGCCGCCTTCCGCGACACCGACACCGACGTGGAGGTCGTGGCGGGCAAGCCGGTGGGCGACATCTTCGTCGAAGACGGCGAGGAGCGCTTCCGCGAGCTGGAGGCGGCGGCCGTACGGCTGGCGCTGGCCGAACACGACGGCGTGCTCTCCCTCGGCGGCGGCGCGGTCCTGGCCGAGACCACGCGGGAGCTGCTGGCCGGCCACTCGGTGGTCTACCTTGAAGTGGGCCTGTCGCAGGCCGTGCAGCGGGTGGGCCTGGCCTCGGCGCGGCCGTTGCTCGTGCTGAACCCGCGCAGCCAGCTCAAGAAGCTGATGGACGCCCGCCGTCCGATCTACGAGGGGCTGGCCACGGTCGTCGTGGCGACCGACGAGCGCAAGCCCGACGAGGTCGTCGACGAGATCGTGAAGGGGCTGCGGCCGTGACGGTCTCCAGGATCAAGGTCCACGGCGACGCCCCCTACGACGTGGTGATCGGCACCGGCGTGCTCGGCGAGCTCCCCGGCCTGCTCGGCTCCGGGGTCCGCACCGTCGCCGTGATCCACCCGGCGAGCCTGCCGGAGATCGCGCGGCCGGTCTGCGGCGCGATCGAGGCCGCGGGATACGCGGTCGTCCCGCTGCCGGTGCCCGACGGCGAGCGGGCCAAGACGGTCGAGGTGGCCGCCCAGCTCTGGTCGGCCTTCGGCCGCTACGGCATCACCCGCTCCGACGCCGTGGTCGGTGTCGGCGGGGGAGCCACCACCGACCTGGCCGGGTTCGCCGCCGCCACCTGGCTGCGCGGCGTCAAGGTCGTGCAGGTGCCGACCACCCTGCTGGGCATGGTCGACGCCGCGGTCGGCGGCAAGACCGGGATCAACACCCCCGAGGGCAAGAACCTGGTCGGTTCCTTCCACCCCCCGGCCGGGGTCCTGTGCGACCTGGCCACCCTGGTCTCGGTGCCCCGCGACGACTACGTCGGCGGTCTCGCGGAGATCATCAAGGGCGGCTTCATCGCCGATCCGACGATCCTGGCGCTCATCGAGGACGACCCCGCCGGCGCCCGGCTCCCCGAGGGGCGGCACACCCGCGAGCTGATCGAGCGGAAGATCCAGATCAAGGCCGACGTCGTCGGCGCCGACCTGCGCGAGGGCGGCCTGCGGGAGATCCTCAACTACGGGCACACCCTGGCCCACGCCATCGAGCGGGTCGAGGAATACCGGATGCGCCACGGTGAGGCCGTGGCCATCGGCATGGTCTACGCCGCGGAGCTGTCCCGCCTGGACGGCCGGATCGGCGCCGACGTCGTGGACCGGACCCGGTCCATCCTGACCTCGGTCGGGCTGCCCGTCTCCTACCGCCGCGACGCCTGGCCCGAGCTCCGTGACCACATGCGCCTGGACAAGAAGAGCCGCGGCGCCAAGCTGCGCTTCGTGGTCCTGGACGGCCTGGCGGAGGTGTCCCCGCTGGAGGACCCGCCCGAGGCCCTGCTCGAAGCCGCCTACGAGGAGGTCGCCCGGTGAGGCCCGGGGCGATCCCGGCGCGGCGCGCCGGCCGGGCCGCCGTCGCCGGCTCCGGCCCGAGGTCCCACGCGCTCGCCCCGCACGCCGTCGCCGGGAGCGCCCGGTGAGCGGCTACCGTTCCTTCGTCGCCCTCGGCGACAGTTTCACCGAAGGCATGAACGACCCCGCGGTGGACGGGCCCGGCGCGGACCCGGCGTGGGCCGGACGCTGTCGGGGCTGGGCCGACCGGGTCGCCGAGCGGCTGGCCGCGCTCGATCCGGAGTTCCGCTACGCCAACCTCGCCGTGCGCGGCAAACTCATCGACCAGATCGTCGAGCACCAGGTCCCGCGCGCGATCGGGATGCGACCCGACCTGGTCAGCTTCTGCGCCGGCGGCAACGACCTGCTCCGGCCGGGCAGCGACCCCGACCGGATGGCCAAGAAGCTGGCGGGAGCCGTACGCGATCTGCGGGCCACCGGCGCCGAGGTGCTGCTGTTCACCGGCGTGGACCCGCGCGACACCCCGATCATGCGCCGCGCCCGCGGCACGTTCGCGATCTTCTACATGCACGTCAGGTCGATCTCCGAGCTGTACGGCTGCCGCCTGGTGGACCAGTGGTCGATGCAGGGCCTGCGCGACTGGCGCGCCTGGAGCGACGACCGCCTGCACATGAACGAGGAGGGTCACCGGCTGGTGGCCGCCAAGGTCTGCGAGGTGCTCGGGATCGACTGCGACGACGACTGGCGCAAGGCCTGGCCGCCCCGCGACCGGGTGGATCCCGGGGTCAAGCGCCGCGAGGACGTGCAGTGGGTGCGCCGGCACCTTGGCCCCTGGGTGATCCGCCGGCTGCGCGGCCGCTCCTCCGGCGACGCCCTCGACCCCAAGCGCCCGGAGCTGGGAATCTTCCCCTGAACCGGCGGGCCGGGAGCGGGGTGGCGACGGCCGGACGGTCCGCCCGCCGCTCCCCGGCTGGGCGGACCGGGGGTGAGGACTGCCCGCCGCTCCCCGGCCGGGCGGGCCGGGGACGACGACGGCCGATCCGCCGGACCCCTCGACCGGTGAACCCGGGCCCTACGACGCGGACAGGCGTCTGAGGGCCTCGCGGACCTTCGCCGGGTCGTTGGTGGGCCAGAAGGGCGGCAGCGAGTCGCGCAGGAAACCCGCGTAGCGCGCCGTGGCCAGGCGGGGATCCAGGACCGCGACCACTCCCTTGTCGTGCTGGCTGCGCAGCAGCCGGCCCGCGCCCTGGGCGAGCAGCAGGGCCGCGTGGGTGGCGGCGACCGACATGAAGCCGTTGCCGCCCTTGGCGGCCACGTGGCGCTGGCGGGCGGAGCTCAGCGGGTCGTCCGGGCGGGGGAAGGGGATGCGGTCGATGATGACCAGCCGCAGGGAGGGGCCCGGCACGTCCACGCCCTGCCAGAGGGACAGGGTGCCGAACAGGCAGGTCGGCTCGTCCTCGGAGAACTGCTTGACCAGCAGCATCGTGGAGTCGTCGCCCTGGCAGAGCAGCGGCACGCTCAGCCGGTCCCGCAGGGCCTCGGTGGCGGCCTTGGCGGCCCGCATCGAGGAGAACAGACCGAGGGTCCGGCCGCCGGTGGCCTCGATCAGCTCCGTTATCTCCTCCAGGTAGGCCTCGGGCAGACCGTCACGGCCAGGCTGGGGCAGGTGCTTGGCGACGTAGAGGATGCCGCTGCGCGGGTGGTCGAAGGGGGAGCCGACGTCCAGCCCGGTCCACCCGGACCGTTCCTTGCCCCCCTCCTTGGCGCCCAGCCCCCACTGGCGGGCCAGCCCGTCGAACGCGCCGCCCAGAGCCAGCGTGGCGGAGGTCAGGATCACCGTGCGGTCGCCGAAGAGCTTGTCGCGGAGCATGCCGGCCACGGTCAGCGGAGCGACCCGCAGCAGGGGCGGACGGCGTTCGGTGCCCGCCTCCAGCCAGACCACCTCGGCCCGGTCCACCTCCTCGGCGTGGCCGAACGCGTCCAGCATCCGCTGCGCGGTGTCGTGGACCTCGTCCAGGGCGGTGAAGGCGGCCTTGCGCAGTCCCGCGCCCTCGGGGTCGTCCTTGTCGGAGCTCATCCGGGGCCCGAGGGCGGTGATGCACCCCCACGCCGCGTCGCGGGTCAGGGCCAGCGTCAGCCCGAGCACCTCGGGGAGCTCGTCGAGGCGTCCGGCGGGCGCGACGGCGAGCAGGGCCTTCAGATCCTCCCCGGCCTCCACGAGCCGGTCGCCGAGGTGTGGCTCGATCAGCTTGCCGACCCGGCGCGCCGCCAGGGCGACCATGGGCTCCGACAGCTCGCCGGTCACCACCGAGGTGACCCGGTCGACCAGCTCGTGGGCCTCGTCCACCACGACCACCTCGTGCTCGGGCAGGAGGGGGAAGTCCTCCATCGCGTCGATCGCGAGCAGCGCGTGGTTGGTGACGACGACGTCGGACTCGCCGGCCCGGGCGCGGGCCAGTTCGGCGAAGCACTCCATCCCGCTCGGGCAGCGGGTGGCGCCCAGGCACTCCCTGGCGCTCACCGAGAACTGCCGCCAGGCCTGCTCGTTGACGCCGGGGACGAGCTCGTCGCGGTCGCCGGTCTCGGTCTCCTGCGCCCATTCCTGGATGCGCTGGACCATCCGCCCGGTCAGGCTCACCTCACGCGGGTCGAAGAGCTGGTCCTGCTCGTCGTCGGGCCATCCCGCGCTGGCCTTGTAGCGGCACAGGTAGTTGCGGCGGCCCTTGAGGATCGCGTACGTGGGCTCGTGCGGGAGCTGCGGGGCGAGCGCCTCGGAGAGCCGGGGCAGGTCGCGGTCGACGAGCTGGCGCTGGAGCGCGATGGTGGCGGTGGAGACGACCACGGCGCCCTTGGAGGTCATCGCGTGGCGGATCGAGGGGATCAGATAGGCCAGGGACTTGCCGGTGCCGGTGCCGGCCTGGACGGCCAGGTGGTCACCCGACTGGATCGAGTGCTGCACCGCCTGCACCATCTTGATCTGTCCGGGGCGCTCCACCCCGCCGACGGCCTCGACGGCGGTGCTCAGCAATTCCTCCACCGGCGGCAGATCCGCCTTCGGGGAGACGTCTTCGGTGGGGGCGATGGAGTCGGTCGGCACGACAGCCAACCGTACCCGTTCCGCCCGACGATCGCGGCTGGCTCCGGGCAGTCACCGGCCGGGCGCATCCCGGAATTCCGGGACCCGGAGCCCGGCACGCATGGCAAACTGGCAGGATCATCCGGCTCACCGGCCTCCCAACGATCAAAGAAGATCGCCCGTTTTGGTGTCATAGTGATGGAAGGTGGGGACGGAAAGACCGGTTCGGTAGAGTTTCCCGAGGTCGAGTGGACGAATAAAGGCTGGTTAAAGCACTATGTCTTCCATGTCGGAAGTTGTCCCGTTGCCGTCGTTCGGCGAAGTGTTCTTTGACGAGCGTGGCCAGGAGCGGGTTCTCCGGGTCACCTGGCACGAAGGCACGCTGGTGCTGAGCTTGTGGCGCGGCGAGATGTGCAGTGCCAGTTTCCGGATGCCCATGCAGGATGTGGGCCGCCTGGTGGACACCCTCGACGAGGGTTTCGTCGAGGCGGGGGGCCAGTATCCCGACGAGGTGGGCGAGCAGCAGGCCGCACCCGCGGGCGACTACCAGGAGCACGGGGAGTTCCCCGGCACCGGGCAGTACGCCCGGCCGCGCCCCGAGGACTACGCCCAGCCGCAGTACGCCGACCCGGCCACCCAGATCTCCCCTCCGCCGGACGAGCCGCGCCAGGTCGCGGCCCTCGGCCCCAACGACGTGCTCGTCGCGCGGGGCGCCGTGCCGCCGTTGGACCGGTCCCAGGACCGCGCGGCCGCCGGATACGGTCCCGCCGACGGGTACGGTCCCGCCGACGGGTACGGCCCGGCCGACGTGGTGCCGCGGGAGAACATGATCGTGGGTGACTCCCTGCCCTACGGGCAGCCGCAGCCGGTCGAGCCCCGCGGGGCCGGTCCCGCCGAGGCGCTCTACCAGATACCCGGTGACCCCTACGGGGCCCAGCAGCCGGACCCCTACGGCGTGCCCGCCCCGCAGGCCGACCCGTACGGCGTGTCCCCGCAGGCCCCGCAGCCCGACCCGTACGGCGTGTCCCCGCAGGCCCAGCAGCCCGACCCGTACGGCGTGCCCGCCCAGCAGCCGGTGGACCCGTTCGCCCCCCCGGTCGCCCGGCAGCAGCCGGTGGATCCCTTCACACCGCACATCGAGCAGTTCCCGGCCTCCGCCCACCAGTCGCACGCCGATCCCTACGCGGCCCAGGGGCAGCAGCACTCCACCGACCCCTTCGGCTTCGCGGCCCAGCAGCAGCAGTCGGCCTACGGCGCGCAGCCCGACGGCTACGGCTACCCCGCCCCGGCCCAGCCCGATCCATACGCCTTCGGGGCACAGCAGCCCGCCGCCCCGCACCATCCCCAGCAGGCAGGTCACCCGGCGGACCTGCGCGACCTGTACGGCTCGCCGCCCGCCTACCAGCAGGACGTGGACCCGTCCGACCCGCTGGGGCTGCGCGGCCAGCAGGCCGAGCAGCGGATGCCGCGCCCCTACGTCCAGGACCCGCCGCACTCCACCGGTGAGCGGCTCCGTCCCGACCAGCGCTACGACGACCAGCGCTACGACGACCAGCGCTATGACGACCGCCGCCGCGAGGACCGGGACGAGCGCCGCGACTGGTGATCGGCACCGCAGGGGCGCCGACGGGAGAGGTCCCGTAGGCTGATCGCCCATAGCGGTGTGGGAGCGGGGATGAACCAAGCGTCGGTGCTACAGATACTGGTCGTGCCGGTCATCGCGATCGCGGTGGCGGCGGTGGCCAGGCGCAGGGGCTGGTCCGCCCCCCTGCTGCTGGTGTTGGCGGGGCTGGTGCTGTCGCCGCTGGTGCCGCAGTACGAACTGGACCCCGAGCTGGTCCTGCTGGTGTTCCTGCCGCCGCTGCTCTACTCCGCCGCGATCGAGAGCTCCTATCTCAGGCTCAAGGCGGTCCGCCGTCCGGTCGCGCTGCTCTCGGTCGGGCTGGTGCTGTTCACCACCCTGGTCGTCGGCTGGGTCACCCACCTGCTCCTTCCCGCGCTGCCGCTGGCCGCCGCGTTCGCGCTGGGTGCGATCGTGGCGCCGCCCGACGCGGTCGCCGCGGTCGCGGTGGCCCGCAGGCTCGGGCTGCCCCGCAAGGTGGTCACCATCCTGGTGGGGGAGAGCCTGTTCAACGACGCCACCGCGCTCACCGCGTACCGGGTGGCCATCGCCGCCGCGATGGGAGCGGGCATCACCTGGCTGGACGCGTCCGCGAGGTTCCTCTACGCGGCGGTGGGCGGCGTCGTGATCGGTGTCGTGCTCGCCTGGATCCTGGCCCGGGGGCTGGTGCTCCTGCGGGACTCGCTCGTCGAGAACACCGTCATGCTGCTCATCCCGTTCGCGGTCTACCTCGCGGCCGAGAGCGTGCACGTCTCCGGGGTGATCGCGGTGGTGATCGTCGGCCTCTACATCGGCCACCGCCTGCCCACCGCGGCCTTCGGCACCCGGCTCCTGTCCGACGCCGTCTGGCGGGTCCTGGGCTTCTTCCTGGAGTCGATCGTGTTCGTGCTGATCGGCCTGCAGCTCTGGCCGATCATGAAGGCGCTGCGGGGCGCGGACCCGTGGAACCTCGCCGGGATGGCGCTGGCCGTCTTCGCCGCCACGGTGCTCGCCAGGGTCGTCTGGGTCGTGCCCGGCATCTACCTGCCCAGAATCCTCTCCAGGAAGGTCCGCCGGCGCGAGCCGCACGCGCCCTCCTGGCAGAACGTGGTCATCGTGAGCTGGGCGGGCATGCGCGGGGTGGTCTCCCTGGCGGCGGCCTTCGCCCTCCCGCAGGACTTCCCCGGTCGCGACACGCTGCTCTTCCTCACCTTCGTGGTGGTGATCGGCACCCTGCTGATCCAGGGGATGTCGTTCCCAGCGATCATCCGGCGGCTGAAGATCTCCAACGAACAGGAGATCTTCGCCGACAACCTCGCCGAGGCCGCCGCCCAGCAGGCGGCGGCCGCCGCCGGGCTGGCCCGGCTGGAGGAACTGGTGGCCGGGAGGACCGTCGACGTCCACGAGGACGTGGTCGACCAGCTCAGGTCACGGTCCGAACGCCGGGCGCTCTCCGCGTGGGAGCGGCTCGGCGGCGGCACCGGCCCGGCGGGCGAGGAGACGCCGAGCACCGTCTACCGGCGGCTGCGCAGGGAGATGCTGGCGGCCGAGCGCGAGGTGCTCGTCCGGCTCCGCGACGAGGGGCGGATCGACGACGAGGTGCTCCGCAGGGTCATGCAGGAGCTCGACTTCGAGGAGGCCACCCTTGAGCGCGTTTAGTGGTCGCGCCCGTTGATCCGTCGGGGGTGCGGTACGGGCCTGCGGCGAAGAGCGTGGACGCCTCGGCCCGCTGGGGCGGACGCCCGCTCCGGACGGCAGCCTGACCCACGTCGCAGCACTAGCTTCGGCCGCGGATCATCGACATCAACAGCCCGTGGGTCTCGGCGTCGGCGGCCACCACAAGCCCGCGGCCTGCCTGCCCGATCGGGGCGCCGTCGACTCCGGTGACTACGCAGCCGGCGGCCCGGCACACAGCGATGCCGGCGGCGAAATGCACACTCTCGGACAGGTCACTGCCATCGGTGACATACGCGGCGCGTTTGCCGGCCGCGACCCAGGCCAGCGCCAGCGTCGTGGACACGACCCGTGGCCGGAACCGCTTGACGAACTCGGGGTGGGCCAGCAGGTCCACGGCCCGGAACCCGGGCGCGCTCGGGAACGGCGGGTCCAGGTTGACGTCCACCAGCCGAGTGGCCGACGTGGGCGCCAACCGCGCGTCGACCCCGTCGTGCCGCACCCAGGCGCTTTCACCGCGGGTGAAGAACGCCTCTCCGCTGAACGGGTCCGCCACCGCCGCCGCCCCGTCGCGCAGCGCCACGTTGACGGCCACCAGCATGTTGCCGGCGGCGTAGTTCAGCGTGCCGCACAAGGGATCCACCAACCACTGGCGCACAGCGTCGGCCGCACCCTGCCGACCGCCTTCCTCGCCGAGCACCGCGTCATCGGGCCGAGCGGCACGGATGACACCGATGATCGTCTTCTCGGCCTCCACATCGGCGGCGGTGGCGAAGTCCCCGGCGCCCTTGTCGATGCGGGTGAGCCGCCGGCCGTACAGGTTGCGCACCACGTCCGCGCCCGCACGGGCCGCAGCTATCGCAACCTCGGCATCGTCGGGATTCGCGGATGAGTTGATCACGTGGCGCAGGATATCGGGGCGAAGCCGATCTCCACCGGTCGGACCGGATCCGACGACATCCAGTCGGCTCTCGCGCGATGAATCGACCACCGGCCCGGCGGACCTGTGCGGTCAGCGCACTAGCCGATGATGTTGTCGATGTAGCACCACCGCCAGTCCTCGCCCGGTTCGAAGGAGGCCACGGTCGGATGGTCGGTCTCCTTGTAGTGGGCGGTCGCGTGCTTGCCGGGTGAGGAGTCACAGCAGCCGATGTGCCCGCACGACAGGCACCTGCGCAGGTGGACCCAGCGCATGCCGGTGCTGAGGCACTCCTCGCAGCCCTGGGGCGTGCGAGGGGACGGGTCCTCGGTCAGAGCGAGATGCTTGCAGGTAGGCATGTTTCCCCTTGTGCGGATATCTCAGGCGATCGTACGGCCGGAGCCCTGGTGCGATGAGCCCGTCCACGGGCGGGATCGTCCATGACGACGCCGCCGCCGGGAGGTGCCGTCCGGCTCGGCCCGCGGCGGCTCCCGGTCCGGGCGGAACAGGTACGACCACCTTACTCCGCGCGTTCACGGCCTGGCGGACGTGCGCGACGGCGCCTGCCGTACCGGCCCGTTGGGTAGGGTCGGGGCATGCGACCCCTTCCGCGACGGATCCCCGTCCTCGCCGCCTCCGCGCTGGCCGCTGTACTCATCACCACCGGATGCTCCGAGATCCAGCAGGTGAGCGAGGGCGTGGACAAGGCCCAGCAGTGCCTGCAGGCCGCCGCCATCGTCACCGACACCGTCCAGAAGATCACCCCTCTGATCGAGGACCCCGCCGCGATGGAGAAGGCGCTGAACGACGGCGCCGCCAAGCTCGGCGACCTGGCCGACAAGGCGGCCAACACCACCCTCAAGGAGGCCGCGGACGGGGTCGCCAAGGACCTGGAGGGCCTGAACGTCACCGACGCCAACAGCGCCGTCGACGCGGGGCAGAAGGTCGCGACCGACTCGGTCAAGTGGGTCGAGCAGCTCACCTCCGCCTGCGGCTGAGGCTTTTCGCAGCTCACCGCCGTCTCCGTCCGGGGCTTTCGGGCAATCCCGGGTTCTCTAGGGGGAATGTCGCTGAAATAGCGTCGTTCCCATGGACAGCCCCGGCAACGAACCGGATCCCCGGTTCACGCTCGCGAACGAACGCACCTTTCTGACCTGGCTGAGCACGTCGCTCGCACTGAGCGCGGGCGGCGTCGCCATGGCCGCGGTCTCCGAAGACGTGTTCGTGCCCTGGATGCGGACCGTGCTCGCCCTCACCCTGGTGTGCCTGTCGGCCCTGTCGGCCGCGATGGCCTATCCCCGCTGGCGCCGGGTCCAGCGTGCCCTGCGCAGCGCCACCCCGCTCCCGCCTCCCGCCATCGCCCCCCTGCTGGGGTACGGCGTGGCGACCGTGGCCGTGCTCGCCATGATCCTTATCCTGCTGGGCCGATGAGTCCCCTGTGGGACGAGGGGCTGCAGAACGAGCGGACCCGGCTGGCCTGGGTCCGCACGGCCGCCCTGCTCGCCGTCAGCGGTCTGGGCGCCGCGGGCATCGGGCTGCGCGCCGGCACCCATCTGATCACCGTCGTCCCCTTCGCCCTGGCCGCCCTGTGCGGCGCGGTCCTGCTGGCCCGCACCGGCGTCCGCTACCAGCGCGTGCAACACGCCCTGCACGAGGGCAGCCCCCTCGACGAGCGGGCTGACGCCGTCATCGCCTGGCTCGGCACCCTCGCCGCCGCGGCCGGGGCCGTGGTGTTCGTGCTCCTGCGGTAGACCCGCGCCGCCGTGTCCACGGCGGGCGACGCCACGACCGCCGGCTAGGACTCGGCGCCCATGGCCACGGTCTCGGCGACCTCGGCGTGGCGTTCGGCCTCCTCCACGGCGAAGCGCTCGGCGTCGATCCTGTCGGCGATCTCCTCGTCCTGCCTCATCAGCGTGTCCAGGCTCTGGCCGGCCATGTCCAGGACGCCCATGTCGGCGTAGGCCTGCTGGAGGCGGGGGCTCCACAGGCCGATGTCCTTGACGCATGGCACGATGCGGCTGAACAGCAGGGAGCGGAACAGCTTGAGGTACTCGGACCGGTCGACGCACTCCATGGCTTCGGCGACCTCGGATCTGTTCAGGCCGACGCTCTCCCACGTCTCCCGGCCGCGCAGCCGGTCGCGCATCAGGTAGCAGCCCTCGATGACGAAGTCCTCGCGCTCGCGCAGCTCGGCCTCGGTGAGCTGGCTGTAGTAGTCGCGCAGCGCCATCCGGCCGAAGGCCACGTGCCGGGCCTCGTCCTGCATGACGTAGGCGAGGATCTGCTTGGGCAGCGGCTTGGTGGTGATGTCGCGCATCACGCCGAAGGCGGCCAGGGCCAGGCCCTCGATGAGCACCTGCATGCCGAGGTAGGGCATGTCCCAGCGGGAGTCGCTCAGCGTGCTGTCCAGCAGGGCCTTGAGGTGTTCGTTGATGGGGTAGGCGAGGCCGACTTTCTCCTGCAGGAAGCGGGCGTAGGTCTCGGCGTGCCGGGCCTCGTCCATGGTCTGGGTGGCGGCGTAGAACTTGGAGTCGAGGTCGGGGACCGACTCCACGATGCGGGCCGAGCAGATCATCGCGCCCTGCTCGCCGTGGAGGAACTGGGAGAACTGCCAGGCGGCGCCGTGCAGGCGGATGTCCTGCCGCTGCCGGTCGTCCATCCGGTCCCACAGGGGCGTGCCATGGATGGCGATGGTGGTGTCGGGGATGCCGAGCACGTTGTACGGATCGACCTCAAGGCTCCAGTCGATGCGTTTGACGGAGTCCCACTGCTTGTCCTTGCCCTTCTGGTAAAGGGCGAGCATGCGGTCCCTGCCGTCGTCGTACTCCCACGTGAAGCGGGCGGCTCCGGCCGCCTCGACGTCCCACGTGGAGAGCTCGGCCGGGATCGTGTAGAGATCGTGAGTCGACATGCGGCCTCCAGAGACGTACACCGTACGTACACTCGCGAGAGTCGCACGTACGGTGTACGTGCGTCAAGATGAGGAGACAATGGCGATATGCCCGCAGAGCCACTGTCCCGTCCGCGCATCGTCGCCGCGGCCATCGACCTGATCGAGCGTGAGGGCGCCGACGCGGTGTCCATGCGCAGGATCGCGGCCGATCTGGGGGTGGGCGTGATGTCGCTCTACAACCACGTGCCCAACAAGTCCGCGCTGCTCGACGGGGTGGCCGAGACCGTGCTGTCGCAGATCGAGTTCTCCGACGACCCGGACGCCGACTGGACCGACCGCGTGCGGATGCAGGCGCTCGCCTTCCGGCAGATCGCCCACCACTATCCCCGCTGCACGATGGTGGTGGTCAGCCGCCAGCTCCAGTCGACCGCCGGGCTGCTGCCGGTCGAGCGGGCGCTCGCCACGCTGCGCAGCGCCGGGTTCGGCGGGCACGAGGCGGTCCGCATCCTGCGCGTGTTCATCGCCTACATCGTGGGCTCGCTGCTGCGGGAGGTCGGGGTCACCCCGACGTTCGCCCCGGTCCACCGCCCCGACATCGCTGTCGAGAACGTCGATCCCCTGCTGTTCCCCCAGGTGAGCGGGCTGGCTCCGATGCTGGTCGACTGCGACCACGAGTCGGAGTTCGAGTTCGGCCTGGAACTGCTCATCCAGGCGATAGCCGTGCAGCTGAAGAGATGACGTCCGGGACCCGTGAGCCCCGGACGTCTGAGGAGTGCTCCCTTCCCCTGAAGACTCCTCGGGTCAGTACCAGTTACTGGACCGGAAATGACCCCATGCGCCGCACGGAGATCCGTATCGGCTCTTGATGTAGCGAAGGCCCCAGCTGATCTGGGTGGCCGGATTCGAGCGCCAGTCCCCGCCGCTGCCGCTCATCTTCGAGCCCGGCAGTGCCTGCGGGATGCCGTAGGCTCCCGATGACGGGTTGTGCGCCTGGTGGTTCCAGTTGCTCTCCCTGGTCCAGAGACTGTCCAGGCAGCGGAACTGGCTGTGGGACCACAGCCGGCGGGAGACGAGGCGGAACGCGATCGCCTTGTTCCTGCTCCTGCTGGTCCTCGTGGTGAGTACGATCTTCGGCTGGGCCTGGGTGAACCAGATGCCCCGGTGGACCGTCATCGCCGGTCCCCTCCTCGCCGGTTCCGCGATCTCCTCGGCCCGCCCGATCTCGGCGGATCCGACCATGGTCGAAGCGGCGAGCGCGGTCACGACTGTATTCCGCAGAACGCGGTATCCGTTCATGTTGATCCTTGTCCGCTGGCCGCGTGCGGAAGGCGCGTGAGCGGGCCATGGCCCGCTCACATGCCCGGTCGTCCCGCGCCCGTGGCTCGGACGCGGAGATGCCCGCGCGGTCTCGCCGGCCCGTTTCCGGCATGAGACACCGCGACGTTTTCTCTAGGCGCTTTCTAGTACGCGGGGCAAGCGCCCAAGGGCGGTTGCGACATGCCGCGGAAAGGTGTTTGCCCGATCTTCGTGGTCTACGGGTGGTTCGACGGGTGCCGAATTACCACGGGCCGGACGTCTATGCGGGGGGAGGAGGCGAAAATCACCCCGGCATGGGGTTTGAAACTAGTACCAGCCGCGTGAATGGAAATGCGCCCACGCTCCACACGGCGAACCGTAGCGCTTTTTGATGTAGGTCAGACCCCATTTGATCTGGGTTCTGGGGTTGGTGCGCCAGTCCCGGCCGGCGCTGGCCATCTTCCCGCCGGGCAGCGCCTGGGGGATGCCGTAGGCGCCGGAGTGGCGGTTGTGTGCTCGGTGGTTCCAGTTGCTCTCCCGGGTCCATAGCCGGCTGAGGCAGCCGAACTGGCTCTTGGTCCAGCCTCGTGCGGACACCATGGGCGCGGCGATGGCCTTGTTGCCCTGCCGTGCGGAGGAGGAGGCCTGAGCGACCGTGGCGGTGGTGCTGACGGCGAGCGCCGAGGTGACCAGCAGCACGCTGGTACGGCGTAGCGTCGGCATAGGGGATCGCCTTTCGCTGGGATCGAGGGACGGCCGACACGATGCCCCAGCGGCTCCGGGCAGACCAGTCGACAGCGCTTGTCGAGGTCTCTGTCAAAGATCGGTTAGAAAAAGATCAAGTGCCTGGTGAGGGGCTCGGCGTCTCACCTATGGCATCCATCACATTTCATTCTCTGGGCGTCATAACTCCCAAACGTGACAAGACGATTAGGGTGCAGATCATGAGCATCCGTGATATCCCAGTGCGAACTCTTTCCGACGCCCCCACCACGCTGGCCGAGCTGGCGGGCGACAGGGCGGTCCTGATCGTGAACGTGGCTTCCCGATGCGGCCTCACCCCGCAGTACGCCGGCCTCGCCGAGCTCCACCGCGCCTACGCCGACAGGGGCCTCGCCGTCGTCGGCGTGCCCTGCAACCAGTTCATGGGCCAGGAGCCGGGCAGTGCGGAGGAGATCCAGGAGTTCTGCTCCACCACCTACGGGGTGGACTTCCCGCTGCTCGCCAAGACGGACGTCAACGGCGAGGGCCGGCACCCCCTCTACGCCTCGCTCACCCAGGCGCCCGACCCCGACGGGCAGGCCGGCGACGTCCAGTGGAACTTCGAGAAGTTCCTGGTCTCGCGTGAGGGGGAGGTGCTGGCCCGCTTCCGCCCGGCCGTCGAGCCCGGGGACCCCGCCCTCACCGCGGCGATCGAGAAATCCCTCTAGGGGCGCAACTGCCCCTGACCATCAGCTCGGTGGGCAGCAGCACGCTGCGCGGACGCCGTGGTCCGGCACGCAGCACCAGCTCGGCCGCGCGGTAGCCGATGTCCTGCGCGGGCTGGGCGATCACGGTCAGCGGCGGGGAGCACAGCTCGGCCCAGGGCACGTCATCGAACATGATCAGTGACAGGTCCCTGGGCACCCGCAGATCCAGCTCCCTGGCGGCGAGCACGGCCGCCTCGCCCAGCAGGTTGCCCCCGGCCAGCACAGCGGTCAGGTCGGGCCGGCGCTGGAAGAGTCCGGCGGCGACCGCGTAGGCGGAGTCCCGGCTGCCGCGCGCGGAGACGATGAGATCCTCGTCCACCAGGGCGCCCAGGGCCTGCCGGAAGACGGACAGGCGCTGCTCCTGCCCCGGACCGCCGAGATAGGCGATCCGGCGGTGGCCCAGCCCGGTCAGATAGTCGACGGCGGTGCGCACGCCCGCGCGGTCGTCGGCCAGGACCGCGGGCACGTCGTCGCGCCCGGCCGCCAGGCGGTGCGCGAACACCGTGGTGAGCCCGGCACGCAGGGTGGGCGCCCACGTCTCCCCGTCCCCGGAGGGGACCGCGATCACCCGGTCCACGCCCTGCTCCAGCAGCATGCCGATCAGCTCGGCCTCGCGCTCCGGGTCGTCGCCGGTGGCGCCCAGGATCACCGGCTCGCCCGCCGAGCGCGCGCAGGCGAGCACGCCGTCGGCCAGGCGGCCGTAGAAGGTGTCGGTGATGTCGGGCAGCAGCAGCCCGATCCCGCCCGAGCGCTGCTGGCGCAGGTTGCGGCCGAGCGCGCTGGGCCGGTAGTCGAGCTGGGCCGCGACGGTCAGCACCCGCTCCCTGGTCTCGGGGCTCGCCGAGCCGCCGGACAGAACCCGTGACACCGTGGCGACCCCGACCCCCGCTGCCTCGGCGACGTCCTTGATGGTCGTACGACGCATGTTCATGGAAACGATTCCATCATATTTTCTGTAGCCGATCCAGCGCGAAGAGATAACAGCGGCCCCGCTGACGAGGAAGAACCAGATCTGCTCTTGACACGCATGTCCGTTTCCGGTGAGATGCATGAAAACGTATCCACATCGGGTGAACACGGGGTTGGCCCGAGGCGCTAAGGACTCTCCATGGCATCCATCGTTCTCAGCAAAGTCGACAAGATCTACGCAGGCGGTGTAAAAGCCGTGGACGGTCTCGACCTTGAGATCCGGGACGGCGAGTTCATGGTCCTGGTCGGCCCGTCCGGCTGTGGCAAGTCCACCGCCCTGCGCATGATCGCCGGACTTGAGGACATCAGCGGCGGCGAGATCGCCATCGGTGACCGGGTGGTCAACCACCTGCCTCCGAAGGACCGCGACATCGCCATGGTCTTCCAGAACTACGCGCTCTACCCGCACATGACCGTCGAGGAGAACCTCGCCTTCGGTCTGAAGCTCCGCAAGATGCCCAAGGCCGAGATCTCCAAGCGGGTCAACGAGGCCGCCAAGATGCTCGGCCTGGAGCAGTACCTCAAGCGCAAGCCGGCCGCCCTCTCCGGCGGTCAGCGCCAGCGTGTCGCGATGGGCCGCGCCATCGTGCGCGAGCCGCAGGCCTTCCTCATGGACGAGCCGCTGTCCAACCTGGACGCCAAGCTCCGCGTCTCCATGCGCGCCTCCCTCAACACCCTGCACGAGCGTCTCGGCGTGACCACCGTCTACGTCACCCACGACCAGGTCGAGGCCATGACCCTCGGTGACCGCGTCTGCGTCCTGCGCGACGGTCTGCTCCAGCAGGTCGACACCCCGCAGAACCTCTTCGACAAGCCGGTCAACCTGTTCGTCG
Source organism: Streptosporangium canum (assembly GCF_900113865.1). Lineage (GTDB taxonomy): Bacteria > Actinomycetota > Actinomycetes > Streptosporangiales > Streptosporangiaceae > Streptosporangium > Streptosporangium canum. The sequence continues at coordinate 112,111 of NZ_FOQY01000020.1, read as the reverse complement.
CGGGCTTCATGGGCTCCCCGTCGATGAACTTCGTCAACGCCGAGCTGGTGCGCGGTGACGGCGGCGCCGCCGTCGCCTTCGCCGGCTTCAAGCTGCCGGTGCCGAGCGAGACCTTCACCGAGAAGCCGGGCCTCGACGACTGGATCGGCAAGAAGATCATCCTGGGCATCCGCCCGTCCGACTTCGACGACTCGGCCGCGGCCAACGGCTCCGCCGGCGGCTGGACCCGCCTGCAGGTCCGCGCGGAGGTCACCGAGGAGCTCGGCTCCGAGATCAACGTCCTGTTCCTGATCGACGCCCCGCCGGTCCAGCACCAGGACACCGTCGCCGCGGCCGACGCCGGTGACGACGAGGAGGCGGCCCTCCCGCTGGTCGGCGACAAGTCGCTGTGGACCGCCCGCGTCAACTCCCGCAGCCACGTCCGCCCCGGCCAGAACATCGAGCTGGTCGTGGACACCCACAACCTGCACTTCTTCGACCCGGTCTCGGGTCTGGCGATCGGCCACCACGCCAACGCCCGCGTCTGACCAACCCCGTTGACCGGACCGGCCCGCGCCACGACCCCCTCCCGTGGCGCGGGCCTTTCCGCGTCTCCGAGCCGTGGCGCGGGTCGTCCCGCGTCGGCCCTACCGGCGGCCGAGGCGGCGGGAGACCTCGCCGGCGAGGCCGCGGGGGATCAGCCTGCCCACTCCGACGATGGCCTTGTAGCGGATGTCGGGGATGCTCACCCGCCTGCCGCGGGCCAGGTCGCGCATGGCCTCGTCCACCACGTTGTCCGCCGAGAGCCACAGGAAGCCGGGGATGCCGGAGGTGTCCATCGAGGCGCGGTCGTGGAACTCGGTCCGGACGAACCCCGGACACAGGGCCATCACCCGCACGCGGGTGCCGGTCAGCTCCGACGCGACGGACTCGCTGAAGTTGACGACCCACGCCTTGGACGCGCTGTAGGTGCCCCGGGTGAAGAACGCCGCCACCGACGCCACGTTGACCACCGCTCCCCGGTCACGCTTCCGCATCCCCGGCAGCGCGGCCAGCGTCAGCCGCAGCACCGCCTCGCAGTGCACCTTCAGCATCCGCAGCTCGTCGGCGACCGGGACGTCGAGGAAGCCGCCCGGATGGCCGAAGCCCGCGTTGTTGACCAGCAGGTCGCCCCCCTCGCGCAGCCGCGCCTCGACCGCCGTCAAGCCTTCCTCGGCGGCCAGGTCGGCGGGGAGCACCTCGACCCTCACCCCGTAGCGCAGGCGCAACGCCTCGGCGGAGCCGGCCAGGCGCTTCTCGTCGCGGGCGACGAGTACGAGGGAGAAACCGTCGGCGGCCAGGCGGCGGGCGAACGCGGCGCCGATGCCGGCGGTCGCGCCCGTGATCAGTGCGGTGGGCATGCGTGCAGTCTAGAGACAGCGCCGCCGGATCCGGCAACTCCCCGGCGCGGCTCCGGGCCTCCCCGGCTCTCCGGGCCTCCCCGGCTCTCCGGGCCTCCCTGATTCTCCGGGCCCCCGGCTCCCCGGGGCTTCCCGAGGGTGCGGGGCCGATCGTCCGACACGGCCCGGGAACCTTCAACGCGGGACCCCGGTACAGGACATCATGGATACGTCGCCGATCACTGGAGGATGAGGACCGTGCCGATCTCCTGCCGGGCCGGAATGGGGCTGGCCGTGCTCGGCGCGGCGCTGGTGGCCTGCTCCACGGGCGACCCCGCCGCCTCCGCCGCGCCGTCCGCCCCCGCCCCCACGGCCTCGCGGGCGGAGCCCGCCCCGGAGACGGGGGCCGCCCTCCCGCGGGTCCGGTTCACCGAGATCGCCCAGCTGGACATGCCGGTGGCGATGGCCCTGCGCGAGGGCGATCCCACCCTGTACGTCGCCGAGCAGACGGGGCGGCTGCGCGCGATAGCCGACGGCGAGGTCGCGGGGGATCCCGTTGTCGACCTTTCCGGGGAGGTCAGCCGGGGCAACGAGCAGGGGCTGCTCGGGGTGGCGTTCCATCCCGGCGGCGACTTCCTCTACCTCGACTGGACCGACCGCGACGGGCACACCCACGTCACGGAGTGGGCCTTCGGCGGTGGCAAGGCCACCGCGCGCCGGGACGTGCTGGTCCAGCGGCAGCCGTACCCCAACCACAACGGCGGCCAGCTCGCCTTCGGACCCGACGGCCACCTCTACATCGCGCTGGGCGACGGCGGCAGCGGGGGCGACCCGCAGGGCAACGGCCAGAACCTGGGCACCTGGCTGGGGAAGATCCTCAGGATCGACCCGCGCGGCACGCCGTACAAGGTCCCCGCCGGCAACCCGTTCGCCGGCAGGAAGGGCGCCAGGCCCGAGATCTGGGCCTACGGCCTGCGCAACCCCTGGCGGTTCTCCTTCGACAGGAAGACCGGGGACATGTGGATCGGCGACGTCGGGCAGAACTCCTGGGAGGAGATCGACTTCCAGCCCCGGGGGAAGGGCGGCCTCAACTACGGCTGGAACCTCAGGGAGGGCGGCCACCCCTTCCGGGGAGCGGCCCCGCCGGACGGGGCGGTCGACCCCGTCGCCGAATACGCCCTGGGGCGTGACGGGACCTGCTCGGTCGTCGCCGGCCACGTCTACCGGGGCACGCGGATCCCGGACCTGCGCGGCCGGTTCCTCTACGGCGACTTCTGCGCCGGCTGGGTGAAGGCGGCCCCCGCCGACCGGCCCCGCGAGGCGCGGGAGGTGGGCAGGGTCGAGCAGCTCTCCTCCTTCGGCGAGGATCACGACGGCGAGCTGTACGCGCTCAGCCTGGCCGGGCCCGTCTACAGGCTTGAGGCCGACACCCGCTAGCCCCGTTCTCCGCACGTGCGGCCTCGTCCGGCGGAGCCGTGCCGGTTGACGGCGAGCGGCCTCCGGTGAAGACCTGCCACGTGCGGAGAACGGGACCGCCGTGCCCGGACGTTCAGCGTCAAAAGTCGGAGAACAGCGGGTGATCGTTCGGTAAGGGCCGTGAGCTGAACAGGGCGCCTCATGCCGAGGGGGATATAACGGGTTCCGTGGACATGTCGCTCGTATTCCGAGCGGTATTTTGCCATGGCCTGAATCATCGCCACGGGGGAGTCTGAAATGGCCAGAAAACGGATGGTATCTATTTTTCTAGCGGCGGCGATCGGAGGTGGATTCGCGCTCGCGACCGCCACGATGGCCACCGCCGAAACCAGCCTGCCGGCGATCGCCGTCGTTTCGGCGCCCTATCCGCCGGGGCCGGTCAACAACAATAACAACAACAACGGTCCCGACCCGTTCGACCACGGTTTCGACTGCGACGACGACAACAACAGCTGCTGCAGCGAGGAGAGCTGCTGCGGCGGCGGCTGCCATGCGGTCAAGGAGCTGCCGTTCACGGGAGCACCGGTGGCGACGGTCGCCACGCTGGGCGGCGGCCTGCTGGCCGCCGGAACCGCCGCCAGCCTGATCGCCGTACGGCGCCGCCGATCCACCAGTGGCATCTAGAAGACGTCGCAGAGCCGTCGTAACCGGCCTGCTGGCCCCCGTCGCCGTGGTGGTACTGGCCGGGGGCTGGTCGGCCCATCTCGGCCTGGGCGTGCGCGAGCACCTGGAGGCGGCCAAGAGCGCGCTGCTGCGGCTACGCGCGGTGACGAGCACGCGCGACCCCGCCCTGATGGGCCGGGCGATCGCGGACGCCCGGTGGCACGCGGCCGAGGCGCGGCGGCTCACCGAGGACCCCTGCTGGTCGATGATGACGCACGTTCCGCTGGTGGGGGACGGCGCGACGACCGTGCGCGGACTGGCCGAGAGCGCAGCGGAACTGACCGATGTGCTGGCCGCCGTCCAGCGGACCGCCGCGGTGTTCGTCACGGCGCAGACGCACTCCCTGGGCAACGTGCCACGGCTGCTGGCGGATCTCGACGCGGCCGCGCCGGTCCTGCGGGACGCGGCCGGCCGGCTCACGCGGGTGAGCTCCCGGCTGGCGGCCACGCCGGCCGACACCGGCGTCGACCTGCTGGACCAGGCGCGGGGCACGGCGCTGCAGGAGGTCGATCAGCTCCGGGGCTGGCTCGGCGACGCCGCGACCGCTGCCGCCCTGCTCCCTCCGATGCTGGGCAGTGACGGCCCCCGCCGCTACTTCCTGGCGTTCCAGACCAACGCCGAGTCGCGGGGGACCGGAGGCCTGGTCGGCGCGTTCGGCATCCTGGAGGCCGACCACGGCAAGATCGGCATCAGGCGGCTGTCCTCCAACGGAGGTCTCGAGGCGAGCCCGACCCCGGTGACCGATCACGGCCCGGACTTTCGCGCGCGCTACGGGCCGAGCGCGGCCAAGCTGCTCTCGATCTCCAACCTCTCCCCGCATTTCCCGTACGCCGCGGCCACCTGGACCGGGCTGTGGGAACGGCAGACCCACCGGCGACTGGACGGCGCCCTGGCGACCGACCCGGTGGGCCTGTCCTACCTGCTGCAGGTGATCGGTCCGGTCGCCCTCCCCGACGGGGAGACGGTGACCGCCGAGAACGTCGTCGACCTCACCGAGCGCGCCGCCTATGCCCGATACGACGACCCTGTGGCACGCAAGCGGTTCCTCATCAAGATCGCCGGTGCTGTCAGCGAGGCGCTGCCCTCGTCTTTCACGGAGCCCTCCCGGCTGCTTCCCGTCCTGTTCCGCATGGTGGAGGAGCGCAGAATCCAGATCTGGAGCCGCCGGCGGGCCGAGCAGTCACGCCTGTCGGCGACCGTCGTCGGCGGCGTGCTGCCGGAGCGGCCGGGACCGTTCGCGGGACTGGTGGTCAACAACTCGGCCGGCGGCAAACTCGACTACTACCTGGAGCGCTCCCTCGACTACGAGCTGGGCCCGTGCATGGGCAGGACGCGCTCCGCGACGGTGCGCATCCGGCTCACCAACGACGTGCCGAGGGGAAGCCTGCCCACCTACGTCACCGACCGGCTCGACTCCCCGCACCGCAGCCACAGGCCAGGCTCCAACCTGCTGTGGGTGTCGCTGTACGCCGGGGTCGGAACGAGGATGAGCGCGGCGCGGCTCGACGGACAGGAGGCGTCGGTCATCAGGGAGGAAGAACGGTCCCACCCCGTCTACTCCACCCTGCTGGAGTTCGCCCCCAGGCAGTCGCGGACGCTGGAGTTCGACCTGACCGAACCCTCTTCCAGCGAGTCGCCGCTGGTGCCGGTGCAGCCGCTGGTCCGCCCCCAGCAGACCCGGATCATCGAGAACACGGTGGGCTGCGCTCCCTGACGGAGGGGGGCGCGACCGGCGGCGGGGCGATCCGCCGCCGGCCGCGCCGCCGTCACCGGCAGCAAAGGGTAAACAGCGGCGCGCCGCGAGCGGATCGCCGCCGGAGGCGATCTACCGTCACGCCCATGGAAGGCGCACCGCGGACCGCTGAGACCGGTCCGTCCATCGATCCCACGCCGGCCGGGCACGAGAACTGCGGCCACCGGTGCTGGAGGGAGGCGCGGACACTCCCCGCGCCGGATGATCCGGGAAACGGGACCGGTGATCCGGGTGCTCCGGGGAAGGCGCCGGACGGTCCAAGGGACGGGCTGCGTGGTTCCGGGAACGGACTGGACGGGGCCGGTAGTCCGGGTAGTCCGGGGGACGGACCGGGGGAGGAGCCCCGGTTCCGCATCCTGTACGTCTGCACGGGCAATCTCTGCCGCTCTCCGCTGGCGGAACGGCTGACCCGGTCGGTCCTGGGGCCGTGCCCGGCGCTTCAGGTGATCAGCGCCGGCACCCGGGCCGAGCCGGGCAGGCAGATGGCCGAGCGGACGCGGCGCGTGCTGGTCCGGCTCGGCGGCGATCCCGGCGGGTTCGTCTCCCGCCGGTTGACCCCCGACCTGCTGGCCGCCGCCGACCTCGTGCTGACGGCCACCACCGAGCACCGTGCCGAGTCGGTGGCCGGACATCTCCCGGCGGTCACCCGGGCCTTCACCATCGCCGAGTTCGGCGCGCTGGCCCGGGCCGTGCCGGCCGGCGCGGTCGGCCGCCACGAGGACCCCGTACGGCGGGCCCGTGCGCTGGTCGCCGAGGTGCGCGCGCTGCGCGGGCTGGTCCAGGTGGACCGGCCCGACATCCCCGACCCCTACGGCCGCTCCTGGCTCGCCCACCGGGCGGCGGGCCGGAGGATCGCCAGGTCACTCGCCGTCCCGCTCCGGCTGCTCACGCGTTCACCGGCGTCTTGTCCTTGCGCTTGCCCTTGACCTCGGGCTCGTATCCGTATCCGTATCCGTAGTGCTGACTGCTCGTGGCCGGGGCGAAGTTCAGGACGGCGCCGACCACGCGGGCGTTGATCGCCGACAGCATCTCCGTCGCACGGGCGACCTGCTCCCGCCGGATCTTGCCGTACCGCGCGATGAGCAGCGTGCCGTCGCAGATCGCCGCGAGCGTCGCGGCGTCGGTGACGGGCAGCAGCGGCGGCGCGTCGACGATCACCATGTCGTAGGTCTCGGTGAGCTCGGCGAGCACGTTACGCATCCCGTGCGAGCCGAGAAGCTCGCTGGGGTTCGGCGGGATCTGGCCGCTCGGCAGAACCGACAACTTCGCCTCCCCCCAGGTCTGGATGACCTCCTGCAACCGTGCTCTGTCGATCAGCACGTCCGTCAGGCCCGCTGTGCCCTCGATCCCGAGATAGCGGGGGATGCGCGGGCGGCGGAGATCGCCGTCCACCAGGATCACCCGCCATCCCGCCTGCGCGAGCGTGATCGCGAGGTTCGCGGCGGTCGATGTCTTCCCCTCGTTAGGCAGGCAGCTGGTGACCACGAGCGACTTCGGTTGCCGGTCGACGCCGATGAACTGGAGGTTGGTCCGTAGGGAGCGGAACGCCTCGGCTCTGGACGACCGGCCCTGGTCGCGGACGATCAGGGGAAGGCGCCGCGCGTTCCGCTCGTAGCCGATGGTCCCGAGAATCGCGCTTTTCGAGGCCTGCCGCAACGCCTCGTCCGTCTTGATGGTCGTGTCCAGGCGGTCGCGGAGGATCAGCGAGCCGACGGCGACCGACAGCGCGATCACCATGGCGAGCCCGAAGTTGACCAGTGGCCTGGGACTGACCGGCGCCCCGGGGACGTCCGCCCTGTCCACCATGGTGACCTTGACGGTGGCGCGGCCGGTCGGAGTGGGCCGCTCGATCTGGTCGATCAGCTTGGGGAACTCGGCACCCAGGGCATTGGCCAGCCGCGCCGCGCGCGCGGGGTCGGTGTCGACGACCGCGACCCGGATGAGCACGGTGTCGGGGATGGGCTCCGCGGTGATGTTCTCCTGGAGACGCTGGACGTCGTCGCCCGCGGCGATCTGGCTGATCATGCGGCGGCTGGTCAGCAGTTCGGAGTAGGACTGCACCCGCTGCTGGGAGAGCATCCCCGCCTGGTAGGCGGTGGTGAGGCTGCCCTCCCTGTCGTGGCCGGAGACCAGCATGGTGATCGTCGCGACGTATTTGGGAGGCGTGCCGGCGGTCACGACGGTCGCCGTGGCCGCCGCCAGGAACAGAGAGAAGACGATGAGTAGCCAGTTCCTGCGCGCGAGCCTTATGTAATAGAGCAGATCCACTGGATCATCGCCGCCCTTCGCGGATGTTTGTCGCATGGGCCTGGGATCGGCCTGACGGATAGACGTGCACTTTCTGCGTGAGACCGATCAGCATGAGGGCCGTCCCGATCGCGGCGATCGTCGCGATGATCGGAGAGACCCAGCTCAGGGCCATCATCAGGCCGAGCGCGCCGGTGACGGCCGCCACGGCGGCGAGTGCGACCGCCGTCAGCCGCGTGCTGAGGCCGAGCCGGCGCAGGCGGTGGGAGAGGTGGTCGTTGCCGCCGTGGAGCAGCGGGCGGCCCGCCCTCCTCCGCGACAGGAACACGACACCGGTGTCGACGGTCGCGATGAAGGTGGGCAGGAGCAGCCCCGCGACCACCGTGCCCGAGCTCTGCCCGGTCATCAGGAGTGCCGCCGAGCAGGCGAGGACGAACCCGATGAACAGCGACCCGGTGTCCCCCATGAACACCTTCGCGGGTGCCCAGTTGTGCAGCAGGAAGCCCAGGCTGGCCAGGGACAGGGTCAGCAGGACCAGCCCGATCGCCGGGTGGGTGTGCACGAAGGCCGTCCCCGCGAGGAAGGCGGCGCTGACCGTCGTGATGGAACCCAGCGCGCCGTCCATGTTGTCGAGCAGGTTGAAGGAGTTGGTGATCACGACGATCCACAGGACGGTGAACGGAATATCCAGCCAGCTTCCGGTCAGCGGCGCCTGGACCCCGCCCAGCACGACCCCACCGGCCGCCACTGTCTCGACCACCAGCCGGGTGAACGGGGACAGCGACGAGAGATCGTCGATCAGCCCGAGCAGGGCCACCGCCACAGCGGCGATCATGATCGCGGTGGTCCGGAGATCGGCCAAGCCCAGGGCGACGGCTGTCGGGATGACCGTTCCCAGCATGACAGCGACGCCGCCCAGATAGGGGATGGGCCGCTCGTGCGCCTTGTAGCCGCCCGGCCGATCGGTGAAGTCCCAGTGCAGTGCGAGACGCCCCAGCACCGGGGTGGCTCCGGCGGCCAGCAGGCCGCCGGCCGCGCTCACGATGACGACAGTGGCGCCGTTCACCGCTGTGAAGCCGCCAGATCGGCGCGGGCCTCTGCGATGGTCTCGGTGAGGACGTCGTCGAGCGATCGCCTCGGCACCCATCCGGTGAGCTCGCGGAGCTTCCTGGTGTCGGGGACCCGGCGGGCCATGTCCTCGAACCCCTCCTCGTAGGCCTCGGCGTAGGGGATCAGGTCGACCCCGGAGGTGGTCCCGGTGAGCTCGGCGATCAATTTGGCGAGTTCCAGGATGCTCACCTCCTCGCTCGAACCGACGTTGAAGGTCTGGCCGACCGCGCCGTCATGGTCGAGCAGCCGCAGCAGCGCCTCGATCACGTCCTTGACGTGGGCGAAGCACCGGGTCTGTGTGCCGTCGCCGAAGACGGTGAGCGGCAGACCGCTGACCGCCTGGCGGACCAGACGCGGGATGACCATGCCGTAGGCCGGGCTCTGGCGCGGCCCCACCGTGTTGAACAGCCTGACGACGATCGTCGGCAGGTCGCGCTCCTTGTGGTAGGCGTTGGCCAGGATCTCGTCGACGGCCTTGGCCGTGCTGTAGGCCCATCGCACCACCGCCGGGCTGCCCAGGATGCGGTCGGAGGTCTCGGTGAGCGGCCCGCCGGAGTTCTTGCCGTAGATCTCGCTCGTGCTGGTGAGGAGGATCTTCCGCCGGTAGCGGTGCGCGGCCTCGATGACGATCTCCGAGCCGCGGATGTTGGTCGTCAGGGAGCGCAGCGGCTGCTCGACGATCAGCTTGACCCCGACGGCGGCCGCGAGATGAACCACCACGTCACACCGGTGGACCAGCTCGTCGACCATGAGCTCGTCGAGGACCGAGCCGTGGACGACGCGCAGCCGGGGGTCCCCGGCCAGATGGGCGAGGTTGGCGGACCGGCCGGTCGACAGGTTGTCCAGGATCACGACGGAGTCGCCGCGGGCGAGCAACGCGTCGGTCAGATGGGACCCGACGAAACCGCTCCCCCCGGTTATCAGGTAGGTACTCCCTGCTGAGTTGCTCATCGGCTCTTCCGATCTCATGTGTGGCACGTGCTTGTGGATGACGAGGGCGTGGCGTCAGGCACCCGCGCTGAGCCCTCACAGTGGCCGGGGTCTTGACTCACGGCCTTCTCGAACCAGGTGACGGTCATGCTGAGCCCGTCGTCCAGCGACACCGGGCGCACGCCGGGGAACAGGCCGGCGAGCAGGCGGGGAGAGGCCTGTGACTGGCGGATGTCACCCGTCCGGGGCGGCAGGAAGGTCGCCTCGACTGGCCGGCCGAGAACTGAGGCGAGGGCGTCCTTCAAGGTCAGCAGGGAGACGCAGGTCCCGAACGCGAGGTTCACCGGGCTCCGGCTCGTCACCTGGCGGACGGCCGCGTCGGTCAGGACGTCGACCACCGATCCCACGTAGGTGAAATCACGTGCCTGGCTCCCGTCGCCGTGGATCGGCACCGGCCTGTCCTGCAGGGCCGCGGACACGAACGTCGGGATGACGGCCGCGTAGGCGTGGTCGGCGGCCTGCATGGGGCCGTAGACGTTGAAGAACCGGAAGGGCAGCACCGGCAGGCCGAAGCTCTCCGCGTAGGCCAGGCCGTAGGCCTCGGTCGCGAGCTTGCTGGCGCCGTACGGGCTGAGCGGCCGGGTGGCGAGATCCTCGTGCTTGTGCTGCTCCCGGCAGTCGCCGTACACCGAGGACGACGACGCGAGGATCACATGCGGCCGGTTCGCGCGGCAGGCCTCCAGAAGATGGAGGGTGCCCGTGGCGTTGACGGAGTGCGAGGCCAGCGGGTCGTGCAGGGACCGGGGCACGGAGGGCCGCGCGGCAAGATGGACGACGTGGGTGGCGCCGGCCACGACCTCCGCCAGCAGCTCCCGCTCCAGGATGCTGCCCATCACGAAGTCCACCCCGACCTCTGTGAGGTTGGCGAGGTCTCCGCTGCTCAGGTCGTCCAGCACCGTGATGTTCTCGACCTCGGGCCGGGCCGCGAGCGCGCGGCACAGATTCGCGCCGATGAACCCCGCTCCACCGGTCACCAGGACTCTCACCTGTTCATCCCTCCCATGATTCCTGTCATGCCGAGGCGGTCGCGGTGCCCCGTGCCCAGTGATCGGTAAAGGGCCTCGGTGTCCGCGACGAGGCGTTCCACGGTGAACGAGGCACTGGTCCACCGGCGGGCCTCCTCGCCCATCCGGTGGGCGAGCGCGGGATCGGACAGCAGCCTCACGACGTGCTCGGCCAGTTCGGCGGCGGTGGTGCCGGCTAGCAGGCCGGTCTGCCCGTCCCGGACGATCTCGGCGACACTCCCGACCCGCGTGGAGACGGCCGGGGTGCCGGCCATCCCCGCCTCGATAAGCGTGAGAGGCGTGCCCTCGTTGTCGGAGGTCAGCAGGATCACGTCGGCGGCGGAGTACACCGTCTCCACGTCCTTCCTCCAGCCGAGCAGGTGGAAGGCGTGCCGGAACGGCCCGACGTCCCGCTCGACCTGCTCGCGCAGCTCGCCCCCGCCGCAGACGACGAAGCGGCAGTCGGGCACCCGCCGCAGCACGGCGCGGGCCGTGGCGATGAACCGGTCGGGCCGCTTCACCTGGGTCAGCCGGCCCACGTACGCCACGACGGGCGCGTCGGGGGGCAGACCCAGCGCGGCCCGGGCGGCCCCGCGGTCGGGGACCGGGCCGAGCCGCACGCCGGGGGCGATCACGACGTACTGCTCGGGCCGGCCGATGCCTGCTCCGAGAAGCTCGTCGCGGACCTGGGAGCCGACGGTCACCAGCCGGTCGGCCATGGAGGCGAGGACCCGCTCGGACTGGACGTAGAGCGCGCGCTTGGGCCGCGAGAAGTATCCGTTGAGGAGATGCCCGTGGAAGACGTGGACGCGGGCCGAGCCGACGCCGGACAGGCGGGCCGCCACGCGTCCGAGCGCGCCGGCCTTCGCCGTCCGGGTGTGGACGATGTGCGGCCGGAACTCGCGCATCGCGCTCATCAGCCGGACGAGGGCGAGGTAGTCGCTGGAAGGCCTGATCGACCGGCCCAGGCCAGGGATCAGGTGAACGCGGACCGCCGCCCCCTTCAGGTCGAGGTGGTCGCCTTCTGCGGCGTCGACGTGGCCTGTGTAGAGGCGGTGATCGAACTCTTCCGGGTTCAGCCGCTCGGACAGTCCCATCACCTGGGTGGCGGGGCCGCCCACATTCATCCGGGCGATGATCTCCATGATGCGAATACGGCCGTCTGGCTTCATGTGGGCTCCTCGACACCGGGCCAGGTACGTCGGAGAAGCTAGCGCGGGATTCGCCCCGCTTCACCGCTGCCGTCACGGTGGCGGCGAAATGTTTCCATATTCCGTACCCGCTCATGATCGAGTCAGCTTATTTGGGGCACTTGGTAAGCCACGGGTCGTCTTGGCGATTCAGCGTGTCGTCCTTGATAGGACATGCCGGTTGGTGGACCGTGTCGCCTGTGAATTTCAACCAGGTCCGTGTGACCGACGTGATAAACGGAAAGGTCGGGCAGAGTCGGATATTCCATACGAATATCTGGTTCAAGAGTGTGAACAATGCCCGCTATGAGAGTTTGCTGCCCTATCTCGGCCGCGTGGACAACCTGCTGCTGGTCTGTTCCGACAGGCGCATCCTGCGCGGCCTCCAGTTCCGCGCGCTGAACTCCACGATCGGCCTCCACGGCCGCGCCCTGTTCGGCATGGCCGCCCGGGCCTATCGGTATGGGTTCATCACCAACGCCAGGCACCTTCCCTACGTCGGTTTCCCGGTCGTGGTCGACATGGACGATCCGTTCTTCACCGAGCGGGAGGTCTCGGCGCTCCGCTCGTGCAGGCACGTCGCCGCCCTGGTGGTCACCAACGAGGCGGCGGCCGCCCGCTACCGGGAGCTCGGGCTCACCTGCCCGATCCATGTCGTCGGCCACGGGCTGCGCCCGTTCGAGATCGATCCCGCCGTCGCCCGGAAGATGCGTGAGCGGAAGCGGCCGGGCGAGCTGACGGTGGGCTACGTCGCCGCCTGGCATCTGGCCGGGACCGACCGGGGCTCCGACGCCCTCTACAACGTGGACCACCTCATCGACGAGCTGTGGCCCGCGGTGGTGGCCGCCTGCCCGCGGGCACGGCTCTGGCTCGTCGGCGGCGTCGGCAGAGCCCTCGGACGCAAGCTTGAGCACAGGCAGGACGTCGAGCTCGTCGGGCACGTGCCGGCCGAGCAGGTGCCCGCCTGCATGGCCACCTTCGACGTCGGGATATACCCCCGCCGGATCGCGCACGAGCGTTCGTCGGTCAAGGTGGCCCAGTCCGTCGGCTGCGGCGTGCCCGTCGTCGGATACCGCGGGGTCCCGACCGAGCTGATCAGCCGGTTGGAGTGCGGGCTGACGGTGGACTCGGCCGACGACTTCACGGCGGCGCTGGTGCGCCTGCTCGACGACGGGCCGCTGCGGGCGAGCCTGTCGGCCAGAGCCCGGGCGGCGGCGGGCCAGGTCGACTGGGACGTCCTGGGGGACACATATGTGCGGCTCCTGGATGACGTCTTTCCGATCCGGGACGGAAGGGTGCGATGACGTCACGGCCGGAGTGCGCGACGCCGTACCCGGAAACCCCCGGTCCGCAGCGCGCCGTACCCGCCGGTGTGCGGCGCGGGGCGAGGGGAGGGGCGGCGGCGCGCCGGCGGGCTCACTCTTCGGCGGCCGCCAGCCTCCGCAGCAGGACGACCCAGCAGCCCGAGCCGGCGACGGCGAGGGCCAGCGACCCCCACCCGAAGGCGAGCGAGATCTGGACGGCGCCCGTGGCCGTCCAGCAGGCGGCCGACAGCAGGCCGAGCAGGAGGGCGCCCTCAGCGGCGAGGTAGGTGAGCCGCCAGCCCGGCCGCCCCAACGCCAGGGGCAGCACCTTCGACCACGACATGCTGCCCTTCACGCACGCCACGCCCAGCAGCAGCACCGCCGTACCGCCGGCCCCGGTGTACTGGGCGCCGTAGACCAGGCCGAGCACGTCATCGGTGATCGGGGCCGCGACGGTGAGCGCGACCGTTCCCACCGCGGCGAGCAGCAGTGTCGCGCGCACCACGTCCCGCCTTATGAGCCCCCTGTCCCCCGTCGCGGCGGCCTGGGCCAGCCGGGGGTAGAGCATCGAGGCGACCGGGCTGATCAGGGTCGTGTAGAGGCGGCTGGGCGCCGATGCGATCTTGAGAATGGTCACGAGGGCGGGATCTCCGAGCACGCCCGCCAGCGCGAGGACACCCGACTCGGAGGCCGCCGCCACCGATGTCCCCGCCGACGCCTTCGCGGTGAAGGCGACGAGGCCGGCCGGCAGCCGGACCCCGGTCACGGCCGGCCCGACATGGGTGAGGACCGCCCGCAGGGACAGCCTGCCGAGCACCACGGCCGTCACGACGGCGCCCACGGCCTGGCCGGCCAGGTAGGCCGCCGGGCCGCCGGCGAACAGGCCGCCCAGCGACAGCGCCGACGACAGGACCGCGCACCGCAGGCGCACGATCCCGAGGTCGCGCAGGCGGTCCGCCAGGGCGAAGGCCGCCCCCGCCGCGCCGGTCGACGCCGCGGCCCCGCCGGAGACGGCCGCCAGGGCGAGCATGAGCGCGAGACCGCTGCCGGCCAGGCCCAGCAGCCACGCCGCCAGCACCGCCAGCAGGCCGAGGCAGCCCGCCGCCGCGCCGATCGCCACATCCCATCGCAGCAGCCGGGTGAACAGCGCCGAGCCCTGCCCGCTCCGCTGCTGCTCGATGGGGACGAACCGTTGCGCGGCGTCCTCCAGGCGGGGGTCCAGCAGCAGGAACCAGACGCCCGACAGGGCCTGGGCGAAGATGACCTGACCGGACTGCTCGGTCCCCGCCAGCCGGATCAGGACGGCCAGGCTGACCATGGACAGGACCGCCTCGCCCTGGCCGGTGGCGGTGAGCGAGGTGAACGTCCGCAGATGCCGTGTGCCGGGCGAGCGCATGTGGTGGATCACGCGTTCGAGCAGAGCCGTCATGACCGGGGACAGACTTCGTCGTACAGCCTGTCGAACCACTCCGCGGTCCGCTTGACGTCGACGAGGTCGGCGCTGCCGGCCGCTCCTCGCCGGAGGGAGGCGTGGGTCTCGGGGCGCATCGCCCGCAGGATGCCCTCGGCGAGGGCGTCGGCGTCCCCGGGCACGGTGAGAAGGCCGTTCCGGCCGGTGGTGACCAGATCGGACACCCCGCCGACGTCGGTGGACACGACCGGCACGCCCGCGGCGAGGGCCTCCATGACGACGACCGGCAGTCCTTCGTGGAAGGAGCTGAGCACGAGAAGGTCGGAGGCGGCGATCAGACGCCCGGCGTCCGGCACGTGCCCGAGGAAACGCAGGCCGTCCAGCCCCAGGTCGGCGACGCGCTTGGCCACCTGGCCGTGCAGCGGGCCCGACCCGGACAGCAGGAACAGGGCACGCGGGTCCCTGGCGATCACCTTGGCCGCGGCCGCGACGAGCAGGCCGTGATTCTTCTCCGGGCGGAAGTTGGCGACGTGCGCGATGAGGAAGGCGTGCTCGGGAACACCCCATTCCTGCCTGATCCGCGCCGCCTCGGTGGCCCAGCGGCGCTGCCTCGCGACGCTGACCCCGTGGATCCGGGTGTGCAGGGTGCGAGCGCCCCAGCTCGTGAAGGCGCGGGCGACCTGGGGGGAGACGGCGACGGTCCGGGTGTCCAGCCACCCCGTCGCCCGGTCGAGCAGCATCGTCGGTGTGCCGTAACGCACGTTGTGCACGGTTGAGATCAGGACGGGCCGGGGTCTCCAGAACCGGGACGCGGTCCGCAGCAGCGCCGCCGGAAGGGGGGAGTGGAGGTTGAGCACGTCGGGCGCCAGCCGCCTGATCACCGGGACGAGCCGGGAGGGGCGTGGGTCCTTTCCGAGGTCGATCACGTTCACGCCGGCCGACCGCAGTCGCTCCGCCAGTTCGTGGGTGGACGCCCGCTGGCACACGACGGTGTAGCGCTTGCCCGTCGGCGCCGTGGCGAGCAGCCGTTCGACGAGCAGGACCTCGGCGCCGCCCACGTCCAGGGTTTTGATCACTTCGCAGATGTGCGGGCCCTTCACGACGCCGCCTCGGCACGTCGTGGTCTCCGACCGTTCATGAGCTCCCCGTACCATTCTTCGACGCGCGCCACCACCAACGGCCAGTCGAGTGCCGCCGCCGCCCGCCTGCCGCGTTCGATCATCTGAAGCCGGAGTCTCTCGTCATGGAGGACCGAGCGTAGAAGCGTCACCAGTTCCGGCGCGGATCCGCTGGGGAAGGTGAGATAGGCGTCGTCGGCGACGACCGGTCCCAGCGAGGCGTCGGACGACACGATGACAGGGGTGCCCAGGGCCAGTGCCTCCAGGGCCGCGGTGGGTATCCCCTCCCCGACGGTAGGCAGCCGGTGAGAGGCCAGCACGAAAGCCTGGGCGCGGCTCACCAGCGAGTAGGTCTGGTCGGCGGAGAGAGGCCCGGCGAACTCGACCCCGGAGCCGGTCCCCGCGAGCCACCGGAGCCGGACGTGTTCGGCCCCGTCTCCCGCGATGACGAGGCGGGCGTCCGGCAGGACCGCGCGCAGCGCGTGGAACGCCTCGATCAGGAGCGCGTGGTTCTTCACCTTCACCAGGGAGCCGACGCTCACGACCAGCCCCGGTTCGACGGGGTGCCGTCCCCGGAACTCCTCCAGGTGGGAGAGGTCCAGGCCGCTGGACATCGTGCGGATCCGCGGGGCCGGTATCCCGGCGGCGAGCAGGTCGTCCCTCGGGCGGGCGCCCAGGGCGATGAACCCGTCGACGTGGCGGAAGGCCCAGGGCATGACCCGCCGGTGGCGCGCGGTGAGGGCGCCGTGGACGGTGACCACGAAGGGGATCCCGAGCCGTCGTACGGCGGCCCCGAGGGCGAGCGCCTCGCGGTGGTCGCCGTGCAGGTGGACGAGGTCGACCGGCCGCGCGCGCCGGAGCGCACGCGCGCACTCGGCGGCGAAGGCCACCATGTCGGACCTCCCGGAGGCCAGCCGGCCGAGCAGGCACGGGGTCAGCGGGAGCCGTTCGGCCCCCGGCGGCATCTCGCCCCGCCGGTGGGCCACGACCACCTGGTGTCCGCTGCGGACCTGCTCCCGCGTCAGGCGCTCGATGTGGCGTTCCTTGCCGCCGGGCTCGGGCGGTAGCCGGTATCCGACACGGAGGATCCTCATGTCATCTCCTCCTGCGGGAATCTTCGGCGGCGACGCCCTGGATGAAGTCGGCGAAGCGGTCGATCATGAGCTCGAAGTCGTGATGCTCGCTGACATAGCGGCGCGCGCCGTTCCCCAGCTGCCGGGCGCGCTCGGTGTCCGTCAGCAGCGTGGTGACCGCCTCCGCCCAGTCACGGGCCTGCGCCGGAGCCAGCAGCCGGCCGGCCTCGGGGCGGACGATCTCCCGGTGCGCCGGTATGTCGGAGCAGAGCACCGGCAGGCCGCAGGCCATCGCCTCCAGCACCGCCCGGGGCTGGCCTTCCGACCAGGAAGGGTGGGCGAAGACCCGCGCGCGCTGGAGCACCGAGACGACCTCTGCCTGCGGTACGGTGCCGCGGAGCTCGACATGGCGCTCGACGCCGAGGGCGCGTATCAGTCCGAGCAGCCGGGAGCGGGCCGGTCCCTCACCGAGGACGACCAGCCGCGCGTCGGGAACGGCCTCCAGGACGTGGGGCCAGGCCCGCAGCACGGTCACGTGGTTCTTGAGGGGGAGCAGGCTGCCGACCATGACGGTGTGGACCGGCTTCAGGCAGGGTGCCGGGGCGGGGGCGAACATCCGGGTGTCCACGCGGCTGGCCACGTGGACGACCGGGCGCCGCGTCAGCCGCTGCGCCCGCTCCCGCAGGCCCTGACGGACCACGCGTACGGCGGAGGCGCGGCGCACGGCCGTCCGCGAGACCACGGCGAGCGCCGCGCGTTTGAGCGGCCCGCCGTACTCGTGCCCCGGATCCAGCACATCTCCCTGGATCTGCACGATGTGCGGGGTGGTCCGCCTGGTGCGCGACAGCTCCGCCGCGACGGCGGCGAGCGGGTCACTCGACATCAGGACGTCACCGCGGGCGCGCAGGCCGTGGTCGATCATATGGCGCGCTTCCCGGAGGAAGGCCGGCCGCGAGCCGTCCGGGACGCGGTACAGGCGTACGGGATCGAGGTCGACGAAGCCGGGAGCGGCCGCCCCGGCGGGGACGATCACGTTGTACGGGGCGCCGAGACGCTCGGCCAGCGCCAGCGCCGGGCGGAGGTTGATGTCGTCGGCGTGCAGGTCATGGCCCCAGGGGCTGGATCCGACCAGGGTGACGGAGACGGGTTTCACAGGAGGTCCTCCAGCATCCGGGCGACTCGCTGCGGGGAGAACCTGTCCCGGGCTCTGTCCCGGAGCCGGTCGCCGAGGGCGTCGCGCTCGGCCCGGGGCAGGCCGGCGAGCTCGACCACCCCCGCGACCAGGCCGGAGAGGTCTCCGACGGCACAGACGAAGGGGTAGTCCCGGCCCACCACGTCCACCGAGCCACCCGCTCTGGTCGTCACGATCGGCAGCGCCGAGCTCATCGCCTCCAGCAGCACGCGGGGGAAGCCCTCCTCGTAGCTCGGCATGAGGAAGCAGTCCGCGGCGCCGTACAGATCGGGCAGGTCGACGTTGGGGACGGCGCCGAGGACGTGCATGTTCGGGCGTCCGGCGGCCATCCGGTCGAGGTAGTGGCGGTCGGGGCCGTCTCCCACCACGACCAGCCGTACCCGGCACGGCAGCGCGGCGTCGACGGAGTCGAGGAACCGGGCCAGCAGCCGTGTCCCGCGCCGGAAGGAGAGCCGGTGGACGAAGAGGATGACGAAGTCACCGTCATTCCACCCGTGCCGGCGGCGGACCTCGGAGCGCCGCACGGGGTCCGGGGGAGTGAAGCGATCACTGTCGATGTCGTTGTACAGCAGGCGCATCCTGCCGGGGGGCAGCCGCCACCGCCCGCGCATGATCGGGACCATCGTCTCCGGGCCCGTGACGAAGGCGTGGACACACCGCGCGAGGACGTAGTTGAGCCCGTCGTCCAGCCGTTGCCGGACGGTCTTGCTGTGCCCCGGCTCGATCAGGTCGGCCGTGCCGCTCCGCCAGAGGAATATGCGGGGCCGGAAGAGCGGGTAGGTCAGCACGAGCACGATGAGCAGCAGGCGCGAGTAGCGGAGGAAGTAGGTCCGGTAGCCGGCCCGGTGGCACGCGCGTATCGCGCGGACGCAGTTGAGCAGCCGGGTGAGCCGGGTGCGGCCCACCGCGGAGACGACCATGCGCACGCCCGGCAGTTTCCCGGGAGGCGTGCCCCGCTCGACCAGCGCGACCAGGTCGGTCCGTTCCCCGAGAACCTCAAGAAAGGCGGGAAGGTGCGCGAAGTGCTCCGTCGCGTCCGCCGAGAGGTGGGGAATGGCGTAGACGATTTTCGGCCGAGTGCGGGAGTGCACGGCATCTGTCGTGATCACGGACGTCATCATCGCAATCAGAAATGCTCATAGTGGCGCGGCACTCCGGCTGTCAGGGATATTGCGCGATCATTACGCTGACATTGATCCGGCCGGCGCGAGCCTGGTCCGGCGGCATGGGCCGGTGTCAGGTGATAGGTGATGTCGAGGCATATATCCGGTCCATTGCTCAAGGCGATTATTCCGGATTCATGTATGTGATGCCCCTGTCCGGCGTGCCCTGAGTGTCTCTTCCGTAGCGACACGCGAAGGAAACAGAGAGTACATGGCCATTGCTCTATGTACAGTCGCTGAAGTGCTGATCAAGCAGCAGGAGCCGAGGAGGGGGGACTCGTGACAGCGCTCGATGGGAGCCGTTCACGGCCGGTCCAGGTGATCTCGGCGCGGCTGACGGCCGCCGAGGCGGTCGCGGTGATCCGCGGGCCGGTGGTGCGGCGGTGACCGCGCACCGATGGACGGTCCCGACGAGCTGGCGGAACCTCTGCTTCGCCGCGGCGACATCCGGATCGGCCGCCGTGCTCGGCGCCATGGTCGCGCGGGACCAGACGGAGGTCCTCGCCTGGGCTGCGCTGTTCGTCGGCGTCCCGCTGTTCGTCTTCGCCGCACCGGCCCGGCTCATCGTGTGGGTCATGGCCTTCTGCGTCCTGACCGTGACCGCGGTGTGGCCCAGGCTGACCTCCGTGGGAGGCGCGGACGTCAACGCCGGAGACGCCGTCCTACTCCTCACCGCTGCGGCGGCCCTCATCCGGGCGAAGGCCGGTACGCGGCACGTGCTCATCCCCATCGTCCCCGTCCTCGCCGTCCTCGTCGTCTTCGGCGTGGCGCGGAGCGAGTTCTCCGGAGCGGTGGCCTTCCTCCGCGTAGTCGAGCCGCTGATCGCGGGGGTCGCGGTGGGCCTGTACCTGCGGCCCGGCGCGGACCTCTGGCGGGACGCGCGCTGGATCTGCGTGCTGATGATCGCGACGGTCCCCCTGGTCAGCGACTTCGGCGGCCGGTGGGCGGGGCTCCCCGGCGGCCCCAACGAGATCGGGCTCGTCTCGGCCGTCGTGGTGATGCTCGGAGCCGTGGAGCGGAACAGGCCCGTCAAGCTGCTCCTGATCGGGGCCGGGCTGGCAGGGCTCGTCGGCAGCAAGGGGATCGCCGCGACGGTCGCCCTGATCGCCGGACTTGTCATGCTCACCCGGGTGTCGCGGTCCGGCTGGCTTGCGAGAACGCGCATGAGGCGGGTGAACCCGCTCGTGATCGTCCTGGCCGGCATACTCGCCGTCACGTTTGTCCCGGTCGTCCGTCCGGACCTGGCGACCACCATGAGCATCCACGCGGCCCAGGCGGGGGTCTTCGGGCAGCTGTTCGCCAAGATCGACCCGCTGGTGGGCTCGGGGTGGGGCACCG
The DNA here is from genome assembly GCF_900113865.1 of Streptosporangium canum. Classification (GTDB taxonomy): domain Bacteria; phylum Actinomycetota; class Actinomycetes; order Streptosporangiales; family Streptosporangiaceae; genus Streptosporangium; species Streptosporangium canum. Next base: position 91,721 of record NZ_FOQY01000020.1, on the reverse strand, counting down.
TCGACCGGGGCGCCTTCGCCTTCACACCCTACGAGGGCCTCCACGACGTCTATCTGGACATCACGGCCTACCTCGGCGTCGTGGGGATCGCACTGTTCGTCCTGTTGCTGTGGTTCATCATGCGCGCGGCCGATCCGCTCACCCGCGCCATCCTCGTCAGCGTCGCGGTGTGGTTCAACACCACCGGTGCTTTCCCGGGGCCCGGCTGGGGCATCCTCGGACTGGTGGTCGCGGCCGCGCTCTGCCACGCGCGGCTGCGCGCGGCGGGGCCCGCCGACCCGACCGGCGTCCCGGTGCCGGCGCTCCCGCACGACCGGGCACGGCCCTCCCATGATCTTTCTGAAGGGTCGGCAAGGACATCGGAAAACGCGGGTGTCCGGCCGGGCTGAAGATCGTTGTGTCGGCAGACTTGCGCATATGGCCAGGACTCCGCAGTTTCAAGGTTCTTCGCCGGGTTCCCTCCAGGAGGGTCCCCCTGAGAGGGGGAGGCAGGCGCGGGCCGGTGGTCTCCCGGGTGGGGGAGGGCGTCCGGGGTGGCGCCGGGGGCTGGGCCGCCTGCTGATGTGGCGGTGGCTGCCGGCGGTCTCGGTGGCGGTCTTCGCCGTGGCGGTGCTGGGTTTCTACGGTGTCTCGCCGTCGGACATGGCCTTCTTCGGGATCTATGTGGCGGTGGGGCTGGCGTTTCCGGGTGTGTTGCTGGTCCGTGTGCTGTATCGCCGCAGGCGGACCCTGGCCGAGGAGCTGGCGCTGGGGCTGGCGCTGGGGTACGCGCTGGAGGTGCTGACCTACATCGCCGCGCGGGCGGCGGGGCTGCCGCTGCTGGTGCTGGTCTGGCCGGTGGCCACGTATGCGGTCTTCGCCGCGGTTCCCCGGCTGCGCAGGCACTGGCAAGGCGGGGCCCGGCCCGCCGCGCCCCGGTGGTGGTCGTGGTCCCTGGCCCTGATCGTCGGCTACCTGATCGCCTGGAGTGCTGTCAACTTCTTCCGGAAGAACCTGCTCACCTGGCCGGCCCTCGGCACCTCCTACGTCGACATGCCGTTCCACCTGGCGCTGATCGGCGAGCTGAAGCACCACATGCCGCCCACCGTACCGATGGTGGCCGGCGAGCCGCTGCTCTACCACTGGTTCGTCTACGCCCACCTGGCCGCGGCGAGCTGGGTCACCGGCGTGGAGCCGCTCGTGCTGCTGTTCCGGCTGGGCATGCTCCCCATGCTGGCGGCCCTGGCCGTCATTCTCGCGACGATCGCCCGGCGGGTGGCGGGTTCCTGGGTGGTGGCCCTGCTGGCCCTCCTGGGGACCGTCTTCATCGCCGCCCCCAATCTCTACCAGGGCATCAACGTCGGGATCTTCACCTGGCGGGCCGCCATCTCGTGGCTGAGCCCCACCCAGACCTTCGGGACTCTCCTGGCCGCGCCGGCCGTCCTGCTCCTGATCGACCTGCTTGAGCGCCGCCGGTCGCCCGCCGGACGGTGGCTCCTGCTGGGGATCTTCCTCGTGGCGGTGACGGGTGCCAAGGCCACCTACCTGCCCCTGCTGCTCGCCGGGCTGGGGACGGTCGTCGCGGTCGAGCTGGCCAGGCACCGCCGGCCGCCCTGGTCCGCGCTCGCCGCGCTGGGACTCACCGCGGCCTGCTTCCTCTGCGCGCAGACCGTGCTGTTCCGGCAGGCGAACCAGGGGATGGTCATCGATGACTTCTCTCTTTTCCGGAAAATCTGGGGAGGACTGACCGGACTGGGGGAGCGCGTCGAGCCGTCGCTCGTCTCGGTGCTGGGCATCGCGCTGCTCTACGTGCTGAGCTGGGCCATAGAGTGGTGCGGGATCATCGGGCTGCTCAGCCGGCCCCGGCTGCTGATGCGGCCCGCGGTGGTCCTGATGCTCGGCATGGGCACGGTGGGCGTCGGCGCGGTCCTCTTCCTCGGGCATCCGCACATGGGCCAGATCTACTTCTTCGACGCGTCCTACCCCTACCTGGTGATCGTCGCGGCCTACGGGCTCGCCGTCGCCGTACGGCGGGCCCAGCTGCCGCCGCGCGCGCTCGCGTACGCGAGCGCCGCCGGGGTGGCGGTCGCCTGCCTGATCCGCGAGCTCTGCGGTGTCGAGGTCCCGCTGGGAGCGGGCCAGTCCGACGCCGTCCTGTACCGGCCCTACATCGTCCTGGCGGTCTCCGTGCTCCTGGCGGCGGGCGTGCTCGCCGCCGTCCACCGGCGGCGCGTCGTCGTCGGCGCCCTGGCGATCTCCATGGTCGCGGCGGCCGGCTTCCCCGCCGCCTGGTGCACGCGCATGCTGTCGGCCGCCCTTCATGCCCCGGCGGGCGGCGCCACCGAGGTGGAACCCGCCGCGGCGGCCCCGGTGGTCTCCGACGGCGCGCTGGCCGCCGGGCGGTGGCTGCGCGACCACTCGGACGCCGACGACCTGGTCGCCACGAACGTCCGCTGCCTGGGGGGAACCGACAGTCCATGCGACAGCCGCGGATTCTGGGCGGCGGCCCTGACGGAGCGGCGCGTGCTGGTCGAGGGATGGGCCTACACCGCCACCAACATGAGCCGCTGGCACCCCGGCGAGCAGGCGGAGACCCTCCCGTTCTGGGATGAGGAGCGGATCCGGGCGAACGACGAGGTCTTCGAGGCGTCCTCGGCGGCCGCTGTCCGGCTGCTGCGCGCGCGCTACGGCGTGCGCTGGCTGTTCGCCGACGAGCGGTATGTCAGCCCGGCCTCCCGGATCGGGGAGTTCGCGGGCCTGCGGTTCCGCGCCGGCGACTACGCCGTCTACGAGCTGCCGGAGGACGTGGCGTGACCGGCCGGCTACCTGCCGCCGGCCGGCTCACCGGTCATCCGGTCCGGAGCCGGCGCGCACGGTGGTGGTCGCCGTACGGGCGGCACCGGGGGCGCCGGACGATCCGGCGCGCTCCCTGACCACGTAGGCCGGCCGCCCCATCCCGCTGCCGTGAATGCGGCCGATGTACTCCCCGAGCACCCCGACGGCGATCAGCTGCGCGGACGAGAAGAGCGCCACCATCGAGGCGATCGTGGTGAAGCCGGCCACCGTGGTGTCGCCCGTGGTGAACCGCCACAGGACGGACGCGCCCAGCAGCAGCCCGAAGACCCCGGCGAGGAAACCCAGGTAACTCGCCGCCCTGAGGGGGGCCGTGCTGTAGCCGAGGAACATGTTGGCCGTGTGCCGGACCAGCAGGCGCGGGGTGTAGTTGGACCGTCCGTGGCGGCGTTGGTTCATGTGCACACGGACCGAACCCACTTGCGTGGTGGCCCAGGAAAGGGCCACGTCGACGGAGAAGTGCGGCCCGGACAGCCCCTCGAAGCCGTCCCGCAGGCGGGTCCGGAAGGCGCGGAAGGCACTGAGCGTCCGGGCGCCGCGGACTCCCAGGGCGCCGGCCATGCATGCCTTCACCGATCGCGAGGCGAGGCTGCGGATGGCCCCGTGCTCCTCGTCGTGCGCGATGCCGTACACCAGGTCGAGGCGGTCACCCTCCAGGGTGGCCAGCAGCAGCGGGATCTGCTCGGGCGGGTGCTGCAGGTCGTCGTCCATCGTGACGACCACGTCGAGCCTGGCGTCCCTGATGCCGGCGACCAGCGCGTTGTGCTGGCCGTAGTTGCGGGACAGGCGGATCGCGCGGACGGCCTCGAACTCGCGGGCCAGGCCGGAGGCCACCTCCCAGGTGTCATCGGGGCTCCCGTCGACGACGAGGATCACCTCGTGCGGTACGGAGAGGTCCCGTAGGACCGGGATGAGCCTGGCCACCAGCGGGGGGAGGGTCCCCGCCGAGCGATAACACGGAATAACCACCGACACTGACATTGATCCCCCGATTTCTTCGTGCGGCGGACTAGGATCCCGGTATTGCCGGCCGAATTTTCAACGACCACGATCCGGAGTCACCGCCGCATGGTTGAAGTGGAGAGCCGAAGCGCCGGTGGCGATAATTCACATTTCGGGTGGAGAGCCCTGCTCTCGGCTTTCGGGAGTCATCGCATCACATATCTGATGGGAAGCGCCATGACGGCTGCGGTCCATTGCGCTCTCCTAGGGCTGGGATTGCTGGCGGCCGGGGATTCGGTGCCCTACCTTTTCCTGGTCGTGGTCAGCCATTGCGTCACCGTGGCCATCGTCTACCCCTGGTACCGGCTGGTGGTCTTCCGGGTCTCCGGAGACTCGTGGCTGAGGGGCTACACGCGGTTCTACGCGGTCGGGCTGAGCTTCCTGGGGACGTCCGCCGCGGGGATCCCGATTTTAGTGGAATTCGCGGGTCTTCCGATTATGGTGGCGCAGGGCGTGATGATAGTCCTGAGTCCGCCGCTCAGTTACCTGGTCCATCGGACATGGACCTTCCGCCATGGTGGAAGGCTATAGTCCCGGCAACTTGTCGCCCGTTCTTCGGTAAAAGCGGGAGACGGCATAGGGCCACTAATCCGGGTTCCGCATAAATTCAGGCGGACAGATGGCCGCTACGGCCATGAGTTCTTCGCGGAAAGGCTCAAAGAGCGGTGAAGGCACTCGTTCTGGCGGGCGGCAAGGGGACGAGGTTGCGCCCGCTGACTCACACATCGGCGAAGCAACTGGTCCCCATCGCCAACAAGCCGGTGCTCTACTACGGGCTCGACGCGATCCGGGACGCGGGCATCACCAGCGTGGGGATCATCGTCGGCGACACGGCCCGCGAGATCCGGGAGGCGGTGGGCGACGGATCGAGATTCGGCCTGGAGGTGACCTACATCCTTCAGGAGGAACCCCTCGGTCTGGCGCATTGCGTCCTGATCGCCCGGCAGTTCCTCGCCGACGAGCCGTTCGTGATGTACCTGGGGGACAACTTCCTGGTGGACGGCATCACCGACCTGGTGGACGCCTTCCGCGAAGCCGACTACGACGCCCAGATCCTGCTCACCAAGGTCGCCGAACCGCAGTTCTACGGGGTCGCCGAACTCGGGCCGGACGGCGAGATCGTCGGGCTGGAGGAGAAGCCGGAGCATCCCCGCAGTGATCTCGCGATCGTGGGTGTGTACACCTTCTCCCCGGCCATCCACGAGGCGGTCCGGTCGATCAGGCCCTCCGCGCGCGGCGAACTGGAGATCACGGATGCGATCACGTGGCTCATCGACAACGGCCGCCGCGTCCACTCGCACTTCGTCGGCGGCTACTGGAAGGACACCGGGCGCCTGCAGGACATGCTGGAGTGCAACCGCATCGTCCTGGAGGGGATCGAACGCTCCGTCCGGGGGAGCGTGGACGGGTTCTCCGAGATAACGGGCCGGGTCGTCGTCGAGCCGGGGGCCGTTGTCGAGAACTCGGTGATCCGGGGCCCGGCGGTCATCGGCGCCGACACCAAGATCAACGGCTCGTATGTCGGCCCCTACACCTCGATCGGCGAGGGCTGCCTCCTGGAGAACGCCGAGGTGGAGTACAGCATCATTCTGGGAGATTCGGCCATCACCGGGGTCTCCGGGCTCACATACTCTCTGATCGGCCGGAACGTCGAGGTCACGCGCGCGGTGGGGGTGCCCAACATGAACCAGCTCATGGTCGGAGACCACAGCAAGATCCAGGTAAGGGCATGAGGATCCTGATCCCCGGCGGTGCCGGGTTCATCGGCTCGCACTACGTGCGGTCGCTGCTGTCCGGCGGTCACCCAGGCTACGAGGACGCCCGCGTGACCGTGCTGGACAAGCTCACCTACGCCGGCAACCCGGAGAATCTGCGCCCGGTCGCCGGGCACCCCCGCTACACCTTCGTCCGGGGGGACGTCACGGACGCCCGGCTGCTCGCCGAGGTGGTGCCGGGCCACGACGCCATCGTGAACTTCGCGGCGGAGACGCACGTCGACCGGTCGATAACCGGCGCGGGGGACTTCGTCGTCACCAACGTGTACGGCACGCAGCGGCTGCTGCAGGCGGCGCTCGAAGCCGACGTGCGCACCGTCGTCCAGGTCTCCACGGACGAGGTGTACGGGTCCATCGCCGAGGGCTCCTGGACCGAGGAGGAGCCGTTGCTTCCCAACTCCCCGTACTCGGCGGCCAAGGCGGGGGCCGACCTGCTGTGCAGGGCCTACCACCGGACCTACGGGCTCGACGTGCGGGTGACCCGCTGCTCCAACAACTACGGGCCGTACCAGTATCCCGAGAAGGTCGTCCCGCTGTTCGTCACCAACCTGATCGACGGGCTCCCCGTGCCCCTGTACGGCGACGGTGAGAACGTGCGCGAGTGGCTGCACGTCGACGACCACTGCCGGGGCATCCAGCTCGTGCTGGACAAGGGGACGGCCGGCGAGGTCTACAACATCGGCGGCGGCGTCGAGCTGACCAACCGGGAGCTGACCGGACGGCTGCTGGCCGCCTCCGGCGTGGGCTGGGAGATGGTCGCGCACGCGGAGGACAGACTCGGTCACGATCGGCGCTACGCCGTCGACAGCGGCAAGATCCGCTCGATCGGATACCGGCCACAGGTGGACTTCGACGAGGGACTCGCCCAGGTCGTGCGCTGGTATCGGGACAACCAGGCATGGTGGCGGCCGCTGAAGGAGAAGCTGAAGGAGAACACGCGATGACGACGGCGGAGGCGACGGGCCGCCCGGTCGACCGGGCGGCGGCTGTACTGGTCTGCCCCTCCTGCCGCGTCTCGCTCGACGGGTCCTACACGTGCGCGCTCTGCGGCACCCGAGGGCACCGGGTGGGCGGCCAGCTGCGTTTCGCCGGCTTCGCGGACGCCGAGCTGCGCGACGATCCGCTCAACCGGATCAAGGAGCGCGTCAAGCGCAGCTTCGGGCCGGTGTATCCGCTGGCGATCCAGCTGGTCTCGCCGGTCCTGCTGAGGCGCTTCATCCGCCCCTTCCTGGCGAGCTTCGACCTCGACCGCGACCTCGTCGCCGATCTCGGGTCGGGCACCAACCGTTACGACCCGCGGGTGCTCTGCGTGGACGGGGGGACCTACGCCAACGTCGACATCGTGGGCGACCTGCGGACGCTGCCGATCGGCGACGGGGCCCTGGCCGGCATCGTCAGCGTCGCCGTGCTCGAACACGTGCCGGACCCGCAGGCCCACGTCGAGGAGATGTGGCGGGTGCTCAGGCCGGGCGGCCGGGTGCTGTGCTACGTGCCCTTCATGCAGCCCTTCCACGCCTCGCCGTACGACTACCAGCGATACACCCAGGCGGGGATGAAGACCCTCTTCGGCCGTTTCGACGTGCTGAGCGTGCGGGTGGGCGCGGGGCCCACCTCGGCCATGCTCTGGACGCTCCAGGAATGGCTGGCCCTGCTGCTCTCCTTCGGCAGCAGGCGGTTGTACCGGGGGTTGATCCCCCTGATGTGGCTGCTGTCGCCGGTCAAGTTCCTGGACGTCCTGCTCGCGCGGCACCCCAGCGCCGCAGTGGCGGCCAGCGGGTTCGTGGTCGAGGCCCGCAAGCCGCCGGAGGCCCGGCCGTAGTGGCGGCCGGGCCTCGGGCCGGGGCCCTTGAGGCCGTCCCGCGCCCGCCGGGGCCGCGGGACGGTTTCACGCCGGGGACCTCACGCCAGGGACGCGGGACAGCCGGCCTCCGTCACGACGGCGCCGCTCGCGGACGCGCGAGCCCGGTACCAGAGCTCCAACTGCAGCAGCGCCCAGATCCGGCCGCCGTGATCGGCGCCGTCCATGTGCCGCTGGAGCAGGGAGCGGATCGCCGGGGGCCTGAACAGGCCCCTGTCGCGGGCGGTGTCGTCGGTCAGCACGTCGAAGGCCAGCTCCCGCAGCTCGCCGCGGAGCCATGACGCCAGCGGCACGCCGAAACCCTGCTTGCGGTAGCGCAGCAGCTCCTCCGGCAGCCAGGGCGCGACCGCCCGTTTCAGCAGCAGCTTGGTCTGGTTGCCGCGGATGTTCAATCCGCCGGGGAGGCCCGCCGCCCACTCCATCAGATGGTGGTCCAGGAACGGGGAGCGCGCTTCCAGCGAGTTGGCCATCGTGGTGGTGTCGACCTTCACCAGCAGGTCACCGGGGAGGTAGGTGAGGGTGTCGACATCCAGGACGCGGCCGAGGTCGGTGCCGGCCCGTGACCCCTCGAAGAGGGTCTCGAGCAGCCCGTAGCTGTCCACCTCCGCGAGCCGGTGGCGGAGCGCGTCGCTGTAGACGCCGGCCTTCTGTTCGTGCGTGAAACAGGACACCAGGCTGGGGTAGCGCCGTGACGGACGCTCGGCGGCGAATCGCATCAGCCGGCCGAGGTGCCGGGGCAGGGATCCGGCCTCGCTCCGCTCGGTGAGAACGGCGCCGATACGGGCGGACACCGCCGCGAGGGCCGCCGGCAGGGCCGGTATCCTCCGGGCCTGGTCCATCAGGGCGTAGCGCCGGTAGCCTCCGAAACACTCGTCTCCGCCGTCGCCGTTGAGCGCGACGGTGACATGCCGCCGGCTCAGCTGGGCCACGTAGAAGCTGGGAATGGCCGAGGAGTCGGCGAACGGCTCGTCGAAGTGCCACGCGAGACGCGGCAGGACGTCGAGCAGGTCGGCCGTCACCACCAGCTCGTGGTGGTCGGTGCCGTACCGGTCGGCCACCATCCGCGCCTTGTGACGCTCGTCGTAGCGGCTGTCCTCGAAGCCGACGCAGAATGTCCGCACCCGTTCGCCGCTCTGCATGGCCATGGCCGCCACGACCGCGGAGGAGTCGATCCCCCCGGACAGGAACGCCCCGAGGGGCCGCTCGCTCACCATGCGGATCCGGGTCGCCTCCAGCAGCAGTTCACGCAGCCGCGCCTCCTCCAGCCGGACGTCCGTCACCGGCCGCGGGGTGCGGTCCAGCTCCCAGTAGCGGCGCACGGTGATCTGCCCTCGCTCCCAGATGAGCATGTGTCCGGGAGGGAGCTTGTGCACCCCCTGGTAGATCGACCAGGGGGCGGGAACGTACTGGTAGGTCAGGTAATGGTGCAGGGCGACCGGGTCGATCTCGCGGCTCATCCCGGGGTCCTGCTCCAGGGACTTCAGCTCCGACCCGAACCAGATCGAGGTCTGGTCGGCCCGCCAGTAGAGCGGCTTCTTCCCCACCCTGTCCCGGGCCAGGACCAGGCGTTCCCGGTCGCGGTCCCAGACGGCGAAGGCGAACATCCCGCGGAGCCGCCGGACCATGTCGGCGCCGTGTTCCTCGTAGAGATGGACGAGGCACTCGGAGTCCCCGGTGGAGCGCAGCCGGTGTCCTCGCCGGACCAGGTCCCGCCGCAGCTCGGGAAAGTTGTAGATCTCGCCGTTGAAGACGGCAACGACCCGGCCGTCCTCGCTGTAGACGGGCTGGTCGCCCCCGGCGAGATCGATGATCGCCAGCCGGCGCATGCCGAGCGCCGCGTGCTCGTCGCTGTGGAAGCCGTCACCGTCGGGGCCCCGGTGCACGATCACGTCGCACATGCGGCGGACGAGCCGAGGGTCGGGGGAGAGCGTCGACGCCATTCCGGCTATCCCGCACATCTGGCCTCCAAAAGTCGTTGATGCGGCCTGACGTGACTTTCGACCATGACGTCACATCGAGGTTTTTGCGAGTGCGGGCGCCACGACCTCGCGTCACGCGGCGCCCCCCGTGTTGAGGGAACTCGTGTCAAAGGAAGTCGAGCAGCACGTCGACCCAGTAGTTGGTGGCCTGGTAGGTGCTGGTGGGGAAGGTGCTGGTGGCGCCGTAGGTGTAGACGCCGTTTCCGCCCTGGTCGCCGTTGGCGAGCGCGGTGAGCGGGATGCTCGTGTACGGGGACAGGAAGTACGGTCTCGTTGTCGAGTAGAAGCCCGAGGTCGTGTGGTAGGAGGCGACATAGGTGGTGTTGGCGCTGATCGGGACGGGTGTGGGGAAGGTCACCTCCTGCCAGCCGGAAGCGGTCTCGTTGGTGAAGGTCGCCGTCGCCAGGAGCTGTCCGCTGCTCGTCCACAGGCTCCCGGTGTGGGTTCCGGTGTTCTGCGCTCCCTTGTAGAACCGGATGCCTCTGATGGTGCCGGCCGAGCTCGAGGTGAACTTCACGCCCAGCGTGACCGCCTGTGGGTCCTGATGCGACGGGTTGGCCGGGAGCGCCGTGTCGTCCCACAGACTGTTCGACGGAGTGAACACGACGTCGACCCAGTAGTTGGTGCTCTGGTAGGTGCTGGTGGGGAAGGTGCTGGTGGCGCCGTAGATGTAGACGCCGTTGCCGCCCTGTTCGAGGTCGGCGAGTGCGGTGAGCGGGCCGTTCGTGTAGCCGCTCGTGAAGTACTGCTTCGTCGTCGAGTAGAAGCCCGAGGTCGTGTGGTAGGAGGCGATGTAGGTGGTGTTGGCGTCGACCGGGACGGGCACGGAGAAGTCGACCCGCTGCCAGCCGGTGCTGCTCTCGTTGGTGAAGGTCGCCGTCGCCAGGAGCTGTCCGCTGCTCGTCCACAGGCTCCCGGTGTGGGTTCCGGTGTTCTGCGCTCCCTTGTAGAACCGGATGCCGTTGACGGTGCCGGTCGTGGACGCCGTGAACTTCACGCCCACTGTGATCGCCTTGGCGTCGTTGGTGGAGGCGACGGCGGGAAGCGTCGAGTCGTCCCACAGGGTGTTCGACGGCTCGAACACGATGTCGACCCAGTAGTTGGTGGCCTGGTAGGTGCTGGTGGGGAAGGTGCTGGTGGCGCCGTAGGCGTAGACGCCGTTGCCGCCGTCGGCGCCGTCGGCGAGCGCGGTGAGCGGAGGGCCCGTGTGCGGTGTCGTGAAGTACGGCCTCGTTATCGAGTAGAAGCCCGTGGTCGTGTAGTACGAGGCGACATAAGTGGTGTTGGAGTTGATCGCGACGGGAGCGGAGAAGTTCACCTGCTGCCAGCCGCTATCCGTTTCGTTGGTGAACGTCGCTCTCGCCAGGAGCTGCCCGCCGGAGGTCCAGAGATTGCCGACGTGCGTCCCGGTGTTCTGCGGTCCCTTGTAGAACCTGACCCCCGTGATGAAGCCCGGACTCGCGGACCGGAATTTCACCCCGGCCTCGACCGAGTTGGGATCGTTGTGCGAGGCGACGGCGGGCAGGGTGGTCGCCGGCCACATGGTGCAGGGGCACGCGTTGACGGTGACGGTGACGGCCATCGGCGTCGGCTGGATGTTACCGATGTCGTCGACCGCCCGGACCAGGATCGTCGCGGTTCCGGCCGCGCTGGGCGTCCAGCGGTACTGCCAGTCGGTGAGCCCCACCGCCGCGTGCCAGTTGGTGCCGTTGTCGACCGAGACCTCGACGCCCGCGACGACGCCGCCGCCGGTGTCGGCCGCCGTTCCTTGAAGCGTGACGGACACTCTTGCCGACAGGGACGAGCCGTCCGGCGGATTGGAGATCGTCGACGTCGGAGGGGCGGTGTCCGTCGACATGGTCGCCGGAACCAGACCCGCCTGGAGGCTGGCCGGCTGGGCCTGCATGTCGGCGAAGAGGTTGACCGTCGCCTGCTGCATCCGGATATCCGTGGGCGTTCCCGGCCGATCATGGACGGCGTCGAGTCCCCATGCCCACTGCGTGGTCCCCGCGCCGAAGACGAGGGCGCCGCTCGGGGCTCTGTAGAGGGTCAGGTTGTGCGTCGCGATCCTGGGTCCGTATGTGCTGCCGAAGTCGAGCAGGTAAGCCGGAACGCTCTGGATCGTCCTGGACAAGTTCACCATTCCCGCGGGCGTGAAAGCGTTGTCGGGTGCCTCGTCCCACTCGTATCCGAGTGTTCCCGTGGGGAACGTCGCGATCTGACCGGGTTGAAGGGTGGCGATGGACGTGTTGCGCCACAGCCGCAGGTTGCCGAACTCGGCGGGGACGGTTATCGCGTTGTTGGCGACGCCGTTGACCCTGAACCACGGTCCGCTCACGGCGTTCTCGGGCCTGCCGCCGTTCGACGGCGGGGAGAAACGCGGGTCGCGCCACGAGCCGGTCCACTGCGGACTCGGATCGATCTTGGCGTTGGCCAGCGTCTCCTTGTAGCAGACAAGTGTCCGCAGAGGAGTGAGCGACCCGTCGGTGCTGCTCTCCCACCTGGTCTTCCAGAACAGCTGGTTCCCGGAGAAGAAGGTGAGGTTGACGCCACCGCTCAGCGCGTTCTGGACGTTCGTCCGCATCTCGTCCGACCAGTACTCGTCATGGCCGGAGGACATGAACATCTTGTGTTCGAGCAGTTCCGCGGGCCGTGCGACGGTGTCGATGTTCGTGGTGTAGCTCACGTCGTATCCGTTGGCCTCGATCCATCTGACCATCGGATACTCGGAGTTGAAGAACCAGCTCTCCACCGAGCCGGTGCAACACGTGCTGACACGGGTGGTGAACGGGCGGTTGTAGCTCACTTTGAAGGCGCGGCCCGCTGCGCCGAGGCCGCGGTACAGGCTGGTTCCGCCGTAGGTGTTGTAGGCCTGCCAGGTGGCGTCGGAGGTCTGGACGAGGAGATCCGAGCCGCGGTCGTCGTCACGGACCACGAAGATCATCTGGCTGACGCCGGCCGTCCCGTCCTGGCGGATCAGGTTGGCGACGTACACACCGGAGACGGCACTGGCCGGCACCGTCCAGGAGGCGGACACCGCCCAGTTCCCGCAGTCGACCAGCTGGGTCACCAGGTCGGTCAGGCAGTCCGGCTGCGTCTGGGGCAGGGAGGCGGAGGGGTTGACCGTCGCGATGAACCGCGCGCCCATCCCGCCGTAGTAGCCGATGCGGTAGATGTCCACCCGGTAGTCGGTCGAGTCGGTGGCAACCTTGAACTGGATGACCTCCCCGTGGTTGACGCTCATGCTGGTCCCGTATCCCTGGATGTTGCTGTCGCCCGCTCCCGGCACGTCCCATTCGCTGGGCGGGTTGCCGGGCAGGCTGTTCTCCAGGCAGATGACGGAGGTGGGCGGACAGGCGGCGCGGAGGGCACGGGTCCGGGCGGACGAGGCCCTCCTCTTGTCGCCGTCGCCGGTGCCCACCGCCGCGTGGCCCGCGTCCTTCCCGGAGCCTGCCGCTTCGGCGGTGGAAGGAGATGGCTGAGCCGGCGCCCGCGCCACGTCCCCCAACATGTCCTCCAATGTCTCCCCCGACGTGCCCTTCGACGGGCCCTCCGGTGTGCCCTCCGACGGTGTCGGATCGGCTTCCAGGGGGCGGGCGCTCTCCGGACCGGAGGCGCCGGCCGGCCTGGGCGGGGTGGGGGCGTTCTCGGGGGCGTCACCGTCCGGCGAGGCCGAGGCGGCGCCCACGGGCGCGGGGGAGTCCGGCGAGGCGGAGGCGCTTTCGGAGGCACTTGGCGAGGCGTGGGCGTCCGGCGATGCGGTGCCGGCGCCGGCGGCGTCCTCCGCCGGGAGAACGACCGGAGGGGAAGAGACGTCCTTCGGGCCGGGAGGGTTCTCCGGTGAGCCGGGAGCGGCCGTCCGGTGCTCGACGAAGGCCTGCACGTCCTTCACGCCGCCCAGCTCGGCACGCGGGGCGGGTGCCAGCCCCCAGGCAGCCTGCGGCGGGCTCATCAGAAGCGTGACGCAGACGCCGAAGGCAGACACCGCTATCGGAAGCCTCTGCCGTCGCATCGCACTCATCTTTCTCTCGCCATGTGGTGTGACCTCTGATCGCCGCACTGGCAGGCACGCCGGACGGGTGAATGCCGGGAACAGGGGAAAGGCGACAAGATCCGATTTCTGGCCAGTATCACTTAGAGGGGCGGCGATACCCCTGCAGGACGGACGTCAAAGCCGTTCTTGCGTCAGAAGATCATTTTTGGTGGAAGAGTGTTCGGTTCTCGAGGCCCTGTGGCGGCGGATGGCCGCTGTCACAGGCGATCATGATCCTCGTCGGGCCGCCCGGCGTCGTAAGGCTTGCGTAACGGTTCGCCATGGAAGGAAACCATGACGCGTGTCGGCTGGTCCGCCCGTTGTTCACTGCGGCCGTGAGCGCAACCGTTCTGAAAAGCATCCCATTCACCCGGACACATGTCTCCGGCAACGAGCTGGACTACCTCACCGAAGCGGTGCGACAGGGTTTCACCTGCGGCGACGGGCCTTTCACCCGGCGGGCCACCGGACTGCTGAAGGAGATGACAGGGGCGGCTGAGGCGCTGCTGACCACCTCCTGCACGCACGCGCTGGAGATGTCGGCACTGCTGCTCGACCTGCGGCCGGGCGACGAGGTCATCATGCCGTCGTTCACCTTCGTCTCGACGGCCAACGCCTACGCTCTGCGCGGGGCGACTCCCGTGTTCGCCGACTGCAGGCCCGACACCCTCAACGTGGACGAACGGCGGCTCGAAGCGGCGGTCACCGACCGGACACGGGCCGTCGTGGTCGTCCACTACGCGGGTGTCGCCTGCGAGATGGAGGCGATCGGGGAGCTCTGCGAACGGCACGGCCTCACGCTCATCGAGGACAACGCCCATGGCCTGGGCGGGGCGTATCGGGGCAGACCTCTGGGATCGTTCGGCCGCATGGCCGCCCAGAGCTTCCACGCGACCAAGAACGCGCAGTGCGGGGAGGGGGGCGCGCTGCTGCTGAACGACGCCGCCCTGGCCGCCCGCGCCGAGATCATCAGGGAGAAGGGCACCGACCGCGGCCGGTTCTACCGCGGCCAGGTCGACAAGTACCGCTGGGTCGACATCGGCTCCAGCTACCTGCTCTCCGACGTTCTCGCCGCGCAGCTGACCGCCCAGCTCGAATCGTTCGGCGCGATCCAGTCCCGGCGGCACGCCGTGTGGCGCGGGTACCACGAGGAGTTGGTGGACTGGGCCGCGGAGAACGGGGTCTCCCAGCCGATGGTTCCGGAGGGCTGCGCGCACCCGGCGCACCTGTACTATCTGCTGCTCCCGGATCTGGACAACCGCCAGGCGTTCATCGCCCACCTGGCCGGCCGGGGAGTGCAGGCGGTGTTCCACTACCAGCCGCTGCACGCCGCACCCGCGGGCCTGCGATACGGGCGCCCGGCCCCGGGCGGGTGCCCGGTCACGGAGAGGGTCGCCGACCAGCTGGTACGGCTACCGCTCTTCCCCGACCTGGACGAGGCCGACCTGGCACGTGTGATCGACGCCGTCCTGACCTACCGGGTGCGCTGATGGGCTGGCATGACCTGATGGAGGCGGAAGCCGTACAGATGCGGCAGTCCCCGCTGGAGTCCGCCCGGTTCGGCTGCTCCGTCGAGCGCCTCACCGTCCCGCTGGGGGCGCGATCCTCCTTCTCCGAGGTCCGCGAGGCCGTTCTGGAGTCGGCCGCCGACGTCATCGTGCTGCGCTATCCGGCGGAGAACGTCGGCTGGTTCGCGGCACTGACCACGCTCGGCCGGACCGCCGTGTTCGCCGACTGCCTGACGCACTGGCGCCTGCCCGCGGGAGAGGGCCGCGCGCCCGAGCCGTCGCCGGAACTGCGGACGGCGGAGCCGACCGGCCCCGCCGAGGTGCGGGCGTCGGTCTCCGCCATCTTCGCCGCGTACGGAAATCACTACCTGGCCAACCCCCTGTTCGACGTCGCCGACGCGCTGGCGGGCTACCGGGAATGGGCGCTGCGGTCCGCCGCCGAGGGGCGATGCCTGGTGCTGCGAGGGCCCGGCCCGGACGACGTCCTCGGCCTGGCCACGCTGGAGGAGGACGCCTCCCGGACGGAGATCCTGCTCGCCGGGATCGCCCCCGGTGCTCAGGGGCGCGGTCTCTACGCCCACCTGCTCAAGGCGGTCGAGGATCGCGCGCTGGCCCGTGGCGCGACCGAGGTCGTCATCTCCACCCAGGGGCACAACACGCGGGTGCAGAGGGCGTGGGCCAGATACGGATTCGAACCCGTGCAGGCCGTCGTCACCGTTCATCTGACGCGGAACCGGCCCCCGCACGCGTGGGAACGCTAGAACCGGCGGGCGGCCGGGGAGCGTCGGGGGCGGACGATCCCGCCCACTCACGCACCACGTAGGTCGGCCGGCCCATCCCGCTCCCGTGGATGCGGCCGACGTACTCCCCGTCCGTCACCGACCTCGTCGGCGGGGAGAAGGTTCCCCTCTGCGGTGACGGGCTCGACGTGCGGGAGGGGCTGCTGGCGGCCGCCACGAGCTGCGGCCCCCGGCTGTGCCGGGGGCCGCGACGACTACTGGAACGCTAGACGTTGAACATCAGATCGATCCAGTAGTTCGTGGCCTGGTAGGTGTTCGTGGGGAAGGTGTTGGTGGCGCCGTAGGCGTAGACGCCGTTTCCGCCTTCCGCGCCGTTGGCCAGGGCGGTGAGGAAGCCGTTGGTGTACTGCGAGGTGAAGTACGGTCGCGTCGTCGAGTAGAAGCCCGAGGTCGTGTGGCAGGAGACGATGTAGGTGGTGTTGGCGATGAGCGCGACAGGCGTGTTGAAGGTCACCTGCTGCCATCCGGAGGCGGTCTCATTGGAGAAGGTCGCGCTGCTGAGGAGCTGGCCGCCGCTGGTCCAGAGGCTTCCGGTGTGGGTGCCGGTGTTCAGAGCGCCCTTGTAGAAGCGGATGCCGGTGACGCTTCCGGCCGTCGAGGCCCTGAACTTCACGCCGAGCGTGACGGCCTGGTTGTCGGGGTGCGACGCGGTGGCAGGGGTCGCCGCGGCGTTCCACAGGCTGTCCGACACGGTCTGGGACACCGCCGGCGACGTGCTCGGCGCGAAGTGGATCACGGCCTCGTTGTCGAAGGTGTCCCCGCCCAGATAGACAGCGGTGATCGAGTGCTGTCCAGGGCTGAGGCCTGAGGTCGTGTACGTGGCGGTGCCCGAAGGGCTGACCGAGGTCCAGCGGACGATGGTGGAGCCGTCCTTGAAGACCAGTTCCCCGGCCGGGATGACGGAGCCGGAGTTCGCCTGCACCGTGGCGGTGAAGGTCACCGGACTGCCCTGCCAGGAGGGATTGAGCGACGAGGCGAGGGTCGTGGTGGTGGGCGGGTCGTTCGGCACGGTGACGCGGGTGGCGGGTATGCCGCCGGTGCCCTGGGTGCCGATCGTGCCGTTGACGGCGAAGACGCGGCCGAAGGCGGCGGCGCCCGTGCTCACCGTGACCGAGTTCTGCGCCAGCACGTTCCCCCGGAACGTGCAGTACGTTCCCAGGGTCGCGCTGTTGCTGATCTGCCAGAAGACGTTGTTCGCCTGCGCGCCGTGCAGGAGATTGATGTTGCTGACGTTCGCCGTGCTGAGGGTGGACGCCTGGAAGATGAAGACGGCGTCGGGGTTGCCCTGGGCGTCGAGGTTGAGCGTGCCGGTTATCGAGAAGTTTCCGGTGGAGGAGTTGTAGACCCCGGGGGCCTGTGTCGTCCCGCCCAGTTGCGGGGCCAGCGTGGCGTCAGGTGTCTGCCCGGCGGCGTTGTTGTAGGCGGCCGTCGCGTCGGACATGGCCTGCGCCGCGACGGCGTCATTGTTGTGGATGGTTCCCGACACGGTGCCGGGGGGGAAGCCGACGATCGAGGAACCCGGGCTCACTCCGAGATCCCCGGTGACCGAGGTGAGGTTGGTGTTGCTGACCGCGGTCTGGGCGAGGACCCCGAAGGGCGCGGCGCTGTTGAGGTTTATCGGTGACGCGCCGGCGCTGCTCGGTTTCGCGCCGCCCTTGTTCGGTTTCGCGCTGGCCCTGCTTGGGATCGCGGTGGCGACCACGCCCATCACCAGGACGGTGGCGATGGCCCCTCCCAGCAGGAAGCGGCCGGCGTTCCGCCGGACGGCGCGACGGGAGACGGCGCCGGCCGCGGGGGTGACCTCCCGAGGGCGCTTCGCGCGATGGGTAAGCGCTCTTTCCTGATCCGGTGGAATCCGCCCGGCGGCCGTTTCCCGTCGTGACTCCGCCGGTGCTGCTCTGCCGGCTGTTTGGCCGGACGTGTTGTTCTGGGGGCTGGACATTGACCTACTCCTTGCTGATCTCATGTTGTATCGGACATCCGGCCTGTCGGCGGCCGGTAATCATCAAAAATCGACAGTGGGGGTATGGGGTGGTGGAGGATATGGGCTCATATGGGCTCATATGCGATCAAGGAGAACCTCCTTTGATGCGCCATTGGAATGCATTTTATCCATGATGACTGTTGTTTACTGCTTACCTTGGAGCTCCAGAAGGGTTCCCTGTTTTCGCAGGTGAGTGCCTCTTCAGGGGGGTGGCGGTCGTGTCGTAAGTAGAGAAATATATGGATATATTTGTATATTGAACTCCGTGTACCTCCGGGAGCGGCGGCGCCGGACCCGCGGGGAAGCGGGTGGAAGGCGCTGTTATCCCGTGGACGCCCCCCGCTCCACGGCCGCCAGTCCCGGTCCTGTCATGCCGATGTACTTCCCCATGTATTCGAAGACGCGGAAGAGGGGTTGTGCCTCCGCGTACTCCCGGAAGACCAGATTGTCCTGGATGTCGTCCATGACGATGACGTGGTTCTCGGTCAGGTGAGGCCTCGACCGTCGAAGAAAGAACTCCCGCCCATTTCTCGTCTTGTCCGAGTCGTAGTGCAGGAGGCTCACCTCCGTCCCAGGCAGGAGAATCTCCTCGAGATTCCTGCGGTCTCCTTTGATGCGGAGGGTCCACAAGTCCCTGAGATCCCCGGGGACGAGGTATCCGATATACCGCTCGGGGTCCGGGAGGCGGAAGAAAGGAAAGTCGCTTGAATGGAGGTGGCCGACCCCGTTCGCCCGCATCGCCGCGAGAATCGCCGATGTGGACCAACCGGCGGCCACTCCCGTCTCCACCGCCATGGTGGGGCGCAGAAGGCGGGTGAGGAAATACAGGAGCTCGATGCCGCCCGGTCCCCCCAGGTCCACACCGGCGGCGACAAGCCTCTGCACCTGTGGCCGCGCCGATTCGGCCAGGGACATCGCGAACTCCTCGCCCTCCCTCCAGAGGGCCGCGTCAATGTTCCTTCCCCATTCATTGACGTTCTCCGCCCGTTCGGACGCCCATCTGGTGGCGGCGGCCCTTTCCCGCTCGTGCCCCACGACCATTCGTAACCATATTTTGTGCGTCATGACCGGAAGATAGGACGGGCGTGCGGCGTTGCGAACGACAGCGCGGATGCTCATGGCCGACACGATACGTAGCCGGTCCGTCCGGCCGCGTGGTCCGTCAGTAATGCCACCGGAATATCTGAGAAAATTCGGGAAGCGAAAAATCCGGCTCTTCGGGAACTAGGTCGGACCTGTGAGGTTTCCCGTTCGCGGACCTGGCCGGCGCCGGGCGGCGACCGGTCCGGGCGGCCCTCTCCGGTGACTACCGCCTGCGGATCTGCCAGGTTTCCAGCGGCTACCGCCTGCGGATCTGCCCGGCCGTCACGGCGATTTTCGGCCCACCTCCCGTTTTCACCTGTTTTGAACATGGCGGGACGACGGGAAAGTTAGTGAGAAAACATCATTAATAAGGTTGTGCGGTCGGACGGGCCGGCCACATTGCCGGTGGCCGTCCCGATCCGCTTTTCAATATCGCCGGAGCCGGCCGGAGGGCGACACGCCCGTGCCACTGCCGAATCGGCGTTATGAAACGCCCGACTCGTACAGTCGGGTCATATCTCATCTCGAAGTGACGGGGGTCCTGACATGAGAGAGAAGCTGGTCGTTGTCGGCCAGGGTTACGTCGGTCTGCCTCTGGCGATGCGAGCAGTGGACGCGGGGTTCGACGTCGTGGGGATCGACGTGGACGAGTGGCGGGTCAAGCGGCTCAACGCCGCCGAGTCCTACGTCGAAGACGTCGGCGACGACCTGCTGGCCGCCGCCCACCGTTCCGGTCGCTACCTGGCCAGCACCGACTACGCCGACGCCGAGGGGTTCGACGTCTGCGTGATAACGGTGCCGACGCCCCTCCGTGAAGGCGTTCCCGACCTGCGCCACATCGGCTCGGCCGGCGAGTCGATCGCCCCGCTGCTGCGGCGGGGCGCGACGGTGGTCCTGGAGTCCACCACCTATCCCGGGACCACCGAGGAATATCTCCGGCCCCTGCTGGAGGAGGGCTCCGGGCTGCAGGCGCCCGGGGACTTCTCCCTCGGCTACAGCCCGGAGCGGATCGACCCGGGCAACTCCCAGTGGCGGCTGGAGAACACGCCGAAGGTCGTGTCCGGGATCGACGCGGTCTCCCTGGAGAAGATCGGGGCGTTCTACACGCGGATCGTGCAGGAGGTCGTACCCGTCTCCTCGCTGCAGGTGGCCGAGCTGTGCAAGCTCCTTGAGAACACCTTCAGGCATGTCAACATCGCCCTGGTGAACGAGCTGTCGATCTTCGCGCAGCAGCTCGGGATCGACGTCTGGGAGGCGATCGACGCCGCCTCCACCAAGCCGTTCGGCTACATGCGCTTCACTCCGGGACCCGGGGTCGGAGGTCACTGCCTGCCAATCGACCCGTCCTACCTGTCGTGGAAGGTCAAGCGCAGCCTGGGGCACAACTTCCGGTTCGTGGAACTGGCCAACGACATCAACGACCACATGCCCGACCACGTCGTGCACCGGCTGATCCTCGGGCTGAACCAGCGGTCCAAGTCGATCAGGGGGAGCCGGGTGCTCCTGCTGGGACTCGCCTACAAGAAGAACGCGGGCGACTGCCGGGAGTCGCCCGCCATCGAGGTGGCCAGGGCCCTGTGGAAGCTGGGCGCGGACGTGCGGGCCGCCGATCCGCACGTGGACGACTCCCTGCTGCCGCCGGGGATCGAGATCGTCAGGCCCACGGGCCGGGAGCTGGCCCTGGCCGACGCGGTCGTGATCCTCACCGACCACGACTGCTTCGACTACGAGCTGGTCGAGCAGATGGGCGCCTTCGTCTTCGACACGCGCAACCGCTGCCGGGGCCCCAACGTCGAGTGCCTCTGAGCCGGCTGTCCGGCGCCCGGAGTCCCCGGCCGTCCGGCACCCGGCACCGGGCGAGGACACCGGGTGTCTCCGGGCGGATAGGCCGCAGACACCCGTCCGCCGCCGACCGCAGGCGAGGCGGGGCCGGCGCGCGGGGCGGGGACGCGGAGCTACGGCTTCATGACCCGGTCGATCAGCTCCTCGACCTGGGTGTTGAGCCTGGCGCCACGTGGCCAGCCCGCGTAGTGGGTGAGGAAGACGACGATCTCGCGGAGCTCGTCCGGGGTGAGCTCCCCGGTGCGCAGCGCCGCGTCGAGCTGGAGCCCGAGCGCGTCGTCCATGCTCTGGCCGACGAGGAGGCCGAGCAGCAGCAACCGCCGGTCCCGCACGCTCAGCCCGTCCCTGGACCACACCTCGGCGAACAGGTGCTCGACGGTCATTCCAAAGAAATCGCCGGGACCGTCACCGAGGTGGTCCCATCCGTGGACCCGCTTCATGATCTCCAATCCGCGGGCCCGGCGGTCGGGAGTGTCGTTGTCCGCGTGGTCGTTCATGGGGCACTCCGAGTCCGTCAGCCGGCCGATCCGGGGCGAGTGCGGAGAGGGCGTCCGTCCTCTTCATCCTTGGCCAGTTCCAGCGCCAGTGATAGCTCCCTCTCGCCAAGAGTCCTGACATATACCAATATGTCGTGTCAAGGAGGGGTGGATGTTACAGGTCCGGCCGCCTTCGGTGACCTGACCGCCCCCGAACGCCCCCGGACGTCACAGGCGGGTCCGCGCTCACCGGCCTGATCGCCCCCGGCCGCCACGGGCGGGTCCGTGCTCACCGGTCGCCCTCCCGTCCCGTCTCGCGGGGCGCCGCCGTCCCGCGCTCCGGACCGGCCTCCCGCAGGGGCGCCTCCGGCTCGACCTCCAGCAGGGTGACGTGCGCGCCGCGCGGCATGGAGATCACGGCCAGTACGGCCGCCGCCACGTCGCGAGGCTGGAGGAAGCGGTCGTGCCGGGCCAGCCCGAACCTGACCCAGTCGTCCAGCACGGCCTGCAGCACCTCCACCGGCCAGGTGGACCCCACCCCCGAGAGCGTCGGCCCCGGCCGCAGGATCGACGCGCGGACCCCGGTGCCCTCCAGCTCCATCTGCATCGCCCTGGCCAGGCCCTCCACGCCGTTCTTGGCGGCGACGTAGGCGCCCATCCGGGGGCGCGGCAGCCGTACGACGTCGGAGCTGACGAACACGATGTCGCCGCGCCGCCGCGCGGCCATCGCGGGGGCCACCCTGGCCACGAACCGCTGGGTGCCGACCAGGTTGAGCTGGAGCTGCGCCTCGAAGTCGGGGGTGGCGGTCTCGTAGGCGTTCTCCGGCGTCACCTCGCCCGCGCACGTCACGACCACCTCTACCGCACCTAACGCTTGTTCAGCCTCGGCGACAAAAAAAGAGACCGACTCGTCCGATGTGACATCAAGCGCCAGCGCCACCGCCTCCCCGCCGTCGGCGCGGATCCTCTCCGCCAGCTCCTCGCAGATCGCGGTACGGCGGGCCCCCAGCGCGACCGGGTACCCGGCCGCCGCCAGCCCGACGGCCACGGCCGAGCCGACGCCCGAGGAGGCCCCGGTCACCAGGACCGGCCGCCGGTCGGGATGGGAGAGGACTGTGGGCATGGGGAGACCTCCAGGGGCGGTGGCTCAACGGGTTCTCGCGCTCACCGCGAGGCCGGTCGGGCCCCGGCGGTCCGCTCGCGCACGCGCCGCCCGATCCGGGCACGCGGCTCCACCGTGGGTTCGGCTCGCCGGAGAGCGCCGCCGTGGTGCGGGCCGCCGGGAGGGCGTGAGTGCCTCCGCGGTCCCGGGCATCGACGCTCCTCCGGCTGGACACCTTTTTCGGAAGCTAGTTCAGCCGTCGGCCCCTGGCTAGACCCAAATCCGGCGGCGGCCCGGCCGGCGGCGGTGGCGGGACGAGGTCCGGGAGGTGAGGGTGGTGGAAATCCCAATTTACGAGAGAGCGCTCTCTCGAAACTATTGACCCGGCCGTCCCCGCAGGGTCAAGATCTGCGCAACGCGGTCCCGTGAGGCCGCCGTGACCGTTGCCGTGTTTTCGAGAACGGACTGCCGATGACTGGACCCCTCGCGCGACCACGCGCCCGCCGGAGCGCGCTTGCGGCGCTGGTGAGCATGAATCTCCTGGTCGGAGGCACCGTCGGCGCCCCCGGAGCGGGAGCCGAGACCGCAGGGGGAGCCGCCGCCGCGGAGGCCGCCGGGTCGGCGAAGGTCACCCGGCAGCCCGGGATCGGCCGGCCGCCCATCGGCCCCGACGGCTGCGCCCGCATCGAAAGCAGCCTGCAAACGCTCTCCGGCTGGCCCAAGGTCAAGAGCCGGATCAAGCGGAACCCGGCCGACGAGAAGCGGGTGGCGAAGATCCTCGCCGGCATGACCCTCGCTGAGAAGGTCGGGCAGATGACGCAGCCGGAGATCGCCGCGATCACCCCTGCGGAGGTCGGGCAGTACGCCATCGGCTCGGTGCTCAACGGCGGCGGCTCATGGCCCGGCCGTGACAAGCACGCCTCGCCCCGGGCCTGGCTCGACCTCGCCGACGCCTACTGGGAGGCGTCCGTCGGCAGCAGGACGAAGATCCCGGTCATCTGGGGCATCGACGCCGTCCACGGCAACAACAACGTCTACGGCGCGACGGTCTTCCCCCACAACATCGGACTGGGCGCCGCGCACGACCCGTGCCTCGTCCGCGACATCGGATCGGCCACCGCCGAGCAGATCCGCGCGACCGGCCAGGACTGGGCCTTCGCGCCCACGCTCGCCGTCGTCCGGGACGACCGGTGGGGCCGCACCTACGAGGGCTTCTCCGAAGACCCCCGGATCACCCGGGCCTACGGCTACGAGGCCGTCAACGGCCTGCAGGGCAGGCACCCGCGCGGCATCGGCGACCGGGGCGTCATCGCCACCGCCAAGCACTTCATCGGCGACGGCGGCACCCTCAAGGGGGTCGACCAGGGGGTGAACCCCTCCTCCGAGGCCGAGATGATCAACATTCACGGTCAGGGCTACTACGGCGCGCTCGCGGCCGGAGCCCAGACCGTGATGGCCTCCTTCAACAGCTGGACGAACGCCGACCTCGGCATCGACGAGGGCAAGCTGCACGGCAGCAGGCGCGCCCTCGACGACATCCTCAAGCGGAAGATGGGCTTCGACGGCGTCGTCGTCTCCGACTGGAACGGCATCGGCCAGGTCGCCGGGTGCACCAACGCGAGCTGCGCGCGCGCCATCAACGCCGGCCTGGACGTCGTGATGGTGCCCAACGACTGGAAGGCGTTCATCGCCAACACGATCGCGCAGGTCGAAGCCGGTGAGATCCCGATGGCGCGCATCGACGACGCGGTCACGCGGATCCTGCGGGTGAAGCTGCGCGCCGGAGTGCTCAGCGCGCCGAAACCGTCCGAACGGGCCCTGGCCGGCTCGGCCGGCGCCCTGGAGGCCGGGAAGCTCGCCCGCGAGGCCGTCCGCAGGTCGCAGGTCCTGCTCAAGAACAACGGCAAGGTCCTGCCGCTGGCCAGGAACTCCAAGGTGCTCGTGGTCGGCAAGAGCGCCGACAGCATGCAGAACCAGACCGGTGGCTGGACCCTCACCTGGCAGGGCACCGGCAACACCAACGCCGACTTCCCGGGCGGCACGACGATCCTCGGCGGCCTTCGGCAGGCGCTGGGCGAGGCGAACGTCACCTTCAGCGAGACGGCCGACGGCGCCGATCCCGCGGCGTACGACGCGGTCGTCGCGGTGATCGGCGAGACGCCGTACGCCGAGGGGGTCGGCGACCTCGGACGGCGCACGTTGGAGGCGGCCAAGCTCCACCCCGGCGACCTCGCCGTGCTGGACAAGGTCAGCGGCAAGGGCACTCCCGTGGTGACCGTCTACGTCACCGGCCGCCCGCTCTGGGTCAACAAGGAGCTCAACCGCTCCGACGCCTTCGTCGCGGCCTGGCTGCCGGGCACCGAGGGCGGCGGTGTCGCGGACCTGCTCGTCCGGGGCTCGCACCGGGGCGGCGGATACACCGGCAGGCTGTCGTACTCCTGGCCGAAGAGCGCCTGCCAGTCGCCGCTCAACCCGGGCGACGAGGGCTACGACCCGCTCTTCCCGCTGGGCTACGGCCTGCGCGACGGGCAGAGCGGCTCGGTCGGGACGCTCGACGAGACCGCCCCTCCCTTCGGCTGCGGCCAGCCGGGCGGCGGCGGGGAGGCGAGCGAGGACCTGGAGATCTACAACCGGGCGGACGTCCCGCCGTACAAGGGCCTGATCGGCTCCGCCGACAACTGGGGCGGCACCGAGATCGGCGTCGACGGTGAGGCGGCCCACGCCGCGATCGGCGTGGTGCGCTCCGACGTCAACGTGCAGCAGGACGGCCTGAAGGTGACCTGGAACGGCGGCGGACCGGCGCAGTTCTACATGCAGGACCCGGCCAAGGGGACCGATCTGCGGGGCTACCTCAACGCCGACGCGGCCCTGGTCTTCGACACCATCGTCCACCAGGCTCCGGCGTCGAGGACCGTGATCGGCGTCCACTGCGGCTATCCGTGCATGTCGGAGGTGGCGGCGACGTCGCTGTTCCAGGGGCTCCCGGTCGGGACCAAGTCGACGGTCAAGATCCCGATCGCCTGCTTCGCGGCCGCGGGCCTCGACCTGGAGGCGGTCAACACGCCGTTCCTCGTCTACACCGACGGCGCGTTCTCCACGTCGTTCGCCAACGTCCGGTGGGTGCCGAAGGCGGCCAAGGACGCCGACGCCAGGAGCTGCGACAGCCTGACCTAGCCATGACGCCTGTGGACGCGGCCTCCCTGAACGGCATGCGCGGACTGTGTGCCTCGCCGCGACCGCGGGGGAGCCGCGCCGGAGTGCCGGCGCCGCCGATATCTCCGGGGGGACCGGTGCTCCGGTCCCCCCGGGGACGTCTCAGCCGAACTCGCCGTCCTTCACGCCGCCGACGAAGGCGTCCCACTCACGTTGGGTGAACGCCAGCGCCGGGCCGTCCGGATCCTTGGAGTCGCGGACGAGGTAGAGCTCATCGGCGTCGGCCTTGTGTCCGGCCAG
Source organism: Streptosporangium canum (assembly GCF_900113865.1). Taxonomy (GTDB): domain Bacteria; phylum Actinomycetota; class Actinomycetes; order Streptosporangiales; family Streptosporangiaceae; genus Streptosporangium; species Streptosporangium canum. The sequence goes on along the minus strand of NZ_FOQY01000020.1, from coordinate 65,994 downwards.
GGCCGGGTCGCCGGGCACGATCGCCACTTCGACGCAGTCACCTCCGTTGGTGCTGCGGCTGCTCTTGCGCCACATGACGCTGGACAGATCCATCGTGGACCCCCGCACTCTCTCTTCCTCTCATTCCTGTGGTTGGTTGGAACAACTCTTCGCCATCTGGGCGATGAAGGTGGCCGACGCCTCCGCGCCGAGAGCCAGTGCCGACAGGCTCCCGAACATGAGGGTGTAGCGGCGCACCTCCTCCGGGTCCTCCGGTACGAGCCCGCTCGCCGCCTGTTCCAGGTAGACGAGGTCGGGATCGCCGGCCTCGGGGAAGCTGAGCAGGCAGAACTTGCCGTCCATCGCGGCGTGCGCCCCAGCGGAGAACGGGATCACCCGGATCTCCACATTGGGCAGCCTGCCGAGATCGAGCAGGTGTTCCAGCTGCTCGCGCATCACCCCCGGGCCGCCGACCTGACGCCGGAGCACTGCCTCGTCGAGCACGGCGACGAGTTGGATCGGGTCACCGGGGCCGTGCAGCAACTGCTGGCGCGAGACGCGCACGGCGACCTTCTCATCGACCGCTGAAGGGGCGTGGGTGAGGGCGGTCGCCTCGATGACGGCACGCGCGTACGGCTCGGTCTGCATCAGGCCGGGGACGACCAGCGGCTCGTACGAGCGCACCACCGACGCCTCCGCCTCCAGCCCGATGTAGGAGTCGAAACCGGGTTTGAGGGCCTGCCGGTGCCGGTGCCACCAGCCCCGCTTGCGGGCGTCCCTGGCCATCTGGATCAGGGAGTCCCGGGCCTCTCCGGTCACGCCGTACACATCGGTGAGGGCCGCCACGTCGGAGGGTTTGGGACGGGTCAGCCCCGTCTCGTATCTCCAGACGGTGGTGTCGGTGGAGCCGATCCGCTCGGCCACCTCCGCCCGCGTCAGCCCGCTGGCCTCCCGAAGGCGGTTCAGTTCCGTCATCAGACGGCGATGGCGGGCCGTGGGACTGCGCCGGGAAGCCATGCACGTACCTCCATCCGGGGGAAGGAAACTGTGGAATTTCAATATGAGCTATTGAAGTCCCTGATAGAACAGTTCACCGTGAGTGAGTGTGCCATCTCGGAGCGCGATGTGCATGTGAATGTGCATGTCGGAGAGTGAGGCCAGCCATGACGCTCGAGCAGCGGACCGTCCCGCCCCGGTCGACCGTCACCCTGCGAGGGGTGCCGGAGTCGGTGTCGACGGCCCGCCACCGGGTCAGGGAGCTCCTCGGGGAGGGGCATCCCGCCTCCGACGACGTCGTCCTGCTGGTGAGCGAGGTGGTGACGAACTCGGTGGTCCACTCGTGCTCGGGCGACGGCGGGAGGGTGGCGATGACCGTGGCGGTGAGCTCCGGCGTCGTGCTGGTGGAGGTCTCCGACGCCGGGTCGGGGCTGTCGGCGCCGCACGTGCGCAACGAGCCGGACGCGGAGAGCGGGCGCGGGATGTTCCTGGTGGACCTGCTCGCCGACCGGTGGGGGATCCGGGACGACGACGGCGGGCCCAGGACCGTCTGGTTCGAGGTCCGCTTCTGACCCGTGCGACTTTCGGCGCGCTGTGCGCGAAAGCCGTACAAGCCCGAAATTTTGGGTCTTTGCCGATCGACATATTTGCCTGACTCTCAGTGCAGACGCGCGACAACCCCCTAGATCACGCGTCTGAGGAGGGCGCAGGTGAGACGCCGTCTGATCGTGGTATTCGCGGTCCTGGCGCTGTTATGCCTCGACATCACCGGGGCGGGGGCGTCGGCCGAACCGCCGCCGAACAGCCAGTACAGGGTGCAGGGCCCCAGTGACTCCCGGCAGCGCAGCGCGGTCGCGGCCACCGGCGCGGCCATCGACCAGGTGGACCCCGCCTCGGTCGTGGTCACCGCGAGCGAGACCGAGGTCGCCGCGATCAAGAAGCTGGGCTACACCGTCACGAAGATCCCCCGTCCCTCACCCTCGGACCTGCGGACCTTCGACTTCCCGCCGGCCGACTCCGGCTACCACAACTACGCCGAGATGACCGCCGCGATCAACCAGATCGTCGCCGACCACCCCGCGATCGCCCGCAAGACCAGCTACGGCACCTCCTACGAGGGCCGCGACCTGATCGCCATCAAGATCAGCGACAACGTCGGCACGGACGAGAACGAGCCCGAGGTGCTGTTCACCCACCACCAGCACGCCCGGGAGCACCTGACGGTCGAGATGGCGCTCTACATCCTCAACCTGCTCACCGACGGCTACGGCACCGACGGCAGGATCACCGGCCTGGTGAACTCGCGCGAGATCTGGATCATGCCGGACCTCAACCCCGACGGCGGCGAGTACGACATCGCCTCCGGCTCCTACCGCTCCTGGCGCAAGAACCGGCAGCCCAACTCCGGCTCGTCCTCCGTGGGCACCGACCTCAACCGCAACTGGGCCTACCAGTGGGGCTGCTGCGGCGGCTCCTCCGGCTCCACCTCCAGCGACACCTACCGGGGCGCGGCCGGCGAGTCGGCGCCCGAGGTCAGGGCGGTCGCCGACTGGGTGCGCGGCCGGGTGGTCGGCGGCGTGCAGCAGATCAAGTCGCACATCGACTGGCACACCTACGGCGAGCTGATCCTGTGGCCCTACGGCTACACCAACAACGACACCGCCCCCGGCCTGACCCAGGACGACCACGACGCGTTCGAGGCCCTGGGCCGGAACATGGCCTCCACCAACAACTACACCCCCGAGCAGGCCAGTGACCTCTACATCACCGACGGCTCGATCGACGACTGGATGTGGGGCGTCCACAAGATCTTCAGCTACACCTTCGAGATGTATCCGACCGGGTCCCCGGGTTTCTACCCCCCCGACGAGCAGATCGTCCCGCAGACGACCCGCAACCGGGAGGCCGTGCTCCGTTTCCTGGAGTACTCCGACTGCGTCTACCGGATCACCGGCAAGGAGTCGCAGTACTGCGGCACCGGGACCCCGCCGGTGACGGTCTACTCCGACGAGTTCGAGACGGCGAACGGCTGGACCGCCAACCCGGGCGGCACCGACACCGCCACCCTCGGCCAGTGGGAGCGCGGCGACCCCGAGGCCACCACCTCCAGCGGCGCCAAGCAGCTCGGCACCACCGTCAGCGGCAGCAACGACCTGGTCACCGGACGGCTGGCCGGCGCCGCCGCCGGAGACCACGACATCGACGGCGGCACCACCACCATCCAGTCACCGGCCGTCACCCTGCCGTCGGGCGGGACGCTCAGGCTGAACTTCTCCTGGTACCTCGCGCACGGCTCCAACGCCTCCAGCGCCGACTACCTGCGCGTCAAGGTCGTCGGCTCCACCACCACCCAGGTCTTCCAGCAGCTCGGCGCGGCCGCCAACCGCAACGGCGCCTGGGCCGCCTCAAGCGTCGACATCTCCTCCTACGCCGGGCAGAGCGTCCGGATCCTCATCGAGGCCGCCGACGCCTCCGGCGCCTCGCTCGTCGAGGCCGGCGTCGACAACGTCAAGATCACCCAACAGCCCTGACGGCTCCGGGGGCGCTCCGTCCATTCCCGGAGCGCCCCCGGGCTCCCGTCCGCGGAGGGCCCTCTTCCGGGCTCCCGCCCGCGGAGCGCCGGGGCGTCCTCTTCGGGCTCCCGCCCGAGGAGCGCCGGGGGCGGGCCCGGTGGACCGGCTCGCCGCGGGGCTCAGGCCCGGCAGATCAGCTCGCCGTGGAGCAGGGACAGCCAGCCGTCCCGCTCCGCGGTCCAGGCCCGCCAGCCGTCGGAGACGCGGCGCAGGTCGTCGCCGGTGGCCGCGCCCGAGGCCAGCGCCTGGCGGGCCATGTCGGACCTCAGGATCCGCTCGGCCCACATGCCGCCCCACCAGGCGCGATCCTCCGGCGTCGCGAAACACCAGGTCGAGGAGGTGGCCGTGATGTCGGAGAAACCGGCCTCACGGGCCCACGACAGCAGTCGCCGCCCGGCGTCCGGCTCGCCGCCGTTGGCCCTGGCCACCCGCTGGTAGAGGTCCATCCACTCGTCCAGCTCAGGCAGCTCGGGGAACCAGGCGAACGCGGCGTAGTCGCTGTCGCGGACCGCGACGATCCCACCGGGCCTGCAGACCCGCCGCATCTCCCGCAGCGCCTGGACCGGGTCGCCGACGTGCTGCAGCACCTGGTGGGCGTGGACGACGTCGAAGGTGTCGTCGGGGAAGTCCAGGGCGTGCGCGTCGGCGACGGCGAACTCGATGGTGGACCGGCCGCGCCGCTCCGCCTCCGCGCGTGCCAGGGCGAGCGCCTCCGCGGTGACCTCGACCGCGGTGGCCACCCCGGGGGCGATCCGCTCCGCCAGCTCGACGGTGATGGTGCCGGGGCCGCAGCCGACGTCCAGCAGCGACATGCCCGGCCGCAGGTGCGGCAGGAGGTAGGCGGCCGAGTTCGCCGCGGTGCGCCACCGGTGGGACCGCAGCACGGACTCGTGGTGTCCGTGGGTGTATACCGCATCCTTCGCCGCCATGGCGCATCGCTCCTTCGTCCAGGTGGGGCGACCGTACCAGGAGTCTCACATATCAAGAGAAATCGTCTCAATATTTGGTACAGAAAGTCCACGGCTGCCTGCCGTCACACGGATCCGCGCTCGCACCGGGGCCGGTACAGCTGTCCCGCTGGGGGCGGTCCTCGTCCGTGAGGGGCCGCGCCGCAGCACGCGGCCCCTCACGTCTCCTGGCAGGCCTTGCGGCCTCCAGGGCGGGTGGCGGCCTCGCGCGGCTCCACGGGTCCTGCCCGGGTACGGCGCGCGGGCCGGCGGACGGGTGACGGGGCCGGGGTCCCGTACGGCCGGAAGCCCCGGCCGCGAGAAGATCGGCCCCGTCCGCGACGGCCGCTCCGTCCGCGAGGATCACCTCGGCCGTCACGGGATCTTCTCCACGGAGAGGCATGCCGCGATCGTGATGGGGAGAACCTCCCCCTATGGCAAAGTCAGAGCCGGAAGTCCAGATCCGGGACGATCTCGGCGACATCCATCTGGGCCTTCTGCAGCCTGCCGGAGTAGTCCCAGTTCATCGCCTGCCACCGGGTGAACTGGTCGAGCACCCACACCCCCGACTGGCGGCTGCCGTTGCCGGACTTGCCGTTCCCGCCGAAGGGCAGGTGGGCCTCCGCGCCGGAGGTGGAGTTGTTGACGCTGACCATGCCCGCGCCGATGCCCGCGCGGAACCGGAAGGCCGACTTGGGATCGGTGGTGTAGATGGAGGAGGAGAGCCCGTAACCGGGCTGGTTGGCCAGCTCGACGGCCTCCTCCAGCGTCGAGAAGGTGGTCACGCCCACGATCGGGCCGAAGGTCTCCTCCAGGAACAGCCGGTCGCCGGGGCGCACGCCGTCGACGACCACCGGGTGGTAGTAGAGCCCCCCGTCGCCGGAGAAGTCCCCGCGGGGGTTGTCGCCGGTGATCCGGCCGGCCGGGCCGGAGACGACGGTGTGGTGCGGCTGGATCCAGCCCAGATACTCCTCGTAGCGGGAGGCGAACCTGTGGTCGAGCAGCGGCCCGCACAGCACGTCCCCCGCCGGGTCGCCGATCGTCGCGGCCGCCACGGCGCGCGTGTAGCGGCTGAGGAACTCGGCGTGGACGCTCTCGTGCACGATCACCGTACCGAGCGAGGTGCAGCGCTGCCCCGCCGTGCCGAAGCCCGCGAACAGCGCGCCCTCCACCGCCAGGTCCAGGTCGGCGTCCGGCATGACCACCATCGGGTTCTTGCCGCCCAGCTCCAGGCAGGGCGACTGCAGGTGCCGTCCGCACAGCTCGCCGATCCGCCGGCCGACCTCGGTCGAACCGGTGAACCCGACCTTGTGCACCGTTCCCTCGGCCAGCGCCGTCTCCAGGCCTTCGGACGTCGCGGGGCCGTCGGCGAGCACGAGGTTCAGCACGCCCTCGGGCAGCCCCGCCGCCGCGAACAGCCGGTAGAGCGCGTGCGCCGAGGCCGCGGCGTACTCCGCGGGCTTCCAGACGACCGCGTTGCCCGACAGCAGCGCCGGAACGAGATACCAGGACGGCACCGCGACCGGGAAGTTGCCCGCCGTGATCACCGCGGCCACCCCGACCGGGACCCGGAAGGTGAACAGGTTCTTGTCCGGCATCTCCGAGGGCACCGTCTGCCCGTAGAGCCGCCGGCCCTCGCCGAGGAAGAAGTCGCAGGTGTCGACGATCTCCCGGACCTCCCCCAGGGCCTCGGCGTAGGGCTTGCCGATCTCACGGGTGACCAGGCGGGCCAGCGACTCGGCGTTGGCCTCGACCAGCCGCCCGATCGAGGCGATCACCCGGCCCCGGACGGGCGCGGGCACCCGGGCCCACTCCCTCTGCGCCTCGGCCGCCGTACGGCACGCGGAGGCGAACGTCTCCGCGTCGGCCAGCCGGACCTGTGCGACCACCTCGTCCACGCGGGCCGGATTGATCGAGTCGTAGGCCGTGCCGTTGGGGGCTTGCTTTCCGCCGATGACGGAGACGATCTCGTGGGTCACCGTTGACCTCCTCGTATGTCCTGTAATCGCATTCTCTCCACATACGGGGAGGTCGTCACGCCAAGCGGTCAGAGCATGCGGAAGTCGGCGAAGTCGAACCCCGGGGAGACGACGCAGCTCACCAGCACGCCCTCGTCCCCGGCCGGCCGGGCGGCCTGCCAGATCCCGCCGGGCACCAGGGCCTGCGGGACCTGCCCCTCCTCGACCAGCGGGCCGAGGGTCACGGTGCTCACCGGCTGGCCGTCGTGCCCGCCGAGGATCAGGGTCAGCGGGCCGCCCCGGTGCCAGAGCCACACCTCGTCGGAGCGGACCACGTGCGGGCGCGACTCCTCTCCCGGCTCCAGCAGGAAGTAGATCCCAGTGGCGGTGGCCCGGGGCCCCTCGTACCCCGGAGGGGTGAGGGTGACGGCGCTCTTCCAGGTCTCCCGGAACCACCCGCCCTCGGGGTGCGGCAGCAGGTCGAGGGTCTCGGCGAGCGGGGGGCGGGAAGGAGTCGTCATCCAACCGATCTTAGGGAGTCGCCCGCCGGAGTCGCCCACCGGACACACCCGCCGCGCGACCGCCTCCCGGCCGGCGGCCTCGCGGCGGTCGCCGTACGGGCTGCGGCGGCCGTGGGGTGACGGTCGCCGTACGGGCTGCGGTCGCCGTACGGGCTGTGGCGCGGCGGTCGCCGGACAGCGGGGCGGGTTTTGTCGGCGGGGTTGGCTACGGTTCGGACCGTGATCGAACGGTGGAACCGGGATCAGGTGCTCGCGCTCGCGCCCGACGCCTCGTCCCGGAAAGCGGCCCAAGGGGTCTCCTCACCCGGCAAGTGGTCGGGGACCGCAGTCACGGCGGATGCGCTGTGGGGTGAGTGCAAGGGCAGTGGTTCCACGCCCTATCGGGCGTGTGTGGACCTGTCCGAGCCCGCCTACCGGTGCAGTTGCCCCAGCCGGAAGTTTCCCTGCAAACACGCGCTCGGCCTGTTGCTGCTGTGGTCGGCCGACGGCGTCCCCGCCGCCGCCGAGCCCGCCGACTGGGTGGCCGAATGGCTCGACCAGCGGCGCGACCGCGCCGCCAGGGCGGTCACCCGTACGGCTGCCGCAGCCGGCCCGGCGGGTGCGGCGGAGACCGGCCCGCCCGGCGACCCCCGCCGGGCCGAGCAGCGTGAGCAGCGCGTGGCCGCCGGCCTGTCGGAGCTGGAGCGCTGGCTCGCCGACCAGATCAGGCAGGGCGTCGCCGGATCCCGGCGCCACGACCACTGGGACGACCTCGCCAGGCGCCTGATCGACGCGCAGGCACCGGGCGTCGCCGGCAGCGTCTCCCGGCTGAACGCCGTCCTGGCGACCGACGACTGGCCCGCCCGCCTTCTGGGCGAATACGCCCTGCTGCACCTGCTGGCGGTGGCCCACCGCCGCCTCCCCGAGGTCGTGCGGGCGGCCGAGGCCGGCGCGGACGCCCGGCCGGAGGCCGCGCAGCCGCGCCCCCCGGCCGCCGGGCTCCTGCGACGGGTCCGTGAGCGGGTCGGGTTCCCGGTCACCAGGGAGGAGGTGCTCGCCGGGGAGACGGTCAGGGACGTATGGGACGTGCTCGGGTGCCGCGACGAGGAGCAGGACCGGCTGACCGCGCGCCGGGTCTGGCTGCGCGGCAGGGAAACGGGCCGGGCGGCGCTGGTGCTCTCCTTCGCCCCGCCCGGCCAGGCGCTCGACGCCTCGCTCGTCACCGGCACCGCCATAGACGCCGACCTGGCGTTCTATCCGGGCTCGTCGCCGCTGCGGGCCCTGGTCGCCACCCGCCACGACGGCGTCCCCGCCGGCCCCCCGCCCGGATCGACCCTGGATCAGGCGCTGGAGGAGGTGGCCGGAGCGCTGGCGGGAGACCCCTGGCTGGACTCCTGGCCCGTCGTCGTCGCCTCGGTGACCCCGGCGGGGAGCCCCTCCTGGCAGCTCGCCGGCCCCTCCGGGGGGCTCGCGCTGCACCCGTCCGCCGGCACTCCCTGGCGGCTGATCGCGGCCTCCGGCGGCCATCCGCTGACCGTCGCCGCCGAATGGACTCCCAGGGGCCTGCGGCCCCTCACGACCTGGGACGAGGAGGGTCAGGTGATCGTCCTGTGAACGTCTCGACCGAATGGGAGGACCTGGTCTCCACCGCGCTCGTCGGCACCGACCGCCGTCCCCTCCCCGGACAGCCGGCCGGCGAGATCGAGCTCCTCGAACGCGCCGCCGTGCACACGCTGCGGATGCGGGCCGGCCGCCGGCCGGCCGGCGGCGAGCCGCTGAGCGTCGCGCCCCCCGAGGAGCAGCCCGCGGTCTCGCGCGCGGCGGCCGACCGGCTCGCCCGGATCCTCGGCGGCGAACGGCCGAGGCTGCTCGCCGAATGGCTGGAGACCGCGGCCGGCCACGGCTACCGGATCTCGCCTCACCTGCTGCCCGAGCTTCTCGACCAGGGGGCCAGGGACCGGTCGATCCGCCCGCACCTCGGCGTCCTCGCCGGAAACCGGGGCCGCTGGCTGGCCGGGCTCAACCCGGCGTGGAGCTTCCTGCTGGAGGAGGTCACCGCGGCCGCCCCCGCCGGGGCCGGCGGCGCCCGGGAGGTCTGGGAGCTGGGGACCTCCGGCGACCGCCGCGCCCATCTGGCCGCGCTGCGGGCGGTGGCCCCGGCGGAGGCCAGGCGGCTGCTCGAGGCGACATGGGAGAAGGAGACCCCCGACGACAGGGCGTCCTTCCTGGAGGTTCTCGCCGACCGGCTCTCCTCCGACGACGAGCCGTTCCTGGAGGCCGCTCTCGACGACCGCCGCCGCGAGGTCCGCCACCAGGCCGCCGACCTGCTGACCCGCCTGCCGGACTCGCGGCTGGCCCTGCGGATGGCCGGGCGGGTCGCCGGCTGTCTCTCCGTCGAGGACGGCGAGATCCAGGTCACCCCGCCCGCCGCCTGCGACGCCGCGATGGAGCGCGACGGCATCCGGGCCAAGCCGCCCAGGGGGACGGGCGAGCGGAGCTGGTGGCTGCAGCAGGCCGTCGCGCGCACCCCGCTGGAGGTCTGGCCCCGCCTGCTCGGCCACTCACCCGGCGAGCTCGTCCGGATGAAGATCGTCGACTGGGGTCGCGAGGTCATGGCGGGATGGGTCAGGGCCACCGTGCTCCAGGGCGACCCCGAATGGGCCAGGGAACTGTTCGCCTGGGACCCGCTCGCCGACCTGCTGGCCGCGCTGCCCCCCGCCGAGCAGGAGAGCGTCGCCGCCGACTTCGTCCGGCGGCACGGCCTGGACGGCCAGCTCATCATGGTCCTCGGCGGCGCCGCGGCGCCCTGGGGGCCGGGCCTGGCCGGGGCCGTGCTGCAGAAGATCATCGAGGTCTCCGGCACCCAGCCCTGGAACCTCGGCGAGCTGACCAAGCTCGCCGGCGAACGCATCGACCCCGCCCTGTACGGCGTGGCCGAACGGCTCTCGCTCGAACCGCCCATCCAGGAGGTCGCCGCCCTCCTGCGTTTCCGTGACGACATGCTGAAGGAGCTTCTGTGACAACGGTTCTGCGGGCCCACGCCGAAGACCAGTACGCCGAGGAGCTGGCGATCCTGGCCAAGGACGACGACCGGGTCCGGCCGCCGGGCTGGAAACTCTCCCCCTGGGCGGTGACCGCCTACATCCTGGGCGACGGCGACCGGATCACCCCGAAATACATCGGACCCCGCCGCATCGTGGAGGTGGCCGTGGCGACCCTCGCCACCGACCGCGCGCTGCTGCTGCTCGGTGTGCCGGGCACCGCCAAGACCTGGCTGTCGGAGCACCTGGCCGCCGCGATCAGCGGCGACTCCACCCTGCTCGTGCAGGGGACGGCGGGCACCGCCGAGGAGGCCATCCGCTACGGCTGGAACTACGCCCGGCTGCTGTCGGAGGGGCCGTCCAGGCAGGCGCTCACCCCCAGCCCGGTGATGCGCGCGATGGCCGAGGGGCGGATCGCCCGGGTGGAGGAGCTGACCCGCATGCCCTCCGACGTCCAGGACGCGCTGATCACGGTGCTGTCGGAGAAGACGCTGCCGATCCCCGAGCTCAACGAGGAGGTCCAGGCCTCGCGCGGCTTCAACATCATCGCCACCGCCAACGACCGCGACCGGGGCGTCAACGACCTGTCCAGCGCCCTGCGCCGCAGGTTCAACACCGTCGTGCTGCCGGTCCCCGCCACCGCCGAGGAGGAGGTGGACATCGTCTCCCGCCGCGTCGACCAGCTCGGCCGCTCCCTGGAGCTGCCCCAGACCATGACCGGCCTGGAGGAGATCCGCCGCGTCGTCACGGTCTTCCGCGAGCTGCGCACCGGTGTCACCGAGGACGGCCGGACCAAGGTCAAGTCTCCCAGCGGGACCCTCAGCACGGCCGAGGCCATCTCGGTCCTCACCAACGGCATCGCCCTGGCCGCCCATTTCGGCGACGGCGTGCTCCGCCCCTCCGACGTGGCCGCCGGCATCGTCGGCGCCGTGATCCAGGACCCGGTCTCCGACCGCGTCGTCTGGCGGGAGTATCTCGAGACCGTCGTCCGCGAGCGCCAGGACTGGCGCGACTTCTACCGGGCCTGCCGTGACGCGGGCTGAGGCGCGGGCCGCCGGAGCGGGGCCGTCCCGTCTCACAGCGACCACGCCACGTGACGCCCGTCGCGGCCCGTCCCCGGACGCGCGGACGGGTGGCCCGGTGGCCGGAGGCCGCCCATGAGCGTCTCCGTGCTGGGGGTCCGGCACCACGGACCGGGATCGGCGCGCTCCCTCAGAGACGAGCTGGAACGCCTCAAGCCGGACATCGTGCTCATCGAGGGCCCGCCCGAGGCCGACGGGCTGGTCGAGCTGGCCAAGGACCCCGGTCTCGAACCCCCGGTGGCGCTGCTGGCCCACGTGCCGGGGGAGCCGTCCAAGGCCGCCTTCTGGCCGTTCGCGGTCTTCTCGCCGGAGTGGCAGGCGATCCGCCACGCGGTGGAGGCGGGCATCCCGGTCCGGTTCTGCGACCTGCCCGCCGCCCACAGCCTCGCCGCCGAGCGGGAGGAGCCTGCCGGACAGGGCCCGGACCCCGGGACGCCGGCCGTACGGACCGATCCGATCGGGACGCTCGCCCGCGCCGCCGGATACGACGATCCGGAGCGCTGGTGGGAGGACGTGGTCGAGCACCGCGGGGACACACCGTTCCAGGTGATCGCCGAGGCGATGGCGGCGGTCCGTGAGGGGCATGTGGCCGACGCCTACGAGGCCCGGCGGGAGGCCTTCATGCGGCGCACCATCCGCAGGGCGGTCAAGGACGGGTTCGAGCGGATCGCCGTCGTCTGCGGCGCGTGGCACGTGCCCGCGCTGGCCGGGCCGTCGCGGGAGGGCGCGGCCTGGGGCGCCGGGCTGCCCACGGTGAAGGCCGACGACGCGTTGCTGCGCGGACTGCCCAAGGTCAAGGCCGAGATGACCTGGGTGCCGTGGACCTACGGGCGGCTGGCAGCCTGGAGCGGATACGGCGCAGGGGTGACGTCACCCGGCTGGTACCACCACCTGTTCGCCTCCGCCGACCGTCCGGTGGAGCGGTGGCTGACCGCCGCCGCGGGGGTGCTGCGCGAGGAGGACCTGCCGGTCTCCTCGGCGCACGTCATCGAGGCGGTACGGCTCACGCAGAGCCTGGCCGTGCTCCGGGGACGGCCGCTGGCGGGGCTGGCGGAGGTCACCGAGGCGGCCAGGGCCGTGCTGTGCGAGGGCGACGACCTGCCGGTGGAGCTGATCCAGCGGCGCATGGTCGTAGGGGAGCGGCTCGGCCACGTCCCCGACGCGACCCCGATGGTCCCCCTCCAGCGCCACCTCCGCGAGGAGCAGCGGCGGCTGAAGCTCAAACCCGAGGCCCTGGACCGCGAGCACGATCTCGACCTGCGCAAGCCCCTCGACCTGGAGCGCAGCAGGCTGCTGCACCGGCTGCGGCTGCTCGGCGTGGAGTGGGGCACGCCCCAGGAGAGCCGGAGCAAGGGCACCTTCCGCGAATCGTGGACGCTCGCCTGGCGTCCCGAGTTCGACATCGAGCTGATCGAGGCGAGCGCCTGGGGCACCACGGTCCCCGCGGCGGCCGGCGCCCGCGTCCGCGATCTCGCGGACGGAGGACGGCCGCCCGGCCCGGCCGCGCCGCAGGGGGCCGCCGGACCGGGGCCCGGGGGCGCACCCGCCGGGGTCTCGCTGGCCGGCCTCACCGGGCTGGTGGAGCGGTGCCTGCTCGCGGACCTGCCGGACGCGCTGCCGTACGTGCTCGACGCGCTGTCGGCGCGGGCCGCACTCGACAGCGACGTCACGCACCTGATGGCGGCGCTGCCCGCGATGGTCCGCGCGCAGCGCTACGGCGACGTGCGCGGCACCCCCGCCACCGGCCTGGCCGCCATCGTCGACGCCCTGCTCACCAGGGTCTGCGTCGGGCTGGGCGGAGCGGTCACCGGGCTGGACGACGACGCCGCCCGCGACCTGCTGCGCCACATCGACGGGGTGCACGCCGCGGTGGCCCTGCTCGACGCGGCCTCCGGCACGGAAGCGCCCCAGGCCCGCTGGCTGGCCACGCTGCGCGGCGCGTCGGGCCGCTCCGACCTGCACGGGCTGATCGAGGGCCGGCTCACCAGGATCCTGCTGGACGCCGGTGACCTCGACGCCGATCAGGTGGGCCCGCGGATGTCGCGGGCCATGTCGGCCGGGCACCCGCCCGCTCGGGCGGCGGCCTGGATCGAGGGATTCCTGTCGGGCGGCGGCCTGCTGCTCGTCCACGACGCCCGGCTGCTCGCCCTGATCGACGGATGGCTCACCGGGCTCGCCCCGGAGACGTTCGTGGACGTGCTGCCCCTGCTCCGCCGGACGTTCGGCGCCTTCGCCGCACCGGAGCGGCGCTCGATCGGCTCGCGGGTCCGCTCGCTCACGACCGGGGCGGTCCCGGGCGGGGAGGACGTCGCGGAGCTCGACGAGGAGCGGGCGGCGGCGGCCGTGCGGACCGTGCTGATGATCCTGGGGAAGACGGAGGCCGAGTGATGGACGACAGACTGCGCCGCTGGCGGCTGGTGCTCGGCGGCGACGCCGACGGCACGGGATGCGCCCTCGGCGGGACCGACGCCCAGATGGACGGAGCCCTGGCCGCGCTCTACAACGGCGGTGGCGGCGAGGGCGCGGGCGAACGGAGCGGCGGCCTGGGCGCCTCCGCGCCCAGGGTGGCGCGCTGGCTGGGCGACATCCGGTCCTACTTCCCCTCGACCGTCGTCCAGGTCATGCAGAAGGACGCCGTCGAGCGGCTGAACCTGACCCGGCTGCTGCTGGAGCCGGAGATGCTGGAGGCGGTCGAGCCCGACGTCCACATGGTCGGCACGCTGCTGTCGCTCAACCGGGTGATGCCGGAGAAGGCCCGCGAGTCGGCCCGCGCGCTGGTCCGCAAGGTCGTCTCCGAGCTGGAGCGGCGGCTGGTGCAGAAGACGAAGGCGGCCGTCACCGGCGCGCTCGACCGGTCGGCGCGCACCCACCGGCCCAAGCGGGTCGCCGACATCGACTGGGACCGCACGATCCGGGCCAACCTGAAGAACTACCTGCCCGAGCGGAACACCGTGGTGCCGTCGAGGCTGGTCGGGTACGGCCGGCGGCAGCGGGCCGTCCAGCGCGAGGTCGTGCTCTGCATCGACCAGAGCGGGTCGATGGCCGCCTCGGTCGTCTATTCGAGCGTCTTCGGGGCGGTGCTCGCCTCGATGCGCTCGCTCAGGACGTCGCTGGTGGTCTTCGACACCGCGGTCGTCGACCTCACCGACCAGCTCCACGACCCGGTGGAGCTGCTGTTCGGCACCCAGCTCGGCGGCGGCACCGACATCAACCGGGCCATCGCCTACAGCCAGGGCCTCATCACCCGGCCCACCGACTCGATCTTCATCCTGATCAGCGACCTCTACGAGGGCGGAGTCCGGCAGGAGATGCTCCGCAGGGTCGCCCAGATGACCGCGGCCGGAGTCCAGGTCATCGTGCTGCTCGCGCTGTCGGACGAGGGAGCTCCCTTCTACGACCGCGACAACGCCGCCGCCCTGGCGGCCCTGGGAGTGCCCGCCTTCGCCTGCACCCCCGACGCCTTCCCCGCCCTGATGGCCGCGGCGATCGAACGCCGCGACATCGGCCAGTGGGCCGAGAAGGAGCTGGAGCGCTCGGCCACATGATCCCGCTCTGACGAGGATGGCACGGAGGCCCGTCCTTGTCAGAGCGCCATGGCCGCAGGCCATCCCCGCCGGGTCGCGCGTCGGCGCGCCCGGCCCCGCTGGCACACCGGACGGGACTGTGCCCTCACGCCCGTCATCCCCACGCACACGACCGGCCGGTGTACGCGACCGGCGGCCGGCCCTTTCCTCCATGCCGTACGGGCCGGTGAACCCGTGCTGACGGGCGGTTCGTCAGGTGCGGAACGGGCCGGTCACGCAGTAGGTGATCCCGCCGGAGGAGGAACCGGAGGTGCCGCGCTCGGAGGAGAAGTGGAGACGGTCGCCGACGGGATTGCGTTCAGTGGGCGGCCTCCTCCTCGGGCCGGGCGCGGAGCGGGAGCAGGAAGGCGGTCAGGAAGGTGACGGCGAGCAGGCCGACCTCGATCCAGATGGTCAGCCGCATCGTGTCCTCGAAGCTCCAGCCCTGCTTGAGCAGGCCGAAGAAGACCGTGCCGACGGCGGCCACCCCCAGCGCGCCGCCGAGCTGCTGGACGGCGGTCAGGGTGCCGGAGGCCGAGCCGGACTCGTGGGGCTCCACCCCGGCCAGCACGATGTCGAAGAAGGGGGCCATGACCATGCTCATCCCGACGCCGGTGACGGCCAGGGCGGGGGCGAGCTGCCACGGGGTGACGCCCATGCCGGCGAGGCCGAGGGTGACGCCGACCCCGGCGACGCCCGCCGCCATGACGACCGTGCCCAGGTGGATCAGCTTGCGGCCCACCTTCCGGGCCAGTCCCGAGGCGTTGACGACGATGAACCCGGCCAGGGCGCCGACGGCGTTCGGCAGACCGGCGAGACCCGCCTTCAGCGGGTCGTAACCCAGGGCGATCTGGGTGTAGAGGCCGAACACCAGCGAGAAGCCGATCATCCCGGAGAAGAAGGCGAGGCCGGTGACCAGGCCCCCGCTGAAGGCGCGCTTGCGGAACAGGCTCATCACGACCAGCGGGGCGCCGCCCGCGTGCTCCTTGCGGGACTGGTGGCGGCCGAAGAAGATGAAGATCACGATCGAGGCGGCCATCGAGGCGAAGGTCCAGGCGGGCCAGCCGAGGTCGCGGCCCTGGACCAGCGGGAAGATCAGCAGGAACGAGGCGGCCGAGACCAGTCCCACCCCGGTCAGGTCCAGCCGTGCGGCGTGCGGGGGTTTCGACTCCGGCAGGTAGCGGATCGCGCCGAGGAGGGCGATCAGGCCGATCGGCAGGTTGATCAGGAAGATCATGCGCCAGCCGGCGCCGAAGAGGTCGGCGTCGATCAGCCAGCCCGCGAGGACCGGTCCGGCCACCGTGGACAGGGCCATGATCGGGCCGAACGCGCCGAACGCGGCGGCCAGCTCCCCGGGCGGGAACATCTCCTTGATCATGCCGAGCCCCTGCGGCACCATCACCGCGCCGAACAGGCCCTGCAGCACCCGCGAGCCGATCAGCGTCTCGGGGGAGGCGGCCAGCCCGCACAGCAGCGAGCACAGAGTGAACCCGAGCGCGCCGACGGCGAACATGCGCCTGCGGCCGTAGAGGTCGCCGAGGCGGCCGCCGGTGACGAGGCCGACGGCCATCGCCAGGGTGTATCCGGCGCTGAGCCATTGGATCATGCTCGACGGGCCGCCCAGGTCGGCCTGGATGGACGGCGCCGCGATGGTGGTGATCATCGCGTCGAGCAGGTCCATCGCCTCGGCGGCGAGGATCACGCACAGGGCGATCCATCGCCACCGGTACGGCCCGGCGGTGGCGGGTGGTCCGGTGTCGATCGCATGGGTCATCGGGGGCTCCGATCCAAGGGAGGGGAGACGTTCGGCGAACGCCGTTCGTTATCTACGAACATCGTTTTAATGGCGAACACTGTTCGCGTCAAGTACACCGTTCGAAGCTAGTACGGTGTTCGTGAAAGAGGTCCGGGGCGGTATAGGATCGGCCGATGACCGACATCCCGGCTCCGCCGTGGCGCAAGACCCGCAGGGCGAGCGCTCCCCGAGCCGTCCTGAGCAGGGATCTCATCGTCGCCGCCGGCCTGCGGATCCTCGACGCCGAAGGGCTTGACGCGGTGAGCATGCGCCGGGTCGCCCAGGAGCTCGGCACCGGCCCCGCCTCCCTCTACGCCCACGTGGAGAACAAGGAGGAGCTGCTCGACCTGATCTACGACGAGGTCATGGGTGAGATCCAGGTGCCCGAGCCCGAGCCGGAGCGCTGGCTGGAGCAGCTCAGGGAGATGATCATGGAGGCGTCGCGGGTGTTCCGGGCCCATGCCGACATCGCCAAGGTCGGGCTGGCCACCATCCCGACCGGGCCCAACGCGCTGCGGATAGCCGACGCCCAGCTGGCCGTCATGCTCGCCGGCGGGGTGCCGCCCAAGGTCGCGGCCCTGATGATCGACCGCCTCGGCCTCTACGTCTGCTCCGACGCCTACGAGGGCTCCCTCTACCTCAACAGGCAGCGCGCCGGCGGCAGCGACCTGGAGAGCTTCCTGGGGGAGTTCTTCGGGCAGATCGAGGAGTTCTACCGCAGCCTGCCCGCCGACCGCTTCCCCCACCTCGTCGCCCAGATCGACAACCTGATGGAGGCCGGCGGCGCCGAGCGGTTCGAGTTCGGCCTGGACCTGCTCCTGCGCGGCCTGGCCTCCCATGTCGAGGCGGCGGGTCCTACGACCAAGGGCTGACCTCCCGGGCCGATGCCCGGCACGGGGCGGCGGCCGTAGTGTCCGATCATGACTGCTACGACGATTTCAACCCCGGTTGAGGGGATATTTGCCCAGCGTTACCGCGCGCTGACGGTGGGCATGGTCGCGTTGATCGTCCTGGTGGCCTTCGAGGCGCTCGCGGTGGCGACCGCCATGCCGGTCGTGGGGCGCGAGCTCGACGGGCTCGCGCTGTACGCCCTGGCCTTCAGCGGTGCGCTGGCCGCCGGAATGATCGCCACCGTGCTGGGCGGGCGCTGGGCCGACATCCGGGGGCCGGTCGGCCCGCTCTGGACGGGTGTCGGCGCCTTTGTCGCGGGACTGCTGATCGCGGGCCTGGCGCCCACCATGGACGTGTTCATCATGGGCCGGTTCGTGCAGGGCTTCGGCGGCGGGATCTTCCAGGTCTCGATGTACGTGCTGGTCTCACGGGTCTACCCGCCGGCCATGCACCCCAAGGTCTTCTCCGTCTTCGCCGGAGCCTGGGTGGTGCCGTCCATGGTCGGACCGGCGATCACCGGTGTCGTGACGGAGCAGCTCGGCTGGCGCTGGGTCTTCCTGGGCGTGCCGCTGCTCGTCGCCCCCGCGGCACTGCTGCTGTGGCGCGGCCTGTCCTCCGCGCCGATGGACGACCACTCCGAGGTGAGCGAGCGCAGCCCCATCCTGCGGCGGCTGGGCTGGGCGGTGCTGGCGGCCGTGGGCGCCGCGCTCATGCAGTACGGCGGGGCGGCACGTGGCGCCGGACTGGTCCTGCTGGTCGTCGGCCTGCTCCTTCTCGTTCTCACGCTGCCCCGGCTGCTGCCGCCCGGCACGCTGCGCGCCGCACGCGGCCTGCCCTCGGTGATCACCCTGCGCGGGATCGCCGCCGGCACCGTCTTCGGCGGCGAGGTCTTCCTGCCGCGCATCCTCACCGAGGAGCGCGGCCTGTCGCTCACCCAGGCCGGAATGGTGCTCACCGGCGGCGCGCTCGCTTGGTCGCTCGGCTCGTGGGTCGTCGGGCGCAGGCGCTACGACCGGGTCGTGGTCCTGCGGATCGGCTCCGCCCTGATCGCCGCGGGTCTCGTGCTGATGGCCCTGACCGTCTTCGCCGCCGTCCCCGTGGCACTGGCCTTCATCGGCGAGGCCGTGCTCGGATTCGGCATCGGGATCGTCTACCCGACGCTGTCGGTGCTCGTCCTGGAGCTGTCGCGCCCCGGCGAGGAGGGCGAGAACAGCGCCTCGATGGGGATCGGGGAGTCGGTCTTCACCGTGGTCACGGTCGCCGTCGTCGGCGCGATCGTCGCCGCCTTCGGCGCCGCCGCCCTCGTCTACCTGGTGTGCTTCGCGCTGACCGCGCTGCTGGCGAGCATGGGTGTGCTGGTCGCGGGCCGGTTCAGGACCTGACCCCGTGACAGTGGGGCCGTTCGGGACCTGACTCCCGTGACGCTGGACCGGTTCGGGACCTGACTACCGTGGCGCTGGGCCGGTTCGGGGCCTGGCCCTCGTGAGGCTGGGGCCGTTCGGGACCTGACTCCCGTGACACTATGGGAAGAACGCCGCCCCTCTCCGTGTTGAGGGGTGAGTCCCGCCCTCGGGCGGGATTCGCGTTTTCCCGAGCAGAGATCGAGGGGGGTCCATGCCACGCGTGCGTGAGCTTGAGGTGTTCCGCCTGGTCCTGCCGTACGGCAGGCGGCCGGAGAGCATCCTCGTCCGGCTCACCGACTACGGGGGCATGGCCGGGTGGGGAGAGGTCGTCGACCCCGACCCGAAGACCTGGGCGTTCCTGGAGGAGGGGCTTGGCCGGGCGCTGATCGGCGTCGACTGGGAGCACCCCGACGAGCTGGGAGCCGTCCCCGGCGGCCCCGCCGCCGACATGGCCTGCTGGGATCTGTGGGCCAGGATGCGCGGCGTGCCGCTCTCCCACGCGCTGGGCGGCAGCCGTACCTCGCTGATGGCCACCGTCAGGATCGGCGCCGAGCGCAACCTGGAGAGCCTGGTCGCGCGGGTGAACCGCCACGTCTGCGGCGGATACGCCCACATCACCCTGGACGTCCACCCCGGCTGGGACATCGAGCCGCTGCGCGCCGTCCGCCAGGCCTACCCGGCGCTGGGCATCGGCGTGGACGCCCGCGGCGCCTACACCGACATCGGCGCCCTCGAGGCGCTGGACGCCTACACGCTCTCGTCCATCGAGCGCCCGTTCGCCAACCTCACCGACCATGCCGAGCTGCAGGAACGCGTCGCCGCCCCGGTCCTGCTGGAGGTCTCCTCGCTGGCCGAGCTCGACGAGGCGATCCTCGTCAACGCGGGCCGGGCGCTGCTGCTGCGCCCCGCCGCCCTGGGCTCCCTGCGCGAGGTACGGCGGGCACACGACCACGCCGTGGCGGCGGGCTGGGAGATCGCCTGCGCCGGAGGCCAGGGCACCGGCCTGGCCCGGGCGGCCACGGTCGCCGCGGCCAGCCTGCCCGGCTGCGACCTGCCCTGTGACGTGGC
Organism: Streptosporangium canum; assembly: GCF_900113865.1. Lineage (GTDB taxonomy): Bacteria > Actinomycetota > Actinomycetes > Streptosporangiales > Streptosporangiaceae > Streptosporangium > Streptosporangium canum. The sequence goes on along the minus strand of NZ_FOQY01000020.1, from coordinate 46,198 downwards.
CGAGCCCCCGCGCAGCGCGCAGATCGTCACCCCGCCGGTCGGCGCCACCGGCGGCGTCGTGGCCGTCCCGCTCACCCAGCCGGGCCTGGGGCACACCGTCGACGTGGACCGCGTCCGCCGGCTCGCCAAGGAGTCCTACGCCACCTGAGCCTCACCCGGTGGGACGCAGCGGACCGTCCTGGGGTCGCATGAGCGCGCGGAAATGCCTGACGAGCCTGCGCACCACGTCGGGATCACGGAGAACCACGCCGACTTCGAGGTTGTTGGCGAGCGCCCGATCGGTGAGGTTCGCGCTGCCGAGCAGTGCGACATCCTCGCCTGCGGCGACAAGCTTCGCGTGCAGCGCGGAAACCGAGCCGCCGGCCCTGGCCTGTCCGTCCAGGCCCAGAACGTGGCCAGCGGGCGGAGCGCTTCGAACGGCGCGATCGCGGTGGACCCACCGCGCAGCGCGCCGCCGTCCTCGGCGGTGCCCTCCAGGGCCAGATCGACCTCTCTTCCTCGCCCCCGAAGGGGCCGTGGAGATCAAGGAATCTCACCGGGCGGCACGGCACGGCCCCGCCACCGTCGGCGGGGGTTCACGTCGGAGAGGACATCACATGTTGTACCGGCCGTTCCTCAGCGCGGCGACCGATTCCACGAGTCCGGCGTTCTCCAAAGCGTGGAGCACGTCCTCGATCGTCTCCGGTGGATTCACTCGGGAGTCCACGATCTGCTGGACGCAGGCCCACACGATCCGATCATCCATGTCGATCTGGCCGAGTACGAAGTCGTCCGGTGACCTGGCCTCCAGGTTCCAGACGGTCAGCTCCTCCGCCGGGAAATCCTTGAGGTTGGATGTGACGATGACCTGCGCACCTGCCTTGATCGCGGCTGCAAGCACATGCCGGTCATCTGGATCGGGAAGCTTCAGCCCTTCCATCAGCGGCTCGTATCCCTCGACCAGACAATCTCGCACAGCGGCGTTCATGAGATCGCGCAATCGTGACAGCTTGTCCGCCGGGATATCGGGACGGTTGGACGCGAGGTTTTTGATCGCCTCGTCCAGGATTTTGTTCGTCCATCTGGCCTGCACCAGGCCTGCCTGGGCGATGCGGATGAGCAGGTCTCGGAGCGTGTTGCCGTAGAGGGCGTTAGCGTCGTAGACCACAACGAAGGCCACGGTCAAAGCCCCAGCTCTTGGCCGAGCGCGGCGAGATCGTCAGCGGTGGTCCGCCGCTTCAGATCATCGCGCCGCTTGTACTCCATGAGATCTTCAGCAGTGACGCGACGGTGCTTTCCCACCATCCGGTAGGGGATCGTTCCCGACTCCAGCAATCCGATCAGGTAGGGGCGGGATACGTTCAGCATGTCCGCCGCCTGCTGGGTGGTCAGTTCGGCGTGGGAAGGAATGACCGAGACGCCGCGCCCTTCCGCAGCCTGGGTCAGGATGTAGGCGAGCAGGCTCACAGCCTCGCGCGGGAGAATCAGAGCATCTTCGTCGCCGAGTTCCCCGGCGACCGGGATGGCCTCCTTGCCGGGGCACCGCATGAGGTAGTCCTTGATCCGCCTGACGGCACGTGCCGCGACCTGGGCGTCTATTGCTCCTGGCTCGATCGAGCGCTTGACTTGGATGCCGGTCATGTCTGCCTCCCTCTCGTCACTCCTCATCGCATTATGTGAAGCAAACGAAATAAACGCAACAGATGTGGTCGGGGCGCTGTACGATCTTGCCGCAGAACTCACCCCGTTCGGCTTCCACCCGGCCCGTCCGCTCTCACTGCTGCGGCGATGGGAACGCGGTACCGGCGGTGTCGCAGGTGTCGACATGGATGATCGGGGCAGCGGCGGATGGCTAACGGTCCGGCCGCTGTAGCCGCTGGATCTGGAGGCGTAGCTCCCGTTCACGGTTCGCGCGCTGCTGCTCGCGGCGGAGCTCCCCTTCTTCGGCGGCCTCCGCGTCCCAGCGCGCCCGGGTCTCCTTGATCTGGTACTGGGTGATGCGGGACACCCAGATGATGACGACCGCGACGGCCAGGGGCGTGCTCACATGGCCGGTGAAGACCAGCGCGAAAATGGCGATGAAACACACCCATGACGCGGTTTTCGCAGCGATTTCTATCGCGTCGATGTGCTCTTCGAACAGCGACATCCGTTACTCCGATGCTGTTGGGTGGAGCAGTCGTTTCGGCGTGGGATGAAATGACCGAAATATCAGACCAGTTCGCTCTCGTGGTTATGGCTTCAACGACAGAAGCGCTACGCCGGCGGCGTCCTGGCCTTGTCGACATAGACGATCTATACCTACTGTGGTATTAATTTTTTCTTTCATCACGGGGTCCTGGAGAGGACGGGGGCGGCGTGGCCGAGCCGATGGTGCCCAATCCCCGGCACGCGGAGCTGCAGCGCCTCCTGGCGGAGGCCGAGGACAGGGCTCACGAGGTACGGCAGGCCTACCAGCGCGCCTCCTCGGCGATGCGGTCGGGCAGGGTCTGGACGGGGCCGACGGCAGACAAATGGACCACCGAGCTGGAAGACCGGCACCAGCGGCTGGGGCGGCTCGCGCAGCGCGTGGTCGACGCGATCGCGGAGGAGTTGCGCCGCACTCCTCCGCTGGTGACCGAAGCCCAGGCGAACGCCGCGCGCCGGGAGATGGCCGGGCGCACATGACCGTCGTGACCGTGAGGGGGAACGCTCCATGGCACCCACCGCCGAGTTCTGCGGCATCGATCCCGAGGGGATGGGGCAGCTCGCCACCTCCCTGCGCGGCGCGGCCGACCGGCTGACCGCGTTCAGCAAGGAGTTCGACGGAAAGCTCCGCCAGCACGGGATCAGCACCCCCGCGCTGCGGGAGATCGCCGACATCGCCGACTGGGGCGGCACACAGGTCTCCATGCTCCACGGCCGGATCGACCTGATCAACGCCCTGGGCGAGGGCGCCCCGGAGCTGGGCGGCGGAGGGGACCGGTCGTCGCTGGTGCGGCTGCCCGACGAACTGGAGGACTTCGAGACCGCCCGAGGCCTGGCGAACATGTACGGCAACGACATCTTCGTCAACTTCGACGGCGAGCTCCAGGGCGAGATCATCCACAACCACGCTGACAAGGTCGCCAAACTGGCGGAGAATCCCCAGGCTGCCGCCGCCTTCTTTGCCCTGCTGTCTCCGAAGGTACGCGACAGTCTGCCAAGCCTCATTGCGAGCACCGGCAGCAAGACCGCCAAACAGGACCTGGCCGCCTTCAGCGCGGCCCTCGGCGCGGCCCTGCGCGCCCCCGCCCTCGTCCCGGCGTTCGCCAAGGTCAGAACCGACCTGGTGAGACCGGCCGGCAGCAAGGTCGCCGCGTGGAACCGGCTCGCACTGCTCAAGGGCGCGAACGCCCCCTCCGGCGTCCGCAGCGCGGCGGCCCGCGCCCTGGTCCTGGATGACTTCGCGAAGAAGCCCCGGCAGGACTGGCGCGCAGCTGGACCCACCGAGATGAAGGCGTACGGCCTGCCCCCCGATGTGGTCGCGCTGGGGCTGGAGGTGCTCGCCGGAGACGGCACAGCCGTGCGGGACGTGTTCGCCAAGCTGGGCGGAGCCGATGTCAAGCTGAGCCAGACCGAGAAGATGAAGCGGTTCCTCGACTACGCCAAGAGCGCGGGAACCGGGGACGAGGTGGCCGACGCGTTCGGCCGGGTGCTGGAGGCGGGCACGGAGGCCACGACCGAGAAACCCGGTCAGCACAGCCCGGCCGCCGCCGCCTTCGCCCTGGACGCGATCAAGGCCGCGGGCCCCTTCGGCGACGGCCTGCCGACGGTCGCCAAGGACTCCATGGTCACCATCGCGAAGTCCTACATCCATGAGCTGGCCTCGGGCGCCCGCTTCGACAAGGCCGTGGATCGGGCCTCCGGAGCGGGGGTCCCGGCGAATTGGGTCCCCCTTCCGGGGGTGACCCCAGCGTTCTACCTCAGCCCAGGTGACACTCATCGCTTCCTCAAGACCTTTGTCGGGGACAAGCAGCTCACTGATGACTTCGATGCGACCGCAGCCCAATTCCGCCGTGACACGCTGATGGCAGCGGCGCGGCTGGACGCGCAAGGTGGGACCAGATACTTCGAGGACACAGCGAGGATGTTCGGCGATCTCGCCAGCGCGGAGTTCAAGGCGACATTGGATGTGCGCGGTGAGCAGGACGCCACCGACGATCTGATCCGCGACATCACTAAAAACACCCTTGCCCTCGGGATCGACCGGATTCCCCTCGTGGGTCCCCTCGCGAACGAGGGCGTTAAAGCGGGATGGGAGCTGACCAAGGCATATGGAATCAGCACTGCCCTCGACGGCTGGGCCGACAGCTTCGAGACACGGGTCGAGGAGGTCACCGGTACTCGATCGGACTTCGTCCTGCGCCAGAAGTACGACATCGCATACATCCTTCACGAGGCCGGCTATCCGGCGAGTGAGCCGCCCGCCGAACTTATCAGCAAGAGCACCGGCAATCTCAAGACTTATGACGAGTTCTTGGCAGAGGCGAAGCGGGAAGCCAGCGAGGACAAGAAATGGGAGCAGGTGCTGCGGGAAAAATTGACCCCTTATGAACGTTGGATGGACAGTAACAATGCTTTAGATACCAAGATCGAAGATGCTTCAAAATTCCAAACCAGCGACCAAGCCAAAGAGCAGCTACGAGTCTGGAACTGAGTAGGTTTCCTCACTGCGGCAGGCAGGGAGTCATCGCATTCAGTCGCCAGGTGGGAGCCTCAGGAGCTACATATACGGTCACCGTGATGCCTAGGTCCTTTTTGGCGCCGTGGATGAATCGTCCTTCATCGGTATCCGCCTGGCTGAAGTCATGCTCCAACTTGTATCCGAAGTCCTGGACAAGGACGTTTTCCATTAGCGCTTGGGATCGGCCTAGGTGAGAGTCCAGCGGTTCGTTGATGCGTTCATAGTCGGCCGTGGCCCGCAATACCCGTCTGAACTTGTCCTTGTCGCAGCGGATGTCTTTGTCTGGGCGCTGTAGGATGCGAAGTTTCTTTAGAGGGTTCTTGAAGACATCATTTGTCTCCAGTCGCTGTGCATCTTTCTGCAGCTCCGCTGCCGCCTCCTTCAGTGAAGGCTCGGAAGTGCATCCCGATGCTGCCATCACCAGCGCCAAACCGACGACCGTTAGCCGGGTGAAACGCATCAAATACCTCCGGAGGATGGCTGAGACCGGGACGTAGTCAATTCTTACCCACTCGGCCCACCTTCGCCACACCCTCCCCATATTCGTTCGTCAGTGATAGCCGACTTCGCGTCGATCGACAGGATCCACCTGCCATCATCGGCTCTGGCGGGTGCATGTCCTCGCGGGCTGGGGCTGCGATCCGCCCGGCCGTCAGCTTGACCACCACCATGGTTTCACCTTTCGGGTGCTTGCCGATTTTCTGTGACCGGGGCGTTGAAGAGTGCTGTCGCATTCATGTGCAGGCTGATTCACCTCCGGTTGAGAAGGTGATGAACTGCTTTCTTTCCCATGCTGTCGCGGAGAGAATTTCTGTGCCTAGAATGTCGTATGGGTAGTTGATCGGCTACTGGATCGATAATCCAGGCTAGAGCGAATGATGACAGCCGTTGGTATATTCGCGCCGGACTCAGTATCGCCGATCGAATGATAGGTCCGTTTTTTCTTATTCGGGAGGAAATGCGATGGATGGTGGGCACTCTCTCGACCCCGGCTCCCCTCGCGTGTTGTTCGGCGCCGAGATGCGCCGCCTGCGGGAGGCCGCGGAGCTCTCGCAGGTCGCCGTCGCCTCGCGTCTTGGCTGCACCCAGACCCAGGTCAGCCGCCTGGAGAAAGCCACCCGCACCCCGTCGAGGTCCGACGCTGAGAGGCTGGACCGTCTATTCGAGGCAGCCGGCGGGGTCTCCTTCGTCCGGCTCTACCAACACATCATCGCCCAGCCTGGCGGTCCTGTCTGGTTCCGAGACTGGGCCGAGGAGGTCGAGCCCAGCGCCCTCGTCCTGCGCTCCTGGGATCCCCTCCTGGTGCCGGGCCTCCTGCAGACGGAGTCCTACGCCCGACGCATCTTCAACCTGGAGCCCAGAGCAACTCCCCAGGCGGTGGAGGAACGGGTCGAGGCCCGGATGCGGCGGCAACAGATCCTCGACCGGGACAATCCTCCCTTCGTCCTTGTGCTTATCGACGCGGGCGTGCTGCGCCGGAAGGTCGGTGAAGCCGAGGTGATGTGCGGACAACTCGATCACCTGCTGGAAGTTTCTGAGCGCCCCTCTGTCTCCGTTCAAGTTGTCGACCCGGAGTGCCTCCCTGGTCTGGCGGGTGCTTTCATGATCGCTGAGCTTCCGAACGGGCAGCCGATCACCATCCACGCAGACTCACCGGCTCAGGGGCACGTCACGAATGACTGCGAATTCGTAGCTTCCATTCAGGAACGATATGAGGCGATACGACTGTGGGCCTATCCTGAGCGCATATCCCTCAAGATGATCGAGGAAGTGAGACGCGAATGGACCTGAGCGCCGCCATCTGGCGGAAGTCGTCGCGATCTTCGGGAAATGGTGGCCAGTGCGTCGAGGTCGCCGCCAATCTGCCCGGGGTGATCGCGGTCCGCGACAGTAAGAACCCGGACGGACCCAAGCTGTTCTTCACCCCCGCCGAGTGGGGAGCGTTCGTCAGCGGCGTCAAGACCGGCGAGTTCGACCGCTGATCTGGTCCCGGTCGGGAGAAGCCGTCCATCCGAACCAGGATGGACGGTCCAGGCCGAGATCAGAGCAGTGCCGTACCCTCCCGTCAATGCGGGCAAGCCGCTCGTCCACCTTGGTCGGAGGTTCTCCGCTGTCGAGCGTCATCGGACGTGTCGGATGTCATCGGAACGCCCGCTGCGTGGCGGGGCCGGATCAGGCGCAGCCGTCGGTGATTCCCTTGGGCTCAGTCGTGTCCGCCGTCCCGGTGCTGGACTGCGGACCGGGCGTGACGGCGGAGGTGGGGGTGGCGCGGGACCTGGGGGAGAAGGTGGCGCCGGGGCCGGGCGTGGCGGTCGTGGTCCCGTCAGAGCCGGGACCGGGGGTGGCGGCCGGAGCTGTGGGCCGGGTGGTGGCGGCCAGGTGGCGGCGCGGGGCGGCGGGGGCGGCCGAGGCGCGAATGGCCTTGGCGGTGACGGTGCGGATCTTGACCCAGTCGGGGTAGCCGGTGTTGATCAGCGGCGGGACGAACTGCACGCTGGTCACCTTGGCGCTCTTCACCTTCACGGCCAGCGGCACCAAATGCTCCAGCATCGGACGCGGGATGTCGGTCCGCAGGAGCTCCTTGGTGGCCAGCGCGATCCGGTTGAACCGGGACAGCACGGTCGCCGGGTCGGCCTGGGTGAGCAGGGCGCCCAGCACGCAGCGCTGGCGCCCCATCCGGGTGAAGTCATCGCTGTTGGTGCGCGAGCGGGCGAACCACATCGCGTCGGCGCCGCGGAGCTTGCGGGTGCCCGCCTTGACCAGGCCCTCGTTGTACTTGCCGAAGACCACGTCCTGCGGCACGGTCAGCCGGACGCCCCCGATCGCGTCGATCAGGCGGGCGAAGCCCCACATGTTCACCAGGGCATACCAATCGATCTTCAGCCCCAGCGTGTGGCCGATCGTCTCCACGAGCGTCTGGGTGCCCTGGCCTTTGCGGCCACCGAAGATCTCCGGGTGGGCGTCGGCGTACTCCCAGACCGCGAAGAGCAGGTCCTCGCGCGAGCCGTCCGGGTTGGCGGGCAGCCGGAAGCCGTCGGGGAAGCGCCTGGCCATCGGCGAGCCCGGGACGAAGCGCACGTTCTCCAGGTTGCGCGGCAGGCTCAGCAGCACGGTGTTGCCGGTCTCGACGTCGATGCTGGCCACGTTGATGCTGTCGGTCCGCACGCCCACCCGATGGGTGTCGGCGTCGCCGCCGAGCAGCAGGATGTTCACCCGGTCCCGGCCCGACCACGGGTCTTCCGCACCGGTCGGGCCGGTCGGGGACAGCGGCGTGGCCGGGGCGTTGAAGACCTTGTCCAGCGCCGACTGCGAGACCGCGGCGTACTGCCCGACCAGGCCGAAGGGCAGTAGCACGGCCACCGCGAGCGCGCCCGCGAGGGTCCCGGTGATCGCCTGGCCGGCTCCGGGGAGCGTGCCCGGATTCAGCACCACGAACGAGTGCACGACCAGCGCGAACCAGGCGACGCCCAGCGCGACGGAGGCCACGGTGACGGCGGTCAGCCAGGACGACGCGGCCAGCCACCCGGCGAGGTCGGCGAAGTCGGTGAGGTCGGAGGTGAGCCCGATCCACAGCAGTCCCAGCAGTAGCACGGCGTGGACGGACAGCAGTGCCAGCCCGGTCCTGCGCCATCCGGCGCGCAGATGCGCGGCTCCCGGCGCGACGACGGACAGGGCCGTCCACCCGATGACCGTGCCGACCCCGGACGGCCTTGATCTGTCCCGCACCTGCTCCCCGATTCCTCCGCGCTTGAGCGCTGCACCGGAGATGGTAGGACGAGGATCGGAGCCCGCGGGCGGCGAATGAGTGAACAGTATGAGAATCAAATCCGCCCTTATCCTCTCATTTCCACTGGAATAAGGTTCGGTCATGTCTTTTACCGAGATCGAGTACGGCGTGGCCGACGGGGTCGCCACCGTCACGCTGAACCGCCCCCACCGCCTCAACGCCTTCACCTACGCCATGCGCGGCGAGCTGATCGAGGCCTTCGACAGGGCCGACGCCGACGACGAGGTGCGCGCGGTGGTGGTCACCGGCGCGGGCCGCGCCTTCTGCGCCGGAGCGGACCTCGGCGGCGGCGGCGACACCTTCAACCACCACAGGACCGAGGAGATGTACGGCGGCGAGGACACCGTCGACGGCTCGCCCCGCGACGGCGGCGGCACGGTCGCGCTCCGCATCGCCCGCTCGCTCAAACCGGTCATCGGCGCGATCAACGGCCCCGCCGTGGGCGTCGGGGTGACGATGACGCTCCCGATGGACATCAGGCTCGCCTCCGACACGGCCAGGTTCGGCTTCGTCTTCGCCCGGCGCGGCATCGTGACCGAGGCGGCCTCCAGCTGGTTCCTGCCCCGGATCGTCGGCATCGCCCAGGCCATGGAGTGGGCCGCCACCGGCCGGGTCTTCCCCGCCTCCGAGGCCCTCGAAGGCCGGCTGGTCTCGAAGGTCCACGCCCCGGACGAGCTGCTCCCGGCCGCCTACGCGCTGGCGCGTGAGATCGCCGACACCACCTCGGCGGTCTCGGTCGCCGCCATCCGGCGCCTCATGTGGTCAGGCCTGTCGGCCGCCTCCCCCTGGGAGGCCCACCGTGCCGACTCCCACCTCATGAACGCCCTCGGCGCCGCCCCCGACGCCGCCGAGGGCGTCACGGCCTTCCTGGAGAAGCGCCCGGCGAAGTTCCCGATGAAGGTCAGCGAGGATCTTCCGGACGCGATCCCCTCGTGGCCCGCCAACCCCTACGAACTACCCTGACCGCATGCCTGACGTTCTCGGTCCCGACTACGAGCTCACGGTCCTGCCCATGGCCGACGACTACGAGGGAGCGGTGGTCGCCTCGCTGGTACGGCGGCGCGCCCCCGAGCCCACCGGCAGGGCCGTGCTCTACCTCCACGGGTTCACCGACTACTTTTTTCAGACCCATCTGGCCGACCACTTCGTCGCCCGGGGCGTCGACTTCTACGGTCTGGACCTGCGCAAGTACGGCCGCTCGCTGCTGCCGCACCAGACCCGGGGCTTCGTGCGCAGCCTCACCGAGTACTTCCCGGAGCTCGACGAGGCGGTCCGGGTCATCCGCGAGGAGGACGGCCACGACGAGGTGATCCTCAACGGCCACTCCACCGGCGGCCTGATCGCCGCCCTCTGGGCCGACCGGGTCCGCGGCCGGGGGCTGATCCAGAGCCTGGTGCTCAACAGCCCCTTCCTCGACCTCAACGTCCCCTCACCCCTGCGGGTCGCCGCCGACCTGCTCAAGGGGCCGATGTCCAGGATGTCGCCACGCGCCGTCCTGCCCCTCGGGCCGGCCACCGCCTATGGCACGAGCCTGCACCGCGACCACCACGGCGAGTGGGACTTCGACCTGGAGTGGAAGCCGATCGGCGGGTTCGCGGTGCACGCCGCCTGGCTGGCCGCGATCCGCCGGGCCCAGCGGCGCCTGCACGGCGGCCTCCGGGCCGACGTCCCGACCCTGGTGCTCTGCGCGGAGAAGGGATTGCAGCTGCGCGACTTCGCGCCGGAGGCCCAGGGGGCCGACGTCGTGCTCGACCCCGAGCAGATCGCGCACTGGGCGACCAGGATCGGCCCTCACGTGACGTGCGTCCGGGTGCCGGGCGGCATGCACGACCTGGTGCTGTCACCGGAACCCGCCCGCGAGGTGGTGTTCGCCGAGATGGACCGCTGGCTCAACTGCTACCACGGGAACGCGAAGAGGCTGTAGTAGGCCGCCGCGACCAGCAGCAGGCCCGTGCCCCCCAGCACGCCGGCGATCGCGACGAGCTGGGGGCGGCTGGGCTGCCACCCCTCGCGCAGCCCCGAGACGACCGCCGCCACGGAGGTGACCTCCTGCAGCAGCATGAGCACCGCCAGGATCCGGATGACCAGCCATCCGGCGAGCACCGCCGGCCAGGCCCCGGCCTGGTTGACCGAGAACAGCACCAGCAGCGTGATGAACGCCAGCACCGACACCAGCAGCCCGAGCCCGGTCCAGGCCATCCGGCGGAACCTGCGCCGGATGGGCGGCCAGATCAGGGCGTTGGCCTCGGCGGGCAGCCGCCGGCCGCGCAGCCGTACGACCATCTCGGCCACCGGGCCGACCACGTATCCGACGGCGGCCAGGCAGAGCGTGAACCCCAGGACCGCGCCCCCGGCGTACCACGGAGCGGTGGGGACCTCGCTGGCCTCGTAGCGCTGGACCGGGGTGGCGCCCGCGATGTGCACCGCGGGCCTGGCCGTGCCCGGCAGGCCCTTGACCCAGTTGGACAGCGTCTCCAGGTAGCCGGGCGCGAACGGCCCGCCGTGGATGCGCATGCCGTGGTCGGCGCCGGCGAGGTAGCGGATCGTGTAGTCGGCGTTGCCGCCCTCGGCGAGCGCGCGGGTGAGCGCCCGGCTGCTCTCCACGAACGGGATCGACGGGTCGCGCGTGCCGTACAGGGCCAGGACCGGCTGCCGGATCCCGCGCAGCGCGGGCAGGCCGTCGTAGCGCAGGAAGTTCATGTGGACCGCGCTCATCGCCCTGGTGACCAGCTCGCGCACCCCGCTGGGCGCGTGCAGCCGGTCGAGCTGCTCGCCCATGGCCCAGGTGACCTGCCGCATGGGCGAGACGTTGGGCGCCGAGACCAGCACGGTGAACCCCACCGCGTCGCTCTTGGCGGCCGCGATCGGGACCACCCAGCTCCCCTCGCTCACCCCCCAGAGCCCGGTGCGCGCCGGGTCGACGTCGGCGCGCGTGCGCAGGCGCGCCAGGACGCGCAGCGCGTCGTCGGCGAGCAGGCCGAAGTCGCGGTTGCGGAAGTCGTAGCGCACGGTCCGCTTGTCGTAGACGAGGGTGACGATGCCCGCCCTGGCCAGCAGCTCCGCCTGCGTGGTGAACTCGCCCCGCACGCCCGGCCCGGCGCCCTGCACGAAGACCAGGGCGGGGTGCTTGCCGGGGGTGAGCGGCGCGCGGATCGTGGCCTCGAGGGTGGTGTCCCCGACGTCGACGGTGATGTCCTGCGTGACGATCTGCGCGGTCGTGGAGATGGGGCGGATCTCGGCCGGTGGCTGGACCGGCAGGGTCTGGAAGACCGGATCGACGCTCAGCGGCGGCGGATCGAACGGCGGCGGCAGAGCATAGCCCACTGTCGCGAGAGCCACCAGGATCAAGCCCGCGGCCACGCTCAAAACGCCCCGGCCAACCTGCATGCCGATCCGCTCCCCGATCGTCGCCCGCCTCCGTGAGGACCGTATGCCGGTATCGTTCCCTCTGATCAACAAGCCTACTCACCCCCGCAATCGCATGACAGAGGGTGGGGGCGGTGTGGTCAGAGTGGACGCATTTGTGGCTGGGGCCTGTTAGCTTCAAGCGACATGCGCGTGCTGCACACATCGGACTGGCATCTGGGCCGTTCGTTCCATCGTGAGAGCCTCCTGGCCGCCCAGGGGGTCTTCGTCGACCACCTGATCGAGACGGTCAGGGCGGAGCGGGTCGACGTGGTCGTCGTCTCCGGCGACGTCTACGACCGGGCGCTGCCCTCGGTCGACGCGGTGGACCTGTGCAACCAGGTCCTGCGGCGGCTGGTCGCCGAACGGGTCCGCACCGTGCTGATCAGCGGCAACCACGACTCGGCGCGCCGCCTCGGCTTCGGCGCCGACCTGATCGACGCCGCGGGCGTCCACCTGCGCACCGACGCCGGGCGGGTGGGCGAGCCCGTGGTGATCGACGACGTGGCCTTCTACGGCATCCCCTATCTGGAGCCCGAGCTGGTGCGCGGGCCCTGGGAGCTGCCCGAGCGCACCCACACCGCCGCGATCGGCCACGCCATGTCCCTGATCCGCGCCGACCTCGGCCGCCGGGGCCCCCGGTCGGTCGTCCTCGCCCACGCGTTCGTGACCGGAGGGCAGGCCAGCGACAGCGAGCGCGACATCAGCGTCGGCGGGGTCGCCCACGTCCCGGTCTCGGCCTTCGACGGCGTCGACTACGTGGCGCTGGGCCATCTCCACGGACGCCAGCGGATGAGCGAGACCGTCCGCTACTCCGGATCCCCGATCGCCTACTCCTTCTCCGAGGCCGGCCAGCTGAAGGGCTCCTGGCTGGTGGACCTCGCTCCCGGCGGGCAGGTGGCCGCGGAGTTCGTCGAGGCGCCGGTGCCCCGGCCGGTCCACCGGCTCAGCGGCCGTCTCGACGACCTGCTGACCTCCGCCGAGCACGCCCCCTACGAGGACCACTGGCTGCAGGTGACGCTCACCGACCCGATCCGGCCCAGGAGCGCCATGGAGCGGCTCAGGTCCCGTTTCGAGCACACCCTCACCCTCTCCTTCGCACCCGAGGGCGGCGTCCGGGAGACCGCGGCGCGGCCGAAGCTGGCCGGGCGCCCCGAGATCGAGGTCGCCCTCGACTTCGTCCGGGAGGTGCGCGGCGAGGCCGCCGACGCCGAGGAGACCCGGTTGATCCAGGAGGCCGTCGAGGCCTGCCGTACCAAGGAGGCGATGGCGTAGATGCGCCCGCACCGTCTGTGGATCAGCGCGTTCGGCTCCTTCCCCGCCGAGGAGGAGGTCGACTTCGACGCCCTCGCCGAGGCCGGGCTGTTCCTCATCCACGGCCCCACCGGCGCGGGCAAGACCACCGTGCTGGACGCGCTCTGCTACGCCCTGTACGGCAGGGTGCCGGGCAAGCGCGACAGCGCCAAGAGCCTGCGCTGTGACCACGCGCCCCCGGGCCGGGGGCCCAGCGTGGCGCTGGAGGTCACGATCAGGGGCAGGCGGCTGAAGATCACCCGATCGCCGGCCTGGCAGCGTCCCAAGCTCAGGGGGACCGGCACCACCAGGGAGAACGAGAAGGCCCTGCTGCAGGAGCTCACGCCTTCGGGGGAGTGGACCGGGCTGACCACGCGGGTCGACGAGGCCGGAGAGCTCATCGGCACCCTGCTGGGCATGAACGCCGAGCAGTTCTTCCAGGTCGCGATGTTGCCCCAGGGGGATTTCGCGAAGTTCCTGCGCGCCGACGGCGAGGACCGCCGCAAGGTCCTCGAACGCCTCTTCTCCGTCAGGATCTACGCCGCCGCCGAGTCCTGGCTCGCCGACAGGCGGACCGAGGCCCACCGCGAGCAGCAGGCCCTCCGCAAGGAGGTGGACTTCGCGGTCAAGCGCCTGGAGGAGGCCGCGGGCCCCGACCTCCTCGCGTCCCTGGCCGGAGCCGCGGAGGCCGGGGCGGCAGGGCTGTTCGAGCTCCCCGCCGACGACGCCGCGCCCTGCGCGCCGGCGGTCTCCGCGCAGGACGATCCGCTGGAGTGGGCCCGGACGCTGGAGGAGCTGGCCGCCGAGGCGGTCGCCCGGATGAGCCGGGGCCACGGCGAGGGCGAGGAGGCGGTACGGCAGGCACGCGCGAGGCTGGAGCACGGCGCCGCGCTGGCCGAGCGGCGGCGCCGTCACGCCGAGGCGCTGACGCGGAGCCGGGTGCTGGAGGAGAGCGCCGAGGAGCGGGCGGATCTGGAGACCATCCTGGCGGAGGCGGCCCGGGCCGACCGGGTGCTGCCCCAGCTCCAGGCCGCCGAGCAGCGGGCCGAGGCGGCGGCCAAGGCCCACCGGCTGGCCGCCGACGCCGTCGCCCGCGCCCTTCCCCTCCTCCGTGACGGCCGCGACACCACCCCGGACCATCTGGCCACGCTGGAGCGCGACCGGCACCACGAGATCACCCGGCTGGGCGAGCTGCGCGCCGAGGAGTCACGCCTGGCGAAGATCCTCCAGGACCGGGAGGAGTCCGGTCGTGAGATCACCGAGCTGACCGCCGCGCAGGCCGGGACCGACGCCCGCCTGGCGGTCCTTCCCGGGCTCCGCCGCGACGTGGACGCCCGCCTCACGGCCGCCCGCCTGGACGCCGCCCGTATCCCGGCCGCCGAGTCCGCCGAGGAGGCCGCGGCCGTCCGCCTGCGGGCCGCCGAGCACCGCGACGGCCTCGCCGCCGAGCTGGCCGCCGCCCGCCACGACCTGGCGGCCAGGCTCAGTGACCTGCCCGCCCTCGCGGACGGCACCACCCTGCCTCCTCTCACGGACGGCGGCGTGCCCGCCCTCGCGGACGGCACCGGCGTGCCCGCCGTCCCGGAAGGGACCGAGGTCCGCGAGCTGCTGGCCTCCCGGGAGCGCGAGCGCAGGGAGGAGAGCGCCGGGCTGGAGGGGCTGCGCGCCGACGAGGCCCGGCTCGCCGAGCTGGCCGGGCTGCTCGCCGCGCTCGACGTCGAGCTGCGCGAGGCGGCCGGGCAGGAGTCCGCGCTCCGCGAGGCCCAGGAGACACTGCCCGCCGCGCTGGCGGACGCCTCGGCGCGGCTGGCGGCGGTCAGGGCGCAGGCGGCCAGGATCCCCGCCGCCCAGGCGGGCGCGGACGCCGCCGCCGCCGGCCTCGACGCCGCCCGGCGGCGCGACGCCCTCCGCGTCGAGCTGGAGTCCGCGCGCGCGGCCCAGGCCGAGGCCACCGACCACGCCCAGCGTCTCCGCGACCGCCACCTGGACCTCCGCCAGGCCAGGATCGACGGCATGGCCGCCGAGCTCGCCCTCAAGCTCACCCCGGGTGAGCCCTGCGCGGTCTGCGGCTCACCCGACCACCCGGCCCCCGCCGCCCCCGCCGACGCGGCGCCCACCGCAGAGGACGAGCGCGCCGCCCAGAGCGCCTACGACATCGCCACGGACCGGCGCAGGACCGCCGAGAGCGCCGTCGCGGCCCTGGCCTCGCGGCTGGAGGAGGCGCTCGCCGTCGCGGGCGAGCTGGGTGCCGACCACGCGCAGGAGGCTCTCGCCGAGGCCGGGCGGGAGCTGGCGGCCCTGACCGCCGCCGCCGGCACCGAGGCGGCGCTCAGCGCGGCGGCGGACCACGTCGCGGCCGAGCTGGAAGGTGTGCGGGCACGGGCCGCGGAGACGGCCCGGCTGCTGGCCGAGGGCCGTGCCCGCCAGGCCGGATGGCTGGCCGAGCGCGACCGGCTGGCCGGCCGCCTGGACGAGGCCCGTGGCGCCGACCCCACCGTCCAGGCCCGCCGCGACCGCCTCACCGGGGAGGCGGCCCTTTTCGCCGCCGCCCTCACCGCGGCCGTCCGCACCGCCGACCTGGCGGCCGGGCACCGCGAGGCGAGCGAGAGGACCGATCTCTCCCTGGACCTCGCGGCGCGCGAGCTGCGGGAGGCCGAGCTCGCCCTGGGCCGGCTGCGCGAGTCGGCCGGAGCCGAGCCGGCGCTGGTGGCCGAGGCCGGCCGGATCGCGGCCGAGCAGGGAGAGCTGGAGGAGCGCTCGCGCGAGCTCGCGGTCACGCTGGCCGCCTGCCGTACGGACGTGGACAGGCTCACCGCCGAGGCCGAGCGGCTGACCGCGCGCGTGGACGGGGCCCGGGGCGAGGACGCGACCCTGGCCGCCAGGCTGGAGCGGCTGGCGGACGAGGCCGAGCTGCTCAAGGAGGCGGTCGAGGCCACCCGGGAGGAGCGGATCACCGCCACCGAGCTGGCGGCGGCCCGGGACCGGGCCGAGGCCGCCGTCGCCGAGGCGGGATTCCTCGGGCCCGACGACGCCCGCGCGGCGGCCCGCCCTCCGGCCGAGCAGGAGGAGAAGGCCGAACGGCTCCGGGAGCTCGACAAGGAGCGCGCCGCGGTCGCCGCGGTGCTGGCCGATCCGGAGCTGATCGCCGCCGCGGCCGAGGACGAGCCCGACCTCGACGCTCTGCAGAGCGCGCGGGACGCCGCCGACGCGGCCCACGCCGGCCTGCTCTCCGCCCGGCACCAGGCCGAGACCCGCCAGGCCCGGCTGGCCGCCCTCCGCGCCGAGCTGGCCGAGTGCCTGGAGCGCTGGCTGCCCGCCGCCGGACGGCACCGCCTCGCCGACCGGCTCGCGGCCCTGACAGGGGGAAACTCCACCGACAACCGGTGGAACATGCGGCTGTCGTCCTACGTGCTCGGCGAGCGCCTGCGCCAGGTGGTCGAGTCGGCCAACGAACGGCTCGACCGCATGTCGGGCGGGCGCTACCTCCTCGAACACAATCTCAGCCGTTCGGCGGGCGACCGGAGCAAGTCGGGCGGAGGGCTCGGCCTGCGGATCCTGGACGGCTGGACCGGGGTGGACCGCGATCCGGCCACCCTGTCCGGCGGCGAGAGCTTTGTCACCTCGCTGGCACTCGCCCTCGGCCTGGCCGACGTGGTCACCGCCGAGGCGGGGGGAGTGGAGCTCGGCACGCTCTTCGTCGACGAGGGCTTCGGCACCCTGGACGAGGACACCCTCGACGGGGTGCTCGACATCCTCGACGGCCTGCGTGACGGCGGCCGGGCCGTCGGCATCGTCAGCCACGTCGCCGAGCTGCGCACCCGCGTCCCCGCGCAACTACGCGTCCGCAAGGAACGCCACGGCTCCACCCTGTCCACGGTCACCTAGCGCGACGTTCCTCGACGGAGTCGCGCGGGGCCTGGCAGCGTGGGGAGCCGCTCCGCGCCGGTGCGGCGCCTCGGACCGGCAGGGGGTGGTGGGCATGACGGTGCTCCGTCCGCGCGCGCGATAGCCTTTTCGGAGGCTTGCTCCGCTATGTATACGGAGGGGTCTCCGATCAGCAAGGAGCCGTGGTGACGACCGTACAGCGCCCCATGCGCGCCGACGCGCGCCGCAACTACGAACGGCTGCTCGCCGCGGCCAGGGACGCCTTCGCCGGGCAGGGCACCGAGGCGTCGCTGGAGGACATCGCCCGCTCGGCGGAAGTGGGCATCGGCACCCTCTACCGGCATTTCCCCACCCGGCGCGCACTGATCGAGGCGGTGCTCCACGACGGCATCGTCACGCTCGACGCCCAAGCCCGCGAGCTGCTGGAGTCCCCGTCCCCCGAGGAGGCCCTCCTGGAATGGCTGCGCCATCTGATGGCGCACGCCACCACCTACCGGGGCCTGGCCGCGGCGCTGATGAGCAGCATCCATGATCCGGGCTCCGAGCTGTACGGCTCGTGCGAGACGCTGCAGACCAGCGGAGCCCGGCTGCTCGCCAACGCCCAGCGCGCGGGCGCCATCCGCCCGGACCTCACCGGCACCGACCTCGTCAAGCTGGTCAACGCGATCGCCTGGGCGGGCGAGCACGGAGAGAACGAGGCCGACCGCCTCCTCGACCTGGTGGCGGACGGCCTGCGGACGCGCGATCGGTGACGGCCACCGGCACGAGAGGTCAAGCAGGATGACGGGAGCCCGGTGACGGGAGACTGTGACGCCGATGCCACGTACATCTCCACACCCTGATCCTGATCCTGTCACCGCAGGTCAGGCGGATCCGCTGGAACCTTCTCCAGGACCAGGGGGACCCCACCTCGGTTGGTCATGGTCATCAGGCTGGTCGTACGCTGAAGGATATGACTCACCGATCGAGCGCGGATCCGTCCGTGGGAGATGGGTGGGCAGGGGCACGGCTCGTGTAGTTGCGGGGGTGGGGCCGATGCGGACGCATGATGTACGGCTTGCCGGGATGGTGACCGCGGTCATGCTCGCCGCGGCCGTCGTCGGTGAACCGGCGGCGATGGGCGCGACGACGGCGACGGAGGCACAGCATCGGCCGGAGTGCACCGTACCGTCGCTGCCAGGTCACGTGGTGGATGTGACTCTGGCCGACCCCGGATCGGGGATGATGAGCCGTAGTCCCGGTCCGTCCGGCAGTCCCGGACCGCCCGGGACGATGAGCGGCAGCCCCGGACCGCAGGATACGAGGATGCGCCTGTCCGTCACCCCCGCCACAGTCCCGGCGGGGACCGTGTCGCTGCGGGTGGTCAACACGGGGGCCCTCGCTCATGAGGTATTGGTGCTGCCACTTCCGTCAGGGCAGACCATCGGACAGCGGGAGCCGGGCTCCGATCAGCGCGTCGACGAGGCGGACAGCCTGGGAGAGGCGTCACATGACTGCGCCGCGGGCAAGGGGGACGGCATCGCCCCGGGCTCCAAGGGCTGGATCACACTGACGCTGCGCCCCGGCCGTTACGAGCTGGTATGCAACTTCCCCGATCACTATGCCAGAGGTATGTACGCCGAGCTCAACGTCACCGGGCGGTAGCGGACGCCGGCCGGGCGTCGAGACCGCCGTCGTCTCATGGATGGAGTCGCCCCGGTTTGGCAGGCGTGTCAGGGCTTCGGGCTACGCGGCGACACAACCACCTTCTTGCGTGACTGCGTCAGCGGCTCTTCAGAAGCCACGGGTGCGGCGGGCGGCCGGGCGGGTGATGAACGGCCTGCGCCGGCCGGACGGCCGGCGCACCCGCCTGGTCAGGTCGGAGCCGGTGACCGCGCGCAGCACCTCCGCGCCGAGGATGACCCCGGCACCCAGGGCGAGAGCGGTCGACAGGGCCTGCAACAGGCTGACCAGCCCCTCGTCGGTGTGGCCGAGGCTGGCTTCGAGCATGCCCCGGTAGAGCGCGGTGCCGGGCAGCAGCGAGCCGATCGCCGGGATCGTGACCACCATCGAGGGCACCCGGGCGCGTCTGGCGTAGGCACTGCCGAACAGGCCCACCACCGCCGCCGAGACGGCCGTCGCCAGGATGACCGGGACCTGCCAGACGTGGAGCTGCACGAAGACCACCCAGACGATCCCGCCGCCGACCGCCGCGGGGATCAGGTGGCGGGGCGGCACCAGCAGGGCGACGGCGAACGACAGCGTCAGGCCGACGGCGCCCAGCAGTTGCTCGGGTCTGATCACCAGGGGAGCGGCGGGCACGTTCTCCACGCTCAGCGGCACGCCGAGGCGGACCGCCGCGTAGAGCGTGACGCCGATCCCGGAGATGATCGCGGTCAGCATGAAGAAGATCTCGAACAGCCGGCCGGTCGCCGTGACGTACTCACCGGCGATGCCGTCCTGCACGCAGGCCACCATGGGACGTCCGGGCAGCAGCGCGACGACCGCGCCGACCACCACGGCCGAGGCCTGCACCGGCGCGTCGATCCAGATCATCAGCACCGCGACCAGCGAGCCGAGCATCGCCGCCACCGCGAGCTGGAAGAACTCCGCCACGCCCCGCCGGGCCAGCCAGGCGCCGGCCCGGTCGCCCAGCACGGTGGCGGCGAACGCGGCCACCGCGACGAGCACGCCGCCGCCGACCAGGATGCTCGCCGAGGAGGCGATCAGGGCGAGCGCCGTGATCAGGACCCAGTTCGGGTAGACCGGCACGCGCCGGGTGATCTCCCGCAGCCGGATCTCGGCGTCGTCGAGCGGCAACGACCCGCCGGAAGCCTCCCTGACCATGTCGTGGACCGCGATCAGCCGGTCGTAGTCGGGCAGGCGGCGGCGGACCCGGCGCTCGGCGGTGACCGGCGCGCCGCCGTCCGAGGGGACGTGCGACAGCGTGATGGCCGACAGGTTGACGTCGGCCTCACAGTGCGGCACGCCGTAGGCGTTGGTGATCTTGCGCATGCTGCCGGAGACCGTCTCGGTGCCCTCCCCGCTGCCGAGCAGCAGCTCGCCCACCCGCAGGGCCAGCGCCATGGACCGGTAGAGGTCGTGCCGGGCCGGGGTCTGCTCCAGAGGCGACGCCGACACCGAACCTCCCGACTTTTCCTGAGCCAATCCCTGCCGAGGTTATCGGCTCACCGCGGAGGCGAGGACACGCACGCGCTCACCGTGGCGGTCATGACCGATGATCACCGGTGGCTCGTTGTACGGCATGGCGTCGGAGGAACGGCGCAGCTTGATGTACTGCCCGCAGGCGTCGACCGCGTAGGGCTCCATGTCGTCCTGGAGCGCGCCGATCACCGTGATCCCGTAGGTCTCGCCGATCCGGCGGAACAGCGCCACGGCCTCCCTGCGGTGCTCCTTGCCGAGATTGCGGCCCAGCTCGTCCAGGACCAGGCACAGGTGGCCGCCGCCGGAGGACGCGATCGCCGCCGCGCAGACCAGCTTCACCGCCTTCTCGTCCATCAGCGCCGTGTTGGCCCGCCGGTTGTACGGCACGAAGCCCTGCCCCTCGCCCCGGCGCCACTTGGGCGTGACCCGCCACGCCCAGCGCTGCTCCGGGTCGGCGGGCGCGGGCGGCACCGGGAACTCCAGCGTCGCGCCGTAGCCTCCGTAGGAGGTGTCCAGCTTCTCGAACTCCTCGGCGACCCGGGTCAGCCGCGCCTTGATCGCCGCGGTCAGCGCGGCCCGGTGCACGGCGGTGGACTGGGCGGCCTCCTCGGCGCCCTTGGCCGAGGCGGTCAGGTCCCACTGCCGGGTGGCGATCTGGGACTCGATCTGGCGGCGCTGGTGCCGTTCGTACTCCTCCTGGCCGCGCAGATAGGACGACAGGGCCGCGCAGACGCCGGGGAACGTCGCCTGCTCGCGCGCCGTGCGCCCGGCGCCGGGCTCGCCACGCTGCCTGACCAGGAAGCGCAGCTCCTCGGGCATCTCCTCGTCCTCGCCCGGGAAGGTGTCGCGCAGTGCCCCGTCGAGCTGCCGCTCCGCGGCCCGCCACCACTCCTCGGCCGTCAGCGGGCGCTCCTGCTCGCTCAGCGCCTCCAGCCACTCGCGGGCCCCGTCGACCGTGCCGCCCCACTCCCCGGCCAGCGCGTCCATCCCCAGCGCGTCACGGTCCGAGGTGATCTTCGCCGCCTGGTCCCTGGCCTGGTCCCGGTCGGCCTCGTGCCGGGCCCGGCGGCCCTCCAGCCGCTCGACCTCCATGTTCCTGGTCCGGGCGCGGAAGTCCAGCGTGCTCGCCCGCCGCTCGGCCTCGCCCACCTTCGGCCCGACCTCGGCCAGCGCCCCGGCCAGCTCGGCGAGCGTGGCCCGCCGCTCGGCCAGCCGCCGCTCGATGTCGGCCAGCTGCACGGCGGCCCGGGCGCCCTCCAGCCGCCGGCCCGCCTCGGCCACCCCGTCCTCGGCGACCCGTACGGCTCCGGCGGCCGTCTCCTGCGTGTCCCGTGCCCGATGCAGCCGCTGCTCGGCGGCCTTGATGCGAGCCTCCCGGCCGGTGGCCACCGCCTCGAACGAGCCCACGACGGTGACCCCCGCCGCGCTGACCAGCACCGACCCGGGCAGGGCCCGCAGAGCCCGCGCCGCGGTCTCCAGATCGGCCGCGTCCACGATCACCGCGTGCTCCTGAGGCCACCCGCGAGCCCCCAGGGCCGCCACCTTCCGCCCCGCGGGGCCGGACGTGGTCTCGTCGTCGCGGGCATGCTCGGCCACGTCGATCGCGTCGAGCAGGCCGGTCGCCCCGACGCCGGCCTCGGTGAGCGCGTTGAGCTGGGCCGCCGCCGGGCCGCCCTCGGCGTCGTCGAGGGCGGCCCCGGCCCCCTCGACCTCCCGGTCGGCCACGCCCAGCGCCTTCAGCGCCTCGTTGAGCCGCAGTCTGGCCTGGGCCAGCTCGGCGTCGGCGGTCTCCACGTCGCGGCCGTCGGCCAGCCGCCGCCGCTCCTCCAGCCCGGGGATCCAGCCGCGCAGCTCGTCCACCGCGTTCTCCGCCACGGCCCGGTCGGCGTCCAGCTTGGCCGCGCGGGACTGCAGGGCGGTCAGCTCCCTGCGGGCCTCGGCCAGGGCGCGCTCCATCGTGTCGTCCTTGAGCGTGGCGATCTCCGCCCTGACCATGCCGATCGCCTCAGCCGCGCGCTCGCCCGCCGCGCGCGAGCGCTCCAGGTCACCGGCGAGCGACTCGTCCCGCCGCGCCGCGTCGGCGAGCCTGCGGGCCAGCCGCCCCCGCCAGCAGCGCAGCGCGTCCGCCAGCCGTACCCGGGCCCGGTCGCGCCGGTCGAAGGTCTCCAGCAGCGTCCGCGACTCGTCCTCGAACTCCTTGAGCAGCTCCACGGCCCGCGCCGCCCGCACCCGCTTGACGTGCTCGTCGCGCCGGGCCTCCCGCTCCTGGTCGAGCTCGGCGTCCAGCCCGGTCAGCGCGGCGATCGCCTCGAAGACCCGCTCCGGGGAGATCTCGTTGAGCGGCTGGGAGAGCAGGTTCGTGGCGACCTTGCTCCGCACCGAGGTGGACAGGAACGACACGCACCTGACCCGGTCGCCGTAGAGGAACCTGGTCAGGTCGCGCGCCACCACGTCGCGGCGTCCCGCCGAGCGGGGCAGCGTCGCCCACACCTCGTCGGCCCGCGCCACCCGCTCCGCCTCCGAGGCGGCCGCCGCCACGCGCACCCCCTGGATCCACCTGATCTCCAGGTGCGGCGCCTCCTGGTTGACCCGGAGCCACACCGTCACCGCGTCGTCCACGGAGTGGGCCCCGGCGAAGACGCCGACGATGTAGCCGTGGTCGGCGCTGGCCCACGACCTGCCGCCGCCACCGGCGGCGAGCTCGGCGTTGAACAGCAGCTCCGAGACCGACTTGGCGCCGGAGGCGAAACGCCACTGCTCGTCGCCGAGCAACGCGGTGATCATCGCGATGAACGAGGACTTGCCCGCGCCGTTGGAGTCCTTCGGCCCCGCGCCCGCGACCACGATCAGCGTGCCCGGCACGATCGGCACCGGGTGGGTCGACAGCCGGGAGATGTTGACCGCCTGCACGGCGATCAGCACGCGGTCCCCGACCACGTTCTCGCTCGGAGCGGCCCGTGTCTCCACCGGCATCAGGCTGGCCTGGCTCCCGAGCCCCGGCGTCGTGGTCTCGGTGTCCTGAGCCGCGCCTGCTCCGCTTTTTCGCAAGCTCTTCGCAGCTTGGCCCGGCTGTTCGGTCAACCCCGTCTTTCCCTTCATCGAATATCTCCAGCGTGGAGACCCCCGCCTTCAGGCGGGGAAGGAAACGCGGAACGGTGTCGCGTTTCCGGGTGGGTGGTGTAGCCGTAGCCGTCGGCTCGCTGGAGCAGACGGACATGGCGGTGGTGGATGCCCTGCACGAGGGCGTGCCGGGTGCGGACGTTGAAGCTGCCGCTTGTCCGGACCGCGATCCGGCCGGTGTGGACCCCGGCGTTCTTTCCCGACGGGACGCTCGCCCGGACCAGGTCTCCGGTCGCGTAGCCGTGGACGGACTTGGTGCGGGGCAGTCGCAGTCGAGGCAACCCGTAGCGGTCGGTGCGGGTGCGGGCGTAGCCGCCACGTCCGGTGGCCTTGACCACGAGGACCGTCCCGGGCCAGCCGGTCACCGCCTGCAGGTGGCCGACGTGCAAAGCGTCCAAGGTGTGCGACTTGGCCGCGCCGGTCCGCGATCGGTTCCACTTCGTGCGGCCACCGCTTGAGGGGTGCACCCGCAGCCCGGTGGCGGCCAGCGCCCGCCACAGCGCCCGCCGGGTGGCGTTGACCGCCGCGGCGTCCCGTAACGGTGCCTTCGCCCTGGCGAGCACTCGGGCCAGGCCCCTCGGCCTGCCGGTCAGGAACTCCTCGACCGGGGTGGCGCCCTTGGCCTGGTTGCACGGGATGCAAGCCAGGGTGAGATTGCCGATCCGGTCGGAGCCGCCTCGGCTGCGCGGGCGGATGTGGTCGATGTTCAGTGGGACGTTCTGGATGCCGCAGTAGGCACACCTGCGGCCCCATTTGGCCAGCAGGTATTCGCGCACCTCGTAGCCGGCGAGGGTGCCCTGCTGGTATTCGACGCCTTCCAGCGGTCGTCCGGCCGACAGGGCATGGGTGTCGAAGGAGACCCGCTCCACGTGGACGGCGCGCACGGGTGCCCAGCGGGTGAGCCGCACCACCCACGACATGGTGGTGTCCACCCGGTGGCGCAGGGACGGCGCAAGCCACCCCTGCGGCTTGGCCCGGTTGGCGAAACGGGGCGCGCGGTAGCGCAGGTTCCGGGAACGGCGTCCCCGGCGCAACGCGGCCCGCGCGGTGAGCCTGCCGCGGATGGCCGATCCGCGATGGTCGAGCTGAAGGGCGAATCGTCCCATACGGCCGGCGCCCGTTTCGGTGAACACCGCGATCCCGGTGTGCTTCGATCCGGGGTTCACGCCGACCGCGACGCCCTGAACGGTGGACTGTTCGGCGGCGCGGTCTTTGAGCCGGATGACGAACGGGGTGTGCCGGACCACCACCGCCCGGCCGGACGCCAGCAGGCGGCGGGCACGAGCGGGATGACACGGGTCAAGCGGATGGCTGCGTCTGTCCAGGACGAACACGGCCGGATGGCCCTCACGGGCCGCTCCCTGCCCGGCTTGCGCCGGGTCGGGGTGACGCCGGAGCGGACGGGTGCCGTCTGTTCCGATCTCCCCTCGCCCGTGTTCCACGCCGGATGCCTTACGGCCTCCACGTCCCGTTTCGTGCCCACCCTCGGGCGTGTCTGCTGACGTGGATTCCAGAGCAGCGGGCTGAGGAAGCACCCGCTGGTGGGTCTGCTGGCCTACGTGAAACGTAGTCAATCGAATGCACCTCCTTCAAAGTGATCGACTCGGGCTGGTCAACGCGGGGCTTCAAGGCGCATCACCGCACCTCAAGCCCCCTCCTTCAGGAGGGGGTCGTTGACCGACGATTCGCCCTCACTGCCGCCGCCAGCGGGGTGTGCGGCCCCGCGGCGAGGATCAGCTCTTCCTGCAGGCCCCGTCTGGCCTGCGGGGTCAGTCGATGGAACTGCGGGCCCGGGGTGTATCCCCCGGCCTCCTCTCCCGCCTTGACCTGGCTCACCAGACCCGCGTGGCGCAGGGTCCGGAGC
Source organism: Streptosporangium canum (assembly GCF_900113865.1). Taxonomy (GTDB): domain Bacteria; phylum Actinomycetota; class Actinomycetes; order Streptosporangiales; family Streptosporangiaceae; genus Streptosporangium; species Streptosporangium canum. The sequence goes on along the minus strand of NZ_FOQY01000020.1, from coordinate 21,016 downwards.
GCGGCCTCCAACTCCCCGATGGGGAGCCTGGTGTGCCGCCGCAGCTCCTCGAGCTGGGCGGGGAACGGCGACAGCCAGCTGTCGGCGGGCAGCAGGCCGTCGGCCCGGGGGATCGCCACCGAATGGATCAGCACGAGCACCAGCACCGCCCGCTCGGCCTCGCCCACCGTCGTGCCCGTCACGGCGGTCACCTCGGGGGCGTAGCCGGAGGTCCACGCCTCGCGGTCCTGGATCAGGACGCGACCGCGCCGTTGCAGCATCTCCGTGAGAGCACGGCGGAGCACCGGGTCGCGCAGCGCGGGCAGGCGTGCCTCGTGGACCGGCTCGGCGGCGTGCTCCACCGCCATGAACGCCGCCACGATCTCGGCCCGGCGCCGCTCGTCGAACGGGCCGAGCAGATCCTCGTCCACGCCCTCGGGAACCGCGACGCTCGCGGCCGTCTCGGCGGGGGGACTCCCGGCCGCCGGGAGCACCTCCAGCCCGGTGAACCCCTCGTCGCCGGTGGGCAGCCGGCGCATCAACTCCCTGAGCTGGGCGTGGGACTCAGGAGGCCAGCAGGCGCAGCGGGGGCCGAGCCGTACGACACCGTCCTCCACCGTCAGCCAGGCCGAGTCGTGCAGGCGGCGCAGCGCGCCGACCGCCCAGTTGCGCATGAGGTCGTCGCCGCGGCCGATCAGGGCCCGGTAGGCCGACAGCACGTCCTCCACCGGCGCGGGGACGCCCGGCCACGGGTCGGCGCCCAGATCGCTCCAGCAGCACTTCAGCGCCGCGGCCAGCACCCGCCGGGTCTCCCCGGATCGTTCCACGTTCACCGGTGCGACCTGGTATTCCTCCAGGAGCGACGGGGTCGCCCCGTCCGGCCAGACCGGCAGCGCCAGGCCCGTCCCGTCGCCGTGCGCCAGCCGGACCATGCCCCGGGGGGCGGGCTCACCGGGGCCGAGCGGGAGCGGGCCGGTCGCCCTGGCCCGCGCGTGTGCCTGCTCAGGCGTCATGGCCCGTCCTCTCCAGGTAGCCGTGGGACAGCCAGGCGGGCTCGGTGTCGGGGGTGGCGGTGAGGGAGTCGGACCAGCGCAGGCGGTAGGGGGACTCCGGGCGCAGGTCGGCCGAGACGAGATCGGCCAGCAGGCGGCGGGCGGAGACCCACTCGCCGTCGGCGGTGAGCAGCTCCTCCAGCCGGGCGGAGGAGCGTCCGGCGAGCGCGGCCTCGGCGACGGAGGTCAGGTGGTCGAGACCTCCGGTGCCGGGGTCGTGGGAGTCGGCGGGGCCGGGATCGGGCAGGGCCGAGCGCGGGGGAGTGGGCTGGGCGGGCGCCGGCCGGGGACTCTCGTCCACCGCGCGGACGATCGCCGCGGGGTCGTGCCAGGGGGCGGGGGCGTCGAAGACGAACCCGTCGAGCACGGCGGCGAGACGCTCCTTGCTGGCGGTCTGCGCGAAGGTGCGCCAGGTCTCCGCGGGCAGCAGGGTCAGGTTCCTGGTGGTGCCGGCGGAGTCGGCCAGGCGCCCGGCGGCGCGGCGGGAGGCGTCGCTGTAGGAGTAGATGGCGGCGCGCAGCTCGGTGCAGGTGCGGTCGAGATCCGGCCAGCGGGTGAGGATCGTGCCGTGCAGGCTCTGCGCCCTGCGGGCGATCTCCTCGGTGCCCCAGAGCTTGGGGGCCTGCTCGCGCAGCTCCTCGATGGTGCCGCCGGTCAGCGTGATCAGCTCCAGCGCCCAGAGCCGGAACGCCCGCGACAGGTTCTGGGCGCTGAGGCGGGCCTCCTCCATGGTCGTGCGGGGGTCGGCGACGTTGAGGTCCTCGAGCGCGAGCAGCCGGTGCATCTCCGACTGGCCGCCGTCGTCCATCATCCGCCGGATGAACATCAGCCCCACCACGCTGGTGAACGACGCGCGGTAACGGAGCTGGTTGGGCTTGGGGAACACCTCGCGGATCGCGCCGAGGCCCTTGAGCACCCGCAGCCGGTTCTCGAACCGGTCGAGCGGATAGGCCCGGCAGACGTGGCGCATCTGCTCGTGGGTCAGCCACTCCTCACCGGCCTCGGCGAACGCCGCGAACAGCGTTTCGGCGATGTCGACCAGCGCGGGCTCGTCGACCACCGCGCCGCTGTCGCGCGCGAGCGCGGCGAACATCCGGCGGTAGGTCGCGAGCACGGCCTCCTCGGTGAGGGCCGAGTCGAGGGTGATCTCGTGGTTCGTCTCTGGCACGCGCCCTACCGTAAGGCTTTCGCACGACAATCCCGGCCCGTACGCCGCGTGGACGGTGACACTGCGACGGTCGGCGCCGGCACGCTAGGGTAACCCGGTGGGCGGGGGAGTGAGCGGTTTCGTTTCGGCATGCGGGGTGGGTGACGGGTGAGGATCCCCAGGCCGGAGGGCGCTCCCGGCCCGGATCCGGCCCCGCCGCCCGGTCCCGGCGGCACGCACTCCGCCGGACGGCCCGCGCGGGAGGCGGCGTGAGCGACCTCCGCGGAGAACGGCTCGCGGCGCAGTCGCTGCACCGGCCCGCTCTCCTGGGAGTGCCCGGCCTCGTCGGGCGGCTGCTGGCCGTACAGGCCCAGGACGTCACCGCCGCGGCCCTGGCCTTCCGCGTCCGCTCGACCAGCCTGACCCGGGAGGACGTCGAGACCGCCGTCCGGGAGCGTTCGATCGTCCGCGCCTGGGGGCCGCGCGGCACCCTGCACTACATGCTGCCCGAGGACCTGGGCTGGCTGACCTCCCTGTCCGGCCCGGCGCTGGCGCGCGGCGCGATCCGCCGGATCGGCCAGGAGGGGGTGGCCGGGTCGCCGGAGACGTTGCTCCCGGCGGTCGTGCGGGCCCTCGAAGGGCAGGGGCCGCTGACGAAGGCCGAGCTGGGGGAACGGCTGTCCGCGCGCGGCCTCCCCGCCACCGGCCAGGCGATCGTCCACCTGGCCGCCCTGGGCGCGGCCCACGGCCTCGTCGTCCTCGGCCCCGGCGTGCGGGACGGGGCGCCCGGCGCGGGTAAGCCGACCTACGTGCACGCGGCCGACTGGCTCGGCGCCCCGGTGGTCTCCTCTCTCGACCGGGATCGCTCCCTGGCCGAACTCGCCCGCCGCTATCTGCGCGCCCATGCCCCCGCCACCCCGGCCGACCTGGCCGCCTGGTCCGGTCTTCCGCTCAGGGACGCCCGGACCGGCTGGCGGCTGATCGCCGGCTCGCTCGACGAGCTGCCCGGGGGATGCTGGCGCCTGCGGGGGACCGATTCCGGGACCGGGATTGAGACCGTGTCCGGAACCGCGTCCGGAACCGGAGCCGGGATTGAGACCGCGTCCGGAACCGCGCCGGCGCCGCACGCCGTACGGCTCCTGCCCGCCTTCGACGAGTATCTCCTGGGCTGGCGCACCCGCTCCGGCGTCCTGGCCGACGCCCACGCCCGCGCGGTGCACCCCGGCGGAGGCGTCCTGCGTCCCACGGTGCTGGTCGACGGCGTGATCCGGGGCACCTGGAGCCTGAACGGCCCCACGCTCACGGTCTCCCCGTTCGAGGCGGAGCGGCTCCCCGTCCAGGCGGAGGCCGAGGACGTCTTCCGCTTCCTCGGCCGCCCCGTCACGCCGGCGGTGTCCCACCGGGAGCCCTCCTCCGGCCACGGCCGCTGACGCGCCGGGCGCGGGCCCGCCGTCGCGCCGAACCGGCGGGGGAGCTGCGGCGGCCGGGGGCGCGGTGGGCGCGGGCGGCTGCTGGACGGGGTCGGTCGTCGGGGCCGGGCCGGGCTGGGCTGGGTGTCCGGGATCGGTTGAGCGGGCATGGTCATGCGGCCCCTCCAGGGGAGCGCGATGATGGGGGACCGGCGCCTGGCCGATCCGAAGGTTTGGACCGCTCCGGGCGCTCCTTTTCGGGTATCCGTCCAGGAGATCCGGGCGGAATGTCAGGGGTGGGGCGTATGGTGCGCGGGTGCAACCTCCGCAGCAGCCCCAGCAGTGGCCGGGGCAACCTCCGCAGCAGCCCCAGCAGTGGCCGGGGCAACCTCCGCAGCCGTACCCGCAGCAGCCCCAGCAGTGGCCGGGGCAACCTCCGCAGCAGTACCCGCAGCAGTACGGCCAGCCGACTCAGCAGTATCCGCAGCCTGGGTCGCCACCGACGGCGCCATACCCTCAGCCCGGCTCGCCCCAGGGGTGGCAGCAGCCTCCGATGGGGCCGCCGCCGGGATGGCAGCCGGGCCCGCCTCCGCCTCCTCCGAAAAAGAGCGGGAAAGGCGTGGTGATCGGTGTGATCGTCGCGGTGGTGGGCGTGCTCGCCCTGGTGGGTGGACTGGTCGCCCTGTTGGGCGGGGATAAGAAGCCGGTCGCGTCAACGAGCGCATCAGTGAGCGCGAAGCCGTCCCGTACGGCCGAGGCTGAGCCGAGCGAGAGGCCGTCTCGTACGGCCGAGGCTGAGCCGAGCGAGAAGCCGACCTTGACTGATCTGCCAGGCGGGAAGAACAAGGAGGACGTAGCCACGTTTATGGTCACCGTGCGGCAGCGGGCTGACCTGAAGGGCAAGAGCTCGGCTGACCTCCTACGGCTCGGCCGAGCGATGTGCAAAGCCATGGACGGAGGGCAGAGCCTCATCAAAGTCGCAATGAACAACGCCGATGAGCTTGGCGCTGAAACCTCTGGATACGTGGTAGGCGCGGCTGTCGTCGCCTTGTGCCCGCGTCACCGGGACAAGATCCCCAGCTAGAGCAGGCGTTGGGCCACGGGCGGCTGCAGGTCGCCGACGGGGCCGCCCTTGGGCCCGCCTGCGGGCGGGATGACGCCGGCACCGAATGTCTGCAATTCGGGTGCTGGAAGCCCTTCGACTGGGCGCCGTCGAGGGTGTCGAGCACATCGACGGTGACGAGCTCGCCGTCGCGGGTACCGTGCTCGACCTGAATCCGGCCGATGGGGCCGGAGCCGCGCCTCAAGACTTTCGACTCGAAGGGCCGGCACCTCTTGCACTCCTGCGTGTTGTCGGACACGTAGACCAGGTCAATGCCCGCGCTGGCGAGCTGGTCCATCTGACCTTGGATCGCGGCGCGGGCGGCGTTGGTGCGGCCGATCATCTCGGCGTAGGAGGACAGGCGCCAGGTGCGGTCGGCCCGGTCCGTGAACGAGACGATGCCGCGGTCCATGAGGCGCTGCCGCGCAGCCTTGAGCTCGTCGGCGATGACCGTGACGAGGCTGGCCTCGACTTCCCGGTAGAGGTCGGCGACGGTGCCGGCGATCTGGTCGAGGAGGTCCTGATCCACAGCCACGAGAAGGCCTCCTCAGGACGGTCAAAACCCTGGCGACCGGGCATATCGTCGTGCCTTAGGCTCCTCATGCTGCGGCGCGCCGCCGGACCCCTTTGCCAGCAAGATGGATGGAACCTATGGCGAACCAGCCAGACATCACCACAACAGTGGATATCGCGATCGCGAATGCTGCTCGTCTGCTCTACAACGCAGAAACGATCACTGATCTGGCGCTGATGGAGCGACTTGAACGTCTCGCTGACTCGTGGGTAGCCATTGCTCAGTTCCTTCATGAACGAGATAAGGCGTAAGCGGTCGGTGACCCCCTACATATCGGTTTCTAATCGGGCCCGTCCTGCTTCTCGGCCGCCCGCCCCTTGCCGCCTTGCCCGGTCATCTCCCCGGGCAGCGCGAACGGGTCCATCACCAATGGACTCACGGGAATAAGGATTCCCGCAAGCTATCATTGCTAGAGCAGCGCTCTAAATGATGAGGGTGGGGCAAGTGGCGCACGGAAACCGGTCACAATGGATCTATGGTGCGAACGTGGTTCCAACGATGGCTTGACATCACGCGGTCTGGTGATCAGCCTGTCGCAGTCCCTACACGGATAGTGGTGCTCGCGGTATCCATCGTCGCGGTGGCGGTCCTCATCATCTTGAACCTGCCTCCCGACCCGTTCGCGCAGTAGTCATGTCAAGATCACGAGGATTTTGTGATCGGCTCAGTGAGTAGCGACGACCAGATGTTTCGCGTCGTCCGCACCCCGTACCGCAGCGCGTCCACGCCGTGGTCCGCCACCTTGATCGGCTTGTCCTCGCCCTTCTCCGACGCGTCCGGATCCCACGCGTAGCCGGGAATCTCCCGGATCAGCTCCGGGCACTGGGCGCTGACGAGGAGCCGGCCGGTGGCGCACAGGCTCGCGGTGGCGCGGATCCCGTCGACGACCTCGTTGTCGGCGAGCGTGCTGGTGATCCCGTCGCGGTGCGGCCGCACGCGAAAGCTCTTCGCGCTGGGGTCGACGATCGTGGACTCCGGCCGGATGCCGAGCCCGTCCGCCCAGGCGCGGAGCCGCTCCGAGTACTCGGCGTCAGTGAGGGCCCACGCTGCTTCTTCGAGTCCCACTGCCATTCGTGCCCGACGTACAGGCGATCGTCGATGCCCAGGCCGAGCATGAGCGTGTGGAACGGGTTCGTGGTGCCGTGGTCCAGGGCGAGCGCGAGCCACCGGGGGATGGCGGGCAGCTCGGCGACGACGTGCCGGGCCGGATCCCACGATTCGTGGACGACGACTTCGGCCAGGCGCCATTCGCCGAGGATGAGGCGGCGGTACCAGAGGCCGGTGAACTCGGAAGAGACGTCGGCCACGTACTGGGGGCTGAGGTTGGGGTTGTCGGCGAGCTTGAAGGAGAGCCGGGAGAGGCTGAGTCGGTCGTCGCCGTCGAGGCGGTGGAGCCGGCCGTCGTGGTCGAGCCACAGTGCGGCGCGGTCGAGATGGTTGGTCTTCAGCCAGTGCTGCGGGCCGTCTGGGTTCGTTGTGCCGAACAGGCGAGCGCCCAGGATGGAGAGCCGGGTGAGCAGCATGACGAAGAACGACTCCGGCAGCGTGGAAAGCTCGTCGCCGGACGCGTGCGGCGTCCGTTGGCATCCCCTGCTCGGCCAAGAAGGCAATGAGCATGCGGGCGTTGCGCAGGTAGGTGCGGATTGTCTCGGTGCTCTTGTTGGCCGCTTCCAGGGCGAGCTGCCAGGAATCGGTGAGGCCGTCGAGTCCGGCGCCGGCCGGGACGTCGGTCGTCGTTCGGCGGCCGGTCTTCTCGCGGGCGCGCTGGGCGCGGGGGGCGAACACGACGATGTTGTCGGTATCGCGTGCGGTGTCGGGCATGGGCGTCTCCTGGTTGGGCCAGTGCGAATCTGAGTTACCAGCGGAGACGGCGATTATCAGGACTATCGACTACATGCACCGGGTTTTGATTAGGCGTGATGCCCATATCAGCAGATCAGAGCGTTTGTCGATAGCAAAAGCGACCCTTGTTAACTGAGGGTTAACGCGCGTATTCTGAGCTTCTCGCGTCACGTACACGGTCGTTCCCGGACAGGAGGTATGCGTGGCGAGTCTCGCCGAGCGGCTGGGGGAGGCGCTGCGTCACCGCGGCTACTCCACCCGGAGGGCAGCGAGAGCCGTCACCGACGCGGGAGTGCAGACCACTCACGTCTACATTCACCAGCTGAGCAAGGGCCAGCGGACCAATCCGACCCTGGAGCAGCTCACGGCGCTCGCCGTGCTGCTCCGGGTGCCTGTGGGATGGCTTGTGGGGGATGACATCCCTAGCCCTTTCTCTTCCGGCGACAGCGGTCAGGTCCTCCCCGACATCGAGGAGAACCCGCCGCGCCTCGTCGGAAAGCTCGATGTCGGCCAGCGCGCTGTTCTGGGCGAGCGGCTGCGGCTCCTGCGGGAGGCGCGCGGGCTGTCGCCGGCGCAAGCCGGGGACATGGTCGACGTCGATGAGCGGGTGGTCACGTCCATAGAGAACGGCGTCGCCGAGACTGAGACCCCACTCGACGACGTCGAAGCGCTGCTCACCCTCTACGGCGTGACCGCCCGCTTTCAGCGGGAGGCGATCCTGTCGATCGCCCGCGGCGAGCGCGGGCCCGGCTGGTGGGACCTGCCCGCCATCCCGCTGTGGGTGTCGGCGACGTTCGGCCTGGAGCAGCGCGCCGAGCTGATCCGCACCTACCAGCTCCAGTTCGTCCCCCCGCTGCTGCAGACCGCCGAGTACGCGGCGGCCGCGGTCCGCGTGTCCCAGAACCCCTTCCCCCCGCCGGACCTCGTCGAGGGGGCGGTGGAGACGACCGTGCGGAGGCAGGAGGCGCTGGCCCGGGAGAGCGGGCCGACGCTGTGGGCGGTCGTCGACGAGGCGGCGCTGCTGCGGTGCATCGCCGGGCCGCAGGTCCAGGCCGACCAGTTGAGCCACCTGATCGGCCTGTCGAAGCAGCCGCACGTCACGCTGCAGGTGACGAGGCTCGCGTCGTCCTACCTGCCGAGGTCGGCGCCGTTCACGATGTTCCGCATCCCCGGCATGGACCCGGTGGTCTCGGTCCACCAGTTCAACAACGACTTCGTGCTGGACGGCCCGGACGCCGACGGCTACCACGAGGCGTTCGCCAGGTTGACGGTGGTGGCGTGCATGCCGCAGCAGACGGCCGACGTGCTCACGCAGGTCCGTGACAGGCTCCGCTGCCTGGCGTGAGCGGCCTTCCGCCCCGGCGGCCGCATCCGGAGACCGGCGCCCCGGCTGAGAACTACTGTGGCGCCCACCGCCCCCGACAGCGAAAGGTGGTCACGCGTGAACTTCGACACGTCCAAGCCGCACCCGGCCCGCGTCTACGACTGGATGATCGGCGGGCGGGAGAACTTCCCCGCCGACCGCGAGGCCGCGCGCCGGATCCTGGAGCTCAGCCCGGACGTGCGCAGGTCGTTCGTGGAGAACCGCCGATTCCTCGGCAGGGTGGTGAGCCACCTCGTGGACCAGGGAATCCGCCAGTTCCTCGACATCGGAGCGGGACTGCCGGCCAGTGGCAACGTCCATGAGATCGCCCACGCGATCGCGCCCCACACGCGTGTCGTGTACGTCGACCACGATGAGATCGTCCTGGCGCACGCCCGCGCGCTCATGGCCGGCTCCGACAGGGTGCGCGTCGTCGGCGGCGACGCCACGCAGCCGCAGAGGATCCTGGACGAGCCCGTGGTGCGGGACTTCATCGACTGGTCCCAGCCGGTCGGCCTGCTGATGGTGGCGCTGCTGCACTTCGTCTCAGACGAGGACGACCCCGCGCGGATCGTGGGAACCTTCCGGGACGCCCTGCCCGCGGGGAGCTTCCTGGCGATCTCCCACGGCGGGGTGGAGGGATGGGAGGACCGCAAGGAGCAGATACGGAAGGCCTCGCAGGCCTACGTGCGCACCCGCGCGGAGATCGCCGGCCTGTTCGCCGGCTTCGAACTGCTGGAGCCGGGCCTGGTCGATCTGGCGCTGTGGCGTCCCACCGCCGCCGATCCCGCTCCCACGGGACTGTACGGCGGGGTCGGCAGACTCCCGGCCGGGACGTGACCGCGGCCCCGAGCAGGACGGCGGGGACGTCGGAGCGCCGCCGGCCGGTCCCCCGTGCATGTTCCCCAGCGGGAGTCGCGAACAGGCGGCCGGGAATCCGAGGCCGCCGGGGTGGCCTTCCCCGCTCCCGGCGTCCCGGGTCAGCGGGGAAGCGCGCTTCCGATGAGGAACAGAGCGCTAGCGGAGCGTGACCGTGGTCGGCAGCGCGCGGAAGCCGCGCAGGTTCGGCGAGTGCACGAACCCGATGCCCGTCTCGTCGACGTCGTAGCCCTCCACCGCGGCGACGAGCTCCTCCAGGACGATCCTGAGCTGGAGGCGGGCCAGGGCCGCCCCGAGGCAGAAGTGCGGGCCGGACCCGAAGGCCAGCGCCTGCCCGGTGTCGCGGGTCAGGTCGTAGCGGTCCGCGTGCGGGAAGACGCGGGGGTCGCGGTTGGCGGACGCGCCGAGCAGCACCATCCGGGCGCCGGCCGGGACCGTCGTGCCGTGCAGGACGGTGTCGCGGGTGAGCCGGCGGGCGACCATCTGCGCGGACCCGTCATAGCGGAGCGTCTCCTCCACCCACGCCGCGATGGCCCCCCGCCACGCGATCGCGCGCTGGGCGGGGTGGAGCCAGGCCTGGTACCAGGCGTTCGCCGCCAGCTTGGTCACCGACTCGTTGCCCGCGACGCCGATCAGCGAGAGCACGGCGACGATCTCGTCGTCGCCGAGCCGGTCCCCGTCGATGTCAGCCAGGACGAGCGCGCTGACGAGGTCGTCGTGGGGCCGGGCCCGCCGTTCGGCGATCAGCTCCTTGTAGGCGGCGGTCAGCGCGCCGGCGGCCTCCCAGAACGTCTGCGGTATCTCGGTGTCGCCGTCGTAGCGGGTGATGAGGATCTCGGACAGGCGCAGCATCTCCGCCCGATCCTCCCGGGGGACGCCGAGCAGCTCGGAGATGACGTACACCGGGATCGCCGACACGACCTCGGCGAAGTCGAACGTCCCCGCCTCCAGGGCCGGCGCCAGGCGCTCGCGGGCGACCGCGCGTACGGCGGGCTCCAGGGCGGCCACGCGGGCGGGCGTGAAGCCCCGGGAGACGAGCGCCCGCATACGGGTGTGGCGGGGCGGGTCCATCGCCAGGAACCCCACCAGGGCGGACGCGTCCGGGGCCCACATCTCCAGGGTGACGCCGTGGGCGCTGGAGAACAGGGCCGGGTCGCGGAACGCCGCGTTGACGTCGGCGTGCCGGGACAGCGCCCAGAAGTCCAGGTCGTCGTTGCGATAGAGCGGCGCTCCGTCGCGGAGCCGCGCGTAGGTGGGGTAGGGGTTCTCTTGCAGCGCGTGGTCGAACGGGTTGTAGAGCAACAGGCCCTCATTCCGGCGCGGCGGACACGACCCTCATCATCGGCGAGCCGGATGATCATGGCAATACGGTCATGCCCGCCTGTCGCGCCCGCCGGGTTCCGGACATCCGGCCGGAGGACCCCGCGCCGGAGGGCGCGGTGGAGCGGCGGCGAGCCGCTGCCCGGCAGGATCACGTTTTCCCGTCCGGATCGGCGCTCCGATGGTTAACTCCGCTATCCAGGGTAGTCGTCCGACTGCCCGGGGTAGTGATCGTGGCCCGGGAGACGCGATTGGCTCACCGAAAAAGGGGAGACGGCCGGTGATAAGCGTCCTGATCGCCGAGGACATGCATCTCATCCGTGGAGCGATGGTCGCCCTGCTCTCCGCCGAACATGACATCAAGGTGGTCGACGAGGTCGGGCACGGTGACGACGTGGTGCCCTCGTGCCTGGTCCACAGGCCCGACATCGCGCTCGTCGACATCGGCCTGCCCGGCACCGACGGCCTGTCCGCCACGGCGGAGCTGCACCGCAGGCTCCCCTCGTGCAAGGCGGTGATCCTGACCGGGCTGGCGACGCCGGCGGCGCTACGGCGGGCGCTGGACGCCGGGGCGCGCGGGTTCGTCGTCAAGGACACCCCGGCGGGACAGCTCGCCGAGTGCGTGCGCCGGGTGGTCGCCGGGGAGCGGGTCGTCGACCCCGAGCTCGCCGTCGCCGCGCTCAACGCCGGGCAGAACCCGCTCACCACCCGTGAGCTGGAGGTCCTCAAGGCCGCGGCGGAGGGGGCGCCGGTCAGGGAGATCGCCGACCGGCTCTTCCTGTCCGGCGGCACGGTCCGCAACTACCTGTCGCGAATCCTCGTCAAGGTCGGCGCCCGGACCAGGGTGGAGGCGGTCACCATCGCCCGTGAGGCCGGCTGGCTGTGGCCGGACGGTGTGCGGGAGATCGGTCTGATCCGCTACCGGGACGGCGGGCCGGCGCTCCGCTCTTCGGAGCGGAGCTGAAGGCCCACCGCCCGGGTCCGTGCGATGAGCCCCGAAGCAACTGGGAGCTGCGGATTGGTTCGGTAAGTAGTGATCGCGACTCGTGCGTACCATCGGGTCGCCCCCGCCCGCGGTCCCGGTCCGCCCTCAGGTACTCAGTGTTGCTATGTACCAGTAGTCAGTGTTACTGTCTACTGGTAGTTGGCAACACCGAGTAGCTGAAGGGAGGTGTTCCATGGGCAAGCAGGCGACGGAGATGCTCAAGGGGACACTGGAGGGCATCGTCCTGGCGATCCTGTCCGGCCGGTCCGCGTACGGCTACGAGATCACGGCGTGGCTGCGGGATCAGGGCTTCTCCGACATCGCCGAGGGCACCATCTACGCGCTGCTGGTCAGGGTCGAGCAGCGCGGCCTCGTCGATGTGGAGAAGGTCCCGTCCGAGAAGGGGCCGCCCCGCAAGGTGTACTCCCTGAACGCGCAGGGCCGGGAATATCTCAACGAGTTCTGGAGGACCTGGAGCTTCCTCGCCGAACGGCTCGAACAGCTCCGCGAAGGAGGCGGTTAGACATGGCCACAGGGTGGATCGAAAAGGTCACCGGATCGCTCGAGGACAAGAGGCGCTACCGGCAGTACAAGGCGCGCACGCAACAGCTTCCCGCGAGCTATCGCATGGCGGTCGAGGCGCTGGAGCGGTACCTGATGTACTTCGGACGGGGAGACGGTGCCGACGCGGCTTCGATGTACGAGGACCTCCTCGACCTGTTCGAGCAGAGCGCGGCGGACGACACCCCGGTCCGGGAGATCGTCGGAGACGACCCCGTGGAATTCGTCGAGGCGTTCGCTTCGAACTACTCGGAGGGCCAGTGGAGACTCCGGGAGCGGCAACGGCTGGTCAGCGCCATCGAGCGCGCCGCCGGCGAAGACACCGGAAACGGAGAAGGGACCGGCTGATGACGCCCCGGCAAGCCCCGGCGATCTACATGCGACCTCTGGAGAAGTCCTGCGAGACGGCTGACGCGGCCGGCGTTGAAGACATGACCTGACGATCAGCCAGGCGGTGCCCTTGGCCGGTGTCACGGTGAAGACCGTGCGGCATCACCGCCGGCCGACCCGCCGATGGCGACCGGACTCTGCTCGCCGGCCGCGCTCTCGCAGCCACTGGACCGGCGCCGTCACGCTGATGTCCGCCGCCGATGCCACCGGCAGGCCCCACCGGGCCGCCGTCGACGGCTCCATCGCCCTGTCCTCCGCGACCGGCCTGGTCGGGCACGTGTGCTCCGCGACCGGCCTGGTCGGGCACGTGTGGGCCGGGCCGTGCCCGGCGGGTTCGACCTTGATGACTTCGCCGGCGACGCCACTTCGCCATCGGCGCCACTGAAAGTGCCGTGACCTGCCCTGCCGGACACCGGATCCCGCTGCCGGCGCCGTCAGGCCGAAGCGGCGCAAGGCGTTCTTCACCGGCCGGTGCGCCGGCTGCCCGCCGCGCTCACGCTGCGCCAAGGCCGACGCCGGTCGCGCCTCGCATCATTCACCCGCGCCACGACGGGTATGCCGCTGCCCGCCGACGCGCCCGCCGGCACCTGCGCGTGCTCCGTCGGCCGCCGCCGATGCCGCCGGCCTGGCCGGGGCACACCCCGCACCGACAAGCGCAAAACGCTTCCTGGTGCCACTACGACCTCGCCATGGCGCCTTCTTGGCGCGCCATGACGACGCCACCGACAACAGTAACCAGCCCAGAAGGAAAACACATGCCAAACGCCCAACGGCGAGGGTTCCTCGCCGCAGTCGCACTCGCGATCCCGCTCATGGTCGCCGGTACACCCGCCGCGTCCGCGACAGCGGAGCCGAAGATCGAAGTCTCCGGCGGGGTGACGCAGCCGGTCTTCTCCTACGAGGACGCCATCCGCGAGCACGTCCGGGTGCAGTCGCCGGTCGACAGCGACGGCGACGGCAAGAAGGATCTGCTCCGGGTGGACATCATCCGGCCGAAAGAGAGCGGTTCCGGGCTCAAGGTCCCGGCGATCATGCACGAAAGCCCGTATTACGACGTACCGGGCATCGGCTTCGAGAATGAACACAAGAAATACGACGCGAACGGGAACGTGACGAAGTTCCCGATGTATTACGACAACTACTTCGTGCCGCGCGGGTACGCGTTCGTGTCCGTCGACATGCTCGGCACCAGGCTGTCCGACGGCTGCCCGACCACCTACGGCGCCACCGACGTGCTGGGCGGCAAGGCGGTCGTCGACTGGCTGAACGGCCGGGCGACCGCCTACGACGACAAGGGAGATCCGGTCGAAGCCGCCTGGACCACCGGGCGCACCGGGATGATCGGCCACTCCTACGAGGGAGCGCTCAGCGCCGGCGTCGCCGGCACCGGCGTCCAGGGGCTGGAGACGATCGTGAACCTCTCGGGCTACACCAGCGGATACGAGACGGCGCGCAACAACGGCGTCCTCACCTGGTGGAAGGGCGTGCAGGAAGAGCTGGCCAAGCGGATCGACCTCGATCCGGACGAGAAATGCGCGGCGGTGCACAAGCGCCTGCTCGAGGGCGCGGACGACGCCACCGGCAACTACAACGCCTACTGGGACGAACGCAACTACCGGACCGGGCCGGTCTCGAAGGCGCGCAACATCCGCGCCAGCGTCTTCTCGGTGATGGGCATGCAGGACCGCAACGTCGTGGGCAGTCAGTTCTCCGAATGGTGGGCCAAGATGCCCCGCACCGTGCAGCGCAAGGAATGGGTGACGCAGTACGGGCACCTCGACCCGTTCTGGGCCCGCCGCGAGGTGTGGCTCACCACCCTGCACAAGTGGTTCGACCACGAACTCATGGGCGTCGCCAACGACATCATGCGCCGGCCGCGCGCCGACGTGCAGCTCGGCCCGGACCGGTGGATCACCCAGGCCGGCTGGCCGGCACCGACGCGGACGACGACCCTGCGCCCGCAGCAGGACGGCTCCCTGGGCCGCAAGCCCTCGACCGGCACCGGCGGCTACCTCGACACCGCCCAGACCGAGATCGCGATGGCCGACGACCCCGCCACCACCAACCCCAACCGGCTGGCCTTCCTGACCCCGCCGCTGAAGAACGCGATGCGGCTGTCCGGAACGCCGTCGGTGAGCCTGCGCCTCAAGCTGGACAAGCCGACCGCCAACCTGGGAGTCCTGCTCGTCGACTACGGCACCGACACCCGCATCAACTACCGCGAACGCACCGCGACATCCGCGGAAGGCCTCAAGTTCATCGGCGGCGAAGACTGCGTCGGCCAGAGTACGGCTGATGACGACGGCTGCTACCTCAAGGCCGGCGACAACACGGCGGCCTCCGGCTTCCACGTCGTCACCCGCGGAATCATGGACGCGCAGAACCACAAGTCGCTCAGCCGCCAGACGCCGCTGACGCCGGGCAAGTCCTACCAGATCACCTGGAAGACGCTGCCACTGGACTACGAGTTCAAGGCCGGGCACCGGCTGGGCCTGGTGCTGACCGGAACCAACGACGACTTCAACCTCGACGTGACCGGCACCGGCTCCGGGGACGACGTCGAACCCGGCACCGGGGCCAAGGTCACCGTCGACCTGGCCGGCACGTCGATCTCGCTGCCCCTGGTCACCGGCACGTCCATCGGGTAACAGCAGGATCGATCGTCGCCTACGGTCGCGGCCGGCGTGGCCGTGACCGTAGGTGCCGCTGACGCCGACTACTGAGAGTTGCTTCGGGGCGCATCGCGCGGACCCGGGCGGAGGGCCGTGAGACCGGTGTGCGCGGCGAGGAAGGCGAGCATGTCGGCCGCCAGCCCGACCGCCCGGCTGGTGGCCCGTGCCCCGTGCCCGACGTCGCTCTCATGGCGCAGCAGGATCGGCCGGGAGCCCGAGGTCGCCCCCTGCATCGCCGCGCACATCTTGCGGGCGTGGAAGGGGTCGACGCGGGAGTCGCCGCCGAAGGCGGTCAGCAGCGTCGCCGGATAGTCGACCCCGTCCCTGACCCGGTGGTAGGGGGAGTAGCCCAGCAGCCAGCCCAGCTGCTCCGGATCGGAGGCCGAGCCGTACTCCGAGCGCCATGAGGGGCCCAGGCCGGAACGCTCGTAGCGGACCATGTCGAGCAGCGGGGCCGAGCAGACCGCCGCGGCGAACAGGTCCGGCCGCTGCGTCACCGCGGCTCCGACCAGCAGCCCGCCGTTCGACTCGCCGCAGGCGGCCAGCTGCGCGGCGGTGGTCCACCCGTCGGCGATGAGCCGTTCCGCCGCCGCCACGAAGTCGTCGAAGACGTTCTGCTTGCCGTCGAGCATCCCGGCGCGGTGCCACTGCGCGCCCTCCTCGCCGCCGCCGCGCAGCTGGGCGAGGACGAAGACCCCTCCGGCCTCCACCCAGGGCAGGATGTAGCTGGAGTAGGAGGGGGTCAGCGAGAGCCCGAACCCGCCGTAGCCGTACAGGATCGTCGGCCGGGGGCCGGTCCCCGGCCGTGCCAGCACCAGCATCCGCACCGGCGTCCCGTCGGCCGAGGGGTAGACGATCCGGCGGGCCGACAGCCGCGGCACCTCGGCGGCGCCGGGCGCGGCGGCCCAGAGCGTGGTCCGGCCGGTGCGCGCGTCGTAGCGGTGCACGCTGCCGGGGGTGACGCTGTCGGTGTAGGTGAACCAGACCTCGTGGCCGCCCCCGGGCCGGGTGGACATCCGCCCGGCCGAGCCGAGACCGGGCAGCGGCACCTGGCCGCGTGGCTCACCGGTGGCCAGGTCGTGGACGCTGATCTCGCTGACCGCGTGCCGGGTCCAGCCGACCAGGAGCACCGAGTCGCCGAGGATCGCGAAGTCGCCGATCACCGCCTCCGGATCCGGGCCGGCCAGGTCGAGCCAGTGCTCGGGCTCGGGACGCGCCGGGTCGGCGACGCACAGGCGGCCCCGGGGCGCGCCCATGGTGGTGAGGAGGTACAGGCGCCCGTCGGGGCCGACGGCCGGCGCCGTCACCGCGTCCGTCCCCTCCTGGATCACCCGCAGCGCGGGGCGCTCCGGGGAGGAGGCGGCCAGGTCGGCCAGCCAGAGGTCGTTGCCGCCGCCGGCCGCCGCCGACACCGTCAGCCAGCGGCCGTCGTGGCTGATCCCCAGGCCGTAGGACCGGTCGGCCCCGCAGATCACCACGTCCTGCCCGGCCGAGGTGCCGAGCCGGTGCAGGCACACCTTGCGGGAGCGGACGTAGAAGAACGCCTTCCCGTCCGGCAGCCATGCCACGGGCGCGTAGCGGCAGCGGTCGATGGGGCCGTCGACGATCCGCCGGGTGCCGACGTCCATGACGTACAGCTCCGACCGCTCGTCACCGCTCCTGGACAGCTGGTAGGCCAGCAGCCCGCCGTCCGGGCCGGGCTGCCACTGGTCCAGCGTGGTCAGGCCGCTGGGGTCGAGCTCCACCGGGTCGACCAGCGCCCGCTCGGCCTGGCCGGGCCCGGCGGTGTAGAGCACCGCGTGCTCCTGCCGGGCCGTACGGCGCACGAAGAACCGGCGCTCCCCGCGCCAGACCGGCGGGCTGACCGTTCCGACGCCGGTGAGCTCGGCGACCCGGGCGTGCCATCCGTCACGCCCGGCGAGCGCGGCGGCGTGACCGCGCCACAGCTCGTCCTGGGCGGCCAGCCAGCTCCGCGTCGCCGGGCTCGACGGATCCTCCAGCCACCGGTAGGGATCGGGTACGGCCTGGCCGTGGAGGTGGTCGACGATCGGCTGCCGCTCGGCGGGCGGGTAGATCATGGCACCAGCTCCTGCGTGTCCGTGGGGTTCCAGTGGCCGACCAGGTCCGCGTAGAGCGGTGAGGCGGCGAGCATCTCCGCGTGCCCTCCCAGCCGGACGCTCGTGCCGTCCATGACGAGGATCCGCCGGGCGCGCAGCGCCGAGGTCAGCCGGTGGGCGATGACGAGAAGGGTGCCGTCGCGGCGGGCGAACGCCTCCTCCGCACGGGCCTCGGCCACCGGATCCAGATGGCAGGTCGCCTCGTCGAGGATCACCAGGCGGGCCGGGGTCAGGTAGGCGCGGGCCAGGGCGACGAGCTGGCGCTCGCCCGGCGACAGCAGGCCGGAACGGATCTCGGCGGAGTAACCGCCCAGCCGCTCCACCACGGCGGTCAGGCCGACCGCCGTCACGGCCTCCTCCACGGCGTCCCGCGACGCCGGGGCCAGATAGGTGAGGTTCTCCATGAGGGAGCCCCGGAAGACGTAGGCCTCCTGGGGGATGAGCACCCGGTGGGCCGGGTCGAGCCGGTCGGCAGGCACGCCGCCGACCAGGATCCGCCCCGCGTCCGGCCGGAGCACGCCCGTGACGAGCGCGGCGAGCGTGGACTTGCCGATGCCGCTGGGCCCCACCACGGCGATGTGGTCCCCGTCGGGGACGGACAGGTCAAGATCGGAGATCACCGGTTCCGCGTGCGGTCCGTAGGCGAACGTCACCCCGCGCAGCCGGACCCCCGCGTCGCGGGCGGCGTCCCGTCCGGCCGCCGGGCGGGCGGGATCGTCCGAGCGCAGGATGCGGCCGAGCGAGACGCGCAGCCGTACCCCGCTGATGCCCAGGCCCTCCACGAGGTTGCCGAGCGCCGGGGCCAGCGACTGCGTGATGTAGGCCAGCGCGCCGAGGATCACCCCGGCCCCGGCCCCCTGGCGCAGCAGCCAGGGGGTGCCGGCGAGCACGAGCAGGACCGGCAGCCAGCCCCCCACCGCCAGCGACAGCGTGCGCAGGGCGGTCACCCTGGCCAGCGAGCGCCCCGCGCCCGCCTGCTCCGTCACCTGCCGGCCGACCCGCGCGGCCACCCGGTCGCCCGCCACGCAGGCGGCGATGTCGCGCAGCCCGCCGGTCACGGCGGTGACCGCCTGTGCGGTGCGCTCGTCGGCCAGGAGAAACGCCCGCTGCCGCCGGGCCAGGGCCGGGAGCGACAGCAGGAACAGGCCGAGGCCGACGACGAACGGCGGCAGCACCAGCACGAGCACCTGCGGTATCAGCGCCGTCAGGCCGAGCACCACGCTCACCACGGTGAAGACGAAGGACCTGACGACCGTGATGACGGAGGCGAAGGCGTCACGGGCCAGCTCGACCTGCAGGTTCGACCGGGCCACCGCCGCCGTGTCCGGCCCCCGCCCGGACACGGCCGACCGGTTCAGCGTGCTCTCGACGACATGGCCGAGCAGATCCTCCCGGAACGGCTCCACGATGGAGGCGACGGCCAGCACGACCTGCCGGGCGCCGGCCGCGGCGACCAGCCAGGCGCCGGCGAGCACGGCCAGCCAGGCGAAGCCGGTGCCCGGCCGGCCGGCGGCGAAGCCCTCGTCGATCGCCCGCGCGATGGCGAGGCCGATGATGAGAGCGGGCGCGGTCTCCGCGACGGACCAGACGCCGAGCCGGATCAGCTGGTACGGATCCCGCCGCAGCGCCCGGCGGATCGGCCGGTTCACGGGGCGTCCACCTGGAAGACGGCGCGGTAGCCGGGGTCGTCCCACAGCACGCGGTGCCTGTCGTAGGCGCGCACCCGGCCGCCGTCCAGCCAGATCACCCGGTCGGCCGCCGCGGCGGTCGCGACCCGGTGGGCCACGATCAGCCGCGTACGGCCGCGCAGCTCGCCGGCGAGCGCCCCGCTGACCTGCCGTTCGGTGACGGTGTCCAGGCTGGAGGTGGCGTCGTCCAGGATGAGCAGGCGTTCCCCGTGCGCGAAGGCACGGGCCAGGCCGATCCGCTGTCTCTCACCACCCGACATCGGAGCCTCCTCCAGAGGGGTGTCGTATCCCAGCGGGAGCCGCCGGACGAAGGTGTCGGCGCACGCTGCGCGGGCGGCCGCGCGCACGGCCTCCGGGGCGGGGCGGTCGAGGCCGAGGCCGATGGCGTCGGCGACGGTGTCGCCCACCAGGACGGGGCGCTCGAAGGCGTAGCCGACGGCTCGGCGCAGCGCCTCGGGGGAGAGGGCGGGCAGCGGCACGCCGTCGAGGCGGACCGTCCCGCGCGGGGGGTCCACCAGGCGGCCGGCGAGGGCGGCCAGCAGCGACTTGCCGCTGCCGGACCGGCCGACCACGGCCACCGCGCATCCGCCGGGGACGACGAGGTCGACGTCGCCGAGACCGTCCGCGGCGACGCCGCGCAGCTCCAGGGTGCCGGGGCCGGGGCCCAATGACTGCCCGCCGTACGTTCTCGGACTCTCGCCGATCAGCTCGACGACCCGGCCGGCGGCCGCGCGGGCCCGGGTCAGCCGGTTGACGTAGCTCAGCGCGGCGCCGAGGCCGGCTCCGAGCACGGCGTAACGGGCGGCGGAGTACAGCTCGCCGACCGTGAGGTCACCGGCCGCCAGGCGCAGGCCGCCCACTCCCAGCACGGCCACCTCCAGCAGCGGCACCACGGCGCCCGCCTGGACACCGGCTCGGGCGTTGGCCCGCCACATGTCCATGGCATGGGCGCGCAGCCGGGGAAGCGCGGTGAGCACCCGTGACTTCTCCTGGGCGGCGGTGCCGGCCGCGGCGATCGTCCGGGCTCCGGCGAGGGCGTCGACCAGGCGGGCGGCGATGTCGCCCTGGGCCTCCTGGTAGCCGCCGGCGATCGAGGTGGTCGCGTGGAAGAACGCCCGGAGCACGAGCGCGATGAGGGTGAGGCCGGCGACCAGGGTCAGGGTCAGCCAGAAGTCGATGAGGGAGAGTGCCACGATGCTGCCCGCGGTGGGGATGACCAGCGCCGCCCCGGTGACGATCGCCTCCGGCGCGCGTCCGGCCTCCTCGGCGTTCACGCCTATCCGGGTGACCAGGTCCCCTTCGGGGAACCGGCGAGTCATCGCGGGGCCGACCCCGAGGACGTGCCGCAGGATCCGGTGGCGCAGCCACGCCGAGACCTGGGCGCCGCCGGCGCCGGCGCCCCAGACGCCGAGGGTGTCACAGACCACCGCCACGACCACGATCGCGGCGCAGACGCCCAGCCAGGCCCCGCTCGCCGGCTCGGCGGCGACGAGGCTGTCGACCGTCCTGCCCAGGACGGCGGGGAGTGCCAGCTCCGCGACGGAGCCGGCGACGGAGGTGAGGGCGAGGACGCCCAGCCAGGGGCCACCACGCCGTACGGTCTGGAGCACCAGCCGATCTGCCGTCCGCACCGCTCGGTCCTCCTTGGCTCGTTCCTCCTGGGGGAAAGGGCGGTGCCCGGGACGGCCGCCGTCGCTGGCCGTCCCGGGCACCCGGTCCACTAGTGGCAGAGCAGGAGGCTGAGGTTGCTCGGCTTGTAGGACTCGCAGCCCAGGACGGTCAGGGTGCTGCCACCGCCGCCGCCGTGGCCGCCGCCGGGAGCTTCCAGGGTCTGGAGGTCGAGAAGAACCATGGGATTACCTCACTTCTTGGGGGTGTGAACGGGTTAGTGGCAGAGCAGGAGGCTGAGGTTGCTCGGCTTGTAGGACTCGCAGCC
>NZ_FOQY01000031.1 GCF_900113865.1 Streptosporangium canum | reverse complement strand
CACGGCGGCGTTCAGCGTCTCCTCATAGGTGCGGCTCGCCTCGGCGTATCTCGTCCGGCCCGTCTCGGTGATGACCGTGTAGACGCCGCGTTTGTCGTCCGGGCACAGATCCCGGACGGCGAAGTCCGCCGCGCTCAGCCGGGCGACCAGGCGGGTCACCGAGCTCTGGTTGAGCCCGATCTTGTCGGCCAGCTCCTGCATGCGCAGCTCGGCGGTGGGGGAGGCGGCGAGATGGCCCAGCGCCCGGAACTCCGACAGGCCGACGCCGTGCCTTCGCTGCAGCGCGGCGGCGAGTCTGCTCTCCACGCGGGCGTGCAGCAGGAGGATGTGCTGCCAGGTCGCGGCGAGGTCCGAGACGGGCGGGGCGGCAACCGGGGCGGGGACTGCGGCAGTCATGAGACCTCCTCGTTCGTACGGCCTTCCCGATCTTTCCTGGGACCGGCTTGACAGAAGCATACATGTACATGCAACATTCTGTCCCGTCAGGAACTTGCACGTACATGCAAACAAGATCGCCGCAGGGATCTGATCCACGATGCCGAACGCCACCGAACCGCAATGGCTCACCGAACGCCTGACCCAGACCGTCGCCCTGGCCACCGCCGAGGTCCACGCCGGCGGCATCCCGTTCGCCGGGCTCGTCGCAGACGACACCGCAACCGTGCTCGGCACGGGCGTCAACCAGGTCAGGGCACACCGCGACCCGACCGCGCACGCCGAGATCGTCGCCCTGCGCGAGGCGGCCCGCGAACACGGGCCGCACGCCCTCGTCGGCGCCACGCTGCTCGCCTCGGGCGAGCCCTGCCCGCTCTGCTATGTGACCGCCCTGTGGTCCGGGGTCGGCCGGATCGTCTTCGCCGCCGACCGGCACGCCGCCGCGGCCGCCGGTTTCGACTACGCCTCCTCCTACGACCTGTTCGCCGTCCCCGTCGAGCAGTGGCGGCTGTCCCCGCTGCACCTGCCCGTCGAAGGCGCACAAGAGCCGTTCCGCGCCTGGCTCGCCCGCTGAAAGGGATTTCGTCATGACTGTACGTATCAAGGTCTGGTCCGACTACGTCTGCCCCTTCTGCCTGCTGGCCAAGCAGCCGCTCGCCGAAGCCGCCGCCGGCCACGACGTCGCCGTCGAGTGGATGCCGTTCGAGCTGCGGCCCGAGCCCACCCCCACGCTGCGCCCGGAAGGCGACTACCTGCGCGGCATCTGGTCGCGGGCGGTCTACCCGATGGCCAGGACCATGGGCGTCGCCATCCGGCTGCCGGACGTCTCGCCGCAGCCCTACACCCGCCTGGCCTTCGAGGGCTACCAGTTCGCCAAGGAGCACCACCTCGCCGACGCCTACAACGACCGCATGCTGCGGGCCTTCTTCGAAGACGGGCTCGACATCGGCGACCTCGACGTGCTGGAGAAGCTGGCCGCCGGGCTCGGGCTGCCCGCCACCGCCTACCGTGCCGCGCTGGAGAGCGGCCGGTACGCCCAAGCCCACCGAGCGGCGCTGGCCGAGGCCGCCGCGCACCGTATCACCGCCGTCCCCACGATCCTCATCGAGGACATCAGGATCGAGGGCATGCCCAGCCGGGCCGCACTGCACGAGGCCATCGACAGAGCCGCGACCAGACAGGAAGAGCACCTTGCGCCATTTCCGGCCTGCTCGATCGAGGGGTGCTGAACGGCCGGAGACACGCCCCAGGACGAGCACGCCATCGCCACCGGCCGCATCGGCCGGTGGCGATGGCGCGTTCGCCGCGGCACCGGCTGCCGTCCGGCCCTGACGGGTCTGCCGCTCCACTGCGCGCCGTGTGTTCTTCAGGACGGGCGCGGCCCCGCCAAGGACTCGCCGCCCAGGACGAGCCGGCCCGCGAAGCACGACGGCCACCGAGATGGTGGCTACGCCGCGGATCCCCCCTCCAGTGTGGCCGCCCCTCCGTGCAGGCCTGGACGTACGGAATGTCCCAGGGTGTCACTATACGATGGGAGCGCTCCCAAACACCTCTCTGAGAGGTTTGCTGAACTATGTGCTCGTTCATCCCCCCTGGACGAGTCGGATGTAACGGTTGAGTTTCGACATATTGACGTTTCGGTTGCCCATCGTCCACTCTTCGTGGGAGCGCTCCCAAAGCACATTGAGGAACCACCCCATCGCCGATCGCGTTTGTCGGGGACCGATCCGCGATGTCACCTCCCATCGATTCGGGCGACCACCTGAGAGGGGTCCGGAATGTTGAACAACAAGCGGCAGGGCAAGCTGGCCGCGGTCGCGGTCATGGCCGCCACCGCCCTGGCGATCACTTCCTGCGGTTCGAGTGACGACGCCAAGCCCGCTGCCGGCGGCGGCTCCGCGCCGGCCGCGGCCGAGCCGGTGACCATCACCGTGCACACCTTCGGCGGCGGCGAGAACTTCGGCTACGACAAGGCCGTGGAGACGTGGAACGCCGCGCACCCGAACATCCAGGTCAAGTACCAGAACCTGACGGACCGTTTCGAGGACGTCTACCTGCCCCAGTTGCTCCAGCGCCTGCAGGCCGGCAGCGGCGCGGCCGACATCATCGCCCTGGACGAGGGCGCGATGGGCCTCATGAAGGCCCGTCCGCAGTTCTTCACCGACCTCGCCGCGTACGGGCTGGACAGCCGCAAGGCCGACTTCCCCGCGGCGAAGTGGGACAACGGCATCAACGCCGACAACAAGCTGTTCGCCCTGGGCACCGACATCGGCGGCATGACCATGTGCTACCGCGCGGACCTGTTCAAGAAGGCCGGACTGCCCACCGAACGCGAGGAGGTCGGCAAGCTCTGGCCGGACTGGAACGCCTTCATGGAGGTCGGCAAGAAGTTCCAGGCCGCCAACCCCGGCAAGGGCGACCCCAAGTTCCTCGACGGCCCGAACACCCTCTACAACGTGATCCTGTCGCAGGAGGCGCCGAAGAACGGCAACGTCTCCTACTTCGACAAGAGCAACCAGCTCGTCATCGAGAGCAACCCGGCCATCAAGACCTCCTTCGACACGGTGAAGAGCTTCAGCGAGGCCGGTCTGACCGCCAAGCTCGCCTCCTTCACCCCGCCGTGGAACGCCGCCATCAAGAAGGGCGGGTTCGCCGCGATGGGCTGCCCGGCCTGGATGCTCGGCGTGGTCTCCGGCGCGGCCGGTGACTCCAACAAGGGCAAGTGGGACGTCGCGGCGGTGCCCGGCGGCGCCGGCAACTGGGGCGGCTCCTACCTCGCGGTGCCCAAGCAGAGCAAGCACCCCAAGGAGGCCGCCGAGGTCCTCAACTACCTCACCGGCAAGGAGGGCCACGTCATGGCCTTCCAGGAGGCCGCGGCCTTCCCGAGCTCCATCCCCGCGCAGCAGGACCCGGCGGTCAGCGAGCTGAAGAACGCGTTCTTCAACGACGCGCCCACCGGCCAGATCTTCGGCGCCTCGGTCAAGGACCTGCTCCCCACCTTCCTCGGTGAGAAGCACGCCCAGGTGAAGACCTCCGTGGAGAAGGTCCTGGAGGGCATGGACCAGGGCTCGGTCCCCTACGACCAGGCCTGGACCAAGTTCCTCGAGGCCGGCGTCAAGGCAGCGGGCTGATCACCTTCCCGATCCGCACCGGCCCGGCGGCTTCCCCGCCGCCGGGCCGGTCGCCTGCCCATCGCTGAAAGGCTGGACATGACCCTGCACGTCGACACCCCGGCCCCGGCCCGGCCCGGCCCCCGCCGGCCGTCCGGGCACCGGGGCCCGGGAGGGAGCGGCGGCGGACTCGCCAGGTTCGACCTCCGGGCGACTCCCTATTTCCTCGTCTCCCCCTACTTCCTGCTCTTCGCCGTCTTCGGCGTCTTCCCGCTCGGCTACACCCTCTGGGTGTCGCTGCACGACTGGGAGCTCGCCGGGGACAAGACCTTCATCGGGATCGACAACTACGTCTCCCTGATCACCGACGAGGCCTTCTGGAACGCGGTGATCAACACGCTCGGGATGTTCGTCATGTCGACGGTCCCGCAGCTCGTCCTCGCCCTGATCCTCGCCAACGCGCTCAACAAGCGCATCCGGGGCCGGCTCTTCTTCCGCCTCGGCGTGCTGCTGCCGCTGATCACCTCCGTCGTCGCCGTCGCCGTCGTCTTCACCCAGCTCTACGGGCGCGACTACGGCATGATCAACTGGTTCCTCGGCCTCTTCGGCGTCGACACGATCAACTGGCAGAACGAGAAGTGGTCCTCGTGGATCGCGATCTCCACGATGATCGACTGGCGCTGGACCGGCTACAACGCGATCATCCTGCTCGCCGCGATGCAGACCATCCCCAAGGATCTCTACGAGGCCGCGGCCATCGACGGCGCCACGGCGCGGCGGCAGTTCTGGCAGATCACCATCCCGATGCTGCGCCCGACGATCATCTTCACCGTGTTCATCTCGACCATCGGCGGACTGACGCTGTTCACCGAACCGGTCATGTTCGACGGCAACCCGACGATGGCCGGCGGCGCCACCGGCCAGTACCAGACCGTGGCGATGTTCATCGTCAAGGAGGCGTTCCGCGACTTCGACTTCGGCTACGCCGCGGCCGCCGCCTGGCTGCTGTTCGCGCTGATCCTCATCGGCACGCTCATCAACTACTCCTTCACCCGCCGCATCGGGGGTTCCAAGTGACGGCGATCCAGACCCGGCGGCGCCCCGCGCAGCCGGAGGCCCGCAACCGCATCTGGGACGCCGGCCCGCTGACGAAGGTCGTCCTCGCCGTCGCCCTCGTGCTGTCGGCCTTCCCGATCTACTACATGTTCATCATGGCCACGCGGACCAACGAGGAGGCGATCGACGTCCCGCCGCCGCTGCTGCCCGGCGGGCACCTCGGTGAGAACGTCGAGCGGCTGCTGGCCACCGAGGACGCCTACTTCCTCACCGGCCTGGTCAACTCGGCCATCGTCTCGGTCACCGTGACCCTGTCGGTCGTGCTCATCTCCACCCTGGCCGGCTTCGCCTTCGCCAAGCTCCGTTTCAGGGGCAGCAAGATCCTGCTGGGCCTGATCCTGGTGACGATGATGGTCCCGCTCCAGCAGATGGGCGTGGTGCCGCTGTACGAGCTCATGGTCACTCTCGGCTGGACCGGTCAGCTCAAGGCGGTGATCCTGCCCTTCCTGGTCAACGGGTTCGGGGTCTTCATGATGACCCAGTACGCCACCCAGGCGGTGCCGGACGAGCTCGTCGAGGCGGCCCGCGTCGACGGCGCCTCCACCATGCGCATCTACGCGAACGTCATCCTGCCCGCGCTCCGTCCCGGCATGGCCGTACTGGCACTGCTGGTCTTCATGCAGACCTGGAACGAGTTCATGTGGCCGTTGATCGTCCTGAACCCGGACAACCCGGTGGTGCAGACCTCGATCGCCGCGCTCAACCAGGCCCACGGCACCGACTACGTCATGTTGTTCACCGGCACGGCGGCCTCGGTCCTCCCCCTGTTCATCGTTTTCGTCGCGTTCGGTCGCCAGATCGTCGGCGGCCTCATGGAAGGTGCGGTCAAGGCATGACCACGCAAGAGACGCGGATTCAGACCCCGGATCTGGTGTTCCCGACAGGCTTCGTCTGGGGCGCGGCCACCTCCGCCTACCAGATCGAAGGCGCCGTCTCCGAGGACGGCCGCGGCCGATCCATCTGGGACACCTTCGTCCAGCAGCCCGGCCGGGTGGTCAACGGCGAGAACGCCGACGTCGCCATCGACCACTACCACCGTTACCGCGACGACGTCCGGATGATGGCCGACCTCGGCCTGGGCGCCTACCGCTTCTCCGTCTCCTGGCCCCGGATCCAGCCCGACGGCAGCGGCGCGATCAACTCCAAGGGCATCGACTTCTACAGCCGGCTGGTCGACGAGCTGCTGGCGAGCGGCGTCGACCCGTGGGTGACGCTCTACCACTGGGACCTGCCGCAGGCCCTGGAGGACGCGGGCGGCTGGCCGTCACGGGAGACGTCGAAGCGCTTCGCCGACTACGCGGCGGCCGTACACGACGCGCTCGGCGACCGGGTCCGCAACTGGAGCACGGTCAACGAGCCGTGGTGCGCGGCGTTCCTGGGATACGCCTCCGGTGAGCACGCCCCCGGGCGGCGCGAGCCGGCGCAGGCGGTGCGCGCCGCCCACCACCTCCTCCTCGCGCACGGCCTGGCCACCTCGGCCATGCGCGCCCAGCGGGCCGACAGCAGGATCGGCGGCAGCGTCAACCTCTACGCGATCTCGCCGCAGACCGGCTCCGAGGCCGACCTGGACGCCGCCCGCCGCATCGACGGCCTGCAGAACCGCTTCTTCCTGGACGCGCTGCTGAAGGGCGAGTACCCGGCCGACGTCCTGGCGGACCTCGCCGAGATGACCGGGTTCGTCCAGGACGGGGACATGGAGGTCATCTCCGCCCCGCTGGACATGCTCCTGATCAACTACTACAGCCGCTTCACCGTCTCGGGCACCCCCGGCGGCGCGGCGTCGGCCGCGGCGGCCCCCACCGGCACCGGATCGCCGTGGGTCGGCAGCGAGGACGTGTCGTTCGTCGAGGGCGGCCGGCCGGTCACCGCGATGGGCTGGGAGATCGACGACAGCGGGCTGCACGAGCTCCTGCTGCGGGTGGCCCGGGAGTACCCGCGGATCCCGCTGGTCATCTCCGAGAACGGCGCGGCCTTCGACGACGTCGTGGGCGCCGACGGCGTCGTGCACGACCGCGAGCGCCTGAACTACATCGACGCCCACCTGCGCACCTGCCACGCCGCGATCGAGGCCGGGGTGCCGCTGGAGGGCTACTTCGCCTGGTCGCTGATGGACAACTTCGAGTGGGCGTGGGGGTACGGCAAACGCTTCGGGCTGGTGCGCGTCGACTACGGGACACAGCTGAGAATTCCCAAAGAGAGCGCTCTCTGGTATGCCGGGACAATCAGGCGTGGAGGCCTGAGCGGTCCGGCAGAATAAGGGGTCAGCGAATCTTCCATGGGGGCGAGGAACATGAACGGCGACCGTCGTCCGACGCTTGAGGCGGTCGCGGCCCTGGCCGGTGTCGGCCGCGGCACGGTGTCGCGGGTCATCAACGGCTCACCGAAGGTGAGCGAGAAGGCCCGCGGCGCGGTCCAGCAGGCGATCCAGGAGCTGGGCTACGTCCCGAACCGGGCGGCCCGCGCGCTGGTCACCCGGCGCACCGACACGGTCGCGCTGGTGGTCTCGGAGTCGGAGTTACGCGTCTTCGACGAACCCTACTTCGCCGGGACCATCCGCGGCATCGGCTCGGCCCTGTCCGAGACCGGTCTGCAACTCATCCTGGCGATGGCCCAGACGCCGCAGGACCACGAGCGGCTGGAGCACTACCTGACCGGGCAGCACGTCGACGGGGTGCTGCTGATCTCGCTGCACGGCGCCGACCCGCTGCCCGGGCGGCTGGAGGCGATGGGCGTGCCGACGGTCATCGGCGGCCGCCCCGTCGGCCTCACCCCCTACAGCTACGTCGACGTGGACAACCGGGCCGGCGCCAGGCAGGCGGTCAAATACCTGCTGGGCAAGGGCCGCCGCCGGATCGCCACCATCGCGGGTCCGCAGGACATGGGGGTGGGTGTGGACCGGCTCGCGGGCTACCGTGACGCGCTGCTCGCCACCGGCATGACCGAGATCGTGGCGTACGGCGACTTCAGCGAGGAGAGCGGCATCGTCGCCATGCGCAAGCTCCTGTCCGCCGCCCCCGACGTCGACGCGGTGTTCACCGCCTCCGACCCGATGGCGCTGGGCGCGATCCGGGTGCTGCGGGAGGAGGGCAAGGAGATCCCCGGGGACGTCGCGGTGATCGGGTTCGACGACTCCCCCGCCGGATCGCACTCCTCCCCCGCGCTCACCACCGTGCACCAGCCGACCGAGGCGATGGGCCGCCAGATGGCCCACCTCCTCGTCGCCCGCATCAACGGCGAGCATCTGGAGCAGCCCGTGGTGATACTCGACACCCATCTGGTCGAGCGGGCCTCCGCGTAACGGGGGCGCCCCGGCCTGTATAACTTCGAGCAGATCGTGTCCGTCCCCTCCTCACTCCCCCGGCGAAAGGACTCCCGTGTCCCGGCAGTTCACCCTCCGCAGCGGCACCATGCACGCCGAGATCAGCGAGCGGGCCGCGGCCCTGCGCGTGCTCCGACACGGTGAGCGCGACCTGGTGACGAGCTGGCAGGCAGACGAGCCGATCCCCTACTACAGCGGCACCCTGCTCGCCCCCTGGCCCAACCGGGTCGCCGACGCCCGCTACACCTTCGAGGGCGAGACCCACCGGCTCGTGGCGAACGAGGAGGACAGGGGCACCGCCATCCACGGACTGGTCGCCGAGGTCGACTGGGAGGCGGTGGAGTGGCTCGCCGTGGAGGACGAGCACGGTTTCGTACGGCTGGCGTACACGATCACCCCGTCCCCCGGTTATCCGTTCACCGTCGCCCTGCAGGTGCTCTACTCCCTCTCCCCCGACGGACTGACCACCACCCTGACCGCCGAGAACCTCGGCGACGGCCCCGCCCCCTACGGCTGCGGCCCGCACCCGTGGCTGCTGCCGGGCGACGTCGAGGGCTACGAGCTGCACGTGCCCGCCACCAAGGTGCTGCTGGTGGACGACCGGCTGCTGCCGCGCTCCCTGGAGGACGTCTCCGGCACGCCGTACGACTTCACGACCGGGCGCACGGTCGGCGACACCGCCGTGGACCACGCCTTCACCGGCATCGTCCCGGACGCCGACGGGCTGGCCCGGGTGCGGGTGAGCGGCCCGGACGGCGGGGTCGAGATGCGCTGGGACGCCGCGAAGCTGCCCTGGGTCCAGGTGTGCACCGGGACCGGGCTCGGCCACTCCGGGCTGGCCGTCGAGCCGATGACCTGCCCGCCGGACGCCTTCAACTCGGGCACCGACCTGGTCGTGCTCCAACCCGGCGACAAGATCGAGACCTCCTGGACGATCTCCCCGGTCTGAGATACCGCGATGGACAGCAGGACCAAGCGCCCGCTCACCGCCGCCGAGCTCGACGCGCTGGCGCGGCGGGCCCTCGGCACCGGGATCACCGCCTCCGCGGAGCTGGCCGACGGCTTCGCCAACGCCGTCTGGCGGCTGACGCTGGAGGACGGCCGCGAGGTGGTGCTCAAGCTGTCGCCCCCGCCGGAGCTGGAGCAGCTGCGCTACGAACGCAACCTGCTGCGCACCGAGGCGATGGTCTACCGCCTGGCCGGGCCGGCCGGCGTGCCGGGACCCGAGCTGCTGTGCGCCGGGTTCGACGATCCGGTGCTGGGCGGCGACTACCTGGTCCTGGCCGCTCTCGGCGGGGTGCCGTGGAACCAGGTCACGCCGGCCGACGCGGACCAGCGGGCGCTCCGCCGGGAGCTGGGCGGCCATCTGGCCCGGCTGAACGCGGTCACCGGCGACGTCTACGGCTACCCGCACGCGGGCCTGACCGGCGACACCTGGCGAGCGGCCTTCCTCGCGATGACCGGCGCGATCCTGGCGGACGCGCGCCGCTACGCGACGCCGCTGCCGAGGCCCGCGGCGGAGATCTCGGCGGTGATCGCGGCGAGCGCGGGCGTGCTGGAGGAGGTGAGGACGCCCTCCCTGGTCCACTTCGACGTCTGGCCGGGCAACGTCTTCCTGACCCCCGGCGACAGCCCGCGCATCCAGGCGATCATCGACCACGAGCGGGCGTTCTGGGGCGACCCGCTGGCCGACTTCGTCACGCCGACGATCTTCGGCGAGCTGGACGAGTCCGACGAGCTCGTGGCGGGATACCGGGAGGCGGGCGGCGTGGTGGAGTTCACCGACTCCGCCCGTGCCCGGATCACCCTCTACCGCCTCTATCTCGCGTTGATCATCCTGGTGGAGAACGGCCCCCGCCAGTACCCCGAGGAGGACTACGCCCCCCTCCGGGACCTGAGCGCCGCCGCCCTGGTCAGGGCCCTGGACCAGCTCTCCACCTGACCCGTGCCCCGGCACGCGTCATTTCCGGCCTGGGCTATTTACGTTGACATATGACTACTTCAATTTTTTTATATAAATATCACAATAAATACTTGACTCAGCTTATAGAAAGCCATGACTTAACGTGTCAATCTCAACTTTGCCTGCCCAACCGGGCAGCAGAGTGGAGGATCCCCCATGCGCAAAACGCTCCTCACAGCTCTCTTCGCGAGTGCCCTCGCTATGACGGCGATCCCGGCCACAGCCGCGATCGCCGCCGCACCGGACCCTGTCGGCGACTACATCGTCGTACTGCGGGACGGCACAGACCCCTCGTCCTTCGCCGGCACCCAGGCACGTTCCCGCGGCGCCGCGGTGGACAAGATCTTCAACCACGCGCTCCGCGGCTACTCGGCGAAGATGAGCGCCACCGCGGCCGCCGCCGTCGCCCGCGACCCGCAGGTGCAGTTCGTGCAGCCCGACGGGGTGGTGTCGATCAACGCCCAGACGCTGCCCACGGGGGTCAACCGGGTCGACGCCGAACTCAGCCCCACCGCCGCCATCAACGGCGTGGACACGCGGGTCAACGTCGATGTGGCGATCATCGACACCGGCATCCAGCTCAACCACCCCGACCTGAACGTCTACACCGCGGGCGCCAAGAACTGCAACACCGGCACGAGCGCCAACGACGGCCACGGCCACGGAACACATGTGGCGGGCACGGTCGGGGCGCTGGACAACACCAGCTCCGTCGTCGGCGTGGCACCCGGCGCCCGCCTGTGGCCGGTGCGCGTGCTGAACAACAGCGGCGGCGGCAGCTGGTCGCAGGTGATCTGCGGCATCGACTACGTCACCGCCCACGCCTCCGAGATCGAGGTCGCGAACATGAGCCTCGGCGGCCTCGGCGCCGACGACGGCAACTGCGGCAACACCAACAACGACGCCATGCACCGGGCGATCTGCGCCGCCGTCGCGGCGGGCGTGACCTTCGTGGTCGCGGCCGGCAACGAGACCGACGACGCGGCCAACCACGTGCCCGCGGCGTACGACGAGGTCATAACGGTCAGCGCGCTGGCCGACTTCAACGGGCTTCCCGGTGGCGGGGCGGCGTCCACCTGCCGCAGCGACGTCGACGACACGTTCGCCGGTTTCTCCAACTACGGCGCCGACGTGGACATCATCGCCCCGGGCGTGTGCATCCTGTCCACCTGGAGGAGCAGCGGCACCAGCACCATCTCGGGCACCTCGATGGCCAGCCCGCACGTCGCCGGTGGAGCGGCCCTCTACAAGGCCACGCATCCGGCGGCGACGCCGGCGGCGGTGAAGTCCGCGCTCCAGGCGGCGGGCACCACCAACTGGAACAACGCCGACGACCCTGACGGCATCAAGGAGAAGCTGCTCAACGTCTCCACCTTCTGACACCGGGCCGACACCGGGCGAACGGACCCGTGGACGCCGCAGGAGGCGTCCACGGGTCCGTTCCTCATGGAGGCCCGGACCGGCCGGGCTCGCGTATCCGGACGCGCGCGGCCCGGGGTCCCGGACGCGGTCCGCCAGGACGCGCCGCCGGGCTGCCGCTCACCCCGCCGCGGCGCGCGGTCATTCCTCGACGGCCCCGCCCACAGCCCGCAGATGGTCGCGGAAGCTCAGGGAGGGCGCCTGCCGGCGCTGCACGAGGTAGGTGTCGAAGCGCACCTGACTGCGCAGGGAGACACCCGCGCGGATCTGCTCGGCCTGGCGCCGCTCGGTGTCGCGGATCGTCTCCGCGAGCGCGAAGAGGTCCTCGGCCCGGGCGGCCGGCACGAAGAGCACCCCGTCGTCGTCGCCCAGGACCAGGTCCTCACGGCCCACCGTGGAATCTCCCACCGTGGCGGACTCCAGCACGTCCCGGGGGCGGACGTCGAGGCGGAGCGGACCGGTGGGGACCGCTCCCAGGCTGAAGACCGGCAGCCCGATCGCCCGTATGTCGGCCGTGTCGCGGTGCAGCCCCCAGATCACGATCCCCGCCAGCCCGGCGGCCTGAGCCTCCAGAACCACCAGATCGCCGACGCACGCCTCATCGAGACGTCCGCCGTTGTCGGCCACCAGCACGTCGCCGGGCGCGGCCCTCTCGAACGCCTCCAGGAAAACGTCGACGCTGCCGACATGCCGGGCGGGAACCACGCGCCCGGCCAGGCGGCTGCCGGGCACGACGGCGTGCAGGCTCGCGGGCGCGCACCGTACCGGGATCCGGGCGCGAATGCACGCATCCGCCAGATGAGCGGTGTTCAGGGCTGCGAACCGCCGCCGGAGCTCGTGGTGGTCCATACCGTGCTTCCTTTCCCTGTCTTCGCGGGGGCGTCGTCGTCCTCGACGCTCGCACGTCGCGGAGCCGGCATCAATCCGCGCCGCGCCGGCTTCCCCGCCGGTTTCCCCGGCTTTCTGCCCTTGGCCGCGCCCGCGCCGCGTTCCCGTCCGCGGCGGACCGGCCCCGGACGGGGGAGAACGGCTAGCCGATGGGGCCCTCGGGGAGCAGGTCGGCGAGGTAGGCGTCGAGGTCCGGCTCGTCCGGCCGCAGGACGTGGCGGATCCAGGCGGAGCGCTCGTGCTCGATGGGGGGCAGCTCCCAGACGCAGCCGATCAGCGGCTCGGCCAGCTCCACCCAGTGGGTGTAGTCCTCGTCCGGGCAGCCGAGGAAGGGGATCCCGGCGGCCGCGGTCCTGCAGTACAGGACGTTGTCCCAGTACCAGCTGTAGGCGTTGAGGAAGATGCCGTTCGCTGTATCGTGCAGCACGGTGAACGTGGCGGCCGGGGTGCCGTCGGGGCGGGGCAGCAGGCCCGGCAGGAAGGCGTAGGCGGCCTCCTGGCGGGCCCGGTCGATCTCGGAGCCGTCGAGGTTGACGTGGTATCGCTTGACGTGACGTCCAGCGGCGACGGCCGGGACGGGCACGCGGAGTTGTTTGCGGTGGAAGGCCATGGCAGGACCGTAGGGCCGGGTCACTGACACCTTCCGGCAGTGACCCGGGAAAACCTCCAGGAGTCTCGGGAGGCCGGTGCTCCGGCAAGCTCCCGCAGGTCCCGGGGAGCCGTTACCTCGGGAAACCTCCGGAGGGCACGAAGGATCGGGCACCCGGGACCCCGGGACCTCCGGGGGCCGTCCGGGGACGGGGTGTTCGGGGAAGCCTGCGGCCGTCCGGGGAACGGGTGTTCAGGGAAGGCCTGCGGCCGTCCGGGGGAGGTGGAACATCTCCGACTCCAGGTCGAAGAAGCGCCGGGTCCGGCCGAGCGGGGTCATCCCGAGCCGCCGGCAGACGGCGATGGACGCCTCGTTGCCCGGCATCGTCAGGGCGTAGACCTCCTCCAGCCCGGCGGCGAAACCGCGTTCGACCGCGCCACGGGCCGCCTCGGTGGCGTAGCCGTTCCCCCAGGAGTCGGGGTGGAAGTGCCAGCCCACCTCGATCTCCCCCTCCCCTCCCGGGATCGGCCGGAACAGCACGGTCCCGGCGGCCACCCCGGTGTCGCGGACCTCGACCGCCCAGGATCCGAACCGGCGGTCCCGCTCGTGGAAGTCCCGCCAGCCGTCCACCGCCGGCGCCGCCTCGAAGGCGGGGAAGGGCGGCAGCCAGCGGGTGACCTCCGGGCGCGAGTAGAGGTCGGCCATCCGGTCGAGGTCGCTCTGGTCGTGGGTCCACAGGCGGACGGTCAGCCGCTCGGTCTCGTAAACGCTCATGGGAGCAACCCTCGCCCAACCGGGCGGCGGCGCGCATCACCCGTCAGGCGGACGGACGCCCGGCGGCCACCCGCCCGGCCGAGGCCTGCGCGGACCGGACCCGGTCCACCGAGCGGCGGTGGGCCATGGTCATCACCCATGAGAGGGCGCTGCCCCGCGTCCGGTCGTATCGAGACGCGGTGCGCCACACCACGGCCAGGACCTCCTGCGCGACCTCCTCGGCCTGGGCCCGGTCCCGCACGACCCGCCGGGCCAGGCCGAACACCGGGCCGGCCGGCAGGTCGTAGACCCGGTCGAAGGCCTGCTCGTGTCCCAGCGCCACCTGGGCCAGGAGATCCTCCAGGCTGGGCTCCTCCCCGGAGGCCGGCACCCCCGAGGGCTCGCGTTCTGTCCTCACACCTGACCATTCGACACCGGGTGAGGAACGGATTGCCGGGAAGACTGTTTTCTTGGGGGGCGTTCTGTGTCAAGATTTCAATGGGTGATGAATTATGGATCCGAACACATGCGTGATCGCCGGGGGCGGCCCGGCGGGGGCCGTGCTCGCCCTGCTGCTGGCCCGGGCCGGCGTCCGGGTGACGCTCCTGGAGAAACACGGCGACTTCCTGCGTGACTTCAGGGGGGACACCGTCCATCCCTCGACCCTGCAGGTCCTCGACGAGCTCGGCCTGGCCGAGGAGCTCGACCGGCTGCCCCACCGCAAGGCGTACAGCATGACCCTGCAGACCGACGACGCCACGGTGCCGATCGCCGACCTGTCCAGGCTCCCGGGCAGATACAACTACATCGCGTTCATTCCGCAGTGGGACTTCCTCAACCTGGTCACCGCCGCCGCGAAGCGGTATCCCACCTTCCGGCTCGTCATGAACGCCGAGGTGTACGACGTGATCCGCGAGGGCAACGCGGTGCGCGGGGTCCGCTACCGGGACGCCGGCGGCGAGCACGAGCTCCGGGCGGCGCTCACCGTGGCCGCCGACGGCCGCCACTCCGACGTGCGCCGGGCCGCCGGGCTCGTCCCGGTGGAGCACGGCGTCCCGATGGACGTGCTGTGGTTCCGGCTGCCGCGCGACCCCGGCGACCCCGGCGACCCGTTCCTGCGGGTGTCCGCCGGGCACATGATGGTGGCGATCAACCGCGAGGACTACTGGCAGCTCGCCTACCTGATCCCCAAGGGCGGCTTCGACGCCCTGCGGGCCGGGGGCATCGAGACGGTGCGCGAACACGTCGCCAGGTTGCTGCCCTTCCTCAAGGAGCGCGTCGAGCTGCTGTCGGACTTCGGCGACGTGAGCATGCTGTCGGTCGCGCTCAACCGGCTGCGCCGCTGGCACCGCCCCGGCCTGCTGGTGATCGGTGACGCGGCGCACGCCATGTCCCCCGTCTTCGGCGTCGGCATCAACCTGGCCGTGCAGGACGCGGTGGCCGCCGCCAACCTGCTGGCCGGGCCGCTCGCCGCCGGGGCCGAGATCCCCGAGCCCCTGCTCGCCCGGGTCCAGCGCCGCCGCACTCCGCCCACCGTGCTCACCCAGCTCGCCCAGCGCGTGGTGCAGCACCGGCTGATCCGTCCCGCCCTGTCCGGGGAGGCCGGACCGGTACGGCTGCCGCGCGACATCTCGCGCATTCCCGCGATCGGCACGCTGGCCCGCCGTTTCATCGGTTTCGGCGTCCGCCCCGAGCATGTCAGGAGCCCGGCCGCGTCTCACGATGCATAAAGAGATTCTCACTCTGTGGACAATCAGGTCTGTTCGCACACCTGGTTGCAATAGCCTGGTATGTCGTGAGCATCAACCTCGATTCCTGGCGGCAGCTGCCTGCGGCGCAGCAGCCCGAGTGGCCCGACCGCGGCGAGCTGGACAAGGTCGTCGCCGAACTGCAGGGGCTGCCGCCCCTGGTCTTCGCAGGGGAGTGTGACAACCTCAAGGCGGACCTGGCGGCGGTGGCGCGGGGCGAGGCCTTCGTGCTGCAGGGCGGTGACTGCGCCGAGACGTTCGCCGGGGCCACCGCGGACGACGTGCGCAACAAGCTGAAGACGCTGCTGCAGATGGCGATCGTGCTCACCTACGCGGCGAAGGTACCGGTCGTGAAGATCGGCCGGATGGCCGGGCAGTTCGCCAAGCCCCGTTCCAAGAACACCGAGATCCGCGACGGCGTGGAGCTGCCCGCCTACCGGGGCGACATGGTCAACGGCTTCGACTTCACCCCCGAGTCCCGCGTCCCCGACCCCTGGCGGCTGCTGCGCGCCTACCACTCCTCCGCGGTGACGCTGAACCTGGCCCGCGCCTTCACCAAGGGCGGCTACGCCGATCTGCGCCAGGTGCACGCCTGGAACCAGGACTTCGTGATCGAGTCCCCGGCCGGGAAGCGCTACGAGCAGCTCGCCCGGGAGATCGACCAGGCGCTGGCGTTCATGCGCGCCTGCGGGGCCGAGCCGGAGGAGTTCCACAGCGTCGAGTTCTACTCCTCGCACGAGGCGCTGATCCTGGACTACGACCGCGCGCTCACCAGGATCGACTCGCGGACCGGCCAGCCGTACGACGTGTCGGCGCACATGGTCTGGATCGGCGAGCGCACCCGCCAGCTCGACAGCGCGCACGTGGAGTTCTTCTCCCGGATCCGCAACCCGATCGGCGTGAAGCTCGGCCCGACGACCACGCCGGAGGACGCCCTCGCGCTGATCGACAAGCTGAACCCGGACAACGAGGCCGGGCGGCTGACGTTCATCACCCGGATGGGCGCGCCGAAGATCCGCGAGCACCTTCCCGCGCTGGTGGAGAAGGTCACCGCGAGCGGCGCCCAGGTGGCGTGGATCTGCGACCCCATGCACGGCAACACCTTCGAGGCGCCCAGCGGCCACAAGACCCGCCGCCTGGACGACGTCCTGAACGAGGTGGCGGGTTTCTTCGAGGTCCACCGCGACCTCGGCACCCACCCGGGCGGCATCCACATCGAGTTCACCGGTGACGACGTCACCGAGTGCGTGGGCGGCGGCGCGGAGATCGTCGAGGACGACCTGGCGCTGCGCTACGAGACGGCGTGCGACCCGCGCCTCAACCGGGGCCAGTCGCTGGACCTGGCCTTCCGGGTGGCGGAGCTCTACCGCTCGGTCTGACCCCTCCCCCAGCACTCCGGAGAGACACGAAAGCCCCGCGCCGCCAACGGTCGCGGGGCTTTCCGGGCCCGGGCATCAGTTGTTCTGAACGCCCATCTCGTTCGCGAGCTCGTCCCGGATCGCGTCCATGTCGAGCGCGCGGACCTGGCCGATCAGGTCTTCCAGGGCGGGCGCGGGCAGCGCCCCGGGCTGGGCGAAGACGACGATGCCGTCACGGATGGCCATGATCGTCGGGATCGAGGTGATCTCGAAGCCCTGGGCCAGCGCCTGCTCAGCCTCAGTGTCGATCTTGCCGAACTTGATGTCGTCGTGCTTCTCCGACGACTTCTCGAAGATCGGCCCGAACGTGCGGCACGGTCCGCACCAGGCGGCCCAGAAGTCCAGCAGGACGATCCCCTCGTCGGCGATCTCGTTGAAGTTCTTCTCGGTTACCTCGATGGTCGCCACCGTTGGCTCCTCTTGTCTGTCGCATCTGTATGGCTCGCATAACCACTTACCCTCGCCCGGCATTCCATCCACCCCTCGGGGCGGACCCCCGTCAGGCGCCGGTCTCGACGCGCAGCACGGTGATGGCGTACCGGACGGCGACCTTCTCGAAGGGCATGACCACCAGCGTGCCGTTCCGGTGGTAGACGCGGGCGTCACTGCTCTCCCCGCCGGCCTTCTGCGGCAGCTCGGCGACCGGCGAGGCCTTTCCCGTCGCGGGGTCGATCCTGGTCAGCCGCGGGACGGGCTCGTTCGTTCCGCCCTCCTCGATGACCAGCAGCCCCTTGTCGTCGGCGTCGACGAAGGTGAGCATGGTGTCACCGGTGCCCGAGGACTTCCACCGCTGCCTGCCGCTCGTCAGGTCGAAGGCCAGCAGGTCGTTGCGGGAGATCCCGCCGCCTTTCACGTTCGCCGGGAAGGTGGCCAGGTAGAGCGTGTCCCCGCGCACCATGGTGCGGAGTTCCCGGTAACCGCCGTCGATGTAGATCGTGTCGTTGAGCGCGAGGAAGTCGGCCTTCGTCCCGGTCTCGAACTCCCTGACCTTTCCCCCCTTGTCGTCCAGCACGAGGATGGAGGACTCCTCGCCGCCCCGCCACGCCGCCACCACCGGGTCGGCGGAGAGCAGGTCGTCGGGGCCCCCGTCGTCGTCCTTGATCCGGTACTCCCCCTTGAACCTGCCGCTCTTCCCGTCGAGCACGACGACGCTGTCACCGCCCCGGTAACAGTCCAGGTTGACCACCACCTGCTTGGGCGAGCCGGCGACGCCGGTGGTCGTGCACACCTCCGAGGTCTTCGACGTCCACACCCGCCTGCCGTCGGAGAGCCGGTAGCCCGTCACCTGCTTGCCGGTCCGCACGACCACGAGGTCTCCGGCGAGCACGAGGCCGGGGGCCTGGAGGTTCTTCGAGCCGGCCCGCTGCGCCGGCGCCGCCGGGATCTTGATCTTCCACAGCAGCTTGCCGGTCTTGACGTCGAGGCCCGCCACGCGGTCGCAGACCTTCGTGGTGCCGTAGGCGATGGCGCCCCTGCCGCCCGCGATGCCGGGGGTGGCGGCGCAGAGCTGCTCTCCCGGCGAGGGCGTGCCCCAGGTCCGCTTGCCGGTCTTCAGGTCGTAGGCGAGCACGCCGTCCTTCTGCACCCGGATGGCGGCGGTCTCGCTCATCCAGGCGCCGAAGGCGATCGAGGCGTCCGTGCCGAGGACCTCGGTACCGGCGGCGGTGAACGGCACCTGCCAGTCGCCCTCGCCGAACCCGTCGCCGAACCCGCCGGCGACGACCCATGCCGTGCCGCCGCCGAGACCCAGCAGCAGGACGAGCCCCAGCGCCACGAAGAGCACCGTCCTGCCGGTCCTCTTCCTGGCGGGCGGCTGGTCCGGCTGCCCGCCGTACCGGCCGGGAGGCTGATGCGGCGGGAACGGCCGCGCTCCCTGCGGATAGAGCTGTGGCCCCTGCGCGTACGGCTGCGCCTGCGGGTACGGCTGCGGCCCGGTGGGGGCACCGTACTGTCCGGGGGGCCGGACCGGATTCTCGTGCGCCGACGGCCCCTGGTGGGGCTGCCGGGGATACGGATTCCCCTGGGGACGAGCGTTGTGCGGGTCGGTCATCTCGTCTCTCCCCGATCAGCCGAGCCGGGCCCGGACGTAGGCCGCCCATTGCCGCTGGAACTGCGCCTCGCCGGTGCCCAGGACCTTCCGCAGCGCCTCATCGCTCGTGTCGCCCCGGTAGTGGGCACTGACGAACTCGACCAGCTTCCGCTCGCCGTACTCCTCCTCGATCAGCCGCATCGCCAGGTGCCCCATCAGGTAGTTGACGCTGGTCATGCCCGGGATGTCCCAGGAGGCGTTGTCCGGGATCCTGCCGTCGAACCGCTCGGGCAGCCGCCCCGCCAGGTAGGCGCGGCCCTCGTCGTAGCGGATGTTTCCGGTGACGGCGCCGCCACGGTTGGCGACGTACTCGGCGAATCCCTCGACGACCCAGTTGTCGAGCCCGATGAGGGAGAACTTGCCGCTGTCGAGGCCGGCGACCGCCGAATGCGCGAACTCATGCCGGAAGATCTCCCCGCTGCCCTCGGCGGTCTCGAAGAACGACGAACCGAGGTCCATCACGACCCGGCTGGCACCGACCTTCACCTCGTCCGCGGCCCTGCTCCAGGTCGGCATCCCGATGGAGACTCCGGCCTCGGTGGCCTTCTCCTTGCGGAACAGGTTGCCGAGCTGGGCCTTGCCCTTGACGAGCGCCACCACGAAGCCCTTGGGCAGGGCGGCGCTCCGCGCGCCGTTGGCCGACAGGAACCGCAGATCGTTCACGGCCGCCTTCTCGGCGATGGGAGCGACCCGCGCCGCCTGGGCGGCCATGGCCGGATGGGCCAGCACGACGGTGTGATCGGTCCTGACGATCGAGACGTCGGGCCAGATGTCCCAGGGCCCCGGGTAGTAGACGGTCTTGGACTCGCCCAGCGGCGCCGGGGCCCCGCCCACCTTGGTGACCGTGAGCGGGGCGTCGGCGCCGCTCTTGGTGATGGTCCAGCGGTACCACTCCGAGACCGGGCGCAGGTCGATCCCCTCGAACTGGTGGACGAAGGCGACATCGAGGGTGAACGTCAGCCCCCGGCCGAAGCTGTCCTGCGTGCGTCCCTGCTGCTGCAGGGTCTGGTAGGACATCTGGGTGATCGGCAGCTTGCGCAGGTTGTTGAAGATCCTGGTCTGCCGCTGGACCAGCGCCGCGTTCTTACGGTCGAAGATCCCGGTGTAGGCCTTGAGGTCGCCGGCGTTCAGCGCCTCGCTGTGCCCCTGAAGGAGCTTCTGCAGATCCTGATCGCCCTGTACAAAACCCGGAAGAAGGAGCGGGCCGAAAAAGAGGGCCGACGACGTTCCGCGTCGCCGGCCCCCTCAGCGGGTGAACTCCGGGATCAGCCCCTGCCACCGGGCAGGGTGAGCCCGATGACCACGGGGTCGTGGTCGGAGGACCGGAAGGCGTCGGGCCGGTAGAGGGCCGGAGGGTTGTACTCGGTGTTGTAATCGAGGATCCGGCTCTCATCGGCATTGACATGCCAGATCGTCGCGCTGGTCACCCGCTTGAGCAGGTCCTTGCCGACCAGGGCGTGGTCCAGCTCGCCGACCTGGCCGTCGAAGAGGTAGCTGTAGCGCAGCGGCGCGGGGACGAACCTCTTGGTCACGCTGGTCAGGCCCCCGGTCTCCAGGGTGTCGATCGGGTCCTCCTCGCCGTAGGCGTTGAGGTCGCCCAGCACCAGCGGGTTGGGCAGTTCCAGGCTGTCGATCAGGCCCAGCGTCGCCTCCGCCTGGCGGACGCGCTCGCCGTTGTAGCAGCTCTGGCCGTCGCCCTGGTCGGCGTCGGGGCCGATGGCGTCGTCGTCGCAGCCCTTCGACTTGAAGTGGTTGACGATCATCGTGAACGGCTGCCCGCCCTGGACCCGGCGGAAGGTCTGGATCAGCGGGGGACGCCGGAAGACCGGATCGGTGGACGACTGGGCCGCGCCGACGAGCTGGAGCCTGCCGGGCTTGTAGATCATCGTCACGTGGATCAGGTCGGTGCCGGGGTAGGGGTGGGCGAGCGCCGCGTAGGTGCCCGCGCCCACCTCGGCGTTGAGCGCGTCGACCAGGGCCTGGACCGCGGTCTGGCCGTTGTTCTGGACCTCCATCAGGCCGACCACGTCGGCGTTCATGCCCTTCAGCGCGGCGACCAGCTTGGTGAGCTGACGTTGCTGCTCGCCGGCGTTGCTCGCCCCGCGTGAGCCCAGGGTGGTGAACCAGTTGAGGGTGTTGAAGCCGGCCACCTTGACGTTGCCGAGGACCGGGAACGGGGCGGGCAGGCGCGGGCTGGTCCGCAGGAAGTTGATCGGCTTGGTCGGCTGGAGCCGATACTTGCCGAAGCCGTACCCCAGCACGCCGGTGGCGCCGAACGCGGTGTCGCCCAGCCGGACGGCGCGCGGGTCGGTGTAGGGGATGACCGAGGGGTTCTCCCTGGTGGAGCCGTCGTCCACGAGCAGGGTGCGGCGCGCGTTCCCGGCGGCGTCCACGCCCGGCCGGTCGGTCGGCTGGAACACCCGGCCCTCGGAGGAGAGCGTGACCTCACCGAAGCGGCCCAGGTTGTAGTGGTCGCTGACGGTCAGCGGCTCGGGGAAGGTGACGAGCATGCTCTCGACCGGCTCGAAGGTCACGCCGTCGGGGCGGGGCAGGCTCTGCCGGGCGGGCTGGACCGTGCCCGTGCCGCAGACGTCCACCGCGGTGACCGGCGACAGCTCCGTCCAGCCGTTGAACTCCACGACCTTGCCGGTGACCAGCACCCGGTCACCGGCCTTGACGTCCTTGAACGAGCTGCGGGCGAAGGCGAACAGGCCCTCGGAGGTGGCCGGGTCGGCGTCCGGGGTCGGGTCCTGGAGGAAGAAGCCGCTGAGCTGGTCCGTCTCCTGGAAGTCCCCGGTCACGACGCCCTCGACGCGGACGCTCTGGCCGGCCAGCGGGCTGACGTCACCGCTCCCCTGCACCTGGGCGATCCGGTGGGTGGCCGGGGTCTCGCACGGATCCCCCGGCGGCGTGGGAGTCGGGGTCGGCGTGGGAGTCGGGGTCGGCTCCGCGGTCGGGGTCGGCGTGGGGGTGGGCCCGACGTCGCCGCAGGGCGCCGGGGCGGTGGCCCGGTTGCGCGGCGCGGGAGCCGCGGTCTCCACGTCCGCGCCGTTGACGTCGGTGTCGGCGCAGCCGTGGTCCTTGCGCAGCCCGGCGGTGGTGCCGGAGAGGGCGGGGGCGGCGGTGCCCTCGGAGTAGTTCGCGGTGCCGTATCCGATGAGATCGGCGATCAGCGCCGCCTGCTCCGCCGTACAGGGGGTGGAGCCCCCGTTGCAGGCCAGTCCCTCCGCCGAGCGGGCCAGGACGACCTTGCCCGCGCTGCCGCTCATGTTGATGGCGCCGGTGCTGTCCGGCGCGGGCAGCGGAGCGCCGTTGGCGCCGCCGGCGAGCTGGACCAGGTGGTACTGGCCGGGTGCCAGCGTGCCGGACAGGGGCACGACCGGGTTGGCGCCGAAGTTGCCGGTGCCGGTGGCGCTGCCGTACTGGACGGACCACCCGTCCAGGGCGACGGCCGCGGGGCCGCGGTTGAACAGCTCGACGAAGTCGTTGGTGAGCGGCGCGCCGCTGTTGCCGCCACCGCCGTAGACCTGGCTGATGACGACGGTGCCCGGCTCCGCCAGGGCGGGGGCCGAGGTGAGGGCGGTGACGCCGGCGGCGGCGATGCCGACGGCCACGAGGGCGGCGGACGCCCTGGATAAAGCACGCATGACCGGGAGCGTAGAGCCCGATGGATCGGCGGACACTTACCTATAAGTGGATAGAGAGTGAAATCGGTAAATCTTGACACTTCATGTCGATCGGAGAGGATCAGATATGGCTTGCCTTGACCTAGATCTCGCCTCGCCGCCGTCTTTGGGTATCACTTGGTCATGAGAACTCTG
This sequence comes from Streptosporangium canum, assembly GCF_900113865.1. Classification (GTDB taxonomy): domain Bacteria; phylum Actinomycetota; class Actinomycetes; order Streptosporangiales; family Streptosporangiaceae; genus Streptosporangium; species Streptosporangium canum. The sequence goes on along the minus strand of NZ_FOQY01000031.1, from coordinate 90,021 downwards.
GACGTGGGTTGGATGACCTGCGCCGCCTCCCCGGAGTGCGCCGGATCGGCACAGCGGCCGTACGGCCGCTGCCTGGCCCATCTGGACCACAGTGAGCTCGACGAGGTCGTCCGCGGCCTGTCCCCCGGCTCCGCGATCGACCTGCGGGGCACCACCGTCGGCAGGCCTCTGCTGGCGCGGATCCTGTCCGCCGCGCACGGCCGCCTGGGCCGGGCCAGGTTCGATCGGGCGGTCTTCCCCGAGGAGGCCAGGTTCGGCGGCGTCGTGTTCGACGGGGACGTCTCCTTCGACCATGCCCGCTTCCACCGCCTCGCCTCCTTCCTGGACGCACGTTTCGCGGGAAACGTCTCCTTCAGGGAGGTCAGGTTCTCCAGGGAGCTGTCCATGCACGGCGTGAGCGTCATCGGGCACGCCGCCTTCGACCGGATCTCCGCCGGCAGGGACGCGCTGTTCGGCGCGGCCCGGTTCGGGCGGACCGCGTCCTTCGAGAGCGCGGAGTTCCACGGTTTCGCCACCTTCGACGGCACCCGGTTCACCGGTGACGCGACCTTCCGGGGGTGCCGGTTCGGCCGCGCGGTGTCGTTCCGCAAGGCCGGGTTCGGCGGGCTCGCCGGGTTCGAGGCTGCACGGTTCTGGGCGGGCTGCTCCCTGGCCCCGATCGCGGTCGGCCGCCGCCTGAGCCTCGCCGGGGCGTGGGCGGGCAACGGTCTCGACGTGACGGCCCGCGACTGCGCGGTGGACCTGCGGCGGCTGCGGGTGGCCGGCCGGCTGGCCGTACGCCTCGACGGCGCGGAGGCCGACCTTGAGGACGCGACGTTGCGCGGGCCCGCCACGGTCAGCGGGCGGGGCGCGGCACGGGTGACCTCGCTGCGCGACGTGGACTCCGAGGCGCTGGAGCTGAACGGCGTGGACCTCAGTGTCTGCGGCTTCACCGGGATCCGCCATCCCGAGCGGCTCCGGCTGGCCGGCTGCGCGTTCGCCACCACCCCGCGCGGCGTGCGCTTCGCGCTGCGCTGGCCGCCGATGCGCTGGTGGACCCGCAGGCGCACCCTCGCCGACGAGCACGCCTGGCGCGGCTGGTCGGGACCCGAGGCCGACCCGTCGGCCCCGCACCGCCTCGCCGTCCTCTACTCCCGCCTCGGCACCGGCGTCGACGACAAGGCGACGGCCGCCGACTTCGCCTTCGGGGCGATGGAGATGCGCCGCGCCACCAGCCGGTCGTCCGGCCGCTGGCTGCTGTCGCTGTACTGGATCCTCTGCGGGTACGGCCTGCGGATGGGCCGCGCCCTGGGCTGGTCCGTCCTGGTCGCGGCCATCACGGCCGGAAGCCTCCTGGTGAGCTCGGCCTCCCACGCCGCCCGCCGCCCGGCCGTCCCCCGGCTGCCCTCCCCGCCGTCGGCCCACCTTTCGCCGTAGGGCCCGCCCGGCGCGCCGGGATCCTGCCGCCGCGCTGGTGCCCGGCGGCCGGTGCCCGGCGGCAGGCGGCGGCGGGCGGCGGCGGGCTCGGGGGATTATCAGGGTGGTCCCCGATGCGCCGGTCCCGCCCGGAGGGCAGGATGGGGGGGCGAACACCCTCAAGGGGGATCACACGGCTGGGGAGAACATGGCGAGCACCGGAGTCATCGACGACTACGTGACCCGGCTCAGCCGCACTCTCAAAGGCCCCAGGGGTCCGAAGCTCGACATGGTCACCGAGGCGCGCGACAGCCTGCTCGACACCGCCGAGGCGCTGGAGGGCGACGGGCTGGACCGGGCCGAGGCCGAGCGCGTCGCGGTCGAGGAGTTCGGTTCGATCAGCGAGATCGCGCCGGGCTACCAGGAGGAGCTGTCCATCTCGGCGGGCCGCAGACTGGCCGCCCTGCTCTTCCTCAGCATGCCGCTCACCACGCTCATGTGGTCCGTGATCTGGCGGATCTTCCCCACCGATGTGGCCGACTACGCCGCCAGACCGGGCTGGTTCGTGCCGGTCGCCCGCGGGCTGGACATCCTGCAGATGCTGACCGGGGTGCTCGGCGCGCTCGCGCTGGTCGCGCTGGGGCGCGGGCTGCGCCGGATCCGGCGTCCCAGGCTCGTCACCCGGTCACTGGCCGTGTTCGTCTGGCTCATGTTGCCGGTCACGCTGGCCCTGGGCACGGCGCTGACGTACGGCTCGCACGGCCCCACCGGTTTCTCCGACTACCCGCCGGGCATCGGCGTGGGGCTGGTGAGCTACACGTTCATGCTGCTGCAGCTGTACTGCGCGGCCCGCTGCGTGAGCCTCACCCGGCGCCGTCCCGTCACCGCGTAACCCGCGGCTCCAGCACGCTGCCGATCGCGCCGGCGAACTCCCGCCAGGCGGAGCGCTCCCCCGCCAGGGCCGTACGGCCCGAGGAGGTCAGGCGGTAGGTGCGCCGCTTGCGCCCGCCCACCGTGGCCCACTCGCTGGCCAGGTAGCCCGCCTGCTCCAGCCGGCGCAGCGCCGGGTAGACGGTGCCGGTCGGCACGTTCAGCGCGCCTCCGCTGCGCTCCTGCAGCGCCTCGATGATCGCGTAACCGTGCAGGGGGTCGTGCTCCAGCACCGAGAGCAGCAGGGCGTCCATGTGCCCGCGGAGCGCGTCGGTGTTCACGCGGCCTCCCGTGCCGGGCGCGCGGGCACCGTCCCGCCGACCCGTTCGCTTCGCTCACTCACGGTGCCACCCTACCTCTCCTATAGGCACTCTACATGTAGACGTTCTACATGTAGAGTGTCTATAGGTAGACAGACATAATACTGGAGGTGACACCATGGACGTGCTCGACCTGGCTCGGACGCAGTTCGCGGTGACGGGGAGTCTCCACTTCCTGTTCGTCGTGCTGACCCTGGGCCTGGCCCCCCTCGTCGCGATCATGCACACCCGCCACGCCATGACCGGCAAGCCGGCGCACGAGCGGATGACCCGTTTCTGGGGTCAGATCTACGTGATCAACTACGCGCTCGGCATCGTCACCGGACTGGTGATGGAGTTCCAGTTCGGCATGAGCTGGAGCGGCCTGTCCCACTACGCGGGAGACGTCTTCGGCGCGCCGCTCGCCATCGAGACGCTCGGCGCCTTCTTCCTGGAGTCCACCTTCCTGGGCCTGTGGATCTTCGGCTGGCACCGGCTGCCCCGGTGGCTCCACCTGGCGTGCATCTGGCTGGTGACGCTGACCGCCTACGCCTCGGCCTTCTGGATCATGGTGGCCAACTCGTTCCTGCAGAACCCCGCGGGAGCCGTGGAGCGGGGCGACCACCTGGTGCTGACCGACTTCGGCGCACTGGTCACCAACCCCATGCTGACCATGGCGCTCCCCCACGTGCTCGGCGCGGGCCTGTGGACCGGTGGGTTCGTGGTGATGGGCGCCAGCGCCTACCACCTGTTCAGGCGGACCGCCGACCGGGAGTCCTTCACGGGCTCGCTCCGCCTGGGGGTGGTCGCCGCCTTCGCCGGCTCGCTGGTCACGGTCGGCTTCGGCTACGCCCAGTTCGGTCCGGTCTCCCTGTTCCAGCCGGACAAGTTCAACGGCACCCCGCTGGCCGGGATCGGGCTCGGCTTCATGATCCTGATCGGGCAGCTGCTGCAGGTCCTCATCATGTTCGTCCTGCTGCCCACCGTGTACTGGCTGCCGCGCTGGCGCTGGGCGCACCCGATCCTCATGCTCATCACCCCGCTGCCCTTCCTGGCCGCGATCTTCGGCTGGCTGGCCCGCGAGGTCGGCCGCCAGCCGTGGCTGGTCCACGGCAGGCTCACCGTCGCCGACGCCATGTCCCCGGGCCTCACCAAGGGGATGATCACCCTGTCCTTCGTCGGCTTCGTCGGCGTGCTCGGCCTGCTCGCGGTCGTCGACTACCTCCTGATCGTCCGCACCGTCCGGCGCGGACCCGCCGCCGTCACCCTCGGCGCGGACGGACCCGCCGACTCCACCGAACGCGCGCACGCGCTGAGCCTCTAGGGAGAAGCCCGTGGACATCCTCTGGACGGGCGTGTTCGCCCTGCTGCTGATCGGCTATTTCGCCCTGGAGGGCTCGGGCATCGGCGTGGGCATGCTGCTGCCCGCGCTGGGCGGGACCCAGCCGGACCGCGACCGCGTCGTCGCCGCCATGGCGCCCTTCGTCCTGGCCAACGAGGTCTGGCTGGTGGCCGTGGCGGGTGTGCTGTTCGGCGTCTTCCCCTCGATCGAGGGAGAGGTGCTGTCCGGTCTCTACCCGCTGGTGGTGACCCTGCTCGTCTCGTGGATCCTGCGCGACGCCGGCCTGTGGTTCCGCCGCCGCCTCGACGGCCACGCCTGGCGGGCGGGCTGGGACTGGATGATCTGCCTCGGCTCGTACGGCCTGGCGCTGAGCTGGGGCATGGCGCTGGTCGCGATGGCCGGCGGCCTGTCCGGGTCGCCGATCGGCCTGCCCGGCCTGGGCGGAGGGCTGGTGGTCGCCGCGGCGTTCGCCTTCCACGGCTGGACCTTCCTCTCCTGGCGGCTGCCCGGTCAGGTGACCGGCGCGAGCCGGGCCGGCGGGGCGCTGCTGGCCTCGGCGGGCGTCGCCGCACTGCCCGTCGCCGTGCTGCTCGCCGCACTCGCTCCATGGCTGCTGGAACACATCGCACCCTCCGGAACGCTGAATGTGTTGAGTGTCATGATTCTGCCGTTCGCGCCGCTCATGCTGGGCGCGCAAGTATGGGTGTGGCGCACGTTCGGTCCCCGGCGTGCGGCCGACAGGGTCCCGTCGTTCTTCTGAGGCTTTTCAAAGGTTCGCATGCACAAGGATCTCCTACGGCTTGCCCTGAGCGAGCGGGCCGTCCGCCGCCACCTGGCTCTCTGCCTGGCCGCCGCGGTCGTCACCGGACTGCTCGTCCTGGTCCAGGCGGAGCTACTGGCCGGCGTGCTGTCCGGGAGGTTCGCGGCCTCGGCCCTGGTCTTCCTGGCGCTGGTCGTCGGCGTCCGGGCGACGCTGAGCCTGGCGCAGGGCGTCGCCGCCGGTCGCACGAGCACCGGCGTGAAGTCGGCGCTCCGCCGCCGGCTGCTGTCGCGGCTCCAGGAGCTGGGCCCGGCCCGGCTGACCTCCCACCGCTCCGGCGAGCTGGTGACGCTGACCGGCCGGGGTCTGGACGCCCTCGACCCCTACCTGTCGGGCTATCTCCCGGCGGCCGCGGTGGCGGGTGTCGTGCCGATCGCCGTGCTCGTCCGGCTGTTCACCGCCGACCTGGCCAGCGCGGTGATCGTGCTGGTCACGCTCCCGCTCATCCCGATCTTCGGCGCGCTGGTCGGCATGCACACCAAGGCCGTCACCGAACGGCAGTGGCAGGCCCTGTCCCGTCTCGGCGGCCACTTCCTGGACGTGGTCCGGGGCCTGCCGACGCTGCGTGCCTTCGGCCGTGCCCGGTTCCAGGCCGGGGTGATCCAGCGGGTCGCCGACGCCCACCGCGACGCGACGATGCGCACGCTGCGGGTGGCCTTCCTGTCGTCGCTGGTGCTGGAGCTGGCCGCCTCGCTGTCACTGGCGCTGGTCGCCGTGCCGGTGGGGCTGCGGCTGCTGTCCGGTTCGCTGGATCTGTCGATCGCACTGCTGGTGCTGCTGCTCGCCCCCGAGGCCTACCTGCCGCTGCGCAACATGGGTAACAAGTTCCACGCGGCGATGGAGGGGGTCGCCGCCGCCGACCAGGCCTTCGCCGTACTGGACGGGCAGGCCGAGCGTCCGGCGCGGGGTGAGCGGGCGTCCGGTGCCGGCGCGGGCGGGCGCACGGCGCCGGAGATCCGGCTGGAGAACGTCACCGTGCGCTACCCGGACCGCGAGGAGGCCGCGCTGGAGGACGTCTCGCTGGTGATCGCGCCCGGTGAGCGGGTCGCGCTGGTCGGCGAGAGCGGCGCGGGCAAGAGCACCCTGCTCCACCTGCTCCTCGGCTTCGTCACCCCCGCGGCCGGCCGGGTCCTGATCGACGGCGTCGAGCTCACCGACCTCGACGCCTGGCGCGGGCGGCTGGCGTTCGTGCCGCAACGGCCCCACCTGTTCGCCGCCTCGGTGGCCGACAACATCAGGCTCGGCTCCCCCGGTGCGACGGTCGACCAGGTCCGGACGGCGGCGGAGGCGGCGTACGCCGAGGAGTTCGTGGCGGCGCTGCCCGAGGGATACGAGACGGTGCTCGGCGAGCGCGGCGCGAACCTGTCGGCCGGGCAGCGGCAGCGGGTCGCGCTCGCCCGCGCGTTCTGCCGGCCGTCGGCGGACGTCCTGCTGCTCGACGAGCCGACCGCGCGGCTCGACGGCCGCAGCGAGGGTGCGGTGGTGACCGCCACCCGCGACCTCGCCGAGGGCCGCACCTCCGTGATCGTGGCCCACCGGCCCGCGATGATCGACCTGGCCGACCGGGTGATCCGGATCGCCGACGGCCGCGTGGTGTCCGACCGTCCGGCCGTCCCGGGGTCCGGCCGGACGTCCCGCCCCGGAGACGATCTGGCCGCCAGTGCCGTCAGCGCCGCCAGCGCCGTTTCGGCGGAGAAGAACGGAGGATCGCGGTGAACCGGGCAGGTGGGCGGATGGCCCTGGCCGCCGCGGCGGGGGCCGCGGCCGAGCTGGCCGGGCTCGGGCTGATCGGGTCGGCGGCATGGCTGATCACCAGGGCCGCCGAGCAGCCGCCGCTGGCGGCGCTGAGCGTGGCGATCGTCGGGGTCCGGGCGTTCGCGACGAGCAAGGGCGTCTTCCGGTACGGCGAGCGCCTGGCCGGGCACGACGTCGCGCTGCGGGCGCAGGCGACGACCCGGGAGCGGCTGTACCAGGCGCTCATCCCGGCCGGGCCGCTGAACCACCGGGGGGCCGACCTGCTCAGCCGGATGGTCGACGACACCGACGCGGCCCAGGACCTGCTGGTGCGCTGCCTGCTGCCGGCGGTGGCGGCGCTGGTCACCGCGGTGACCACCGTCGTGATCGCGCTGTTCCTGCTCCCGGCGGCGGCGCTGGTGCTGCTGGCCGGGCTGGCCGTGGCCGGAGTGCTGATCCCGGCCGGCACGGCCGCCGCCGCCCGGCGCTGGTCGGCGCGGATCGCCCCCGCGCGGGCCGACCTGGCCGCCCGGGTCGCCGACCTGGTGCACGGCTCCGCCGACCTGGCCGCCTACGGGGCCGGCGACCGGGCGCTCGCGGCCTGCGCCGAGGCCGACGCCCGGCTGGCCGCGCTGGAGCGCCGGCAGGCCCGGGGGAACGCGGTGGCCACGGGGCTGGGGATGCTCGCCCAGGGGCTGACCGTGCTGGCGATCGTCCTGGTCGCGCAGAACTCCGGTGCGGGCTCGGTCGCCACGGCGGTGCTCGCGCTGACCTCGCTGGTGTCGTTCGAGCCGGTGCTGCCGATGGCCGCGGCCGGCGAGCGGCTGACCGGGGTGCTCGCCGCCCTGCGCCGCCTCAGGGAGGTCCGCGCGACCCCGCCCGCCGTGACCGACCCCACGGCTCCCGTCCCCGTCCCCGACGGCCCGCCGACCGTCGAGATCGACGACCTGGTCGTCCGGCACAGCGCCGACCGCGCCCCCGCCCTCAACGGCGTCAGCCTCACCCTCACCCCCGGCAGGCGCGTCGCCCTGGTCGGCCCCAGCGGGGCCGGCAAGAGCACCCTGCTGTCGGCCCTGATGCGCCTGGTGGAACCCGAGTCCGGCACGATCCGGCTGAGCGGGGTGGAGATCGGGCGGCTGTCGGCGGACGACGCCCGGCGGGTGATGACGGGGCTGACCCAGGATCCGTACGTGTTCCAGGCATCGCTGAGGGACAACCTGCGGCTGGCCGGCCCGGAGGCCGGCGAGGACGCGCTGGCCGAGGCCGTACGGCGGGCCCGCCTGGAGCGGTGGGTGGAGCGGACCGGGTGGGACACCGTCCTCGGCGAGGACGGGCGGACCGTGTCCGGAGGGCAGTTGCAGCGCCTGGCGCTGGCACGGGCGCTGCTGAACGACCCGCCGGTGCTGCTGCTGGACGAGCCCGCCGAGGCGCTGGACGAGGAGACGGCGGACGCGCTCATGGCCGATCTGCTGGACGCCACCCACGGTCACACGACGTTGCTGGTCACCCACCGCCTCCGCGGGCTGGAGCGGGTGGACGAGATCGTCGTGCTGGAGAACGGCTCGGTGGTCCAGCGGGGCACCCACGGGGAACTGGTGGACACCCCGGGGTACTACCGCGACCTGTGGCGGTCGGAGGCGCTGACCGCGGGACGGTGACCGCCGGGAAGCGGGACGGTGACCGCCGGAAGGCGGGCGCCCGGCGGGGCGCGGGACGGCCGGCAGCCGCGGCCCGGATCTCCCGGGACGGCTGCCGGCCGGCCTGGTCAGGGGGTCACGACCGCGATCTGGTCGACGTAGTCCTCGGTGATCCAGAGGTTGTCGTCGGGGCCGGCCGCGATGTCGAACGGCCCGGAGACGACGGTCGGCATCGCGTACTCGTTGATGATCCCGGAGGTGGAGGCGCTGGCGACGTTGTTGGCGCTCTGCTCGACGAACCACAGGTTGTTGTCCGACCCGACGGTGATGCCCCAGGGAAAGCTGTCGGGGTCGGTGAGCGAGTATTCGGTGAAAGTGCCCGTGGTGGTGACGGAGCTGACCTTTCCGTTGGCGTCGGTGTACCACAGCTTGCCGTCCGGGCCCGTGGTGATCCCGATGGGCATCGCGCCGGAGGACGGGACGGTGAACTCGGTGATCGTCCCGCTGGTGGTGATCCGCCCGATGCTGTTCCCCAGCGGCTGGGTGAACCACAGGGCTCCGTCCGGGCCGGGGGTGATGCGCATGGCGTAGACGTCGCTGGTCGGCAGGGCGTATTCGGTGATCGTCCCGGAGGTGGTGATCCGCCCGATCTTGTTGCCCACCGTCTCGACGAACCACAGGTTGCCGTCCGGCCCGGGGGCGATGCCCCAGGGGTAGGAGTCCGCGGTGGGGATGGTGTACTCGGTGATCGTCCCGGAGGTGGTGATCCGCCCGATCTTGTTGCCGACCGCCTCGGTGAACCACAGGGCTCCGTCCGGCCCGGTGGTGATGTGCGCCGGCTCGGAAGCGGTGGTGGGGATGGTGTACTCGGTGAACAGGCCGGTGGTGGTGACGCGCCCGATCTTGTTGGCGAAGTTCTCGGTGAACCACATCGCGCCGTCCGGCCCGGCGGTGATCCCGATGGGAGTCGACGGGACGGTCGGGATGGACAGTTCACTGATCGTCGGTATTCTCCGGCTCTCCGCCATGCGCCTGGCCGCCGCAGCCGCGGCGAGCCGGGGCGCGGGCGGGAAGTGACAGCGGATGCGCCGGTGCTGCGGCATCAGCTTGAGCTTGGAGCAGAGCTTCACCCATGGGCGCACAGGGGAAGGAGGGCGAGGCGGCGGAGCGGCAGAGGCGGACACCGGCAGAGGAGCGCTTGCCGCCAGGATCAGAGCCATGACCACGAGCGGATACCCCAGGCATCGAGAACGGTGACGCATGACATCCCTTCCAGGAAAAAGACAAAAAAAGGAACGCGAGCCGGCCGCTGAGCGCAATCGGGCGATCGAGGTCCGCGGCATCGGGCCGCCGCCGGCGGGAATCTGCGAGCATCGGCGCAGACACCCTTGAGGCCCGATCCGGACGATGCTGTCCGTCCTCTGTCCGGCCCCGGCGGTCCCAATATCTCCCGTGGTCGCCGACGGCCCTCGATCATCCGCGTGCGTGGCTGGTCATGGAAACGTCAACTCATCGGCCGGAGCCGCCCTGGAACGCGCCGGGCCCTGGGCGGGTGGCCTCGGCTCCGCCACGTTCCCGGAAGGCGCGGGTCCGGGGCGCCCGCGTGGAACGCCCCGATCGGCCGGCGCCCTCGCGGAACGCCCCGATCGGCCGGCGCCACCGTCGCACGCCGGCCGGAGAGGCCGCCGCTCAGGCGACCGAGTGCGTGATGACGCCGGTGTAGAGGCCTGCGGCGGCGAGGGGCGGGATGGTGACGACGAGCGTCGGCTCCCAGCTCGTGGAGGAGGGGACGCCCGCCTGCTTGCGTCCCCTGAACGCGATCGCCGGCGCCGACAGGGAGACCATCTGGGCCGCGGTGCTCTGCCCGGCGGTGCGGCTGCCGCCACCCGACGAGGCTGTGCTCGGGCCGGACCAGTAGGCGACGTTGGCTTTGGCGATCGTCTGCGCGGGTGATCCGGCGCCGGTGGTGAAATCGGTGGCCGCCACGGTCGCCGTCCAGGGGGGGACCCCTCCGCGGGAGTCGACCACGGTCACCGTGCCCAGGGAGGCGCTGAGCGTGCTGCCCACGACGCCGCTGCCCAGACTCGCCGAGGCGGGAACGGTGATCTCCAGCGGGTCGGCGCGCCAGGCGACCGTCGCCATCGCCGCGGCCCCGGTGTCCATGGCCACCGGGGCGCCGGAGGCCGAGACCGCCGGGGCGCCGAGGGTGAGCAGCAACGCGATCGACGCCGCCGGCGACAGTGACGTTCGCGCGGCGGCGTGGCCCGCACGGCTCTTGCTCATTGCGATTCCTCACACGTGTCTCGTGGGCGATGCGCGTGGAGCATCTGTTCGGTGGCGTTCGGAAAAACCGATCGCAGCCTAGATCACTCCGTTCGGGCCGCGTTTTCCACCGTCGTCCGTGGACGGCAAATCCGCCGCAAAGGCAGCGGTGGAAACGCCCGTTCCGGGGCGAACGGCTACGTCGTCCGCTCCGGCCGGGAGCCCCCGGACCCGGCGCGGAGACGGACCACCAGCCCCATGATTACCAACAGTCACCATATGATCACCAAAAGTTGCCAGGTGCCCTTCTGGGACGGTTTCCGAGATCCGGCCACGGAGCAGGATGTGATCACGCAGGAACGGCCCAGGCAGGGCGAGCGTTCGACGAAGGAGACAGCAGTGTCCGAAAGCCGTCTGGGCATCTCATTGACAGGCGCCGCCGCCCTGGTGGCGGCCATGGTGGTGGTGGCCCTGCCCGCGCAGGCCGGCACCTGCCCCGCCTCGACCACCTGCCCCACCACGGTGACCTTCACCGTGACCGCCCCCGGCGGGCTGACGATCACCGTTCCCGACGGTCCGGTCAACCTCGGCAGCGGCGCGCCGGGCACCCAGATCAGCGGGCAGCTCGGCCCGGTCACGGTCTCCGACCAGCGCGCCGCGCTCACCGCGACGTGGACGGCGACGGTGATCGCGGCGACGGGGGGCTTCACCACGGGCGCCGGCACCACTCCCGAGACCGTCCCCACCGACGACGCCCTCTACTGGTCCGGCCCCGCCACCGCCACCACCGGCACCGGCACCTTCGTGCCCGGCCAGGCCAACGCGGCGGCCGCGCAGACGCTGAACGTGTCGCGGACCGCCTTCAGCAAGACGACCGGCTCGGGCAACAACTCCGCCACCTGGAATCCGACCATCCTGATCAACGTTCCCGACCAGGCGGTGGCCGGCGTCTACACCGGCACGGTGAACCACTCCGTTGCCTAGCCCACTGTCGCGCCGGTCCGTCCCGGCGACGCTGGTAGCGCTTCTGCTGCATACGATGATCGGTGCTCCGTCGGCCGCGGACACCGGCCGGAGGCAGTCACGCCCGGACGGCGAGCCCGTCGTCGGCGTCAGGCTGCTGGAGATCCCCGCCAACCGGGTGGACGATCCGCGATCACACTCCTTCATCGTCGACCACGTCAACCCCGGCACCACCTTCACCCGGCGCTTCGAGGTCTACAGCACCTCGCCCAAGCCCCAGCACGTGCGGCTGTACGCCGCCGCCGCCGGCATCAAGGGCTCCCGCTTCACCTTCGCGCCGGCCCAGACCCCCAACGAGCTGAGCTCGTGGATCACGCTCAACCGCTCCGCCGCCGACCTGCCCGCCCGGGGCAGGGCGCCGATCAAGGCCACCATCACGGTGCCGGGGTGGGCGACCGCGGCGGAGCGGTACGCCGTCATCTGGGCGGAGGTCGCCTCGGCCGCACCGGGCCCGAAGGGGAACATCGCACTCGTCAACCGCGTCGGGATCCGCACCTACCTCGACGTCGGCCCGGGCGGGGAGCCGCCGTCGGACTTCGAGATCGGCGAGATAGTCCCCCAGCGGACCGACGACGGACAGCCGAAGATCGTGGCGACCGTCTCCAACACCGGCAAGCGCGCCATCGACCTCGACGGGCGGCTGTCCCTGTCGGAGGGACCCAGCTCCCTGAGCGCCGGCCCCTTCCCGACCAACCGCGACACGACCCTGGCGCCCGGCGGCCGCGGAGACATCACCGTGCTGCTGGGCAGGGACCTTCCCGACGGGCCGTGGACGTTCCGCCTCACCCTCCGCAGCGGCCGTGTCAGCCACACGGCGACCGGCACGCTGACCTTCCCCGCCAAGCCCGGGACCTGGGGCCCGGCGGCCTCGCTGTCCTCCCCCCTGACGCTGACCCTCGCGCTCGCCGTACTGGTGGCCCTGGTCGCCGCGGTGATCCTCCTCCTCGGCTTCCGCCGTTTCCGCGCGCGCCGGCGGAGTCCGGCCACCGGCCCTCTCCACGGCGACCTCACCTGAGGGTGGCCGCGATCGACGAGGTGACGATCAGGCCGGCGGACCCGCCGGCCGCAGCCGCGGACTCCAGATCACGCACGGACGCCTCGATGGTGCACATGACACCCTTGACGTTCAGGTCGATCAGCTGAACGGCTCGGCCTGGGAGTCGCGAGTTCTCGGCGACGTGGACCTCGACGGTGACTGCCCGTGCTCTCAGCCGGCGTGAAGGATGCGAAAGCGATCGGGTTCCGCCGGATCTCGATCAACGACTTGGACGGGGGGCCAAGCCCATTGCCAAACGCTGATGCCTGGCGTGCGGGAGAACCGGATCTGCCCGCGGGTGCCTTCGACCGCGACGCGAGGCCAGGTTTCGGTAGTGCATGCCCGGTCCGCGCCGTGAGAACGCAGCACATCGGCGAGGACGGCGACTGTGTCGTAGCCCTCGAAGGCGACGAAGGAGGGCGCTGCGCCCAGCCGCTCGCGGAGGGCCGTCTCGACTCGTACACCGAGCGGGGTGAGGCGCTCGGGCAGGTAGCGCAAGAACGGGATCGCGGCACTGTCGTCGCCCAGCGACGTCGCCCATTCGGCGAACTCCGGTTGCCCGGCCGGAGCACCGATCATGATCTCGGCGAGGCGCCGGTCGCGGCGGACAGACTTGACGATCGATACTGCCGGCTCCGGGTGGCCGACCAGAAGAAGGAGGGCACTCGCGCGATTGTCGACGAGTTCGTCGCACACGGCCATGGGGTCGAGCGCGCGCATGTCGAGTTCGATGACGGTGCCGCCGCGCGGAGCCAGGCAGTCCCGCAGAATGCGGACCCCAGCCGCCCAGTAGACACTCGGCTGGACTGCTACGGCGATTCGGCTGTGGCCCGCGCTGAGGAGGAAGTCCGCGTAGATCTGCCAGCCGTGGGACTGCGCCGGGGCCAGGCGCGCGACCCATTCCGTTGGCTGTTCGGTGAGCGCGTCGAGAACCGCGGACGAGCAGAGGAATGGCAGGCCGAGGGCGTCGGCCCTGGCGGCAGCGGCGCGAGCGACGACGCTGTGATACTCCCCCGCCAAGGCGGCCACGCCCAGGCGGGCCAATTCGTCTACGGCCGCCGCGGCCCTCTGTGGATCGGCCGCGGTGTCTCGGACCACCAGCTCGAGCGGTCTTCCGGCGATCCCGCCGACGTCATTGACGTCGCGGACGGCCAGCTCGAGTCCGGCGAGCAAGTGTCGGCCTGCCTGGATCCAGCCGGGCCGAGTGAGCGGGACGAGAGCGCCGATCCGGACGGATGATCCGTCAGTCCGCTCCGCTACAAGCGGCGATGGTGACGTATTCATGCGGTGGTGTCTCCTGTGTGACGATTGGGGTGCAGTATGCCCGAATCACAGACCGGCAACGACCTCGGTACTGGTGAGATCGCCCAGTCAACTGTCACGACGGGTCGACAACGTCACGTTCAACGGTCACCGTCCGTGCTCTCCGGAGGCGTAGTGGGTCCATGCTCCGCCCTCGCCGATGAGTCCGGCGGTGGTTCTGTCGTGGTGGCCGAGGGCATCGGCGGTGACGGGAGCGGGCATCCCAAGGAACTGCCGGCGGATGGCGGCGCCGCGGGCGTCGGCATGCGCATCGACGGCGAAGCGGCCGGGCGGTGTGTCTCAGGTCACCAGGCCCCTGCGGTAGGCGTAGACCACCGCCTGCACGCGGTCACGCAGGTCGAGCTTGGTGAGGATGCGCGACACGTACGTCTTGACGGTCTCCTGGCTGATCACCAGGGTGGCGGCGATCTCGCTGTTGGACAGGCCGTCGGCGATGAGGCGCAGCACCTCCAGCTCGCGCGAGGTCAGCGCGGTCTCGGCCTGCACGACCATCGCCGTCACGTGGTGCGTCACGACGTCGTGGAGCTCGCGGGCGATCCGGGTGCGTTCGGCGGCGCGGGTGGCCTCGGCGACATGGCGGCGGCGTTCGGCCTCGGCGGCGCGGGTGGAGCGCAGCCAGGCCCCGATGCCCCACGCGAGGGCCAGGGCCAGGTAGAACACCACGTAACCTTCCACCCGCTCGGTCGCGCCGAGCCGGCCGAGCGCGAGCGCCAGCGGCACGTACGCCATGGAGAGGAGGACCACGGTGACGCGCCGGTGACGCTCCAGGTGGGCGCCCGCGCTGATGAGCGCGATGGGCATCGCGTTGCTCGCGAACACGTGGTAGGCGCGGAACTGGTCGAGGGCGAAGCCGAGCGACACCAGAGCCAGACACACGGCCGGCCACCGCCGGCGCACGGCGAGCGGAAGGCACTCCAGGGCGATCACCACGAACGCCAGCGCGTCGAAGGGGCGGGTCGGCAGGTCGCCGACCTGCGTCCCCTTGCCGTGGAGCGCCGGCAGGAGCGATGCGACGGCCAGCAGCAGCCCGAACGGCAGGTCCCGGACCACGACATCACACCGCCGCCACAGGTCCGTGACCCGCCGTAGGTCGATCATCGGGCGAGCGTAGCGGGCGTACGGCGGCGGCGGCCATGAAGCCGATCAGCCCGATCGCGCCGGTCAGTGAGCCCAGGCCGTCGATCCGGTAGCCGCCCACGAGGGCGATGTTCACGATGACGGCCGCGAACAGCGCGACCCCGATCAGGGTTCCCCGGGTGAGGGCGCGGGTGGCGCCCTGCCTTGCCACCTCCACCGGTTCGCGGCGCTCGGACCACCGGACCACGCGGGCGTACACGAGTACGGCGAGCACGGCCGTCGCGAGGCCGAGGAGCAGGGTGAAGAACGAATTCCCCTGCACCGCGCCCACGATCGCGCCGCCGGCGAAGGCAACCAGCGCGACGGGCACGAGTTGTTTCAACAACCGCATGACGACTTCCTCACGTGGGGGGACTCCGCGACGGGGCGCCGTCGCTACGCCGAGAAACACTAGGGATCCGGCGGTCCGGAATCGTCCCCGCACGGTGGACATTCGCGGGTAGCTCGCACGGGGGACAGCCGCACATGCGATCCGGTCGGTGAACGTGTCCTGTCCGGGCGACCTGGAGAAAGGCGGGCCGGTCACGCTCTGCGCGGCCCCACGGCGCTCCCTGAAGGACGCACCTCAGCATGCCCGGCCCGGCCTGCGGCAACGTCAAGGTCAGCGCGTCGACGTGCCGGCTGATGACCGATCAGATTCAAGAGGACCTGGACCGGTTGTCGAAGGTCCTGCCGGCGGGAATGGATGTGCCGCCGGGTCCGCAGCGACCCCGGCGGCACATCCGTCTGTGGAGGCTACTCGCCGGTCTTCTCGGCGAGGGTCACCGCGGCGGTCTGGGTCTGGCCGTCGCGGACGTAGGTCACGGTCACCTTCTGCCCCGGCTTGAAGCCGCGGACCGCGCCGACGACGGTGGTGCTGTCCTCGACCACGGTGTCATTGATCTTGGTGATCAGGTCGCCCTGCTTGATCCCTGCCTGGGCGGCGGGGCTGCCGTCGGTCACCTGGGCGACCATGGCGCCGCCCGCGTCGCCGGTGACGGGGGCGAAGCTCACGCCCATGAAGGCATGGGTGACCTTGCCCTTGTCGATGAGCTGCTGGGCGACCTGCTTGGCGGTGTTGATCGGGATGGCGAAGCCGACGCCGATGTTGCCGTCTCCGCCGTTGGTGGCGATGGCGGTGTTGATGCCGACCAGCTGCCCGGACGCGTTGACCAGCGCGCCGCCGGAATTGCCGGGGTTGATCGCCGCATCGGTCTGGATCGCGCCGCCGATGGCGGTGGGCGCGCTGCCGCCCTGCTGCTGCATGCCGTTGCCCCAGCCGGGCGGGAGCTGTTGCTGCTGCTGGCCGCCGACGGTCAGCGTGCGGTTCAGCGCGCTGACGATCCCGGCGGTGACCGAGCCGGACAGGCCGAGCGGGCTGCCGATGGCCAGCACGGAGTCGCCCACCTTGAGCCGGTCGCTGTCGCCGATCGAGGCCGCGGTGAGGCCGGAGACGTCGTTCGCCCTGATGACCGCGAGGTCGGTGACGGGGTCGGTGCCGACGACCTTCGCGGTGGCGGACCTGCCGTCGCTGAACTTGACGGTCACCTGGGCGCCCTGGCCGGCTCCCCCGGCCTCCACCACGTGGTTGTTGGTCAGGATCAGGCCATCGGCCGACAGCACCACGCCGGACCCCTCGCCGCCGCCGTTGCCGGTCTTGACCTGGATGGACACCACCGCCGGCTGGACGGCCTTGGCGACGTCGGCGACCGTGGTCACGTTGCTCACCGGGCTGACGATCGGGCTGGTGGAGGAGCCGATCGCGGTGGTGCCGCCGAAGGAGGTCACGGCGAAGGCCCCCGCCACTCCACCGCCGACGGCCATCGCGGCCAGCGCGAGACCCGCGCCCACCTTCTGCCCGATGGTGAGCGAGGTCCGCTGGGCGGGCACCGTGGGCGCCTCGGCCGCGAGCGGTCCCTGCACCGGGTGGATCAGCGTCGGCTGCGGCCCGGTGTCCCTGTCCGCGGGGTATCCGCCCGCCCGCGGCGGCACCTTGCCGAACTGGCTCCACCCGTCGTTCCCGGAGGTCGTCTCAGCCGGGGTGATGTCCTGCTCATTCTTGTCCGGTTCCATGTCTTCCCCCAACTCATGCGTCCGCCCGTGGGTTGCCGAGCGGCGACCGGTCCTCCCGGTGACTGCAACGATGCCCCAGGGCGTGTAAGAGCACGTTAAGGGGATGATCTCGGTTGTCCGAATCCTCTGACAGCCGCTTTATCAAGCATGCTCAGCGGCCATCCTGATCGCCAGAAATCACCTCGAACCGGACTCCGCGGATCGGCGCGTGCGGGCCACGGGGCGGCGCGGGCGGAGAGCCGCGGCCCCGGCTCCCCAGAGCGCGATGCCGATGAAGAGAATTTGCTCGGGGATCCTGAACCACAACGGCGTGGCCGGGTCACCGTTGAGTGGCACGTTCTCGACGGCGGCGTAGACATTGGCGGGGAACATCAGCACGAAGAGCACGGCCAGGCAGATACCGGCCGCGGAGCGAGTCGAGGCCACGACGAGTCCCAGGGCGCCGAGCAGTTCCAGCACGCCGGTCGCGTAGACCAGAAGGTCCGGGAACGGCAGCAAGGGTGGGACCATGGCCACCAGGTCGGCGTGACTGGGCATCACCGTGACGCTCGCAGGGGCGAAGTGCGCGGCGCCGGTGAACGCCAGCATCACCGCGAGTCCGTTTGCGGCGCTGGCCCGCCAGGTGGTGAACCGGCCGACGCCGAGCACCCCCAGCAGACGAAACCCCAGCCAGGGGCCCAGGACAAGCATAAGGGTTCCAAACATGGTCATCCTTTTGAGGTGGTGAGACGGTGGATCGCGCCGGGATGTCGGCCAGCCGTGTGGCCTGCCGCGATGGGATCCCCAGCTCCTGAGGCAGCAGGTCGCGGAATGCGGTGACCCGCCCGCCGGCGATGCCACGGACCTTGCCCGCGGCCGTCTCGACGATCATCGGGCGGTGAAGAACAGGGCGGCGCCGTAGGCGTCGCGCGCGGACACGAAGAAACCTCCGCCGGTCGTCCGGGTCGCGGTGCCGCCCCGCTCAACGATCACGCGGGCGGTGTCGACGTCGTCGACCACCACGGTCATGGCGGCCAGGTACGAGGAGGCCGGCGCGGGTTCACCGGGAAGCACCCCTTCGGAGTCCGAGGCCCGGACGATCTCCAGCCGCCCGTTCCCCATGTCCACAACGGTGCGGGGACCGTCCCGCTCAGGCCGGGCCTGCAGTATCCGTGCGTAGCGGTCGACGATCGCGTCGGCCTCATCGTCTGCGGCCACCATGAGCACGGCGGCGATACCCCGCGCCCCGTTCGGGTGATCGAGATAGCGCGGCTGGTGGACGTACTCGCGTGTCAGGTGCTGGGCGACCCCCACATGGCCCTCCGGGGTCGAGGTGGGGTTCACGTGGACGGCGCGGGCTCGCATGGTGCGGAGACCGTCCTCGGTGTCGACCTCGCGTTCCAGTCCGAGCACCCCCGACGTGCGCAGCCCCGCGCCGGTCAGTAGACGGTCGGCGGCCTCGGCGTCGTCGGTGTCGAAGTTGAGGAGGCGGAAGCCCTCGTACTGGTCGGCCATCGCCTTGGTGTGCCAGGGATCGGGCGCCGACGCGTCGACGATGCCGAGCAGCTCGATGTAGGACCCGCCGAACAGCGCGCACCGGTTGGCCGTGCAACCCGGCACCGGCGGCTCGCCGGGCCGGACGCTCAGCAGGTGCCGCGAACGGGGACTGAGCGTGAAGCCGAACCCGGTGTACCTGTGCTCCAGGCCGTCGAGGTCACGGGTCAGGATGCCGGTGTGGTGGAAACCATGAATGTCGCGTGCCATGGGCCGAGCCTGCCCGGCCGCCCGCGCCCCGGCGCTGGAACACGGCCATGGCGCCGCTATCCGACAGGAAAGTACCCTTATAAGGTGGATTCAGTCACTCTGGACTCGCTGGACCTGGAGCTGCTGCACGCACTCCAGCTCGATGGACGCGCCCCGTTCAGCAGGGTCGCCGAAGTCCTCGACGTCTCCGACCGCACGGTGGCGCGTCGCTATGAGCGGCTGCGTGCCGCGGACGCGGTGCGGGTGGCCGCGGTGACCGACAGCCGCCGCACCGGCCATGCCGAATGGCTGGTCCGCCTTCGCGTCCTGCCCGGCGGCTGCTCCGCCATCGCGCACGCGCTGGCCCGGCGGCCCGACACCGCCTGGGTGACCGTGGCGTCGAGCGGGACCGAGATCGCCTGCATCTTCCGTGTCACCGATGGAGGCCCGGCCCCCTTGGAGGCGCTGGCGCGCCATCCGCAGATACGCGACGTGGACGCGCACCGGCTGCTGCGCCACCTGATGGATCGCCGCTGGCTCGGCCGCACCTCGGCGCTCACGGCCGAGCAGATCTCCGCACTGCGCTCACCAGCCCCCGGCGACGCCGCCCCGGTCCCCCTGACCGACCTCGACCGCCGCCTGCTCCCCGCCCTCGCGATCGACGGCCGCGCCGCCTACCCGGCCCTGGCCAAGCAGATCGGCTGGTCGGAATCCGCCGTCCGCCGCCGCCTGGAAGAGCTGCGCCGTTCCCGCGCCCTCCAGTTCGACGTCGAGGTCGACCCGGCGCTTCTCGGGTTCTCCGTCCAATGCCTGCTCTGGCTGACCGTCGCCCCTTCCCGGCTCACCACCATCGCCCGGTCCCTGACCGCAGACCCCGAAACCGCCTTTGTCGGCGCGACGACCGGCGCGCACAACCTGGTGGCCATCGCCGTCTGCCGGGACGCGGACGCCCTCTACACCTACGTCACCGACCGCCTCAGCTCCCTGACCGGCATCGAGCGCATGGAAACGACCCCGATCACCTCCTACGCCAAACGCGCCGCCCCCGCTTCCTGACCGGATACGGGTCTGTCCGGTGATGTGGCAAGGTTCGCCCGGACAGGACAACCGAGACGATGCCGCCAGAGCCCCCTTCCGGACGGGCTCGCGCTGTTGCACTAGTGCACAGCAGGGCTTTTCCGGTCGCGGCCGCAGGCTCAGGCGTTCTCCTCCGTACGGTTCCCACATGAGGTATTTGGAAGGGCATTTCGCGCCCGTCAATGAAGAGATCACCGCCTACGATCTCCCGGTCACCGGACGGATCCCGGCCGAGCTCAACGGCCGCTACCTGCGCAACGGGCCCAACCCGCTGGGTGTGGAGGACCCCGTGGTGCACATCTGGGGCATGGGTCAGGGCATGGTTCACGGGGTGCGGCTGCGTGACGGCCGGGCCGAGTGGTACCGCAACCGCTTTGTGCGCATACCGGGCTTCGCGCCCATGGTGCACGTGATCGAGCACGCCCAGCGTACGTTCGCCATGGCGGAGGGCGGCCTGCCGCCCGCCGAGCTGGACGCGGAGCTGAACACCGTGGGCGTGTGCGACCTGGGAGGGACCGCGGAGGGGTTCACGGCGGGGGCGCACTCCAAGCACGACCCGCTCACCGGCGAGCTGCATTCGCTGTCGTACATGCCGGGCCGCGACTTCGTCCAGTACATCGTGACCGACGCCGGGGGAAGCGTCGCCCAGGCCACCGCCATCCCCATGACGCGGACGCCGTTCATGCACGACTTCGCGCTCACCGGGAACCACGTGGTGCTGTGGGACACGCCGCTGGGGTTCGACGGGTTCGAGTGCCGGTGGCTGCCCGAGCACCCGGCGCGCGTGGGCGTCATGCCGCGGACCGGGGGTGACGTGCGCTGGCTGGACATCGACCCGGTCCATGTCAGCCACACGCTCAACGCCTACGACGACGACGACGGCTCGGTCGTGGTCGACGTGGTCACGGCCGAGGGGCCGTTCGATCCCGCCGACCCCGGGGCGATCCGGCCCGTGCTGGACCGCTGGACGATCGGGCCGGACAAGGTCCACCAGCGGCGCGTCGACGACCGGCCGCAGGACTTCCCGCGGGTGAACGACGCGCGTGCCACCCGCCCGTACCGATATGGCTACTCGGCCGCGACCGCCCTGTACGGGATCCCGTTCACACCCGAGGGCAT
The DNA here is from genome assembly GCF_900113865.1 of Streptosporangium canum. Lineage (GTDB taxonomy): Bacteria > Actinomycetota > Actinomycetes > Streptosporangiales > Streptosporangiaceae > Streptosporangium > Streptosporangium canum. The sequence continues at coordinate 69,113 of NZ_FOQY01000031.1, read as the reverse complement.
GCCGTCGGACGACGCCTTCACCAACGCCCTGGTCAAGCATGACCTGCAACGGGGGACGACCGAGGTGCACAGGTTCGGCAAGGACGAGGCCGTCGGGGAGGCCTCGTTCGCCGCCACGGGACAGGGGGAGGACGAGGGGTACCTGCTCACGTACGTGCACAATCCCCTCCGGAACGCCAGCGACCTGGTGATCCTCTCGGCCCAGGACTTCACCGGCGAGCCCGTCGCGCGCGTCCACCTGCCCGTCAGGGTGCCGCTCGGCCTGCACGGCAACTGGATGCCTGACCGCTGAGGCGTGGCACCATGGCCTCGTGAACGATCCGCGACCGCCGTACCTCCGGATCGTCGCCGACATCGAGCGACGCATCGCCGACGGAGAGCTGCGGCCCGGCGACCCCATCCCCACCACCAGGGCGATCATGCGTGAGTGGGGCGTCGCCATGGCGACGGCCACCAAGGCGCTGGCCGCGCTCAAGCAGGTGGGCGCCATCGAGTCCGCCCCCCGGGTCGGCGCCGTGGTCGCTCCCCGGCGGCTGCCCTCGCGTTCGGCAGGGGGGCTCGAACGCGACCGGATCGTCCGCGCGGCCCTGGAGATCGCCGACGCCGACGGCTTGGCCGCGCTGTCCATGCGGGCGGTGGCGGCCAAGCTCGGGGTCGCCACCATGACCCTCCACCGGCAGCTCGAGGCCAAGGCCGAACTCACCCAGCTGATCGCCGACGCCGCGTTCGCCGAGATCAGCTATCCGGAGCCGCCGCCGGGGTGGCGTTCCCACCTGCGGGTGGCCGCCCAGCTGCAGTGGGCGGCCTACCAGCGCCATCCCTGGCTGCCGCGGCTCGTGTCCATCACCCGGCCGGTCACGCTGCCGGGGCTGCTGGCGTACGGGCTGTGGACCCTGCGCGCGCTCGACGGCCTCGACCTGGATCCGGGCACCCGGATGCACATCTACGCCACGATGGTCAACTATGTGCGGGGGACGGCGGTGAACATCGAGAGCGAGGTCGGCGCCGAGCTGGACACGGGGATGACCAGCAGGCAGTGGAGCGCGGCCCGGCTCTCCGTCGACGGGCCGCTGATCGCCCAGGTCGCGGAGCCGGGCACGGAGCTCGACCTGGAGTCGCTGTTCACCTTCGGCCTCGAACGCCTGCTCGACGGCCTGACCATGGTGATCACGCCCCGGCAGGTGCGCCGCTGACCGGGCCCGCACCGGAGCCGGCGCGTCAATCTAGAACGTGAAGCCCTGGTCGGGCTCCCCGCTTCCCTGCACTCTCTCCAACTCGGCTTCCAGACCGGGCACCAGGCGTTCGAGGGCTTCGTGCCATTCACGGTGCCGCCCGGGGTGTTCGACCACGACTCCGCACGTCCTGCACATGGGCGGCTGGGGCTGTGTCATGCCGGGATCCCTTCAAGATAGGCGATCGACATCACTGAGCCTTGGCGGGCAGGTCACTTTCCCGTCCGGGCCTCGTGGGTCGTCGTCTGCCCCGGTAGAGGTGAGGCACACCGGCGCGGGCCTCCGGGGTCAGTGGCCGGCGGGCCAGTATTCGTCGCGGAGGAGGCGCTTGTAGAGCTTCCCGGTGGGATGCCGGGGCAGTTCCTCACGGAAGTCGACGGACCTGGGGCATTTGTAGGGGGCGAGCTGGGAGCGGCAGTAGTCGATCAGCTCGGCCTCCAGCGCCGGACCCGCCAAATCCATGGAGATCGGCTGGACGACGGCCTTGACCTGCTCGCCCATCTCCTCGTCCGGGACGCCGAAGACCGCCACATCCGCCACCTTCGGATGCATGGACAGGGCGTTCTCGGCCTCCTGCGGGTAGACGTTCACCCCGCCAGTGATGATCATGTATGAACGGCGGTCGGTGAGGTAGAGGAAACCCTCCTCGTCGAGATAGCCGATGTCGCCGAGGGTGGTCCAGCCCCGGCCCAGCGGGTCCTGCGAGGATCTCGTCTTCTCCTCGTCGCCGTGGTAGACGAATCGGGGCCCGTCGGAGAAGTAGACGGTGCCGTGCTCGCGCGGCGGCAGTTCGTTGCCGTCCTCGTCGCAGACGTGCACGACGCCGAGCAGCGGGCGGCCGACCGTGCCCTTGTGCTTGAGCCAGTCGTCAGGACCGACGTAGAGGAATCCGTTGCCCTCGGTCCCGGCGTAGTACTCGTGGACGATCGGCCCCCACCAGTCGATCATCCGTTCCTTGACCGGGACCGGGCAGGGCGCGGCGGCGTGGATCGCGCAGATCAGCGACGACAGGTCGTACCGTGCCCGCACCGGCTCCGGCAGCTTGAGCATCTTGATGAACATGGTCGGCACCCACTGCGAGTGCGTGACGCCGTACTTCTCGATCAGCGCGAGCGCCTGCTCGGGGTCGAACCTCTCCATCACCACGAGCGTCGCGCCGAGGCGCTGGAAGCTCATGCAGTAGCGCAGCGGGGCGGCGTGGTACAGCGGGGCCGGGGAGAGGTAGACGCTGTCGGCCGACGGCGCGAACAGGAACTGGATGAGCTGCAGCAGCGGCCCCGGCGTGTCCAGCGGAGCCTTGGACAGGGTGGGTTTGACGCCCTTGGGCCGCCCGGTGGTGCCGGAGGAGTAGAGCATGTCCATGCCCTGGCACTCGTCCTCGACGGGCGTGGCGGGGTGGGAGGCCACCGCCTCCTCATAGGAGTCGAAGCCGGGGGCGACGCCGTCCAGCATGAGCCTGAGCTCCACTTTCGGCGTCGCGCCGGTGATCGAGGTGGCGACCTCCGCCAGCTTCGCGGAGGAGACGAACACACGCGCCCCGCAGTTGTCCACGATGTAGGCGAGTTCGTCGGTCGTCAGCCGCGAGCTGATGGCCGTGTAGTACAGGCCCGACCGGTGCGCGGCCCAGGCGACCGCCAGGAACAGCAGATGGTTCTCCAGCATGAAGGCGATGTGGTCGCCCGGCCGGAGTCCGGCGGCGCGGAACAGGTGGGCGAGCCGGTTGGACTCCTCGTCCAGCTCACGGTAGGTCACGACCTGTCCGGAGTCCGCCATGATCACAGCGGGCTTGTCCGGCGAAATTGCTGCGATGGCTCCCGGGTGCATAAAACCGAACATTACTCGGTTTGATGTTCGGTGAGAAGGCATGACAGGGCCGCGGCGTCGCGGGAGCCGCGGCCCTGCGGGAGAGCTCCGGACGGGTCGCGCCGAACACGATCAGTGGCCGGTGGGCCGCCGACCGCCCGGTCCGGAAGCCGTGCCGTACGGCGGTGGCCGAGTCAGGGGACGTGCCATACGGCGGCGGGCGGGTCAGGAGACGCGCCATACGGCGGTGGCCGGGTCAGGGGACGTGCCATACGGCGGTGGGCGGGTCAGGGGATGAGGGAGACTTCGGGAAAGCGGGCGTCGGGGGTGTCGAAGAGCCGGGTGGGCCGCCTGTTCAGGTGCAGGTCGAAGAAGGCCGCGACGTAGGCCCGCTGGGCCGACACGGACCGACCGGGGTCGATCGTGCCGACGAAGTCGGCGGCGGGCACCTTCGGCAACGCCGCTGCGATCTGCGGCAGCATCACCTGCAGGTCGGTGAACGAGCCGTGCGCCGCGCCCGCGAGGCGCAGCTCCCGTTTCCAGCCGGTCGAGGCGTCCCAGAAGGACTTCCAGCTCGGTTCGCTCGCCCGGGTGTGCGCCTCGGCTGCGACCTGAAGGAACGGTTTGGCGACGCCGGACTTCGCCACCCGGCCGACATAGCCGCCGTCGAGATTGACACCCGCGTCCACGCGCCGGTCGTTGTGGACGAGCTGTGCGGCCACCGACCCGCCGAGGGACTGGCCGAGCACTCCCACCCGGGACAGGTCCGGGGCGCCGCGCAGCCCGGCGGGCAGCTGCCCGGTCTCCTCGCCGAGGCCGTGGCCGCGTCCCAGCGCGGCGATCCTGTCGAGGACGAACCGCATGTCCGCCAGGCGGGCCCGTGAATGCCGCGCGAGCAGCTTGGCGATGACGCGCGGAGTCAGCTTCTCCGGCAGGGGCACGGCTCGCGCGACCCGGCCGCCGGGGAACTCCACCTGGTCGGCCTCGTAGGTGTGGTCCACGGTGACGACCAGGTAGCCACGGGCGGCCAGGTCCTCCACCAGGGCGGTGCCGAGCGTGCGCGGGCCGCCGTCCCCGGAGCCGAAGAGCACGACCGGGAGCCTGCCCGCCCGGCGGTCCACCGGCGCGCCGACGCGGGCATGGGCAGGCGTGGCGGCCCAGTCCACCGCGCCCGCCGCGATGCCCATGGGCGGCGCGGAGCGGCGGTCCCAGTCGGCCGCGGCCAGGGGCGCCATATGGGGGGCGACGGGCAGGGTCCGGCCGGTGTCCTTCGCCGGGTACCACAGGCTGACCATCAGCTCCCGGTAGGGCTCCGACCTGACCAGGGGGTCGGGGCGCGACCGGTCGACCAGGCGCACGGCGAGGGTGCCGACGGGGTACGGCCCGGCAGGCGCGGGCAGGGCCATCGTGACGCGGTGCCCGGCAGGCACGTGATGGGCCGTCGTGACACGGTGCCCGGCAGGCGCGAGGGCCATTGTGACGCGGTGCCCGGCGGGCGCGTGATCGGCGGCCAGGACGGCGGGGGCGGCCGTGGCAGGCGCGGTGACCGCGGCCAGCGCCAGCCCGGCGACCCCTGCGGTGATCTTGACGAAGAGCATGTGAGGTCCCTTGCGAGCTGCGGATTCCGGTGTCCGACGAGGCTGGCAGCGGGGCGCGGCCCCGGGCCAGCGGCGTACGGCTGATCCACGCCTACGACTTCCGGCTGACAGGCCCGGATGTTCATCCTGAAGCAGGATGGGGAGCGAACCCGCAGGACAACTAGGGTGAGCGGCATGAAGCACGGCGACCGTCCGGTGGCCTGCCTCGCAGCGTCCACGCGATGGCCGTCCATGCCCGCCGACGCGCTGCTGGCGGCCGTGATCTTTCTTGCCACGCTCGGGCCCGGCCGGGTGCCGGCACCCGGCGACCCGGGGCCGCTGCTGCTTCAGGTGGCCCTGGTGGCGCCCCTGGTGTGGCGGCGGCGCGCGCCGCTGACGGTGTTCTACGCGATCACGGCGGCGGCCGCGGTCCAATGGGTCGCCGGCGTGCAGCTTCCCGCCGACGCCGCGCTGCTGGTCGCTCTCTGCACCGTCGGCGCGCGCTGCACCGGGCGGCAGACGCTGGTGGCCGGTCTCACGCTGGAGGCCGGAGCGCTGCTGGCCGCGGCGCGATGGGCGCCGCCCGGCCAGTTCCCGTTCACGGCGGCCGCGCTGACCGCGATGGCCGCCGCCGCCCTCGCCACGGGCCTGTGGACGCGTGCCCGGCGGGCGTACGTCACCTCGCTGGAACACGACCGCGAGCAGCGGGCACGGCTCGCCGTCGCCGAGGAACGCGCCCGGATGACCCGCGACATGCACGACATCGTCACCCACAACCTGTCGGTCATGGTGGCGCTGGCCGACAGCGCGGCATACGTACGGCACGGCGCGCCGGAGCAGGCGGCCGCCGCTGTGGAGCAGATCGCGGCCACCGGGCGGCAGGCCCTGGACGACATGCGACGCTCCCTCGGCGCCGGCGAGCACGACGAGCCCTGCCGGAAGGCCGGCGCGCGGCTGCGGCCGGCGCCCGGGATCGCCCAGCTCGGCCCTCTCACCGGCAGGATGCGCGCGGCCGGGCTGCCGACCCGGCTGGAGGTGACCGGTGACCCGGCGGCGATCCCCGCCACCGCCCAGCTCACCGTCTACCGGCTGGTCCAGGAGGCCCTGACGAACGCGCTCAAGCACGCCCCCGGGGCGGCGGCCGAGGTCCGGGTCCGCCTGACGCCGCGGTGCGCCGCCGTGGAGGTCGTCGACGACGGGCGCCCGGAGCCCGCGCCAGGAGAGGCCCGCGGGCGGGGCCTGGTCGGCATGCGCGAGCGCGTCGCCGCCTACGGCGGTACCCTCCATGCCGGTCCGCTGCCCGGCGGCGGCTGGCGGGTGGCGGCCGGCCTCGACATCGGCGGCGACATGGCGGGGAAGGACACGGCGTGACGATCCGGCTGCTGATCGCCGACGATGAGTCGCTGCTGCGCATGGCGTTTCGCATGGTGTTCCAGGCCGAGCCGGACATGGAGGTGGCCGGCGAGGCGGGCGACGGCGACGAGGCCGCCCGGACGGCCCGGCTGGTCCGTCCCGACGTCGTGCTGATGGACGTACGCATGCCCGGCGTCGACGGGATCGAGGCCACCCGCAGGATAGTCAGGGACTCCCCGCGCTCGCGCGTGCTCATCCTGACCACCTTCGACCTGGACGAGTACGCCTTCGCCGGGCTGAAGGCCGGGGCCTCGGGCTTCCTGCCGAAGAACACGCGGCCCGAGGAACTGCTGGCCGCGATCCGCAGCGTGGCGGCGGGCGACGCCGCGGTCTCCCCGCGGATCACCCGCCGCCTGCTGGAGAAGTTCGCCCCCCAGCTCATGCCCGGTGCTCCCGAGCGCGACGAGCGGCTGGCACTGCTCACCTCCCGCGAGCACGAGGTGCTGGTCCAGGTGGCGCGCGGGCTGTCCAACGCCGAGGTCGCCGCGGCGATGCACCTGGCCGAAGCCACCGTGAAGACGCACTTCAGCCGGGTCCTGCTGAAGCTGGGGCTGCGGGACCGCGCACAGGTGGTGGTCTTCGCCTACGAGAGCGGTCTCATCCGCCCGGCGACCTGGTAGCCCGGCCTCCGGCCGGCCACCTGATCACACCTCGGAACAGCCCTCAGGAGGCGGGGATGACGGCTCCCTGGTAGGTCTGCTCGATGAACTGCTTCACCTCGGGGCCGGCGAGCAGCTTGGCGAGCTTGACCACGCGGGGGTCCTGCTCGCTGCCGGCGGCCACCACCAGGCCGTTGGCGTAGGGGTTGCCCTCGGCCTTCTCCAGCACCAGCGCGTTCTCGGCCGGCTTGAGACCGGCCTCGAGGGCGTAGTTGCCGTTGATGACGGCCGCGTCCACGTCCTCCAGCGAACGGGGCAGCTGGGCGGCCTCCAGTGGCTGGAACTTCAGGTTCTTGGGGTTGCCGGTCACGTCGCGCTCGGTGGCCGCGGTGCCGACCCCGTCCTTCAGGGTGACCAGGCCGTTGTCGGCGAGCAGCTTCAGCGACCGCCCCAGGTTGGTGGCGTCGTTCGGCACGGCGACGGTCGCGTTGGCGGCCAGCCCGGCGACGTCGGTGACCTTCTTGGAGTACAGACCCAGCGGCTCCAGGTGGACCGGCTGCACGAAGCTCAGCTTGGTGCCCTTGGAGGCGTTGAAGTCCTCCAGGTACGGCTTGTGCTGGAAGTAGTTGGCGCCGAGCTGGCCGTCGTTGAGCTGCACGTTCGGCTGGACGTAGTCGGTGAACTCGACGATCTCCAGGTTCAGGCCCTCCTTGGCGGCGAGCTTGTCCTTGACGAACTTCAGGATCTGGGCGTGCGGGACCGGGCTCGCACCGACCTTGAGCACCTCCGTGGCGGAGGTCGTGCCGGCGCCGGCCGTGGTCGGCTCGGTCGAGCCGCAGGCCGTCAGGGTGAGGGCCAGAGCGGTGATCGCGGATGCGATTCCTATGAATTTACGCATGGTGTGCTCCTTTTGGGCGTGGAAGATCACAGGCACCCGCTTGTGGCGGGATCCCGGGGGGAGGGAGGAAAGGGGTCAGTGACGCGTGAGACGGCGGGCGACGGTGTCGCCCAGGGTCTGCACGAGCTGGACGATGACGATCAGCACGACGACGGTGACCACCATGAGCGTGGTCTCGAAGCGCTGGTAGCCGTAGCGGATGGCCAGGTCGCCGAGACCGCCGCCGCCGATCGCCCCGGCCATCGCCGAGTAGGAGATCAGCGCGACCACGGTCACGGTGAGCCCCGCGACCAGGCCCGCCATCGCCTCGGGCAGCAGGACCTTGCCGACGACGGTGCTCCCGCCGGCCCCCATGGCCTGAGCGGCCTGCACCTTGTCCCGGCCGACCTCGCGCAGCGCGGTCTCCACCAGCCGGGCGAAGAACGGCGCGGCGCCGAGGGTGAGGGGCACCACCGAGGCGACGGTGCCGATGGTCGTGCCCACGATCAGCCTGGTCAGCGGGATGACCGCGATCATCAGGACGATGAACGGCAGGGAGCGGCCGATGTTGACGACCAGCCCGAGCACCCGGTTCAGGGTCCACGACGGGAACAGGCCGTCCCGGTCGGTGACGACCAGCGCCACGCCGAGCGGCAGCCCGATCAGCACGGTGAACAGGGTGGACCAGGCGACCATCTGGGCGGTCTGCCAGGTCGACTCCCACAGCAGGGGGGTCATCTCATCCCACGTCATGCGTCATCCTCCGTCGGCCGCGGTCCTTCGGTGCCGTGTCTGCCGGTGCGCTCGCTCACGGGCTCTCCTCCACCAGCAGGCCGCGCCCGGACAGGTAGGCGAGGGCGGCGGCGCGCTCGGCGCCGGTGAGGCGCAGGCGCAGGCGGCCGGCGGAGACGCCGGCCACCTGCTCCAGCGCACCGCCGAGGATGTTGACGTCCACGTCGAACTTGCGGACCACCTCCGACACCACGGGCTCGTCGGCCTGCCCGGTGAAGGTGATCGTGACGCTGCCGGGGTCCGGCGCGGGGAGGGGGAACAGCTCCGCGGTGAGCCGGGATCCCGGCGTGGCGATCAACTCCGGGATGGCCCCGGACTCCTCAACCAGGCCGTCGCGCATGATGGCGGCCGAGTCGCAGATCGACTTGACGACGTTCATCTCGTGGGTGATCAGCAGGATGGTCAGGCCGAGCTCCCGGTTCAGGCTCTTGAGCAGGGCCAGGATCGACTGCGTGGTGCCCGGGTCGAGCGCCGAGGTGGCCTCGTCCGACAGCAGCACCGCGGGGTTGCCGGCCAGCGCGCGGGCGATGCCGACCCGCTGCTTCTGCCCGCCGGACAGCTGCGCGGGGTGCGCCCTGGCCTTGTCCGCCAGGCCGACCAGCTCCAGCAACTCGGCGACGCGCCTGGCGCGGTCGGCCTTCCCGATCCCCATGACCTCAAGCGGGAACGCGACGTTCCCGGCGACCGTGCGGGAGGACAGCAGCGCGAAATGCTGGTGGATCATCCCGATCCGCTGCCGGGCCCTGCGCAGCTCGCTCTGCCCCAGCGCGGTCAGCTCCTGCCCCGCCACGGTGACGGTGCCCTCGGTGGGCCGCTCCAGCAGGTTCACACAGCGCAGCAGCGTGCTCTTGCCGGCGCCGCTCTGCCCGAGCACGCCGAAGATCTCACCTTCGCGGACATGGAGGTCGACGCCGTCGATGGCGACCACCTCGCGGTCCCGATCTCGATAGACCTTTCGCAGGCCTGACACATCAATCACAGCTGTTCCCCAACATCAGACAGATCGTCGAAAAGACTCCGGGCGGGGGAAGGGCTAGCGCGTGCCGGGGTGAAAGGGGAGATGGCTCAGACGGCGCAGGACGAGATCGTCCGCGGGGCAGGTCATGGTCTCGGAGCCTTCGTGAAGGGAACGGGCGGGGTCGGAGTTCAGCGCACGGCGTGGATGCGGCGCATGCCGGGCATCCCACACATGCGCGCACCACAACACGTGCCCCACCTCTGCGGGGACATGCCGGCCTGCTGTGCCACGCTCACGTTCACGTCTGCCTCAACGCGAGTCCCGCTTACCCCAATTCCCGACACGTTATGTGATCTCAGTCACCCCGGCTCCCTGCCGGTGGGATCAGTCCCGCCGGTAGGGGTCGCGCAGCGGAGTCACCCGCGCGGCGAACTCGTCCTTGATCTCCTGCATCCTGGGACCGGGCGCGTAGAAGCGCCCCTTGGTCTCCCCGTACGGCCGCAGCCAGCCCCTGGCCGCGAGATCACGCAGATCCCTGGCCGCCTGCCCCTGGCTGAGCGACTCGTCCGTCTGGTATCGGGTACGGCGCAGCCGCCTGTTGACGAACACCTCGTAGAGCGCCGACACGGTCCGCGCGTTCAGCCCCTCGGCGTCGATCTGCCCCTCCAGCAGCATCCACACCTCCCCCGCCTCCGACAGGCGCCGCCGGACCTGCTGGGCCTGCATGTGGTGAGCGCGCAGGCAGAAGCGCACCCAGTGGAGCGTGTCCCCGTTCGGGCTCCAGTTCCGTCTGCCGCGCGCGCTCAGCACCCGGTAGTAGTCGACCGTGTTCTCCATGCTTCCGAGCCACTCCTCGATCGAGGAGAACTCCGGGGTGGTGATCTGATCCCTGCCGAGCACGAGTGTCTGCAGCGCGCGCGACATCCGGCCGTTGCCGTCCCGCCACGGGTGGATGCTCACCAGGTTGAAGTGGGCCATCGCCGCCCGCACGTAGCTCGGCGCGCCGAGGTCGCCCGAGTTGAGCCAGTCGACCAGCTCGCCCAGTAGTTCCGGCACCTCCTCTGCGTCCGGGCCCTCGTAGACGACCTCGCCCGTCGCGGAGTTGCGGATGTAGATGCCGCCGGGCCGTACCGTGCCCGGAGTCTTGTCCACGTGATGCCCGATCATCATGAAGTTGAGCGCGTGGAGCAGACCGGTGTCGAACTCGAACACCGGCGTTCGCGACAGAAGCCGGATATAGGTCAGCGCCTGCTGGTATCCGGCGATCTCCCGGGCCACTCCGGCGGAGGTCTCCAGCGGATCCTCGCCGGACATGATCGACTCGATGTCCTCGACGCTGGCCCGGTAGCCCTCGATGGAGTTCGACCCCTGGATCGCCCGCGCCTGGAGCTGCCGCCGCAACTGGCCGTCCCAGCGGTGCGTCTCCGCCAGGCGGTACTTCAGGTCGCGCCGCATCTCCTCGATCTCGCCGAGCACCATCTCGTCCATGGCCTCGAGCCGAGGCGTGTCGTACAGCATGCACTCATGACAGCATGGGTGAATCATTCGGTCAATCGACTTGATGATTTACCCATATATGTCCGCCGTGCGTGTTTGGGCCGGTCAGGTGGATGGGACCAGCCTTCCGGGACGGCGGACGGCCCGCCCTCCGGGGAGAGCGGGCCGTCCAGGAGACCAGGAGAGAGGTCAGGCCACGGCGCGTTCGGCGACCTTGGCCGGGGTGAGCGCGATCTCCAGGACCTCGCGCACGTCGCTCACCACGTGGACGGTGAGCTCGCCGCGGACGGCCTCGGGCACGTCGTCCAGGTCGGGCTCGTTGCGGGCCGGGATCAGCACGGTGGTGATGCCCGCCCGGTGGGCGGCCAGCAGCTTCTGCTTGACCCCGCCGATCGGGAGCACCCGGCCGGTGAGGGAGACCTCACCGGTCATGGCCACGTCGTTCCTGACCGGCCGGCCCGACAGCAGCGAGGCCAGGGCCGTGGTCAGGGTGACGCCGGCGGACGGACCGTCCTTGGGGACCGCGCCCGCGGGGAAGTGGATGTGCACCGAGCGGTCCTTGAGGGACGCCACGGGCAGCTCCAGCTCCGCGCCGCGCGAACGCAGGTAGGACAGGGCGATCTTGGCCGACTCCTTCATGACGTCGCCGAGCTGACCGGTCAGGGTCAGGCCGGTGTCGCCGGTCTCCGGGTCCGCCAGCGACGCCTCCACGTAGAGGACGTCACCGCCGGCACCGGTGACCGCGAGGCCGGTGGCCACCCCGGGCACCGCCGTACGCTGGCGGGACTCCGGCAGCGAGGACTCCGGCACGTGGCGCGGGCGGCCGAGGTAGGGGACCAGGTCCCCGACGGTCACGGGCAGCTCGCCCTCGCCGAGCGCGACGTTGGCGGTCACCTTGCGCAGGATCCTGGCGATCGAGCGCTCCAGGGACCGGACGCCGGCCTCCCGGGTGTACTCGCCCGCCAGCCTGCGCAGCGCGTCCTCCTCGACGGTGACGTCCTCGGCGGTGAGGCCGGCCTTGTCGAGCTGGCGCGGGAGCAGGTGGTCACGGGCGATCGCGACCTTCTCGTCCTCGGTGTAGCCGTCGAGCGTCACGATCTCCATGCGGTCCAGCAGCGGGCCGGGGATGGACTCCAGCACGTTGGCGGTCGCCAGGAACAGCACGTCGCTGAGGTCGAGCTCGACCTCCAGGTAGTGGTCGCGGAAGGTGTGGTTCTGCGCGGGGTCGAGCACCTCCAGCAGCGCGGCCGTCGGGTCGCCCCGGTAGTCGGAGCCGACCTTGTCGACCTCGTCGAGCAGCACGACCGGGTTCATCGAGCCGGCCTCGCGGACGGCCCGGACGATCCGGCCGGACTGGGCGCCGACGTAGGTGCGCCGGTGGCCCCGGATCTCGGCCTCGTCGCGGACGCCGCCGAGGGCGACGCGGACGAACTTGCGGCCCATCGCGCGGGCGACGGACTCGCCCAGCGAGGTCTTGCCGACGCCGGGAGGGCCGGCCAGCGCGAGCACGGCGCCGCTGCGGCGCCCGCCGACCACGCCGAGGCCCTTCTCGGCCCGGCGCCCGCGGACGGCGAGGTATTCGATGATGCGGTCCTTGACGTCGTCGAGGCCGGTGTGGTCGGCGTCGAGGACGGCACGGGCCGCGGCGATGTCGACAGTGCCGTTCGGCGCGCCTTCGGCACGACGCTCCTCGGTGTACACGTTCCACGGGATGTCGAGGACGGTGTCGAGCCAGGTGCGGATCCAGCCGGTCTCGGGGGACTGGTCGGAGGTCCGCTCCAGCTTGTCGACCTCCTTGAGCGCGGCCTCGCGCACCTTCGCGGGCAGGTCGGCGGCCTCGACGCGGGCGCGGTAGTCCTCCTCCTCGGTCTCCGGGGAGGTGCCGTTGAGCTCGGACAGCTCCTTGCGGACCGCGGCGAGCTGCTGGCGGAGCAGGAACTCCCGCTGCTGCTTCTCCATGCCCTCCTGGACGTCCTTGCGGATCGTCTCGGCCACGTCGAGCTCGGCGAGGTGCTCGCGCGCCCACTCGACCAGCATCGAGAGCCGGTCGGCCGGGTCGGCGGTCTCAAGGATCTCGGCCTTGCGCTGGGTGCTCAGCCAGGGGGCGTAGCCGGAGCTGTCGGCGAGGACCGACGGGTCGTCCATCTGGTTGACCGCGTCGACGACCTGCCAGGCGCCCCGCTTCTGCAGGATGGTGGTGGACAGCGCCTTGTACTGCTTGGCCAGCTCCTCGGCGCGCTCGTCCACCTGGACGGCCTCGACCAGGGTGGCCTGCACCCAGAGGGCCGCGCCGGGGCCGGTCGTGCCGGAACCCACGCGGACCCGGTCGACACCGCGCACCACGGCGGCCGGCTCGCCACCGGGCAGCCTGCCCACCTGCTCGACTACCGCCCGGACCCCGACGGAACCGTATCGCCCGTCGATCCGGGGAACGAGCAACACCTCTGGCTTGTTGTCAGCGAGAGCCTGCGCCGCGTCGATCGCGGCCCGGATCTCGTTCTCGGACAGGTCCAGGGGAACCACCATGCCCGGCAGCACGACCTCGTCGTCGAGCGGAAGAACCGGGAGGATCAAGCTCTCACTCATTTGAACTCCAAAGGTTGAGTTACATGGACTCAATTAATGGGAGCCGTGAAATGTTCCCGAGGTTGAGCGTGTTCGCTGTGAGCGATCGTAATTGTGTAATTTCACTTCGCGGCGACGTCCCGCCGCGCCCGCCGTACCTCCCGGGTGTGAGGCGGGGGGTCACTCCCGGGCGTGACGCCGTCCGGGCCGCGGCTGTCTAGGCTGGCCGGGTGAATCTGCCCGCCGGTCTCGTACGGCTCACCCGGCCGCTGACCCTGGCGGTGGTCAGCGGTCGCGCCGACCCTCCGTTCCCCCGCTCCCGCCGCCTGGGGATACCGATCCCCAGGTTCCTGGGACTGCTGCCGTTCCGGACCGTCGACCTGGTCGTGCTGGCCAACCTGCTGATCGCCTGGCTCACCTACGACGGGGGGCTGTCCTCGCTCCTGTCGGGCAACGCCGGGCTCTCCATCCCCTATCCCGAATGGCGGATCTACTACGCCGCCGCGGCCTGCTCCCTCCCGCTGCTGCTGCGCGATCGCTGGCCACTCGCCGCATGGCGGATCAGCGTGGCGGGAATGCTCACCACCGCCCCGGTCATGGACGCCCTGAGCGGACATCCCGTGTCGATAGCCGGGATCGCCGCCTACCTCCTGGTCGTCTACTCCGTCGCGGTCCGCTGCGGCCGGGAGACGACCCTGGGCGTGTGGATCTCCTCCATGCTCTGCGTGGCGCTCTCGGCCACCAGCCGGGACGACCTCGTCATAGCCGCGATCCTGCTGAGCGTCACCGCGCTCTTCGGCTACAACGTGCGCGCCCGGCGGCTGGCCGCCAGGCGCCTGGCCGAGGAGGAACGGCGCAGCGAGCGGGCCCTGACAGCGCAGGCCACGCTGGAGGAGAGGGCCAGGATCGCCAGGGAGCTGCACGACGTCGTCGCCCACCACATGTCGGTGATCGCCATCCAGGCGGAGGCCGTGCCGCTGCAGGCGGCCGGGGACGCCGGGCGCCTGGAGGAGGGGCTGCGAGAGATCCGCGCGCTGTCGCTGGCGGCCATGACCGAGATGCGCCGCGTCGTGGGCGTGCTCCGGGACGGCGACGGGCGCGCGGACACCGCGCCGCAGCCGGGCCTCGGCCGCCTGGAGGAGCTCGTCGGCACCGCGCGCTCGGCCGGGCTCACCGTGACGCTCAAGCTGGGCGGCGACCTGATGGGGCTGCCCACGGCGGTGAGCCTGTCCGCCTACCGGATCGCGCAGGAGTCGCTCAGCAACGCCATGCGGCACGCGCCGGGCTCGGCCGTCTCGATGAGGATCAGCCGCTCCGGCGCCGAACTGCACATCCACGTGGAGAACGACGCCAGGCGCCGCTCCCCCGCCGCGCCGGAGCACGCGGGAGAGCCGGGGCACACGGGGCACGGCCTGATCGGGATGCGGGAACGGGTCTCCATGCTCGGCGGAAGGCTGTGGACCGGGCCGGTGGGAACGGGCTTCGCGGTCACCGCCATACTTCCGATCGTGGAGAACGCATGACGATCCGGGTGCTCATCGCCGACGACCAGGGCATGGTCAGGACCGGGTTCACCGTGTTCCTGGACTCCCAGCCGGACATAGAGGTCGTGGGCGAGGCGGCCGACGGCCGCGAGGCCGTGGCCCGGGTGGCCGAGCTGCGGCCGGACGTGGTGCTGATGGACGTGCGGATGCCGGTCATGGACGGCCTGGCCGCGACGCGGGCGATCCTGGACGGGGACGGCTCCCCGCCGAAGGTCCTGATCCTGACCACCTTCGACCTCGACGACTACGTGTACGAGGCGCTGCGGGCCGGGGCCAGCGGATTCCTGCTCAAGGACGCCTCCGCCCAGCAGCTCGCCGAGGCGGTCCGGGTGGTCGCGGCCGGGGAGGCGCTGCTCGCGCCCTCGGTGACCAGGCGGCTGATCTCGGAGTTCGCGCGCGTCGGGCCGCGCCGCCCGCGCGGCCGGCTGGACGACATCACCGAGCGGGAGACCGAGGTGCTCGCCCTCATCGCCCAGGGCCGCTCCAACCAGGAGATCGCCGAGGAGCTCGTGCTGTCGGAGCAGACGGTCAAGACCCACGTGGGCCGGATCCTGGCGAAGCTGAACCTGCGCGACCGGGCCCAGGCGATCGTCCACGCCTATGAGACGGGCCTGGTCCGCCCGGGCGGGTGAGTCCCGGCCCCGCTTCACCCCGCACGCCTGGGCGGGTGAGCCCCGGCCCCGCTCTCACCCCCGCCCGCCCGAGCCGGTGAGCCCCTGCCCCACCCGCCCCCGCCCCCGCCGAACCTCCCTCACCCCTGGGAGGGACCCGCGAGATGGGTCTCCGGGGATGACGTGGGCGACAGGCCCCGATTCCTAATGTCCTGTCCGGTTCCCCAACCGGACAGGAGGCTCCATGTTCCGCCGCGTGCTCGCCGTGGCCACCGCCGCCGCGCTCACCTATGCGATCGTCCCCGCTCCCCGTGGCGACCGGATCGTCAGGGTCTACGGCGATCTCCGTACGGCCGGGCACGTCGCGGTCATCGTCCCGGGCTCCGACACCACGGTCGCCAACTTCGACGGCGGCAGGGCCAAGCCGTACAGCACGCCGGGGGGCGGCGCCCGGGCGGTGCTGGCCGAGGCGCGGGCGCTGGACCCCCGGGCCGGGCTGGCGGTGGTCGCCTGGCTCGGGTACGACAGCCCGGGGACCGTCAGCCTCGCGGCGGTGACCGACGGGGCCGCCAGGAGGGGCGCCGTGGAACTGCGGCGCTACGTCGCCGAGACGCTCGGCGGCAAACGGGTCAGCCTGCTGTGCCACAGCTACGGGTCGGTCGTGTGCGCCATGGCCGCGCCCAGGTCGGACGTCGCGGATGTGGCCGTCTTCGGCAGCCCCGGCCTGGGCGTCCCCCACGCGTCCGCGCTGGGCGGCGCCCGGCTGTGGGCCGGCAGCGGCAGCCGGGACTGGGTGCGGAAGGCGCCCAAGCTCCGGCTCGGGCCGCTCGGCTTCGGCCCCGACCCGGCCGCCCCCTCCTTCGGCGCCCGGCTGTTCGCGACCGGGCCCGCCGGGCACAGCGACTATCTCAGGCCCGGCAGCGAGTCCCTGCGCAACCTCACCCTGATCGCCCTCGGCCGGACGGGCGAGGTGTCGCGTGGCTAGCGCCGCCGCCCGGATCGAGAGTGCCACCCCGGCGGGCCGGGACCGGGGGGTGGACGCGCTGCGCGCGCTGGCGATCCTCGGGGTCGTCGCGGGGCACTGGCTGGTCACGACGTGGGTGCACGGGCCCGGCGGGAAGGTGTACATCTCCAGCCCGCTCGCCTACCTGCCGGCGCTCACCCCGCTGTCGTGGGTGTTGCAGACGCTGGCGGTGTTCTTCTTCGTGGGCGGCTACGCGGCGGCGCGGAGCCTGCGCTCGGCCACCGGGTACCCGGCCTGGGTGCGGGCCAGGACGGGGCGGCTGCTGCGGCCGGTGGGACCGCTGGCGCTGGTCTGGACGGGGATCGCCGCCGGGATGGCGCTGCACGGCATGCCGTACGGGACGATCAGGGCGCTGGCGCTGCCGGCCGTCGGGCCGCTGTGGTTCCTGGCGGTCTTCGCCGCGCTCAGCGCGGCCACTCCGCTGCTGCTGCGGGTACGGCCGGGCGCCGTGGCCGTCTCGGCGTTCGCGGTCGTGCTCGTGGTGGACGCGCTCAGGTTCGGGGAAGCCGGGCCGGACTGGCTGAAGTGGGTGAACCTGGCGGCCGGGTGGCTGCTGCCGTACGTGCTCGGGGTCGGCTGGGCAGGCGGCGCGCTCGCCTCGCGCCGGACCGCGGCGGCGCTGCTGGCGGGCGGCGCGGCCGGGGCCGCGGTGCTGGTGGCCGGGTTCGGGTATCCGGCGAGCATGGTGGGCGTGGCGGGGGCGGAGATCTCCAATCTCGGCCCGCCCACGCTGGCCGTGGTCTGTTTCGGGGTCGCCCAGGTGGGGCTGGCGCTGCTGGTGCGCGAGCCGCTGGCCCGGCTGATGCGGCGGCCCCGGCTGTGGGCGGCGGTGGCGGTGGCCAACCTGGGCGCGATGACGCTCTTCCTGTGGCACCAGACCGCGCTGACCGCGACCGTCCTGGCGGCGCTGCGCTTCGGCGACGTGCCCGGCCTGCTGACGCCGCCCACCGAGCCGGTGTGGCCGCTGCACCGGCTGGCCTGGCTGCCGGTGTTCGCCGCGCCGCTGGGGGCGGTCTGGCTGCTCCGGCGCGCCCGGAGGCGGTTTGATGACAGAGTGTCGTGATCAGCTTGACGGGATCCATCCGCTTTTGTGACACTGTGTCATGAAAGTCGCGAAAGGCCCATTCGACGCGGAGTGATCATGAGCGAGTCGCCGTTCTCCGAAGTACTCAGGAACGCCACCTGGGGCGACCACGAGTCGGCCGAGGACGACAGTTACCTCAAGGCCCTGATGGCCGGGCAGCTCAGCCGCGAGGCCTACGGGGAGCTGATCGCCCAGCACTACTTCGCCTACGTCGCCCTCGACGGCGCCTCCAGGTCGCTCGCCGACGACCCGGTCGCCGGGCCGTTCGTCTTCCCCGAGCTCTACCGGGAGGAGTCGCTGATCCGCGACCTGGAGACCGTCTACGGCGCCGGCTGGAAGTCCAGGATCGAGCCCTCCAAGCCGACCCGGACGCTGGTCGCCCGGATCAACCAGGTCGCGACCTGGCCGGGCGGCTACATCGCCCACCACTACACCCGCTACATGGGCGACCTGTCCGGCGGGCAGTTCATCCGGATGGAGCTGCAGAAGATCTACGGCTACCAGCCGGGCGGCGGCGTCGACTTCTACCTGTTCGACGAGGTCGGCAGCCTGCCGCGGTTCAAGAACGAGTATCGCGCCCGGCTGGACGCGCTGCCCGTGGACGAGGCCGAGAAGCAGCGGATCATCCGCGAGACCAAGCTCGCCTACCTGCTCAACACCGAGGTGCTGGGCGAGCTCGGCCGGGTGGTGCGGGCCGAGCTCGCCGCCTGACCTTCCCCGCCCCGGCGCGCCGCCGGGCCTGGAGCATCAGAGGGCGTGGGGCCCGAACCGGCCCCACGCCACGAAGGCGGCCAGCACGAGGAGCACCAGGTTCATCGGGAGTGCCGAGTACTCCTTTCGCCGGGCGTGCACGACGATGGCGCCGATCATCGTGATCACCAGGCCCGCGGCGGCGAGCGGGGTCAGCACGGGCAGGATGCCGGTGAGAGCGGGCAGGATCAGCCCGACCCCGGCCAGCACCTCAAGGATGCCGATGGCCTTGATCTGACCGCCGGAGAAGTCCTCCACCCATCCCCCCAATCTGGCGATCAGGTTCTCGCGCGGCTGGGTGGACTTGGTGAGGCCCGCGATAAGGAACATCGCGGCGAGCAGACCCTGCGCGATCCAGAGGACAACGTTCATGAGGTACTCCGCATATAAGTGAAGGCATGCCTTCGTTTGCCGCCACCGTAGCATAAACGCAGGAACATCTTCACTTCATAGAATGCCCCTATGGAATCGTGCAAGCGGCGGGGCCTGCGCAAGGACGCCGAGATCAACCGGGAGCGCATCCTGGAGGCCGCCCGCACCGCCTTCGGCCAGCGGGGCCTCGAGGTTCCCCTGGAGGAGATAGCCCGCCGGGCCGAGGTGAACATCGCCACCCTCTACCGGCGCTTCCCGGACCGCGAGGCACTCATCGAGGCGATCCTGGCCGACCGGATGGCCCAGTTCGCCGACGCCGCCGAGAAGGCGGTGACGGCCGCCGATCCCTGGGAGGGATTCCACGGGCTGGTCGAGCACATCTGCGGCATGCAGGCCACCGACCAGGGCGTGACCGAGGCCTTCACGGTCTGCTTCCCCGGTGCCCGGTCGCTGGAGGGTCCGCGTGAGCGGGCGATGGCCGCGACGGACATGGTGATCGAGCGCGCGAAGGCCGCCGGAGCCCTGCGCGCCGACTTCACCGGTCAGGACCTGACGCTGATCCTGATGGCCAACGCCGGAGTGCTCGGCTCGACCCGCTGCGCGGCTCCGGAGGCGTGGCGGCGGCTGGTCGCCCTGATCCTCGACGCCTGCCGCGCGGACCGGGCCCGCTCCCCGCTCCCTCCCGCGCCCACGCCCGAGGCCCTGCACGCCGCGATGCTCGCGGCCCGCCCGCAACGCTGACCGAGCACCACCCCCGGCACCGGGCCACACCCACTGCCCGGCCCCTGGCAGCGGGCCGCGTCCGCCACCGGCCCGCGGCGCCACCCCTGTGCGACCATGGGGGCATGCCCCGGATTTCGGCCCCGACGATCGGCGAGCACCGCGCCCAGACGCAGGACCGCATCCTGCAGGCGGTCTCGCGCCTCTCCCGTGACCAGGGCATCGACACCATCTCGATGACCGACGTGGCGAGCGAGGCCGGGATCACCCGGACCGTCCTCTACAACTACTTCCCCGACAAGGCGGCGCTGCTGCTGGCCTTCACCGAGCGGGTGACGCACTACTTCATCGAGAGCTACGAGCGGGAGCTGCCCGAGCGGGCCTCCCCCGCCGAGCGGCTGCGCGCGTTCGTCCGGCTCCAGCTCGCCGGGCTGCTCGCCCACCCCCACCCCGGCCCCGCCGACCTGTCGGCGGCCCTGGGACCCGACGCCTACCAGCGCCTGGCCGACCACGTCGCGCCGATGCAGGACATCCTGACCGGCATCATCGACAGCGGCGTGGCCTCGGACGACTTCCACGCCCCCGACGTCGCCGCCGCCGCCCGCATGATCCTCGCCGTCATCGGCGCGGAGCGGGTGCCGCTGCTCAGCGGCACGGTGACGCCCCAGGAGGCCGAGGAGAGCGTCTGCGGGTTCGTGCTCCGGGGACTGGGCGCCCGAACGAGCTCCTGACCGGCCCCGCTCCCGGCTCCTCGGGCGGAGAAATGTCGGTGGGGACGGCTAGTTTTCGATCGACCCCCGACGCGAGGAGCCTGCCAGATGTACCGCCAGGGAGACATCCTGATCGTGCCCGTCCCCGAGGAGACCGTGCCCGCTCCGGCCCGGACCTCGCCGTCCGCGCCGCGTGACGCCCGCGGCCGCCTGGTGCTGGCCCTGGGCGAGGCCACCGGCCACGCCCACGCGGTGGTCGGCCCCGGCACCCTGGTCCGCGGCCTGCGGCCGATGGACCCCGACTTCCTGCACGTCCCCCGGGGCGGGCGGGTCGTCCACGAGGAGCACGCCGCCATCCCGCTGCCCAAGGGCTGGTACCGCGTGCAGCGCCAGCGCGAATACGTCCCCGGCGCCTTCCGCGTCGTCGCCGACTGACTCCTTCCACGCCTCCGCCTCCCCCGCCCGGCCGGTCGGCCCCCTCCGAGAGCGCCGCCGGCGCGGGCGGTCCGTTCATCTGAGGAGCTCCCGACCATGACCGTCACCACCGAACTGGCCGACGTCCTGACCGCCGCCGCGCTCCGCTGGCAGGAGGTGGCCTTCCAGACCGGCCCCGCCGACCGCCCCGGGGCGGAGGCGGGGATACGGCTGGCCTACCGGAGCGCCGGGCTGGCCGAGCCTGAAAAGATCATCTGGGTCGACTCCCCCGCCGCGGGGGCCCGCGCCATCGCCACGCTCGGCGCCGGCAGGCCCGTGCGCGACGCGGTGCGGACCGGGCCGTGGGAGCGGGCCAGGGCGGAGGTGCACACCTCGCTCGGCCCCACGGCCTGGCCGCTGGCCTGGTCGCTGACCGGGGGGCGGCTCTGGGATCCGGTGAGCGCGCTCGTCACCCGGATCCGCCGGAGCATCGCGGAATCGGAGGCCGTCGCGGAGACGGAGGAGTCGGAGGCCGTCGCGTCCGCGCTGCGCGCCTCGACCCTGGACGCCGTGCTGGGCCAGCAGGACGCGCCGTGGCTGTCGCTGTTCGACGCGCTGGGCAGGCCCGAGGTGGCGGGGCTGGTCCAGGTGGCCCGGTCGGCGGGCTGGTGGTGGCCGTTCGAGCGGGTGGCCATCGTCTGCGAGCGCCCCGCCGAGCTGCATCTCGACGAGCTGTCGCGCCTGCACCGCGCCGACGGCCCGGCGCTGCTGTTCCCCGACGGCTTCGCCGTGCACGCCTGGGGCGGCATGCCCGTCCCCGCCGGCTTCGCCGACTCCATGGCGGCGCTCACCCCCCAGCGCATCCGCGCCGAGGACAACGCGGAGCTGCGCCGGGTCATGCTGGAGCACTTCGGCTACGACCGCTACCTCGCCGAGTCCGGGGCGACCCCGCTGCACCAGGACGAGACAGGCGTCCTGTGGCAGATCGACCTGCCCGAGGACGAACCGGTGGTGATGGTCGAGGTGATCAACTCCACCGCGGAGCCCGACGGCACCTTCCGTAAGTACTGGCTGCGGGTGCCCCCGTCCACCCGCACCGCCCGCGAGGGCGTGGCCTGGACCTTCAACCTGTCCGAGGCCGAATACCACCCGGCCCGGGAGACCTGAGCCGCGGGAGACCCGCCCCGGCGGGCCGTCCGGGTCAGGCCAGGTGCGGGATGCGTTCCAGGATTCCGCCCGCGAAGACGTCGTAGAGACCGGTCTGCTCCAGGTGGACGTAGCCGATGTGGCAGTCGCACAGGGCCGCCGGGCACGGCCTGGCCGCCGGGCGGAAGGTGCCGTCGTAGAGGTTGCCGAGAACGGCCGGGACGAAGTGGCAGCGCCGTACGGTGCCCTCGCCGTCCACCGAGATCACGCTGTCCCCCGTACGGCAGGGCCGGCCGGCGCTGCGGTGCGGGGTGCGGCTGTAGGGGAAGAGGCGGTCGATCCGCGTCCAGTCGGCCGCCTCCTCGTCGGTGTAGAGGTGCCCCTCGGCGGCGTTCACCCACAGATACACCTCGCCGGGCAGGTCGTCCCGGAGCCTGCGGGCCTGCTCCAGGTGCTCGGGCAGCCCGACGACGCCGACACTGAAGCGGACCCCGCGCCCGGCCAGGTCACGGCACCTGGCCAGGAAGCGTTCGTGGGCGACCTGACCGGGGTGGTAGGTCACCCAGAGCGCGAGCGTGTCCAGGTCCGCCTCGGCCAGCCAGTCGGGGCGGCAGCTGAAGTTGGTCTGGATCGCGACCCGCCGGACGTGCGGGAGGTGGCTGAGCTCCACCATCGCCCGCCGGTACCACGACCGTACGAGCCCCTCCCCCCACGGCGTGAACAGCACCGAGAGGGGATGGTCCCGTCCGGCGGCCCACGCGGTGAACCGCTCCAGCGCAGTCCGGTCCCGGCGCAGCTGCTCGGTGCCGTCGCGGCGCTTGGCGAACGGGCAGTAGGGGCAGTCGTAGTCGCAGCTGGACAGCGGGCCCCGGTAGAGGATCGTCAGGTGGCCGGGGTCCTGCCCTCCGGCCCGCAGGACAGGGAGGTCACGGCCGCTCGCGGGCTTGGTCAACTGTTCTCGTATCCCGCCATCAGCTCGCGGACCCGGCCGGAGAACAGCGCCGGGCCGATGGCGTCGGAGTGCGCCAGCCCCTCGGCGCCGAGCCGGAGCCGACCGCCGCCCGCCCCATCGTGGCTCTCGTCTGCTCCGTCCCGGCCGGGGCGCGTCCCGGCCTCCGAGCCGGTCGCCGCCAGCCAGCCCCGGCCGGCCAGGCGCTCCAGGTCCTCGCCGAAGTCGGCCGTCACCTCGGTGCCGAAGCGCTCCCGGTAGGCGGCCGGGTCCAGCCCCTCGGCCTGGAGCAGCGACTGGATCAGATGGCGGCGGCGCCGCTCGTCCTCATCCAGCCGGAACCCCACGTTGGCGAGCGCGAACTCCCCGGGCGCGAGCCGTACGTAGTCGTCGATGATCGCGCGCACCTGACCGGCGCCCACCGCGTACTCGTAGGAGTAGTGCAGGTCGGAGGTGTAGGAGCGGGCCCCGCAGCCGAGCCCGACCATGCCGTCGCTCTGGCAGTCGTAGCCGGTCGCGCCGGAGGATCCCGGCAGCCGGAACATCCGCATCGACACCTGCTCGTATCCGGCGGCCAGCAGGTGGTCACGGCCCTGCCGGTAGAGGCCGAGCCGGTGGTCGTCCCAGTCGCGGGCGCGGCGGCCGAGGCCGGTGAGCGGGCGGACGTACAGCGGATAGAGGTAGATCTCCTCGGGCTTCCAGACGAGCGCGGCGTCCAGCGAGAGACGCCAGGACCGCTCGGTCTGCCCGTCGATCCCGTAGATCAGGTCGATGTTGAGCACCTCGAACCCGGCCTCCCTGATGTGCCCGAGCGCCGTCTCGACCTCCTGCCGTCTCTGCGGGCGGATCGCCGCGCGGGCCTCGGCGTCGACGAAGCTCTGCACGCCGATCGAGATCCGGGTCGTGCCCCGCTCGGCCAGGACGGCGAGCCGGTCGGCCGTCGCGGTCGCCGGCGAGGTCTCCACCGACAGCGGCACGGCCCGCAGGTCGGCGCCCGTGATCCGTTCGGTCAGGTCGAACATCCGGGTGAGCTCGGCCGCGCTCAGGTAGGTGGGCGTGCCGCCGCCGATGGCCGCGGTGACGAACCTCGGCCCGTCCAGGGCGTCCCGTACGGCCTCCGCCTGGCGTGCCAGGGCGTCCAGGTAGGCGGCGACGAGCTCCTCGGGGGCGCCGGTCCGGGTGAACAGGTTGCAGAACCCGCAGCGCATCTCGCAGAAGGGGATGTGCAGGTAGAGGAAGAGGCTCTCGAGCGGCTCCCCCGACCACACCTCCCGCAGCGACGGGCGCGGCTCCAGCGGCCGGTATGCCGTCTTGTGCGGGTAGGCGTACACATACCCCTGGTAGGGTCCCGCGCCGGTCGCGCCGGTCGCGCCGTCGGGGGCCGGTCGCGCCGGGGTGCCGCCCGGCCCGAGGGCCACCGTCTCCAGCACCCGCGTCCGTGCCCGGCCGGAACTCGGAGTCACCGCCATTGCCCCCGCTCCATCGTGAACTCTCCGTAGGGCACCGTCCAGACGACCTCGTGGCCGATCCGATGCCCGGTGTATCCGTCCTCACCGTAGGCGGTGCCGTGATCGGAACAGACGATCGCGAACCCCGGCCGCCGGGCGCTCATCAGGGCGAAAAGCCGGCCGATGTGCCGGTCGACGTACTCCAGCGCGGCGGCGTGGCTCTCCCGGCTGTCACCGTGCTCACGGGTGGCGCCCGGCAGGTGGAACCAGTTGGGCTGGTGCAGCGCCGACACGTTGACGAACAGGAACACCGGCCCGTCCACCCTCGCCACCGCCCGCTCGGCGCACTCGATCTGCGCCTCGAACGACGTCGGCGAGGTCACTCCGAACGCCGGATCCCAGTGGCTCTCGGCGAACAGCCCCGGCAGTGCGGCCCCGAGGGGGGTGAGCTTGTTGAAGAACCCGACGCCCCCGACGCAGACGGTGTGGTATCCCGCCTGGGCCAGCCCGCCGGGCAGGTCGGGCGCGTCGAACACCCACGTCCCGCCGGCGGTGGTCTCGCTGCCGGGGAAGGCCGCCGCGAAGAGGCGGGGATGCGGTCCGGGCTCGGCGGGGGTCGGCAGGAATCCGGCGAGGAGCGCGGCGTGCGCGGCGTAGGTGAAGCTCCCCGGGCTGTGCCGTCTCTGCCATCGCCCGCCGGGCAGCGCCCTGGCCAGGTTGGGCAGCCGCCCGGCCCCGGCCAGCTCCTCGGCCACGTCGTAGCGGAGCGTGTCGAGGGTCACCAGCAGCAGGTCATGGCTTCCCACGATCCCGTTCATGTCCCGCGCCGTCTCCTCAGCCATCGGCGTTCCCTCCCAGGGGCACCGGTACGGCGGCGCCCGGCGTCGCCGTACGGCGGGCGAGGATGGCCCTGACCTGGGCCTCGTAGGTGGTCAGGTGCTCGGCGCCGCCGCCGGGGAAGCCGGTCAGCCGGGGAAGCAGGTCCCCGAAGGCGTTGACCTCGGCCACGGCGACACTCCGCCAGTCGACGCCGATCATCAGGTCGACCCCGGCGGTCAGGCTCCCCGGAAAGCACGACGCCGCCCGGACGCACGCCTCGGTGACCCGCGCCCAGCCCTGCGGGCCGAGCCTGGTCCTGACCGTGCCGAGATCGCCGCGCTCGCCGCCGAGGTGCAGGTTCGTCATGGGGCTGCGGCTCGCGCGGACGACGGCGTGGGTCGGCGTGCCGTCCACCACGACCACGCGCAGATCGATCGTCCGCCCGTCGAGGCCCGCCTTGGGGAACCACCGCTCCACGTGGAGCCCGTCCCCGGCGAGCAGGTCGACGATCGCCGCCACGTCCGCCTCGTCCTCGTAGGACCGCACCCGCAGCGAGTTGTGCAGCCCGCCGGCGGACAGCTCCGCCGACGTCACCGCCTTGATCCGGTGACCGGAGGTCTGCAGGGCGACGACCCCGGAGGCCGACGAGCCGTGGGCCGGTTTGACGAACACCCGGCCCCAACCGGCCTGCCCCATCCGCTCGCGCAGCTCGGCGTAGCCGCCGACCGGTCCGGGCAGCGCGGCGGGCACCGGCACCCCGGCCGCCGACAGCCTCGCATGGCACAGCCGCTTGTCGAACATCACCGCGATCTCGTCGACGTCGGCGAGCAGCACGGCCCCGGGCGTCCGCCCGACGGCCCGGCGGATCCGCGCCGTCCCGGCGGTGAAGGCGGCGTGCCAGGCGGCGCCGCCGCCGACCCGGGACGGCTCGCCCGGACCGCGCAGCAGCGCGTCGGCCTCGGCGTCCTCGCCGGGCGACTCGATCCGCACGAGCGTCCCCGGCTCCAGCGTGACGTCCTGGCCCCGCAGCACGGAGGTCCACGGCACGACGGCCGGCTCCCGCAGGCCGTGGCGGACGCAGGCGTCGGCGAACATGGTCACCCGCCGCTCGCCCGGCGTGCCGACGACCGTCAGCGAGGTCGTCCGGCCACCGGCGCGTGACGCCGCTCCTTCCGCGGCGGCCAGGGACGTCAGGTGCTCATGAATCATCGGAGAACCTACTCGCCGACCGCGACATAGCGGCCCTCGGGCGCCCATTCGTACCTCGCCTCGGCCTCTCCCATGATCAGCTTTACGTGTCGCAGCGCGGCGGCCAGCCTCTTCACCATGGGTGGGCCGACGAAGTGGTGGGTCAGGTCCAGGCGCCTGAGATGGGTCAGCGGCTGGCCCGACAGCAGCGCCTCGACGCCCTCATCGCCCAGCGCGCCCATCGACAGCGCCAGCGACTCCAGCCGTGCCACCACCGGCGCCGACGCCACCGCCGCCGCGATCTCGTCCTGGATCTCACTGTCCTGCAGCCCCAGGTGCCGCAACGCCGGCAGTCGCTCGCCGGACAGGATCGGCGCCAGATCGGCCACCGTGGCGTCCCCGCCGTAGTCGGATACGCCCAACCACAGCTCAAGGTGCTCCAGTGAGGGGAAGTCGCTCGCGCCCACGGCACGGACCACGGCGCCGGACAGCCCCCCGGACTCGACACGGAGCACCCGCAGCGAGTCGTGACCGACCGGGCGCAGGCCGAGCCCGGTCCCTCCCCGGACCTCCAGGACCTCCAGGCGGGGAAAGGCACCCAGCAGTGGCGTCAGATCGCCCTGCTGGATCCAGGAGATCTCGGCCTCGTCCGAGGAGATGTCGCCGAGCGCGATCAGGCGCAGGTTCGGGAAGCGGTCCGCGGCCTGGGTGAGCAGGTCGATCGGCTCGTCGGCCGAGTCCTCGAAGGGAGTCCCCCAGGAGCCGAAGACCAGCTCACGGACGCGTCCGGTGTCGACCGTCTCGACGAAACGGACGAAGTAGTCCTCGAAGGTCTCCTCGCTGCTGTAGCCGTCGTCCAGCCAGAGCCGCCAGGCCTGGGCCTCGTGCGGTGCGTCAGGGTCACCGTCCTCAAGGCAGGGAAAGTATGAGAGGGGCAGGCTGCTGAACCTGCTGAGATCTCCGTGTCCCATCGGTCTACTCCGCCACCGCGACGTAGCGCCAGTCGTCGTCCGGCTCTTCCTGCTCGGACAGGTCGACCTCGACGCCGGTGCCGGCGAAGGCCGCCTCGATGTGCTTGACCATCGTGCCGGTCAGGTAGTGGTGGTGCAGGTCCAGGCGCTTGAGATGGGTCAGCGGCTGGCCGGACAGCAGCGCCTCGGCGCCCTCGTCGGTGAGCGTGCCCATCGACAGGGCCAGCGACTCCAGCCGTGCCACCACCGGCGCCGACGCCACCGCCGCCGCGATCTCGTCCTGGATCTCACTGTCCTGCAGCCCCAGGTGCCGCAACGCCGGCAGCCGCTCGCCGGACAGGATCGGCGCCAGATCCGCCACCGTGGCGTCCCCGCCGTACTGCGAGACGCCCAGCCACATCTCCAGATTCTCCAGCGCGGGAAGGTCACTGTCGGCCACGGCACGCACCACGCGGCCGGGCAGTCCGCCGGTTTCGAACCACAGCGTGCGCAGCGCCTCATGCCGGACCGGCCGGAGCAGGAGTCCGCTGCCGCCGCGGATGTGAAGTGCCTCCAGCAGGGGGAATGCCTCCAGCAGCGGGGTCACGTCACCGTGCTCGATCCAGGAGATCTCGCTCTCCTCCGACTCGATGTCGCCGAGCATGATCGACCGCACGTTCGGCAGCCGGTCGGCCACCCCGCTCAGCAGCCGGACCGGCAGCTCGGAGGTGTTGCCCTCCCAGCCGGGCCCCCACCAGCCGACGACGATCTCACGCACCTCGGCGAGGTCGTGGGTGGCCAGGAAATCCTCGAAACTCCGCTGAATTGAGGGCCCCGCCTCGTCCTCGTCCACCACGTGGTCGTAGGGGTCGCCGCGCAGGTCCCACACGGCGCCGTGGCCGGGATTCTCGTTGGTCATCTCGGGTCCTCTGAGGAAAATGGAGGTCAAGGGGGCCGGTCCGCTTACTGAGCGCCACATGCCGCCGGCCACCGTCCGGCGGACTCGGTGTCGTCCATCCCGGGCTCCTGTCCGGCGAAACATGACAGACCACGTCCTACCAGAGATCGCCGACACTTCTGGAATCATGAATCCCCATCGGGCGGACGAAAACGGTCAGCGATGATGAGAGTTATGGACAACGGCCACATTCGGCTCAGCTCAGCCCGGGGACGGTGGGTTCTGCTGACCACCGTGCTCGGTTCGGGGATCGCGCTGCTGGACGGCACGGTCGTCAACGTGGCGCTTCCCGCGCTCGGCGACGACCTCGGCGCCGACATGGCGGGCCTGCAGTGGACCGTCAACGCCTACACCCTCACTCTGGCGGGTCTGATCCTGCTGGGCGGCTCGCTCGGCGACCGGTACGGCAGGCGCAGGATCTTCCTGATCGGCGTGGTCTGGTTCGCCGTCGCGTCGGCCCTGTGCGGGCTGGCTCCCAACGTGGAGACGCTGATCGCGGCCCGGGCGCTCCAGGGCGTCGGCGGGGCGCTGCTCACGCCCGGATCGCTGGCCATCATCCAGGCGTCCTTCGTCCGCGAGGACCGGCCCAGGGCGATCGGAGCCTGGTCGGGGCTGGGCGGGACGGCGGCGGCCATCGGGCCGCTCCTCGGCGGGTGGCTGGTGCAGACGGCCGGATGGCGGTGGGTGTTCCTGATCAACCTGCCGGTGGCCGCGCTCGTGGTGGCGGTGGCCGTACGGCATGTGCCGGAGAGCAGGGACGTGGAGGCCACCGGGCGCTTCGACGTGCTCGGCGCGGCGCTGGCCGCGCTGGCGCTGGCCGGGATCACCTACGGTCTGATCGACCTGCGGCCGGTCCCGATCGCGGTGGGCGTCCTGCTGGGAGCGGCGTTCGTCTGGCTGGAGATCAGGCGCTCGCCCCGCGCGCTGGTACCGGTCGGGGTCTTCACCTCCAAGGTGTTCACGGCGGTCAACGTCGTCACGTTCATCATGTACGCCGCGATGAGCGTGGTGTTCTTCCTCCTGGTCGTCCAGCTCCAGGTGTCGGCGGGCTTCTCGCCGGTGACGGCCGGATCCGCGATGATCCCGGTGACGGTCCTGATGCTGCTGCTGTCGTCGCGGGCGGGCGAGCTGGCCAAGCGGATCGGGCCCCGCGTCCCGATGACGGCGGGCGTCCTGATCTGCGCCGGAGCGCTGCTGCTGATGTCGAGGATCGGCGAGGGCACCTCCTACCTGACGGGCGTGCTGGTCCCGACGGCCCTGTTCGGCCTGGGGCTGTCGGCGGCGGTCGCGCCGCTCACCGCGACCGTGCTGGCCACCGCCGAGGAGCGCTACGCGGGTGTGGCCAGCGGCGTCAACAACGCCGTCGCCCGGACCGGCGGGCTGCTGGCGGTCGCCGCGATCCCGCCGCTGGCCGGCCTGACCGGCGACGCCTTCCACGACCCGGTCTCCTTCACCGCCGGATTCCACACGACGATGCTGGTCAGCGCGGCGATGATGGCCCTCGCCGCGCTGGTCGCCTTCCTCACCATCCGCGAGAACGTCCTGGCCGACTCCCGGCCGCAGATGAGCTGCCCGGTGGAGGCTCCCCAGCAGGGCAGGTGAGAGGCGGCCCTGGCGATCTCGGCAGAGAAAGCAGGTGTCCTCCACGTGGTTTCCATGAACGATCCGGGTGTGACCACGTTGTTTCTCACAGTCGGCCTGCCGGGGGCCGGAAAGACCACAAGGGCTCGGCAGCTGGCCAAGGAGCACAAGGCGCTTCGGCTGACGCCTGATGAGTGGATGATCCCGCTGTTCGGTGAGCCGGAGGCGGACGGGAAGCGCGACGTCCTGGAAGGGCGGGGTCCGGGGTGTGGGGTCGGTCACGGGCCCGTTCGGAGTCGTGATCACGTGGCTGGGACAGGAAAAGGATTGGACGGGATGACGCTCGGGCTTGTAACTTGCCGCTTGACCGTGACACCGCCCGAGGAGGTGAGACCCATGAACGCTGTATCGATGTGGGTGCTCCCCCTTCCCGTCACGGCCGGCGATTGACGTAGGTGTCGCCGGGAGCGCCTCGACAACAAGGCACTCCCGAAAGGCAACACCTATGCACTCTCCGCGATTCACCGCCGAGCCGCCGTCGAACGACCCGGTCGAGCGCGACTTCACCGTGCGCGACGTCTCAGGACTCCGGTCGCCGGCCTCCGACGCCGGTCGCGCGCCCATGTTCGACGTGATCATTGCCGGGTGCGGGCCGACCGGCGCGATGCTGGCCGCCGAACTGCGGCTGCACGACGTGCGAGTGCTCGTTCTGGAGAAGGAGACCGAGCCCAAGTCGTTCGTCCGCATAGTCGGTCTGCATATTCGCAGCATCGAACTGATGGCGATGCGCGGACTACTGGAGCGCGTTCTCGAACACGGCAGACAGCGTCCGGCCGGCGGTTTCTTCGCCGCCATCGGCAGACCCGCGCCCAAGAACCTGGATTCCGCGCACGCCTATCTGCTGGGCATCCCGCAGCCGGTCATCGAACGCCTGCTCGAAGAACATGCGATCGAACTGGGTGCGCAGGTCCGGCGCGGTTGTGTGATGGCCGGTTTCGAGCAGGACGACGAGGGTGTGACCGTCGAGCTGGCCGACGGGGAACAGCTGCGTTCGCGCTACCTCGTCGGCTGTGACGGCGGGCGCAGTACGGTGCGCAAACTGCTCGGTGTCGGCTTCCCCGGCGAGCCCTCGCGGACCGAGACGCTGATGGGCGAGATGGAAGTGGGCGTGCCGCAGGAGGAGATCGCCGCCAAGGTGACCGAAGTCGGCGAGACCCATAGGCCATTCTGGCTCAGGCCCTTCGGCGAGGGGGTCCACAGCGTCGTGGTCCCCATCGCGGGAGTCAGCGATCGCGCGGAACCGCCCACCCTTGAGGATTTCAAACAAGCGCTGCGCACCATCGCCGGAACCGATTTCGGCGTGCACTCCCCGCGCTGGTTGTCCCGCTTCGGGGATGCCACCCGGCTGGCCGAACGTTATCGGGTCGGTCGGGTGCTGCTGGCCGGCGATGCGGCGCACATCCATCCACCCATCGGCGGACAGGGCCTCAACCTGGGCGTTCAGGACGCGTTCAACCTCGGCTGGAAACTGGCCGCACAGATCCGCGGCTGGGCGCCGGAACCACTGCTGGACACCTACCAGGCCGAACGTCGTCCGGTCGCCGAGGACGTGCTGGACAACACCCGCGCCCAGACGGAACTGCTGTCCGCCGAACCGGGCCCGCGGGCCGTGCGCAGGCTGCTCACCGAACTGATGGACTTCGACGAGGTGAACCGCCATCTGATCGAGAAGATCACCGCGATCGGCATCCGCTACGACTTCGGCGCAGGCCCCGACCTGCTCGGCCGCCGCCTGCGCGACATCGACGTGAAACAGGGCCACCTCTACGGTCTGCTGCATCGCGGTCGCGGCCTGCTGCTGGACCGCACCGAACGCCTGACCGTCGGCGGCTGGTCAGACCGGGTCGATTACCTCGCGGATCCCACTGCGGCACTGGATGTTCCGTGCGTCCTGCTACGCCCCGACGGCCACGTCGCCTGGGTCGGCGACGATCAGCAGGACCTGGACGGCCACCTCTCCCGCTGGTTCGGCAGGCCCGCCGACTGATTTCGCCCGAGCAACCGAAAAGGCCCGTGAGGAGGATCGGCACGGCCAGGAGCGACTGACCGTCGGAAGGCTGGAGGCGGCATCAGCCGTGGTGCTCCGGCGCCGGGGTCGGCATGTTCTCTACCCACGCTGGTCATGTGAATTTCACATCCCAGTGGGCGGAGTGTCCGAATTTCCGGAGACCATTCCCCGTATGAGAGCTTCGCTCCTCGCCTCCGCCGTCCTCGCCTCCGCCGTCCTCCTCCCCGCCTCCCCCGCCGTCTCCGCCTCCGCCGGGACCTGCTCCGGCGTCCCCTCCGACTTCGACGGCGACGGCCGCGCCGATCTCGCGGTCGCCGCGCCGTACGCCGCCGTCGGCGGTCACGCCCGCGCCGGGTCCGTCACCGTCCTGTACGGCACGCACGCCGAGCGACGGCTCACCCAGGACAGCCCCGGCGTGCCCGGTGCGGCGGAGACCGGGGACGCGTTCGGCTCGGCGCTGGCGGCCGGGGACTTCGACGGCGACCACTGCGCCGACCTCGCCGTGGGCGTCTCCGAGGAGGACCGCTCCCGGCCGGGCGCCGACGGCGACGGCGCCGTGCAGCTCTTCCACGGCTCCGCGGACGGCCTGCGCGCCGGCGAGATGATCGACGCCGGGGATCTGGGCGGCAGGCGCGGCCCCGACCGGTTCGGCGCCGCGCTCGCCGCCGCCGACCTGGACGGCGACGGGGACGACGAACTGGTGATCGGCGTCCCGGGCCTGGGCGGGGGCGGCGTCGCGCTGTACGGCCTCAAGGGACGCGGGCCGCGGATCATCGGCCAGGACAGCGGCTGGGTCGGGCAGAGCGCGAAGGAGACCGACCAGTTCGGGGCGGTGCTCGCGGCCGGCGACTTCGACGGCGACGGCCGCGACGAGATCGCGGTGGGCGCCCCCGCCGACACGATCTCGAAGAGGAACGGCCAGGGCTCGGTCACCGTGCTCGACGTCCACCGCAGGAGGGCGACCCTGCTCACCCAGGACACTCCGGGGATCGCCGGCCTCGGCGAGCCCTGGGACTCCTTCGGAGCGGCGCTGGCCACCGGCGACTTCGACGCCGACGGCCGAGACGACCTGGCGATCGGGGTGCCGGGCGAGGGCCTGACCGACGACCAGCGGGCGATGGACTACGGCGACGGCACCGTCGACGTGGTCTACGGCTCGCGCACCGGGCTGCGGACCGCGACCTCGCAGGCGTGGTCGCAGCGGTCACTCGAGGGCGAGCCCCGCTACTTCGACCGGTTCGGCGCCGCGCTGGCCGCCGGGGACCTCAACGGCGACGGGGACGACGAGCTGATCGTGGGAGCGCCCGGGGAGAACGCCGTCCAGGTGCTCGCCGGCAGCCGCTCCGCCGGCCTGACCAGGAGGAACAACGTGTTGATCACCGGCCGGGGCGGTGACTTCGGCGCCGCCCTGGCCACGCTCCCGGGCCGGGGCCTGGTGGTGGCCGCTCCGGGCGGCGGCAGGCTCACCCTGCTGCGGGGGGACACCAGGAAGGGCGCGTATCCGGGCGTGCGCCCGGCGGCGGCGCGGACCTTCGCCACCGCCGCCGGGGACGCCCTGTTCGGCTACGCGCTCACCGGGGTCTCGTCCGCACGCTGACCGGCCGCGGCCGCCGCGCCCTGACCGCACACGACGGCCGCATGCCGCCCGGAAGCGGTCTCCTCACCCTGGCCCGCACGCGGCGACCGCGCACCGGCCGGAAGCGGCCTCCCCGCGACGGCCTCTCACAGGATCCTCGTCTTTGCCTTGATGGTGAGGCGGACCTTCTTCGCGATCTTGCCGAGGCTCGCGCCGGGGGTCTTGGTGGCGAGCACGCCGAACCTGACCGTGGCGGTGCCGCGGCGCGAGCCCGCCCAGGCGCGGATCTTCACGGTGGTCGAGTCCCCCTTGTCGAGGGAGGTGATCCAGCAGGCCAGGTCGCGCCGCTTGACCGAGCACTTCACGCTGCGCGGCTTGGCGACCACTCTGATCTTTCGGAAGCCGCTGGGGAAGTCGCCGACGAGAGCCACGTAATGCTGGCCACGGGCCTTCCGGTTGCGGACCTTGACGGTGAAGACGAGGGACCCGCCCCGGCGGACGTGTTTCGGGAAGGAGATCTCGTAGCCGAATTTCGCGGCGGCCGTGCCGGCGGGCGACGCGGTCGCGGCGGCGGGTGAAGCGGTCGTGGCGGGGACGGCGGGCCCCGCGGCCATGGCGGGGCTCTGAACGAGGAGGGTACCGCCCAGCGCGGCGGCGAGAGCCGCTGCGGTGAGCCTCTTGGCGAGGTGACTCATTGCCGCATCATCTAACAAATAGCCGGAAATTCCCCCTAGTCAGATCAAGGAGGACTGCCCGGCCGGAACGGTGAAGCGGGCGCCGGTCTTGGCGGGGGCGCCCCGGCGGCTGATGTAGTCCAGCGTGCGGAAGTCGGCCCGCAGCTCATCCGGGGCGAGGCGGCAGACGATGTAGCCGCGCCGCTGGTCGAGATAGGAGATGTGGGGGTTCTCCGCGAGGGTTTCGGCGATCCGCCCCCTGTCCCGGTAGCCGTCGCCGTCGCTGGCGATCGACGAGGTGACGAGCTCCACCGCCACCCGGGGCGAGCCGGGGTCGTCGAAGTCGAGCCTGAGGTCGGCCGCGTGGTGCATGTGCGCGTCGCCGGTCAGCACGACCGGGTTGGCCGCGCCGGAGTCCCGCAAGCCGGTGAGCAGCCGGGCGCGCTCGGCGGCGTAGCCGTCCCAGGAGTCCATGTTGACCTCGGTGCCCGGCCCGACCTTGGAGTCGCGCTGGGCCATCAGGATCTGCTGGCCGACCAGGTTCCACCGGGCGCCGGAGGCGGCCAGCCCGTCCAGCAGCCAGCGCCGCTGCCCCTCCCCCAGCAGGGTGCGCCCGGCCGCGAGCCGTTCGTCGCAGCCGGATCTGAGCCCGTCCTCGCACGCCTGGTCGTCGCGGAACTGCCGGGTGTCGAGCAGGTGGAAGCGGGCCAGCGGCCCCCAGTCCACCCGGCGGTGGATCCGCATCGACGAGCCGCCGGGCAGGCTCGCACGGCGCAGCGGCATGTTCTCGTAGTAGGCCCGGAAGGCGTCGGCCCTGCGCCGGGCGAATCCGGCGGCGCCGCTGCTGGAGACGCCGGCGGCCCAGTTGTTCTCGATCTCGTGGTCGTCGAAGGCGACCAGCCAGGGTGCGACCGCGTGCGCGGCCTGCAGGTCGGCGTCGCTCTTGTACTGCGCGTGCCGCAGCCGGTAGTCGGCCAGCGTGGCGCACTTGCCCGCGGTGTGCCGGCGGACGCTCCCGCCGAGCGCGGTGTACCCCCGGGGCGCGTACTCATACATGTAGTCGCCCAGGTGCACGACCAGGTCGGGGTCCTGCTCGGCCAGCCTCCTGTACGCGGTGTAGTAGCCGTGCTCGTAGTGGGCGCAGGCGGCCACCGCGAAGGTGAGCGGCGACAGGGCGGCCGGGGCGGTGCGGGTGCGGCCGACCGGCGACAGGTGACCGCCGGCGCGGAAGCGGTAGAAGTACTCCCGTCCGGGCTCCAGCCCGGACGGCTCGACGTGGACGCTGTGCGCCCGCTCCCGGCGCGCGGTCTCGGTACCGCCGCGGACCACCTTCGCGAACCGCTCGTCGGTGGCGAGCTGCCATTCGACGTCCACGTCCCGGGCCGGCATCCCGCCCCGCCCGTCCGGCCCCAGCGGGTCGAGGGCGAGCCTGGTCCACAGCACGAACCCGTCCCGTGACGGGTCGCCGGAGGCGATGCCGAGAGTGAACGGATCGCGGCTCAGGGCTCTGGAGGTCACGGCCGAAGCGCGACCGGCCCCGGTGAGCAACAGGCCGCCCGCACCCGCGGCGGCGACGGACAGGAACACTCTGCGTGACGACTTCTGCTCCACACCGCCAGTGCAACGTCTCCACCTGTCCCCACTGTGGCCTGCGAATCAAGGCAGGGTGAACAGCCGTTGCACAGGCGAGCGCCTCTGTCAGCCGCTGTCAGCCCAGGTACGGCCTCAGATGCTCGTTGAGCGCGCCGCAGCCCAGATACTTCTCCACCGTGTGGAAGTCGAGCCAGTCCAGGTTGACCAGGGCCTCCTGATCGACCCCGGTGAAGCAGGCCCGCAGCCCCGGGGGGATCGCCGCGATGTCGTCCTTGTCGGCGATGTTGATCCAGCGCCGCACCTGCCGGGGCCGCGCGCCCCAGCCGTTGACCGGGGCGGGCAGCAGGCGCTCGAAGATCACGTTGCGCATGCCGAGCGGGCTGCCGAGGGTGATGAGCAGATCCACCTCCAGGTCGGGGTGCGCCCAGAGCGTCTCGTAGGTCACCACGCTGCCCAGCGAGTGCGCGATCACCACCTTCGGCCGGTTACGCCTGATCACCTCGGCCACGGCCGCACGCGCCTCCGCCCGCGCCTCGCCGCCGGCGGTCATGTAGGCGGCGACCTCGGGACAGAAGAACCTGGCGAACTCGGCGGCGTTGCCCTGCAGGCGGTCCAGCAGCCAGCCGGTCACCCGGTGCAGCGCGCCGGTCAGGCCCTCCCCCACCGAGTCGAGCTGCCTGGCCCAGGCGACGAAGACCTCCTGGGCGCCGGTGTCCATGCTCTGCACGGCGCGGGGGGAGTCGTCCTTGTTCTCGCCCAGCAGGTGGGCGTAGTAGGCGACCTCGGTGATGTAGCGCTCCTTGGCGTACGGGCCGCCACCGGTCAGGCCCTTGTGCAGGTAACGGTCCCACTTGTCGCGCACCGCGGCGGCGGCGCCGCTGACGGAGTTTCCCGCGTCGCGGTAGTAGTGGTACTTGCCTATCCCGTGCACACCGACGATCTTGTCCACGCACCCCACGCCTTCTCGTCACCGATCTCTGCGGTCTGCCCGCAGTCACTGTGACGGAAAGGGCCGAACGCCACAAGACCACCCCCATCAGCACGCCCCGAATGGGGCATAAATAACTTGATGAATGGGTTTGCCTCCCCGTTATTCTGAACGCACACCCGGTAACAATCCATGAGAAGGAGTAACCCGCCATGCCCGGTCCGCTTCAGATCAGCGGCTCGGTCTCCGTCCCCGAGGCCGAGCTCCACTGGCGGTTCTCCCGCTCCTCGGGTCCCGGCGGGCAGGGGGTCAACACCACCGACAGCCGGGTGGAACTCAGCTTCGACCTGGCCGCCACCGAGGCGCTCGGCCCGGTCTTCAAGGCCCGCGCCCTGGAGCGCCTGGGGTCGCGCCTGGTGAACGGCGTCGTCACCATCGCCGCCTCGGAGTTCCGCTCCCAGCTGCGCAACCGTGAGGCCGCCGAGATGCGGCTGGCCCAGCTCCTGCGCGAGGCGATCGCCCCGCCACCCAAGAAACGCCGCCCGACCAAGCCCAGCAGAGGCGCCGTCGAGCGGCGGATAACCGCCAAGAAGCAGCGCTCCGACCTCAAGCGCCTGCGCCGCGACATCTGAGCGGCCGGGCCGTCCCGCCTCCCTCTCCTCCGGCCGGCCCCGTTCACGCGGGCCGTCTCCGGGAAGGCGGCCGGGACGCGGTGGCAGAATGAGCAGATGCCTCTCGTCCCCAGCGTCCGCGCGGTCCTGCTCGACGACGACCGGCTCGTGCTGTTCCGCCGCACGGTCCCCGGCGAGGAGCTCTACTGGTCGATCCCGGGAGGGCACGTCGAGCCGGAGGACGCCTGCCTGGAGGACACCCTCCACCGCGAGGTCCTGGAGGAGCTCGGCGCCACCGTCTCCGGCGTCACCCCGCTGACCACGCTGGAGTGCGTCCGCGAGGAGGGCGTCAAGACCCAGCACGTCTACGGCTGCCGCCTGGTCTCCATGGACCCGGCCCTGCGATGCGGCCCCGAGTTCACCGACCCCGCCCGCGGCCTCTACGAGGTGGTACGGCTGCCGCTCGACCCGGCCGAGATCACCGCCATCAACCTGGTCCCCCCGGAGCTCGGCGCCTACCTGGCCGACCACATCGACCGGCTGCCCACGCTGATCTCGTGATCTCCGGCCGCGGGGCCCGCACCGGTGGGTCCCCGCGGCACGGGACCGGCCTCCGCCGCGTCAGCGGGGCAGGCAGGCGGACACGCCGTACCTCGCCCCCCGCTTGAAGGCGGATATCCGCTGGGCCGCGGTCCCGTGATCGCTGACATCGGTCCACGACGTCTCGTCGCCCAGCCTCCGGTGGGCCTCCTCGATCTCCTCCAGGTCCCCTCTCTCGAACTGCAGGGTCCCGTCCGCCGCCGCGCCGTACAGGGCGGCTCCGGCCAGGCAGTCCGCCTGGAGCTCGTAGGTGCGCAGGAGCAGCGAGCCGGCGAGCCGCCGCTGCACGGCGTGTCCCCATTCGTGGGCGATGACCAGATATACCCACGCGTCCCCGGAGCTGTAGCCCTCCTCCATGAGGTCGATGTCCCAGGCGAGGTAGTCGCCGTCGCGGCAGTACCACGCGTTGTCGTAGCCGAGCCGTTTCGCACCGCAGAAAGGCGGCTTTCTCCCGCCCTTCTGGTAGCCGCCGAAAACGCCGGGGCGCGAGTATCCGCCGGTGAAGAACTGCGACCAGTGGGTCGCCCAGTAACGGTTGACCACATAGACGGCGGTGGAGATGTCCTTGTCCATGTCGTCCCTCTGCCGCACGGACGCGGAGGCGGCTCCACCACCCGCGCCGACGGTGATCAGGGATGCCACGGCAAGCATCAGCCAGGCCGTTCTCCATCGCCGCATGCTCACGACCGCCTCTCGTCGGCCCCGATCCTGCCTAGACGGTAAACGTGAATTAAGCCCTGCGGAAGGGAGAAACATGATTCATAGCGATATCTCACGAAGCGCGGCTTAATCGACGCTCCGTGAGATATAAATCACTTTCATGGCTGTGTGCCACTCTTGTGGTACGCCATTGTTCCCGGGTCCGGCCCACCGGAATGCGCACCGCCCGCGAGAGACGGCCGCCGGGTGGACGGATCGGGTCAGATACCGTCGTCGACCAGGTCGATCAGGTCGGCGACGGAATCGACCACCTGGGACGGGCGGAACGGGTAGCGGTCGATCTGGTCCTTGGCCATGACCCCGCTGAGCACCAGGATCGTGTGCAGCCCCGCCTCCATGCCGGAGACGATGTCGGTGTCCATCCGGTCGCCGATCATGGCGGTGCTCTCGCTGTGACCGTCGATGGCCCGCAGCGCGCTGCGCATCATCATCGGGTTGGGCTTGCCCACGAAGTAGGGCTCCACGCCGGTCGCCTTGGTGATCATCGCCGCGACCGCGCCACAGGCGGGCAGCGAGCCCTCGGTGGACGGGCCGACCGGGTCGGGGTTGGTGGCGATGAACCGGGCACCCCCCTCGATCAGCCGGATGGCCCGGGTGATCTGGGTGAAGCTGTAGGTGCGGGTCTCGCCGAGCACCACGTAGTCGGGCTCGATGTCGGTGAGGACGTAACCGGCCTCGTGCAGGGCGGTGGTCAGACCGGCCTCGCCGATCACGTAGGCGGAGCCGCCGGGACGCTGGCCGGCCAGGAACTTCGCCGTGGCCAGCGCCGAGGTCCAGATCGACTCCGCCGGGATGTCGAGGCCGGCGGCGCGCAGCCGTACGGCCAGGTCGCGCGGGGTGTAGATGGAGTTGTTGGTGAGCACCAGGAACCGCTTGCCGGACTCGCGCAGACGGCGGACGAACTCATCGGCCCCGGGCACCGGATGTCCCTCATGGACGAGGACTCCGTCCATGTCCGACAGCCAGCACTCGATCGGCTTGCGCTCGTTCACCGTTCCCCCGCGTTCCAGCCCAACAGGTACGGAACAAGGATGACAGGTCCGAGACGGGCGACACGTCATCAGGCCCGCACATCGGCGGCCCCCTACTGCATGGTGCGCCAGCTCTGCTCCTCGACCAGTTCCCTGCTGCGCCAGCCGTACGGCGTGCGGACCATGCGGTGGTGATACCACCCGCCACCGCGGATGAGCCCGGCGGCGCCGGCGTCGACCATGTCCCTGGACGGGGCGAGCGTGTCGGTGAACGAGGCGGTGACCACGGCCTCGTCCCCCTCGAACCTGACGGTCGTCGCCCCGATCAGGTGCTGGCGCCCCGGCCAGTTCGGCAGCACCTCGGCCAGCCATCGCCGGGCCTCGTCCCGGGTGCCCCGGATGCCGCCGGCCGCCGTGTAGTCGATCACCGCGTCCGCGGTGAACACCAGGTCGAGCCTGGCCCAGTCGCCGGTGTCGATGGAGTAGGCGTATTTGGCGAGCA
Source organism: Streptosporangium canum (assembly GCF_900113865.1). Classification (GTDB taxonomy): domain Bacteria; phylum Actinomycetota; class Actinomycetes; order Streptosporangiales; family Streptosporangiaceae; genus Streptosporangium; species Streptosporangium canum. Next base: position 29,289 of record NZ_FOQY01000031.1, on the reverse strand, counting down.
GGTCGCCGATCTCCAACCGGTCCGCGATCTCCTGTTCCCTCATCCCCTTATACAACCAAACGCTTGGTTATGGCGCGAGGGCCTCCAGTGCCGCTCCGGCCCGCCGCATCGACTCCTCGGGGTCGGCGTCGGGCGAGCCGATCTCCGGATCGAAGTTGAGGTCGTGGAAGACGTCGGTGACGCCCCTGGCCTCCAGCGCCGCCACATCCCGCCGGATCTCCTCGAACGAGCCGGTCAGCGGGGCGCGGCCGGCGGCTCCGGCCGGGCGGATGCGGGTGACGCCGCGGGTGACGAAACGCAGCGCCTCCGGGTCCCGCCCCGCGGTCCGGGCCGCCTCCTTTACAATGTAGATTTTTTCGTCGATCCGGTCGAGGTCCTCGCGGCTCGAACTGATCCAGCCGTCCGCCAGCCGCCCCGCGCGCCGCAGCGCCACCTCCGCGCTCCCGCCCAGCAGGATCGGCGGCGGCGTGATCGGCTTGGGATCCTGATGGACGGGGGGCAGCTCGTAGAACTCCCCCTTGTGCTCCACGACCTCCTCCGACCAGAGCCGGCGCAGCACGTGGACGAACTCCTCCCCGCGCCGGCCGCGCCGTTCGAACGGCACCCCCGACGCGGCGAACTCCTCCGGCAGCCAGCCCAGCCCGAGCCCGACGTCCAGCCTGCCGCCGGACACGGCCTGCAGGCTGGCGAGCTGCTTGGCCAGCATCGCCGGCGAGGAGAACGGCATGTTGAGCACCGCCACGCCCAGCCGGACCCGGCTGGTCATCCCCGCCAGGTAGGCCAGCGTGACCACCGGGTCGTGCACGCTCCGGTAGACCGGCCCCATCGGATGCCCCCGCGGGTACAGCAGGCGCTGGAAGGTCCACACCTCGTGGTAGCCGAGAGCCTCGGCCCGCTGCGCGACCCGCGCCATGTTGGCGGGCGTCGCCCAGGATCCCGACACCGGCACCGCGAATCCGATCCTCATGCCACGCACTTTATGCGCCGTACGGCGAGCCGCGGATCAGTGGTTCACTTGCCGGATGGACGACAGCGACGACCTGATCGACGAACTGCTCCGGATCGGCGCCCGGTACGGCGACGCGCCCGCCGAGGTGCTGCCGACCAGGCCGGACGTGATCATCGTGCGGGCGGGATCCGTCGTGGTGAAGGCGCACGCCCCCGGGGCGGCCGAGGCGCCGCTGGTGGAGCGGATGCGGGCCGTGGCCCACCCGGCGCTGCGCGGGATCATGCTCGAACCGCTGACCGAGGAGGTCACGGTCGTCCACGGCCGGCTGGTCACCGTGTGGCCGGCCGGGGTCCCGGTGGACCACCGGGACCCGGACGCGGCCCCCTGGGAGGCATCCGCCCGGCTGCTGGCCCGGCTGCACGCCGTACCGGCGCGGGAGCTGCCCTCGCTGCCGGCCGCGGGCGGGCCCGCCCGGGTGGCCGCCACGGTCGCCCGCCTGGACGGCGACTCCGCCGCCGAGCGCGTCGTGCGCCGGGCCCTGGCCTGCCTGCCTTCCCTCGACGCCGGGCCCGGCTCACCGGCCCACGGCGACTGGCACATGGGCCAGCTGGTCCGCCTGCCGGGCGGATGGATCCTCATCGACGTCGACGACCTGGGGATCGGCGACCCGGCCTGGGATCTGGCCAGGCCCGCCGCCTGGTTCGCGGCCGGACTGCTGGAGCCGGAGGTGTGGCACCGCTTCCTGGGCGCCTACCGCGCCGCGGGCGGACTCGCCGCCGGAGCCGGCGCGGACCCGTGGGAGCGGCTCGATCTGCCGGCGCAGGCGATGACCGTGCAGCTCACGGCGGCGGCCGTGGCCACCGCCAAGCGGGAGGGACGGCCGCTGGACGAGGTCGAGCAGGTGCTGATCGACACCTGCCAAAGAATTGTTCAGCTCCGGAGCGCCTGTCATAGTGTGCCCACGCAGTAGGTTGTGGTTACGTCAAGGGAATGCCAAGGACAAGGAGATCAGCCAGATGCAGTGCCCGAAGTGTCGCGGCGCAATGCGCACTTATGAGCGCAATGGCGTCCATATCGACCAGTGTGATGGCTGTCGCGGGATCTTCCTGGACTATGGCGAGCTGGAGACGCTGACTCGCATGGAGAGCCAGTGGTCTCAGTCGCATGCCGCGCCGCCGCCGCCTCCTCCGCCCCCGGTGCACGGCGCCCCCGCCTGGGGCGCGCCGCACCACGGCGGCCACTACGGCCACCACCGCCAGCGCAGCTGGGTGGGGATGCTCTTCTCCACCTGATCCGATCAGGTGGCACCGAGACCGCGATCCCGTCACGGGATCGCGGTCTTCGCGTCTGCGGCCGGGGGATCAGCCGGGGAATTCGCCGGGCTTGATGCGCTTGGGCCGCACGGTGCCGCCCTTGACGGCGTTCAGTGTGATGGTCCAGTCGGTCCAGCGGATCTGGGTCGAGGTGCGGACCGTCCTGAAGCGCACGGACTTGCCGAACTGCTCGAAGTCGCACGACCGGGTGAAGCTGCGGGCCCTGGAGTCCCAGTCGGTGCCCAGGGTGTAGTAGACCTTGTAGTTTCCGTCGCGCACGCCCTGGATCCTGAACTTCGACTTCTTGCGGACGTAGACGCGGATCGCCTTCTTCTTGCCGCGCACCAGCACCACGACCGCGTCCCGGCTGTTGCCGTTCTTCAGTTCGAGGTAGGCCCGCCCGGGACGGCCCTCGGAGTTGATGTACTTGCCGTTGGACAGGCGGCGGGACCGCTCCTTGCCGACCTTCACCGGGACGACGTCGGCGCGGTAGTCGCCCAGGTCGGCCAGCGCGTTCCCGCTGTCGCGGACGGGCGACAGCCGCCCGTCCTCATGAACCCCGGTCAGCACGGCGGGCCCGGTGCAGACCTCCTGTGCCCGCACGTCCTCCTGCGCCGCGGACAGCGCGGCCACGAGCCTGCGCAGCGCTCCCGCGTAGTCGCCGTGCGCGGTGCTCACCTCGGGCGGCGGGACCAGGGCCTCCAGCCCGGCGACCGCCTCCTCCATCGAGGCGACCGTCTTCTCCAGCCGCTCGTCGAGCCCCTTGCCGCCGGTCGCGTCCAGCTTCTTGAGCGCCTCCCTGATCGGGCCGCGCGCCTTGTCGAGCTCGGCCCGGTAGGCCTCGGGGGTCAGGCCCGTGGGGGTGGGCGTGCCGCTGGAGGGCGCGCCCGTCCCTCCGCCGCCCACCGTCCCCACGACACCGCCCGCGGTGGCCGAGCCGACCACGGGATCACTGGAGGTGCCGGAGGTGCAGGCGGTCAGGGCCAGCACGGTGACCACGGCACAGGACAGCAGACGGGGGGTAGTCACCTGCCCCACTATCGCCGGATCGATCACGACACGTCAACGGGGAATCGCCCTTTCTCCGAATCGTCACCCGGTCGGCGGCGGGACGTCCGGCCCCCGCAGGAACAGCACGGAAAGCGATATGAAATGGCTCTCATAAACGTGTCGTAATTTATCGAGATACGAGAGACTGCGCGGGCGCACATGCCGGTGAAAGCGATTCCATTCCGCCTCTCCCCCGCCGAGCGGACGGCCCGGCCTCGGCGCGGACGGCCTAATCCGCCGGGCGGACCACGAGCAGGGAGCGGGGCCGTTTGGTGAACTCCACGTCTCCCGTCACGGTGAACGTCTCGCCGTCGCGCGCCAGCCGTACCACTCCGGAGGGCGAGGAGACCTTCAGCGTGTCGGCCTGCCACTGCTGGTAGTGCCGGGAGAGGCCGAGCCCGCCCAGCAGCACGCTGGTGAGCGCGCGCAGCCGGGGCAGCCGGGAGGCGGCGGTCAGCAGCCGGACGTCCAGCAGCCCGTCCTCCAGCCGCCGCCTCAGGCGGGGCGCGGCTCCGCGCGAGTCGTAGTGGCAGTTGCCGACGAACAGCAGCCAGACCCGCCGGGGGACGCCGTCGACGACCACCTTCTCGGGCTCGGCGGTGCGCAGCACGCGGCTCAGGGCCCACAGCAGCGCGGGCCACTTGCCGACGCGCCGCTCGATGGACTCACGCCGGTCGACGAGCTCCGGATAGACGCCGAGGCTGGCGTTGTTGAGGAAGACCCGGCCGGCCACCTCCCCCACGTCCACCGCGACCACCTCGCCCGACCGGTAGGCGGTCATCGCCTCCTCGGGACCGTCCAGGCCCAACGCCCCGGCGAAGTGGTCGAGCGTGCCCGCCGGGATGACCAGCAGCGGCCTGCGGTGCTCCAGCGCGGCCTGCGCCCCGAGGTTGACCGTGCCGTCGCCGCCCGCGACCGCGAGCACCCGGGCGCGGGCGGCGGCCTCGCTCATCAGCTCCGCCATGTCCCGCCCGTCCGCCTCGACCACCTCGGCCCCGGGCAGCGCGGCCCGCACCGTCGCGGCCATGGACGGCTCGCCGCCCGCCACGGGGTTGATCACGGCCACCACGCCCCGGCCGTCGGGGTCGTGACCGGGCATCGGCGGCGCGGTGACCACGCGCGGCGCGCCCGTCACGGCCTCCGGCCAGAGCCGCCGGGTGCCCAGCCCGGTCGCCACGCCGATCGCGGCCCCCGCCAGGACGTCACCGGGGTAGTGCACGCCGGTGTAGACGCGGGAGAAGCAGACCGCCGCCGCGAGCAGCGCGACGGGGAGCGCGACCGCGACGGGGGCCTCCATGGCCACGGCGGTGGCGAACGCGGCGGCCGAGGCGGAGTGGCCGGACGGGAACGAGGCCGACGCGGGCACTTTGATCATCCGCGCCAGCGGGAGGCCGTCCAGCGACGGCCGGGTCCGGCCGAAGAGCTGCTTGCCGACCAGGTTCACCAGGGGGCTGGCCAGGCTGATCGCCAGCAGCCCGCGGGTCGCGGCGCGGCGCAGCGGCCGCTGCCCGCTGACCGCCAGCGTCCCGGCGAGACCGGCCCAGAGCAACGAGTTGTCGGCCGCGCGCGACAGGGCGGGCACGAGGCGTTCGAGACCGGGGAGCCGGGCGTCCGCCACCGTGGCGAACAGCCGCCGGTCCAGCCTGCCGAGCCTCGACCTCCACCGCATGCGCTCCACCTTTCCCAATGACGAGTGAACAACCACTTGATTCTGTCGCATACCCCGATATCCGGCGCACGCGCGATTTCTTGTCCTCCCATAATTCCAACAAGAGAGGCTATTTACAGAAATTGGGTGAAATGAACGAGAAACGGCTCGCCGCCGGCTACCGGGGCATCCGGGCCGGGACGTCGACGGGATCGCCCAGGTCGCCCGGAGCGGCCAGGTCGCCCGGATCGCCCGGATCGCCCAGATCGTACCCCCGGACCCGCAGCTCGGCCTCGACCGCGGCGCAGACCGTCTCCACGACCGTGACGCGGGCCAGCCGCTTGTCGTCTCCCGCCACCACGTGCCAGGGCGCCTTCGGATGGTCGGTGCGGGTGAGCATGTCCTCCACCGCGGCCTCGTACTGCGGGCGCTTGTCGCGGTTGCGCCAGTCCTCGTCGGTGAGCTTCCAGGCCCGCAGGGGATCGGCCGCCCGATCCCGGAAGCGCCGCAACTGCTCCTCCTCGGAGACGTGCATCCAGAACTTGACCATGATCATGCCCTCCGCGACGAGGGTCCGCTCGAACTCCACGATCTCGCCGTAGGCCCGCGACCACTGCTCCTCGGTGGCGAAGCCCTCCACGCGCTCCACCAGCACCCGCCCGTACCAGGAACGGTCGAGCACGGCCATGCCGCCCCAGCCGGGCAGGACGGGCCAGAACCGCCACAGGAAGTGATGCCGCTTCTCGTCGTAGGTGGGCGCCGCGAACTGCGCGACCCGCACGTGCCGCGGGTCGAGCGGGCGCACCAGCCGCTTGATGGCCCCTCCTTTGCCCGAGGCGTCCCAGCCCTCGAACACCGCGCAGAGCGGAGGGCCGATGCGCTTCTCCCCGACCTGCCCGCCCAGCACGAGCCGCAGGCGCAGCAGACGGTCCAGGGCGGCGTCGAGCCGCTCGGCCGCCTCCCTTTTGTGCAGCCTCTGCGACAGATCAACCTGAGACAACCGATTCATGGGCATCAGCCTCGCATCCTCGGCGAGGCACGGGCCACCCACCCCGGACCGCCCGCCCCGGACCATCCACCCGGACCGCCCCGGCGGCGCGCGGCTCAGGCGACGGTGATCCGGAAGATCGCCTCACCCGAGGCGCGCCTGCTCTGCTCGTCGGCGGGCACCCGATCGGCCGGGCAGCGCCGGCAGTTGGAGATCGTGACGGTGGTCGTGCCGGGACGCTTGGCGTTGAAGACGAAGTAGCGGATCCCGCCCGCGCCCGGCTTCTCGGAGGCGGCCCGGTACTCCTCGCTGATGAACGAGGCCACCATGACGTCCGGCAGGTCGGGCATCAGCCAGCTGTCTCCGGCGGAGGCGTCCTCGTCCACGGCGAGCGAGAACCGCTGGCCCGGGGTGAGCCGGACGTCCGCTGTCCTGCCGACTCCCCCGTGGACGATCAGGCCCAGGTCGGAGACGGCGGATCCGGCGCCGCACCCCGCGACGAGCGCCACCAGCAGCAGGACGGCCAACCACGTTCGGTGAATCACGCAGTTCACAGTAGCGACCGCGGCGGCCGGCGCCTCAGGGGGCCGCGCCGTCCCATTCCTCCAGCGGGGCGCAGTGCCAGCGCCATTCGCGCTGGCGGGGATGGCCGGGGAGGTCCGCGCGGCCGTTGGCCCACAGCAGCGTCCGCCATGGATCGGTGTCGTGCGGCGCCCAGGGGAACAGGCGGCGCAGGGTCGCCTCGCTCAGCCCGGCGGACGGGGTGAACGGCAGCTCCAGACCCAGGGAGGCGTCATAGGTGTGCATCAGCATCTCGTCGCAGGACATGCCCGCGAACCCGGAGGCGTCGGCCATGCCGTACGGATGCCAGCCCCGGGCCCCGGCCGGGGCGCCCTGGACGACCCTGGCCACGACCGTGGCGAAGGTCCCGAGGGTGGCGGCCAGGTCCGCCGGGGGGCTCTCCGGCCGCACCCGCAGATCCATCGTGCTGAGTTCGCGCTGCCCCGCGGCGAAGTCCGTGGCGTACCACAGGAGGGTGTCGGAGATGTGCGCGACCGCCTGGGCGACGGTCCACTCCATCCCGGGGATCCCCTTCTCCCAGTCACGGCCGAGCCCTGATTCGAGGAAGGCCCGGCATTCGTCCGCCGTCTGGAGAACCGTTTTCGCGTCCATCGGACGATCTTCTCAGAGACGCCGCCCCCTGCCCCGGCCGGTTCTCACAGACACCGGCCTCGCCCCCGGTCCCTTCTCAGAGACGCCGGGCCCCCGGCCCCGGCCGCTTCTCAGAGACGCCGGGCCCCCGGCCCCTGGCCGGCGAGCTCGTCGCCGGGGTTGACCAGCGCGCACTGCTCGAACGACAGGCAGCCGCAGCCGATGCACTCGGTGAAGCGGTCGCGCATCCGTTCCATCTTCTCGATGCGGGCGTTGATCTCCCTGCTCCAGCACTCGGAGGCACGGACCCAGAACTCGCGGCTGGGCGGGACGTCAGCCGGCAGGAAGCCCAGCACCTCCCCGATCACCGACAGCGGCATGCCGACGCTCTGCGAGGCGCGGATGAACGCGACCCGGCGGAGAGTGGTGCGGTGGTAGCGGCGCTGGTTGCCCGTGGTGCGCCGGCTGTGGATGAGCCCTTCCCGCTCGTAGAAGCGCAGCGCGGAGGCGGCCACGCCGCTGCGCTCGGACAGCTCGCCGATGGTCAGTTCCTTGGTGATCATCTGGTCGGCTCCCTGGCGGTCATCGCGGATGCCGGCATGCCGGCCGCCCCTGCTCGGACATGAACCGCAGTTTAGGTCCGGGGCCGCCGGCCGTCAGCCCAGCCGGGCGCGGTAGACCTCCCGGGCCCGCCCGATCAGCTCCAGATGGTCGCCGAGCTGCCCGGCGGTCTCGAACGTGCCCTGACTGCGGAGCAGCGTCTCCATGCCGTCCAGCCACTCCAGGCACCAGCGGACGTCCTGCTCCCTGGCCACGTGGCGGCCGGCGACGTCGAGGTAGACCGGGCTGGTGTGGGCGTAGGCGCCGCCGGTGAAGGCGCGCTCGTGCGGCCCGCCGACGGCCAGGGCGACGACGTAGGCGGGGTCGCCGACGACCAGCTCGCAGGTCAGCTCGGCGGGCGGCCCCTCGGCCAGGACGCCGTCGGCGGTGCGGATCTCCAGCCTCTCCACCTCGGGGCCGATCGATCTCGCGGTGACCGTGACCCGCTCTCCCGGTGAGAGGTCCCGGCCGGCCCAGTGCGCCAGCGCCTCGGAGTCGTAGACGCGCGCCGAGGAGACGTTCCCGGCGACCAGGTTGAGCACGTGCAGGTCCTCGCCGTGCTGCATGGCCGCCGTCGGCGATCACCTCGCTCCCGCTGGTGATCTTGATGAGGCGCGCGCCGCGCGGGCCGATCTCGTGCGCCCGGCCGTCCACCAGCACGGTGACCGGCTCGTCGGTGGTCATGGACCTGACGTAGGGGATGGGGTCCTCACCTCAGGTGACCCCGTGTTCGGCGAGCAGCGCCCGGTACTCCTCCAGGGCCCGCGCCACGGCGGGGGGCATGGCCGGATCGTCACACATGGATCTCTCCCCGTGATGAACTCCTCGTGATCGCCGTCATCGTGGCACGCCCGGCACGGGCCACCCGGGGGACGGAGCGCCATAAGTGTTGATTTATAGCTATCTGAGGGGCAGAGATGATCCGTAGACGGTCAGCTCCCTCCCCAAGGCCCACGGGCTCCGGGGAGGGCGCGCGTCAGGTCGCCGGCGCGGTGTTCCCGGCGGCCGGCGCCGTGCCGAGGCGCATCTTCATCGCGTGCTCCACGAGGGTGATCAGCACCTCCTTGCCGGACTCCCGCTCCCGCGCGTCGCACAGCACGATCGGGATGTCCGGGTGGAGAGTCAGGCCGAGCCGGACCTCGTCGAGGTCGTAGCGGCGGGCTCCGTCGAAGCAGTTGACCGCGACGATGAACGGTGTCTCACGCCGCTCGAAGTAGTCGAGGGAAGGGAAGCAGTCGGCGAGCCTGCGGGTGTCGGCAAGGACGACCGCGCCGAGGGCGCCGAGCGCCAGTTCGTCCCAGAGGAACCAGAACCGCTCCTGTCCCGGGGTGCCGAACAGGTAGAGCCGGTAGTCGTCGCCGATGGTGATGCGGCCGAAGTCCATCGCAACCGTGGTCGTCTGCTTGGTCTCCACCCCGGACAGGTCGTCGACCCCGACGCCCCGGTTGGTCAACGTCTCCTCGGTGCGCAGCGGCTCGATCTCGGAGACCGTGCCGACCAGGGTGGTCTTACCGGCTCCGAAGCCTCCGGCGACCAGGATCTTGATCGCCCTGGGCAGCTTGACCTGCCCGGCGTCACGGCTAGAGTGCGCGGAGTCCATCGAGCACCGCCCTGTACAGGCTCTCGTCGTGCATGTCCGTCTCCGAATGAGGTTCTTGCAGGGCGATGAATCCCTGGTCCAGCAGGTCGCTGAGCAGGACACGGATGGTGCCCGCCGGAAGGTTCATGTGCGCGGCGATCTCCGCTACCGACTGGGGCTGACGGCAGAACCGGACGATGGCCAGGCACTCCGGGTCGAGGCCGCTCTCCCTTGGGGAGGCGGAGCGGACGGTCACCGCCAGAGTGATGAGGTCGAACCTGCCCCGGGTCGGTTCGGTCCTGCCCCGGGTGAGGACGTACGGCCGGACGATCGGCCCGGCCTCCTCTCCCACCCACTGCGTCTCGGGGTGCTCTTCGAAGGGACTCATCGCGGGGCGTCATCCCTGGCGGCATCCGCTCTCGCGGGCGAGGTGAGGTACTGGCCGACCCGGGTGACCAGCATGGCCATCTCATAGGCCACGAGGCCGACGTCGGCCTCGTGTGTGCAGAGCACCGCCAGGCACGCTCCCTGCCCGGCCGCGGCCACGATCAGGTATGCCGACCGCATCTCGATGATGGTCTGGCGCACCGCGCCGCCCTCGACCCGGTCGCTGACCCCACGGCCCAGGCTCTGGATCGCCGACCCCACGGCGGCCAGGTGCTCGGCGTCGGCCCGGTCGAACCCCGCCGACGCCGCCAGCAGCAGGCCGTCGGTGGAGAAGACGATTCCGTGCTCGGCTTCCCCCACCCGCGCGACCAGGTCGTCCAGCAACCATGCCAGGTCGGTGAAAGATCCTGTTCCCTGCACCACTCGTTGTCCTCTTTCTGCTGGCGGGCCTTCGGTCGCCTGCCCTTGGCGGCTCATCTGTGCCCGCCGGGCACGCGCGGATCAAGATCGTCACTGGGGTCACATCCGGGAGTCGCCTCCGTCGGCGGGTCCGGCGTCCTCGGTCAGCAGTTGGGCGGCGTCGGAGCGGCCCCGGCGAGTGCCCTCCTGGAACGACGCCATGGCCGCGCGGATCGCCTCCGGCGAGCGATCCTCGCCGTCGTCGGGGGCCGGCGCGGGTGCCGGCTCGTCAACCTGCAGCGGAGCGGCGAGGTGCGTCTGGGGAACGCGGCGCGGCAGACCGCCCGGTGTGTGGCTGGTGTCGGGCGGGGGCAGCACGGGGGGCAACGCGGACGCGGGGGTGCCACCGGGCCCCTCGGGGACATCGTGACCGCCGGCGACCGTGTGGCGGCCCGCGACCGGCCGCGCGGTCTCCCGCGGCTCGGGCGGCTTCACCCGGACGGGCCGGCCAAGGGCTTCTCCCCGCTCGCCGGACGACCTGGTGCCGTCGGCGATTCCCAGCGGGTCGGCGTCCCGGTCGCGGAGCGCGGCGGCGCGCATCTCGTCCGCCGTCGCACCGGTGATCGCCGTGCGGGCCCGCGGGACACCGACCACGACGGGGGCCTCGGGCTCTGCGGGCTCCGTGATGAGTTCCTGCGGCACCAGGACGACGACCGTCGTGCCACCGTACGGCGAGGCCTTGAACGTCACCCGGATCTCGTGGCGCTCGGCCAGCCTGCTGACCACGTACAACCCCAGGCGGGCGTTGCCCGACAGCTTGAGCTCCGGAGGATTGGCGATCCGCTGGTTGGCGTCGGCGATGTCCTCCGGGCTCATGCCCAGGCCCCGGTCCTCGATCTCCAGTGCGTATCCGTGGGCCACGACGTGCCCGCTGACCTGAACCGTCGTGTAGGGCGGGGAGAAGGAGGCTGCGTTCTCGACCAGCTCGGCGACCAGGTGGATGACGTCACCCACGGCCCGCCCGTCCAGCTCGGCGTCCCCCAGGGGCAGCACGTCCACTCGGGTGTAGTCCTCGATCTCGGCCAGCGCGCCGCGGACCACGTCGATCATCGGGACCGAGTCGCGCCATGCGCGGCCGGGCGACGCACCGGACAGGACCAGGAGGTTCTCCGCATAGCGGCGCATGCGGGTGGCCAGGTGGTCGAGCCGGAACAGGTCGCGGAGTTCCTGCGGGTCGTTCTCCCGCCGCTCCATGACGTCCAGCACGCTCAGCTGGCGGTGGACGAGTGACTGGGTACGGCGGGCGAGGTTGCGCAGAATGTCGGCGATGTCGCGCCGGAGCTGGGCCTGCTCGGCCGCGACCTTGATGGCGGTCCGCTGCATGGCGTTGAACGCCTGGCCGACGTGGCCGATCTGGTCGTCGCCGAACTCCAGCGGCGGCGCCTCGGCCGCGACGTCCACCTCCTCGCCGTGGCCGATCCGCTCCACCACGCTCGGCAGCCGCTGGTTGGCCAGCTCCCAGGCCGCGAGACGGAGCTTCTCAAGCTGCTGGACCAGGGCCCGGGCCGTGGTGATGGAGAGGACGACAGAGGCGATGACGGCCAGCAGGCCCAGGCCGCCGGCCAGCGTGAGCCGTACGATGACACCGGTCGCCACCGGGGTGGCCCGATCGACGATCCCGTCGCCACCTGTCACCACGGTGTCCTGCAGCGCCGACAACACGGTCTGGGTGGCGGAGGCCCACCGTTCGGCGTCGACGGTCCCCGGCAGCCCCGCCTGGACGCCCTGGATGAGCTGGTCTTCCATGGCGCGCAGGCGGGTGAACGCCTCGCTGCCGGCCAGCCTCTGGTAGGCCGCGTGCTCGGCGGAGGGCAGTTCGTCCACCGCCCTGCCGATGAGGAATCGCTGGGCTCCTACGACCTGCGTGAACAGGGCACGTTCGGCTTCGGTGAGACGACCGGCGGTCAGAGCGCCCGCCGCCAGGGCGTCTTCACGGGCGAGCAGTTCCCGGGCCCGGGCCAGCTCGATGAGCGTGCGGGTGTCCTTGGCGATCGCCTCGTCGTCCAGCGTCGCCATCGAGTCGTAGGTGCGGTAGACGGAGTCGATGATGTCGGTGAACGCCGCGGCCACCCGGAGCCGGTCCGCCCGCCCGCCGTCGACCGTCTTACGGCCGGCGGCGAGCCCGTCCAGCCGCTGGAACGCCTCGTCCAGGCGCCGGTTGAGAGTCTCGCTCGCCAGTAGCCGCACGTTGCCGCCGCTCGCGAGCTCGCGGAAGTCGGCGATGGCCGCCTCGGTCCGCTTGCGTTGGGCGTCCAGCGCCCCGCGGTGCGTGCGGGTGGTGCCGGCTTCCCCGAGGACTACCAGGCTGAGCCGCCGCTCCGTCTGGAGCTCGACCAGGAGCTGTTCACTAGGCTGGGCGATGCCTGCGTCGAGCGTGGCCACGCCCAGGATGTTCAGGCCGTCACGGATCGTGACCCACGCGGTGAACGCCCAGAGAGCGGCAAGTGACACCAGCAGTGCCGCGACCTTGGTCCGCAAACGCGCGTTACGCAAGCGCATAGCACCCATCCTGGTGAAAGTGAAAGAAAGTCACGTACGATCCATGTCGTTTAGCGCGCGAATAACCGGCTGAGCCAACCGTTGTCAAATCGCCCGAATTAGCGACACAGCTCGCGTTGCACCCGGTGAACCCTAGCAATGTCGCCAAATACACTCAAGGCAACATTGGCCAGATGTAGCCATCTGTCCTTTTTGACCCTAACTTCTCCTATCAAATATGTGGGAAGGTCCACCGGGGGTCCGGGTCACCCACCCGCGGGGGAAGGGTGCCGCGCCAGATGCAACGCCCCCAGGATCGCGGCCCGGACGACCGCCACCGGTACGTAGAGATCCTTGTCATGCCAGAGCGGCGGCATGCTGACCGGCACGCCCCGGTCGCTGACGGAGCCCCAGAGATAGCGGTATCCACGCTCCACGGCCTCCGCCCGCTCTTCCCCGCTCGCCGCGGTGGTCAGCAGCAGGGTCTGCAAGGCGTAGGCGGTCTCCTCCGCCGTCCCTTCCCACCGGCCCCACGATCCGTCCTCGCGCTGGGTGCCGAGCACCCAGCGCACGGCCCCGCCCACCGCGTCCGCCGAGTCCTCGCCGCCGAAGCTCTCCAGGGCGAGCGCGCAGCAGGCCGTCGCGTAGTACGGCGAGGCGTGCCAGCGGTCCTGCCAACTTCCCTCCGCCCGCTGGTGGTCTCGTAGCCAGGCCGCCAGCCTGCCCACGGCGGCCTCATAACGAGGCGAGGGGCCGGGGACGCGGCGCAGGTACTCGCCGAAGGCGTCGAGCACGTGCGCGTTGACCGTCGGCGACGCCCCCTCCTCTCCGCGCCAGGTACAGAAGTGGGTGCTGGTCTCGTACGGCCACAGGCAGTCGGGCTCGCGCCCGGCTCCCAGCAGCGCCAGCGCGTACAGCGCCACGGAAGTGGTGTCGGCGTCCAACGGCAGTCCCGGTCCCGCCGGGCTGCCCTCCGGACCGAGCGCCTCGATCAGGTCGCCGACGAGCTGCGGCGGCACGGCCACGGGGATGCCCGCGCGCCGTAGCCAGCTCAGCACCCATCCCCGTTCGAACACAGTGATGGGCAGCGCGCACGGCACCGGCCCCCCGGACCTGTCCACGACCTCCTCCAGATACCGCCGCACGGGGGCGTCGGGATCGTGCGCTCCCGCCGCGCCCAGCCACGCGGCCCCAGCCGCGGGAGAGGCCCCGATGGTCGCGGCCACCGCTGCGGGGCCCCCGCCCGTTCCAGCCCTTGCGGACACTGTCCCGGCCGTCCCGATCGGGCTGGGACTCACCTCGGGGGCGGCGACCGCCGCCTCGCCCGCCACCTCCAGCGCGTGGACCAGCTTCTGTGGCACCGCCGCACCCGACGCCAGCCGCATCCGGATCACCGACAGCTTGGCCTCGTCCATGCCGGTCGGGACCTCCAGCCGCCCGCCGCCCTCCCCCAGATATCCGTTGATCATGGAGATCAGGGCCGGCGCGATGAGCTCGACGGCGGGCATGTCGGGCAGGAGCGGCGAGCTCTCAGCGTTCAGTTGGCTCCGCAGCGACTCCAGCCCCCGGTCGACGGCCTTGGCCAGGATGTCGTGCTCGGAGCCGGGGGCCCCGCGCCGCAGTTCGGCGGCGAGCGCCTCGGTCGCGCTGAGGGTCGGGACCAGGGCGTAGCCACCAGAAGCGCCCCAGCCGCCGTCCACCCGCTGGGCCGCCAGCAGGAACCTGACGCGTGCGGCGTGGCCGCGCAGCCATGGGGCCAGGCTCACCAACCGCCCGGTCTCGTAGACCGATGCCGAGGCCTGGCCCCATGGCTCGGCCACGAGCCCTGCGACCAGTTCACGCGCCGCGGCGACCACGTCGATCTCCCCGGAAACCGGGTACGGCGCCGCAAGAAGATCGTCGACGCTCACAACGTGCCCCAGTAGTCGGCCACCCGGTAGAAGCCCGCGCAGAAGTCCATCTGCCGTTCCAGGTAACCGGCCAGCTCGGGATGGGTCGACCGGAGCGGGGCGATCAGCTCCCGGCTCCGTCCGGCGAGTTCGGCGATCAGCCGCTCGACCTCGGCGCGGCCGGCGCCGAGCAGCAGGGCGTTGAGATCGCCCCAGAGCAGGTCACGCTCGTAGGTGCCCAGGTCATTGAGGAGGCGGATCACCCGCTGCACCGCCCGGCTCGCCTCCCGGACCTGGCCGAGGTCCGCGGCGTCCTCCGGGCCCGTGGTGTGCAGCCAGTGGGCCGCGAAGGCGAAGCAGAAGCCCAGGTTGTCGGCGTTGGCGAGATACTCTTCGAAGGTCGGCGTGGCTTTCGTGCTCTTCCAGCGCCACTCCTTCAGCATCGCCTCCAGCATCCGCCCGAGCTCCTCCCGCCAGACGGGCCCGAGCACCGGGGAGGCGGGCGAGGCGGCGAGCTCGTCGCGGATGTCGGCCAGCAGGCGGGTGAGGTCGTCGCCGGGCACGGACGGGGCGCCCGCGGCCACGTCCAGGCAGCGCCGCGCGATGCCGTCCACCTCTTCCTGTGAGGTAGCGACGTAGTCGACGAGCCAGTCCAGGCCGAACGCCCACAGGCAGACCTTGTTGGCCATACGGAGTTGCTCGGCGGTGAACCAGGGCCCGCTGAACGCCATGGCCAGCGACAGGGTGCTGTAAAGGGCCCCGTCGAACGGCTTGGCGGAGAACAGGCCCGGATAGGCCGCCGCCCATTCACGCATGTCCCGCTGGGACTGTCCGGCCACGGCGCAGACGGTCCCGCTGATGGTGGCCGCCGGCCACGCGGCGAGACTGGTCGGGTCCGTCATCGGACCTCACCCGAGACGCGCTCGACGGGCAGCAGGTCCAGCTCGACCTTCTGCCGGGGACGCAGCGAGGCGGCCGGGGCCTGGGTGAACGGCCCGGGGGTGCGGAGCGTGGGGCGGAACCGGCTGAGGAAGGTCGCGACCAGGAGTGACGCCACGAGGTAGAACAGGTGCTGGCCCAGGCATTGGTGCGGGCCGCCGCCGAAGGGGAAGTAGGAGTACTTGTGCCTGCGCTCCTGGTCTCCGGGCGCGAACCGCCCGGGGTCGAACTCCGACGGGCGCTCCCAGAACGCCTCCAGCCGGTGCGTGGCGTAGGGGCTGATCAGCACTTGCGAGCCCGCCTCGATCCGCACCCCGCCGAGCTCCGCGGACTCCATGGCCATCCGGGGAGAGATCCACCCCGCCGGATACAAGCGCATCAGTTCCTGCAGGACCATGCGGGTATAGCGCAGCTCGGGCAGGTGCGCGGCCGTGACCGGTCCTGCGCCGACCACGCGGCCGATCTCGTCGTGGAGCCGGGCCGCCACCTCCGGGTGGGCGTCCAGCAGCGGCCACAGCCAGGTCAGGGTCGAGGCGGTGGACTCCGCTGCGGCGCCGTAGACGCTGACCAGGTCGTCGCGGATCTGCCGGTCGCCGATCTCGGCGCCGTCCTCCCCCCGAGCCAGGCAGAGCGCGGAGACGACGTCGGAGCCACCGTCGGGATCGGCTCGTGTCCTCCGGATCAGCGGGAAGACCACGTCGTCGACCGTCTTGACGGCATTCATGAAGGCTCTGTCACCGGGCACCCGGACGGAGTAGGGGACGAACGGCATGAGCAGCCGGAAGTTGGCCGAGGTCGCAGCCGTGTCGTAGGCGGGCCCGAGCCGCTCCCCGTCCTCATGGGTGATCTTGTCACCGAAGAGAACCTGTATGACGGCCCGGTTGATGATGTTCTGCATCTCTTCGGCGGCGTCGACAGGCCGCCCCGTCCGGGCGTGCCCGTCCAGCTCCTCGATGCGCGCAGTGATCGTTCGCGCCATCTCCTCGGCAAGCGTTGCGACGTATCGCGCGGTGAACAGGGGCTGCAGAACCTTTCTGCTGGTCTCCCACGACGTGCCCTCGCCGAGGACGCCGTCTCCGAGGAGTCGCCGCAGCGGCCGCCAGAACATGCCCTCGCGCCGGTAGTTCACCCAGTCGGCCCGCAGCACCTGCCGGACGTGGTCGGGATGGGTCACGAGGTAGGGGCGGAACGGCCCCAGGCCCAGACGGACGACCCCTCCCCCGGCCTGCCTCGCAAGGTCGGCCAGCACGTTCGCCGGCTCCCTGGCGAACCTCGGCAGAGCACGATGGAGCGGAACGCTCCTGACCCGTCCGGCTCCCACGTCGATCGACATTGCCACGCTCTCCCACTTCGTGTGATGCGAGCCCGCGCAGCATGAGAACCGCACTCGGCGGACACCGACCGCAGGGGCGCGATCCGGGGCCGGGCCACTGCGTTGTGGTCCATCCCGCACGGGGAGCAGGTCAGGGCCGGTCGACTGACAGCCCTTCGGCGACCTTCCCGCGCCTCGTCATGCGCCTTCTCACACTCGCGTAGCCAAAGAGTGCTTATTACGTGTTTCATGACTCTTCGGGCGAAGTATTCCATGTTCCGCCATCCGTGATCAAGGTTGAAGTAGAGCAATGATCCACTGATGCGCGAAATAATTGCGTAATTAACCGAGATTTCATGTGGTATAGAGCGAATGCGGCATCTCGATTTTTGACTAAAAGTCACCCAATGTAGTCATGAGTGCACATTTGTGGGCCCCTTGGCCGGATCCGGCCAATTCTGTCGAGCTCTCCGCGTCAGTGTTTGAAGGCCGCCAGCAGACGGTCGGCGGCGAGGGAGGGCGTCAGGAGCCCGGCCTGCACGTCCCGCTCGACCTCGGCCGTGATGGCGGCGACATCGGGGTGCGCGCGGAGCCTGGACAGCAGGCGCTCGGTCACCAGGGACCAGGTCCAGGCGACCTGCTGGCGCCGGCGGCGGGCGGCGAGCTCGCCGGAGGCGGCCATGGCGTCCTGGTGCCGGACGAGCTGCCCCCAGAGCTCCTCCAGGCCGGTGCCCTCGCGCCCGCTGCAGGTCAGCACCGGCACCGCCCGCTCGGAGCGGAGCAGCCGCAGCGCCCCCGCCAGCTCCCTGGCCGCCTTTCTGGCGTCCAGCTCGTGCGGGCCGTCGGCCTTGTTGACCGCGATCACGTCGGCCAGCTCCAGCACGCCCTTCTTGATGCCCTGGAGCTGGTCGCCGGTCCTGGCCAGGGCGAGCAGCAGGAAGGTGTCCACCATGTCGGCGACGGCGGTCTCCGACTGGCCGACGCCGACGGTCTCCACGAGCACGATGTCGTATCCCGCCGCCTCCACCACGACCATGGCCTCACGGGTCGCCTTGGTGACCCCGCCCAGGGTGCCCGAGGTGGGCGAGGGCCGGATGAAGGCCGCCGGGTCGGCCGCCAGGCGGGACATCCTGGTCTTGTCGCCGAGGATGCTGCCCCCCGTCCTGGTGGACGACGGGTCGACGGCGAGCACCGCCACCCGGTGGCCCTGCCCGGTCAGGTGCACGCCGAGGGCGTCGATGAAGGTGGACTTGCCGACGCCCGGCACGCCGGTGACGCCGATCCGGCGCGCCTTCCCGGCCAGCGGGGCCAGCTCGACCAGCAGCCGCTGGGCCAGGTCCCGGTGGTCGGCCCTGGAGGACTCCACCAGCGTGATCGCCCGGGCGATCCACGTCCGGGAGCCCTCCTTCACCCCCCGGAGGTAGTCGTCAAGCGTCCGCGTCATGGCCCAGCCGGGTGAGCAGGTCGGCGAGCAGACCGCGGGCGGCGTCGGCGATCACGGTGCCGGGCGGGAAGATCGCGGAGGCTCCGGCGGCGCGCAGCTCCTCGAAGTCGCCCGGCGGGATGACGCCGCCGACCACGATCATGACGTCGCCGGCGCCCAGCTCCGCGAGCGCCTCACGGAGGGCGGGGACCAGCGTCAGGTGCCCCGCCGCCAGCGAGGAGACCCCCACCACGTGCACGTCGGCCTCGACCGCCTGGCGGGCGACCTCCTCGGGCGTCTGGAACAGCGGGCCGACGTCGACGTCGAAGCCGAGGTCGGCGAAGGCGGTGGCGATCACCTTCTGCCCCCGGTCGTGACCGTCCTGGCCCATCTTGGCCACCAGGATCCGGGGGCGGCGGCCCTCCAGCCGTTCGAACTCGGCGCACGCCGTACGGACCTCGTCCACGCCCGAGCCCACCTCCTCGCGGTACACCCCGGAGATCGTACGGACCTGACCGGCGTGCCGTCCGAACACCCGCTCCAGCGCGTCGGAGATCTCCCCGACCGTGGCCTTGGCGCGGGCGGCCTCGATGGACAGCGCCAGCAGGTTGCCGTCGCCCGCCGCGCCTTTGGTCAGCGCCTCCAGCGCCTGGGCCACCTGGCCGGCGTCGCGCTCCGCACGCAGACGGCGGAGCTTGTCGAGCTGCCGGTCCCGGACGGAGGTGTTGTCGACCTTGAGCACGTCGATGGCCTCGTCGGCGTCGGGCCGGTATTTGTTGACGCCGATGACCGGCTGGCGCCCGGAGTCGATGCGCGCCTGGGTACGGGCGGCGGCCTCCTCGATGCGGAGCTTCGGCAGCCCCAGGCCGATCGCCTTGGCCATGCCTCCGGCGGCCTCGACCTCCTCGATGTGCCCCCAGGCCCTGCGGGCCAGCTCGTGGGTGAGCCGCTCGACGTAGTAGGACCCGCCCCAGGGGTCGATCACCCGGCAGGTGCCGGACTCCTGCTGGAGCAGGAGCTGGGTGTTGCGGGCGATCCGCGCGGAGAAGTCCGTGGGCAGGGCCAGGGCCTCGTCGAGGGCGTTGGTGTGCAGCGACTGGGTGTGGCCCTGCGTGGCGGCCATCGCCTCGACGCAGGTGCGCACGACGTTGTTGAACACGTCCTGGGCGGTGAGCGACCAGCCGGAGGTCTGCGAGTGGGTCCGCAGCGACAGCGACTTGGGGTTCTTCGCCCCGAATCCGGACACCAGGCGCGCCCAGAGCAGCCGGGCGGCCCGCAGCTTGGCGACCTCCATGAAGAAGTTCATGCCGATGCACCAGAAGAACGACAGGCGTGGCGCGAACCTGTCGACGTCGAGCCCCGCCTCGACGCCCGCCCGCAGGTACTCCACCCCGTCGGCGAGGGTGTAGGCCAGCTCCAGGTCACACGTGGCCCCGGCCTCCTGGATGTGGTAGCCGGAGATCGAGATCGAGTTGAACTTCGGCATCCTCTCGCTGGTGTAGGAGAAGATGTCCGAGATGATGCGCATCGACGGGTCGGGCGGGTAGATGTAGGTGTTGCGGACCATGAACTCCTTGAGGATGTCGTTCTGGATGGTCCCCGCGAGCTGCTCGGGCGCCACCCCCTGCTCCTCGGCCGCCACGATGTAGAGCGCGAGCACCGGGAGCACCGCGCCGTTCATGGTCATCGACACGCTCATCCGGTCGAGAGGGATCCCGTCGAAGAGCTGCCGCATGTCGTAGATGGAGTCGATGGCCACCCCGGCCATGCCCACGTCGCCGGCCACGCGCGGGTGGTCGGAGTCGTAGCCGCGGTGGGTGGCCAGGTCGAAGGCGACCGACAGGCCCTTCTGCCCGGCCGCCAGGTTGCGCCGGTAGAAGGCGTTGGACTCCTCGGCGGTGGAGAACCCGGCGTACTGCCGGATCGTCCACGGCTGGTTGACGTACATGGTCGGGTACGGCCCGCGCAGGTACGGCGCGGCGCCCGGGTAGGTCTCCAGGAAGTCCAGCCCGGCCAGATCGGCGGCCGTGTAGAGCGGCTTGACCCCGATCCCCTCGGGCGTCTCCCACACCAGGTCCTCCGGTCCCTTGCCGGTGGCCTCCCGTACGGCCCGCGCCCATCCGGCCGGGTCCGGCGTCACAGGCTCGCCCTTCAGCCCGATTCCGGAGAAGTCGGGAATCATCGAGCCACCCCCAGGTCGTCGAAGGTCGTGCGGAGCACGCCGAGCGCGTCGCACCCGGCGTAGAGGTTGGCGTCCACGCCTGCGAACTCTCCCTTCCCTGCCAGCCAGACCTTGCGCGCCCCCGCCTGTCTCAACGCGGCGGCCACGGCCTCGGCGTGCTCGCCGTACAGCCGGTCGCTGGAGCACAGGCACGCGACCTCCGCGCCGCTGGCGACGAACGCGGCGGCGATCCGGCCCGGGTCCACGCCCGGCGCGGCGGTCACGGCGGGGTCCGCGCCGGGGGCGGCGGCCGCGGCGGTCACGGCGGCGATGCCGCCGGACTGGAACAGGTTCGCCGCGAACGACGTCCTGGCGGTGTGCGCGGCCACCGGCCCGATGGTCGCCAGGAACACCTTCGGCCGGCTCTCCTGAGCGTCGGCCAGGTCGCGGAGCGCCTCGAACTCCTGGGCGTAGCGGACCCCGCCGGCCCGGCCGGGCCCGGCCCGGCGGACGGGGACCCGCTCGGCGAGGTCGGGGAACTCGCTCACCCCGGTGATCGGGTCGCGGCGGTGGGCGATGTTCTCCGAGCGCCGCTCCCAGGTCGCGGCGAGCCGCCCGGCGACGAGCCCCGACTCCAGGGCCGCGGCCATGCCGCCGGCGCGCTCGATCTCCTGGAACCACTCCCAGGCCTTCTCGGCCAGCTCCTCGGTGAGGCGCTCGACGTACCAGGAGCCGCCGGCCGGGTCGATCACCCGGGCCACCCCGGCCTCCTCGACGAGCAGCGCGTGGGTGTTGCGCGCGATACGGCGGGCGAAGGCGTCCGGCAGGCCGAGCCGGGCGTCGAACGGCTGCACGGTCACCGCGTCGGCCCCGCCGGTCCCGGCGGCGAAGCAGGCGAGCGTGGTGCGGAGCATGTTCACCCACGGGTCGCGGGCGGTCATCATGGCCGAGCCGGTCACCGCGTGCTGCCGCTGCCCCGCCCCGTGCCCGGACGCCGCTGCCCCGCACACCTCGGCGACGCGCGCCCAGAGCCGGCGCGCGGCGCGGAGCTTGGCGATGGTGAGGAACTGGTCGGCGGTGGCGGCGTAGCGGAACTCCAGCTGCCCGAACGCCTCGTCGACGGTGAGACCCGCGCCGGTCAGGATCCGCAGGGCCGCGACCCCCGCCGCGACGGAGCAGCCGAGCTCCTCGGCGTCGCTGCCGCCCGCGTCGTGGTAGGGCGTGCCGTCCACGACGACCGCCCGCAGGCCCGGAAGGTCGGCGACGCAGCGCCGGGCCAGGTCGATCGCGGTCTCCGGGTCGCGGAGCGGGTCGGCGCCCAGGTTGCCGGCGAGCTCTCCCTGCCCCCTCTCCCCGGCCGGGCCGTCCCCGCCCCGGCCGTCCACGGCCGGGCCGTCCACGGTCCGCCCGCCGGTCCCGGAGGACGCGCTCTCCCCGGACGTGCTCTCCCCCGGCGCGGCTCCCGGGGCGCGGAGCCGGCCGGCGGCGGCCCTCTTCCCCTCGGCCACCGCGAACAGCGCCTCGGCCGCCTCGCGGGTCCGCTCCCCCGCGTCCAGGGTGATCGAGATCAGCTCCAGGTGGACCCGGTCCAGGACACGGGGCAGGTCCTCGGGCTCCAGGGCGAGCCAGAGCGAGGTGACGCCGTTCTCCAGGTCGGCGAGGACCGCCTCGGGATCGGCCACCTCGTGCCGCTGCCGCACCTCCCAGCTCCCGCCCTCCGGCCGGGCGCCGCGGACATAGGGAGCCGCCCCCGGCAGGCCGGGGTCGTCCGGGAGATCCGACGCGTCGTAGAGCGGCGCGATGGTCACGCCGTCATATGTGACAGAGGCCAGTGCCTCCTCGGGAGAGCCGGCCTCGACTCCGGACTTTCGCAGGACCCCGAGTGCCAGCTCGCTCCACTGTTCCCGCGTGGTCGGCGGGAAATCGGCGGCCGATCGGAGTTCCTCAGGCGGCACGGTCATGCACCGGATAGTAAGCGCCGCCGCCTGAGAACATTCTTCCGGGGTCGGGTCGGGCGCTCCGGCGGCGGCTCACGTGACGGGCTCCTCCCAGGTGGCCTGCCAGGTGGCGCGGTTGACGGCGCCGGTGGCGGACAGCCCCTTCTCGCGCTGGAAGGCGCGGCAGGCGTCCCGGGAGGCCCCGCCGTACAGGCCGTCGACGTCGATGTCCCAGCCGCGCCTGCGCATCTGCCGCTGCCAGGTGCGGACATCCTCGCCGACCATGACCGGCGGATATTTGAGGACGCGGCCGGGGAAGGACGGGTGCGGCTCGGGCGGCTCGGTGGGGCCGCCGCCGGGCCGGGGCGCGCCCCGCTTCACCCAGGCGTACAGCGGCCCGCCGGGACAGTCGGTGGAGTAGCCGTCCCGGTGCCCCTTGATCTCGTCGCCCGCGCCGCCCTTGTCGCGGAGGTATTCGACGGCGTCGAGGATGCCGTGCAGGATGTCGTCGGTCGGCTGGGTGAACCCGGTCGAGCCGACCAGGCCGAGCACCGCGTAGTGGCCGCTGTTGAGCCCGGAGCCGTTCGCCGCGGGCAGGTGGTGCGGCCCGCGGCCCTCGAACACCTTCCGGTGCGGGCAGACCAGCAACGAATATCCGACGTCGATCCAGCCGTTGCCGTCCATGTGGTGGTTCTGGATGGACCTCACCAGGGCCACGCACCTGGCGTGGTCGCCGACGATGTCCGGGCTGACCTGGCCGCCGGTGTAGTGGACCTTGACGCCTCTGGTGGAGCTCAGCCGGCCGTAGGCACCGCGCGGCTGACGAGCCCCCCACTCGCGACGGGTAACGAGATCGATGGCCACGGGACTTCTCCACGGTTCGAGTGACTAGGGCCTACCGGAGCGTAACGGGTGACACATCGCACTATGCCGGGTTTCGCCAACTGATCTACCAGCAGATCGTCATGGAACGGGGCTCCGGGTATGGGTACAGCGGGCAAACAGCCATCCTCTTACCTTGGGAGGGGCGCCTAAACCCCCGGCTCCGGAGCCCGGCCCCCGGGCAGCCGGCGCGGAGAGGGGACCTGTCAGGCGAGGACGCCGTCGCGGGCGACGATCCGGCCGGACTTGACGACCAGGGATCGGCGCGGGCGCACGCACACGGCCTCGGCCGCGTTGCGGGCGTCGACCACCACCAGGTCGGCGTGGTCGCCGACGGACAGGCCGTAGTCCCGGAGCCCGAGGGCGCGGGCTCCGCCGTAGGTCGCGGCGTCCAGGGCCAGCTCGATGTCCTCGTCGCGCGGCCCGGTGCCCTTGGCCTGGAACAGGGCGCGCTCCAGCATGTCCCCGGTGCCGAACGGGCTCCACAGGTCGCGGACGCCGTCGTTGCCCAGCGTCACGGGGACCCCGGCCTCGCCGAGCAGGCGGAGCGGCAGCAGGCCCCGGTTCGGGGCGACCGTGGCGAGGGCGATCCGGGCCTCGGCCAGGCCGGAGATCAGCCTGTCCCGGGTGGCGGGGTCGGCGTCGGCGAGCGCGAAGGCGTGGCTGACGGTGACCTTGCCGCCCAGGCCGAGGACCTTGGTCCGCTCGATGATGAGCTCGAACTGCCAGGCGCCGAGCGTGCCGCCGTCGTGCAGGTGGATGTCCACGCCCGCGCCGTACCGCTCCGCCAGGGCGAACACCGCGTCCAGGTGCCTGACCGCGTCCTGGTCCACCCCCGCCGGGTCGAGCCCGCCGATCGACTCGACCCCGGCCTTGAGCGCCTCCTCCAGCAGCGCCTCGGTGCCGGGGCTGATCAGCATGCCGGCCTGCGGGAAGGCGACGAGCTCGGCGGAGATCCGGCCGTCGTGCCGCTCGACGGCCTCGCGGACCGCCTCGACCGAGCCCAGGCCCACCAGCGGGTCGACGTCCACGTGCGACCGGACGTGCGTGGTGCCGCAGGCGATCATGTTCTCCAGCAGCGCGGTCACGAAGTCGGCGTTGGGGACGCCGAACTCCGGCCGCCGCTCCTGGCCGTTGCGGATCTTGCCCATCAGGCCGGGGGCCGCGTCGTGCGGCACCCAGGGACCGCCCCACAGCGTCTTGTCCAGGTGGGCGTGGCCGTCGACGAGGCCGGGGAGCACGAGCCGGCCACCCAGATCCTCCGCGCCGTCCCCGGCGCGGTCCGGACCGGCCTGGCGGATCTCGGCGATCCGGCCGTCCCTGATCAGCAGGTCGGCGGCGCCCTCGTGGCCCCGGATCCGGGCGTCGCGCAGCAGCAGCAGCTCGGTCATCGTCTTCCCTTCCCGTCCGTGGTGACACCGCTCCACGGTGACGCCGCCGACGTTAGTGGTATACCGCTAACTGGGCAAGTTAGGCTGGCCCCCGACGAGAGGGGTGGAAGGTGAGCGCGTTGCGCGACCGGGTCTACGAGACGCTCAAGCGGCGCATCGTCGAAGTGGAGCTGAGGCCGGGCGAGCGGCTGGTGGAGCGCGACCTCGCCGCCGAACTCGACGTCTCCCGCATCCCGCTCCGCGAGGCGCTGCGCCTGCTGTCCGCCGAGGGCCTGGTGGTGATCGTGCCCAACCGGGGCGCGCTGGTCAGCCCGTTCACCCCGGCCGACGTGCGCGACCTGTTCGACGTGCGCGAGAGCCTGGAGGTGCTCGCCGCGCGGCTGGCCGCCGAGCGGGCCGACGCCGACGGCCTGGCGCGGCTGCACGCCTGCCTCGAACGCGCCCGCGACGCCGTACGGCGAGACGACCGGCGGGAGACCGTGGCGGCCAACGCCGAGTTCCACTCCGAGATCGTGAGGGTCTCCGGCAACGCGCTGCTCGGCACGCTGATGCAACCGCTCGACGCCCGGCTCAGGCGGTTGTTCCGGCTCACCTCCGACCGTGATCCCGCCCGGCAGTGCGCCGAGCACGAGGAGCTCTACGCGGCGATCGCCGGCGGCGACGCGGACCGGGCCGCCGCCTGCGCGTTCCGCCACGTCGCCGACGGCCGCGAGCCGACCCTGGCGCTGGCCGAGCGCTGGACCGCCGACATCGACCCGGTCAAGGTGACCCACACCCGCCGCCGCAGGACCGCGCCCCAGGAGCCGACCGCGGCCCGGCCCTGAAGCCCACCGGCCACCACGGACTCTCCCACCGGCCCCGCCCCCGCTAAAACCCGTCGACCTCCACGGCCGCGGAAGGGATCATTGCCGTCATGTCCGTGCTGAAAAACGTCCCTTTCGCGCCGGAGCCACGGCCGGCCGAACTGCCGATGAAACTCTGGCTCGACGACGGCGACTCGGCGATGGACGTGATCGACGCGCTCGCGCTGTCGCCGTTCGCGACGGGCGCGCAGCCGTGGTCACGCACCACGGACCTGGAGCGGGTCCGCCCCGACGCTCCGCTGACGCCCGCCTCCGGGACGCTGGTCCGGGCGGCGCGGGAGGACGACGGCCGGGAGTCGCGACTGGTCTGCGGGGAGGGCTGGACACTGCGTGTGGTCCGCTACCGCAACCGCGCCGCCACGGTCAGCGTGACCGCGGTCGACGACGAGCTGGCCCGCTCGGTGATCGAGGAGGCCGTCAAGGACGCGGTGGAACCCGCTCCGGACAGCGACCACGTGGAGATGGGCTTCTGGTGGCAGAGCACCGACGGCGTCCGCCGCTCCGGCAAGCCCGTCACCGCCTCCCCCTGGGCGGAGGTCGGCGGCAACTACGCCCGATCCCTGCACGGCCCGCTGTCACGCCTGATGTCCGTCACGCCGGCCGACGCGCACGGCCGCCTGATCCTCCTGCACGGCCCGCCCGGCACCGGCAAGACCACGCTGCTGCGCACGATCGCCCGCGAATGGCGGTCGTGGTGCCAGGTGGACTGCGTGCTCGATCCGGACCGCCTGTTCAACGCCCCGGGATACCTGATGGAGGTCGCGGTCGGCTCCGACTCCGACGAGGACGGCAAGAAGTGGCGGCTCCTCGTGCTGGAGGACTGCGACGAGCTGATCAGGTCCGGCGCCAAGGAGGCGGCGGGGCAGGGCCTGTCGCGGCTGCTCAACCTGACCGACGGCCTGCTCGGCCAGGGCCGTGACGTGCTGGTCGCCATCACCACCAACGAGGACCTGGCCCGTCTCCATCCGGCCGTGGTCCGCCCCGGCCGCTGCCTGGCCCAGATCGAGGTGGGCGCCCTGCCCTACGAGGAGGCCACCCGGTGGCTCGGCCGCGCGGAGGGCGTCCCCCCGTCGGGCGCCACCCTCGCCGAGCTCTTCGCCCTGCGCGACGGCGTGGCGGGCCACCCGGCCACCGCTCCGGAGACCACCGGCCTCTACCTGTGAGGAACGCCCGGCCGTACCTGTCCGGCTGAACCTGCCGGGAAGGCGGGCTGGGCACGGCGCGTCCTCCGGACGGCCCGGGACCTCCATCGCCCGGAAGGCCGGCCCGCACGGAGCCCGGAAAGGACAACAAAACCCGTGCGGCGCGCGTCCAACCGGACATGAAACGATCCAGCGGTGCCAGGCGGCTCACGGCCCTGTCGACGGTGATGGCGGGCGTGCTGATGGCGTCGGCCGCATGCGGCTCCCCCGCGTCCTCCGAGCGGAGCGTCACACCGGCGGCCGACGGCGCCCTCCCCCGGATCGCGAGCGTGAACGCACCGCTCGCGGACGCGAAGGTCGCAGGCGTGGACGCACGGCTGACGGACGCGAAGCCGGCGGAAGCGAACGCGCGGCTGACGGACACCGGCCCGAAAGCGGCGGGCGCGAACGCATGGCTCGCGGGCCCGCCGGCGGCGGGTGGCGGCTCCTCCGGCGCGGGTACGGCGGTCGAGCGCTGCCGGACCGGGGCGCTCGCGGCGCGCGTCGGCGCGGTGGACGCGGGGGCGGGCCAGCGGTACGCGCCGCTGGTGGTCACCAACAGGTCCGCCAGGACCTGCTGGGTGTACGGCTTCGTCGGCCTGATCATGATCGACCGCAACGGCGACGCGCTGCGCACCAGGACCCGCAGGGAGAGCGTCCAGCCGCACCGGGTCACCCTGCGGCCTGGAGCCGGCGCCCACGCCAGGATCCACTGGACCGAGGTGCCGAGCGGGCGCGAGACCAGGTGCCCGGCCGCCGCGCGACTGATGATCATCCCGCCGGACGAGGTCGCGCACCTGGAGATCCCCTTCACCGCCGCGGTCTGCGACGACGGCCGTCTCGACATCACCCCGATGGCCCCGGGGACGCGTCTCTGAGACCCGTGATCGGCCTTACCGGGGCAGGGAGGCGACTGGGATCAGGCCGGTCGGCTCGGCCCTCGGCATCGGGGCCATGCGCGGCCGGAAGCCGCCGAAGGAGTGGTCGCGCATGTTCTCGGAGTACCGCCGGCTCGCTCCCGTCTCGGACTCGACCGGGCCGCCCCCCAGCCGCCGCTGCCGCCCCGGTCGCCGACCGCACCCGCCGGCGCTTCGGCGGCACGGCCAGGATCGGCCTCCGGCGGGCCGGCCTGATCCTGGCGGTGATCGAGGACACCTTCTGCCCGTCCTGGCGAGTTCGGGCTCCGGTGGGCTCCCTCCCCGGAACGGCTCGATCAGCGGGTGATGCGGATCCGCACGATGTCGGTGCGGTGCAGGGTGACGCCATAGGCGAGCGGCACATCGCCATGGCCGAAAACGGTCTGCAGCGTTCGGGCCAGGGGGTAGCCCACGGGGACGCGCAACGCGTCGGCCCCCTGATCGGAGGCGAGCACGGCTTCGAGGTCCGTGATCACCCGGGCGGCCGGGCGCAGGACCACACGGTCGAGGAAGGTGAACAGGTCGGTGTCGATGCCGAGCATCGGACTCGGGTCGATCTCGTCCGTGCCGAACTTCAGTGGTACGTAGTCCTGCATGTACGCGGCCCGCACGTCGTCGACGCTGAAGGTCCGCGTCACCTGCCACACAGGCGCCCGCGCCGGCAGGCCCAGTGCCTCGGCCGCCGCGGGCGGGCTCGGCACGGTGTCGCACGATGACGTGACCAGCTCGGCGGTGTGCCCCGCCATCTGGATGCGGTCGCGGTAGGCGAGAATCTTCGACATGCTCAGCGGCGCCAGGTCGTGGCTGCCGGCGACGAACGTCCCGATCCCCCAGCGCCGGATCACCGCGCCCTCGATGGCCAGGACGCCCAGCGCCTCGCGGACGGTGCCGCGGCTCACGTCCAGCATCTCGGAGAGGTCCTGCTCGGTCGGCAGCCGGTCTCCCGGCTGGAACTTCTCCCGGAGTAACGCCCGCAGGCCGTGCAGCGTCGCCTGCGCCGCGGTATCACGTCGGCCCATCGTGGGTTCCCTTCGTCACGCTGCCCGGGTGCCCCCCGCGCCCGAGGACGCCGGGGGGCGAGGTCCTACCAAACATGATCGAGCACGCGGAGCGTGTTCCCGCCAATGACTTTGCTGATGTC
Source organism: Streptosporangium canum (assembly GCF_900113865.1). GTDB lineage: Bacteria > Actinomycetota > Actinomycetes > Streptosporangiales > Streptosporangiaceae > Streptosporangium > Streptosporangium canum. Next base: position 650 of record NZ_FOQY01000031.1, on the reverse strand, counting down.
GTCGTCGCCGTAGCCGTGCTTGACGAGCCAGCCGATGATGTTGGTGAAGTTTTCCGCCGGGTTCTCCAGGCCGTCCACGTAGGCGACGTTCGGGTGGTCGGGCGCGGCGTCGCGGTTCTGGGCGTAGTTGCCGGCGTAGGTCTTGTGCACCCCCACGTGGTCGCCGAACATCGTGTCGGGGCCGAAGGTGACGTGGTCGATGCCCACCAGGTCCACGCAGTAGGTGAAGTGGTCCATCACCGACTCCAGCGAATGCTCGCGATGCTCCTCCGACAGCGTCGTGTGCGGGGCCGCCTCCAGACCGATGACGCCACCACGCTCGGCACACGCCCTGATCACCTCGTCGGGCTTCATCCGATTGGTCGGCCACACCGCACGAGCACCGGCATGAGTGATGAAGACCGGCACCGCCGAATGCTCGATGACCTCCAGACACGTACGGTCACCCGAATGCGAGATGTCGATCGCCATACCGAGCCGGTTCATCCGCTCCACCGCACGACGGCCGAAATTGGTCAGCCCCGCGTCGGCCCGCTCGGCCAACCCCGAACCCAACTGATTGGCCTGCGAATACGCGACACCGATCTGCCGGACCCCGAAGCCATACAGGATGTCCAGACGATCGAGCTCATTCTCGATCATCGTCGCCG
>NZ_FOQY01000008.1 GCF_900113865.1 Streptosporangium canum | reverse complement strand
CCCACATCGTCGGCCACGTCGAGGTGCCGGGCAACGACCACACCGACCCCGGCCCCAACTGGGACTGGACCAGATACATGCAGTACGTCAACGGCGGCGGTGGCGGCACGAACCCGCACACCCCGCAGTCGATCTGCGGCGCCGGCTACGAGACCGTCGACTCCGCGGCGCTGGGCTCGGCCGGCACCGTCTACCTGCTGTACAACAGCTCCAACGGCTACAACTGCGTGGCCACCGTCAAGAGCACCTCGATCGGCACGGCGACCGCCACCGCCGCCTACCTGGAGGTGCAGGGCAAGACCCGCGCCACCGACAGCGGCAGCTTCGCCTACTACGCCGGCCCGGTGCGCGCGCCGGCGGCCGGCAAGTGCGTCAAGTGGGGCGGCAAGGCCGGTTCCTCCAGCTACGACAGCCCCTTCGAACACTGCGGCAGCTAGTTAGTGCTTTTCAGGTCAGCCTGTTGTGGCTGGTCGAGTTGGCCGGGTGGTGGTTCGATCCGGGCGTGCCCCCCGAACAACTCGTTCACATCCGTCAGCGGCTGAAGACGTTCGCTACTGAGGTGGTCACCCCCTTGACCCGCTCCGACCAGCGGGTCAAGGGCCTGACCTACCTGCGGGGACTGCTTCTGGACGGTCGCCGGCGTCCGTCACGAGCATCACCACCACTACCCCACGACGGCCGCGTCCGCTCCGCCGGGATGGGCGGGCGGCAGCCCCTATCGGGGGCCGGCACCGTTCGGCGAAGTGGACGCCGAGGTGTTCTACGGCCGTGAGCAGGTCACCGCCGAGCTGGCCGACACGCTGGCCGGACGGCTGGCCGGGTTGGGCATGCTCGCCACCTTGGCCACGTCGGGCAGGGCCGTACTGGACGGGCGCACCGGCGAGGTGAACTCGGTGGCGTTCAGCCCGGACGGCACGATCCTGGCCACCGGGGACGGCCCGACGGCGGTGACGGTTATCGTCCGCTCTGGTCACCAAAGGCAACCAGAGCGTCACCCGGCTGTTACGTCAGTCGACCGCAGTGGCGATTGTCGCCTGGAGTGCCGTCTGGACACCATGGAACCGCGCTACCTTGTCCGCGCAGACCGGCTGGAAGGACAGACCCGTGGCGAGTGAGTTCCAGCGAAGCAAGGTCGGCAGGGTGTTCGGCGCGATGGACGCCGACGGCGACGGTTTCCTGCGAGAACAGGACTTCGCGGCACTGACCGCGCGGTGGGCCGCGATCCGCGGCGCGGCGCCCGGCTCGGTGGATCACACCCGGCTGATCTCGATCATGATGGGCTGGTGGGCCACCCTGCTGGCCGCCTCCGACCTCGATCGCGACGACAAGGTCACTCTGGAGGAGGTCCTGCTGGTCGTCGACCGGCTGGGGGTCATGCCCGACGCGGTCGCCGTGACCGCCCAGGCGATGTTCGAGGCCATCGACGAGGACGGCGACGGGCGGATCTCCTCGGCCGAATACCACCGGCTCATCGAGGCGTGGAACGGCTGCGCCACCGACACCGACGAGATCTTCCCGCTGCTCGACCTCGACGGTGACGGCTATCTCTGCGAGAAGGAGTTCACCCGGCTCTGGACGCAGTTCTGGGCCGGTGACGACCCGCAGGCGCCTGGCACCTGGGTGTTCGGCCGCTTCGAACCGCCCATGTCGCACCGCCGCTGACCCCCGGCCCGATGCCGACCGCCGATCCGAGGCACCCGGCATGACCTGGAATACCGTTGACGGGCGGGTCGCCGACCTGGCCGTCAAGAGGCGTGTCACCGCCACGGCAACCTGCCCGGGTGTTCGAACAGCAGGGTCGTTACCTTGCTTACTCCCCAGCCGCCCGTGCCCCGGAGGTCGATGGCGATCACCTTCTTCGACACATCGATGGCCGTATACTAAGTCATCGATATATATCGATGGCAAGCTATATTGGTGGGCATGTTGGAGCTGGCCATCCTCGGATTCCTGCACGACGAGCCGCTGCACGGTTACGAGCTGCGCAAACGCATCGCCGCGCTGACCGGCCACGTGCGGCCGATCGCCGACGGCACGCTCTATCCGGCGATCAAACGCCTCGAACGCGCCGGGCTGCTCGGTCGCGACCTCCAGCCGGGCACCCTCGCCGCTCCCCGCCACGTGCTGACCCTCAGCCCCGCCGGACGCGGAGAACTGCTGCGCCGGCTGCGCGAGCCGGAGGAGTTGTTCCTCACCGACGAGAACCGCTGGTTCACCCTGCTGGCCTTCCTGCGCCACCTCCGCGACCCGGCCGAGCAGGCGACGGTCCTGCGCCGCCGGCTGACCTTCCTCACCCAGCCGGCCAGCTTCTTCTGGGACGGCGACCGCCCCCTGCGCGCCGCCGACTTCGACGACCCGTTCCGGCAGGGGCTGTTCACCATCGCCACCGCCACCAGCCGCGCCGAGATCCGCTGGCTACGTGACACTCTCGCCCTACTGGAGAGCGACGGCTGAGATCGGGAGCGTCACGGTACGGTGATGCGTTCCCAAGACCGCGGCGGCCCGAAGGCCGGCCGGCCCTCAAGCCGTGATCGCGTTTGCGACCACTCCTCGACGAGGATGGAGGAGGCCGCACGCCGGACCGATCCACGCGTCCTTTCGGCGCACCGCGGCGGCGGACCGGTGATGATCTCGATACCGTAGGCGATAACGGCCAGGCCGACGGCCGGGGACGCGAGGCTCCGAGCATGCGGAGCTCCGAATGGACCGCACGCCCGGCGCGTGTCCGGAATATGACAGCGGCCCCTCCCGATTTCTCCCTCAGAAAGTGGCAAGGGTTCCGTATAACGCTATAGCATTCCATTATTCGGAATAGGCGAGGAGAATCTATGGGTGAGGCCCAGTCACCGGTGGGAAGCGTCGATCGCGCCCTGCTGATCCTGCAGGAGATCGGCAAGCACAGCAGGGGAGTGACCCTCGACGAGCTGGCTACCCGGCTCGGACTGCCCAAGAGCTCACTCCACCGCCTCCTCAGCGCGCTGAAGCACCGCGGGTTCGCCGCACAGCCCGAGCCCAGCGGACCCTACTTCCTCGGCACCGAGATGCTCGCCACGGCCTTCAGGTTCTACGAGACCATGGACCTGCGCACCATCATCCACCCTCTTCTGCTGCGGCTGAGCAACGAGTTCTCCGAGACCGTGCACATGGCCATGCTCGACGGAGCGGAGGTCGTCTACCTGGACAAGGTCGAGGCGGTGCGATCGATCACGATGACCTCGGTCGTGGGCGGGCGCAATGCCGCGCACTGCACGGGCGTGGGCAAGGCGCTGCTGGCCTGGACCTATCCGACCGACGAGGCGATCAGGGCGTGGGCGGAGAGATACGGCCCGCTCACGGCCCGGACCCGCAGCACGATCACGAACCCGGCCAAGCTGGCCGCGCACCTGGCCCAGATCCGGGAGCGGGGCTACGCGCTGGACCTGGAGGAGAACGAGCCCGGCGTGCGCTGCGTCGCGGCACCCGTCTTCATGGGCAAGACAGCCCCGGTCGCCGCGGTGAGTGTGACGGCGCTGAAGGACCGCATGCCGCCGGCCAGGACGGAGGGGCTCGGCAACGCCCTGCGACAGGCGGTCGCCGAGCAGGTCTGACCCTTGACACGCGACCTCCGTGATGATGTTCTGAATGCTCTTTGGAACGTCATTCTGCAGTACGGAACAGAAGGGACGTAAATGAGATTCGGCGCCGTACCCGTCGGTGAGAGCGGGACCACCGCCGGAGAGCGTGACGGCTCCCGGTACGCACGTGAGGGCACCCCGCTGGCGGCGGCGTGGCCGGGAGAGGCCGTCGTCGTGGACGTCAGGGGCATCGACGCTCCGCGCACCTCGCCGGGGGAGCTGTGACGACCTCGGTGTCGGAGCCGGAGATCGTCCCCGTGCCCCCCGCCCGGCTGGGCGAGGGGCCGCGCTGGGACGACCGTACGGGAACGCTGCTGTGGGTCGACATCCCGGCGGGCCGGGTGCACCGCCTCGACCCCGCCGACGGCTCGCACGGCGTGATCGACGTGGGCCAGCCGGTCGGGGTGGCGGTCCCCCGGGCCGCGGGCGGGCTGGCGCTCGCCGTCAGGGACGGCTTCGCCGTACTCCCGGAGACCCGATGGGCGGCGCCCGTGGGCGGGAGCGGCTCCGCCGTGCGGCCGGACGGTCTCGGCCTGGAGCTGATCGTGCCGGTGACGGCCGGTGAGCGGCCGGGGAACCGGATGAACGACGGCGCCTGCGACCGCGCGGGCAGGTTCTTCGCGGGCACCAAGGCGGAGGACGACACCCCCGGAGCGGGCGCGCTCTACCGGCTCGGCCCCGACCACCGCTGCGAGCGGGTGCTGGACGGGGTCACGGTCTCCAACGGCATCGCCTGGAGCCCGGACGGACGGCTGCTCTACTACGTGGACACGCCCACCGGACGGGTGGACGTCTTCGAATACGACCCGGCCGACGGGCGGCTCGGGGGGCGCCGGGTGTTCGCCGAGATCTCGCGGGGGATGCCCGACGGAATCACCGTGGACGCCCTCGGCCACGTGTGGGTCGCGCTGTGGGGCGGCGGGGCGATCCTGCGCCTGCGCCCCGACGGACGGCTCGACCTGGCCGTCGAGATCCCCGCCACCAACGTGACGAGCTGCGCGTTCGGCGGGCCCGACCTCGACGTGCTGTACGTGACCACCGCTTGGGACGGCACGGCCGGCGGCGAGCTGCTGCGCTGCCGCACATCCGTGGAGGGACTGCCGGCCAACCCCTACCGAGAGCACGCGTGACGGTCGCGGTGACCGGCCGGGCGCTCCGCTGAGGGCCCGGCCGGCCACCGCGCCGGGCGCGGACGGACCGCCGCCGCCGATGGTCCGGTGGACCGTCGGCGGCTCCGGCCCGTACGGGGACGTGCTCCGCGAGATCCGCGCGGGCCGCGCCCCGGGCTCACCCCCGGCTCAGCCCTTGACCGCGCCGGTCAGCGCCTGGACGAACCGCCGCTGGCCGAAGAGGAACACCCCGAGGACGGGAAGCGTCGTGAGCACCGTGCCCGCCATGATCGCCGGCCAGTCGGCGCGGTGCTGGCCCTGGAACGTCGTCAGCCCCACCTGAACGGTGTAGTTCGCCTCCGAGCTGGTCGCCACCAGTGGCCAGAACAGGTCGTTCCAGGCCGTGATGAACGTGATGACGGCCAGGGCGGCGAGGGCGGGCTTGGCCACCGGCAGGACCACCCTGAAGAACACGGCGAAGCGCGAGCAGCCGTCGATCCGCGCGGCCTCCTCCAGCTCCTTCGGGAACGACTGGAAGAAGGCGGTCATCAGGTAGATGCCCACCGCCGAGCTGAGCTGCGGCACGATGAGCGCGCCCAACGTGTCGGTCAGGTTGATCTTGTTGAAGATCAGGAATGTCGGGATCACCGTGAGCTGGAACGGGATCAGCGCGGTGGCGATCACCAGGATCAGGGTGACCCTGGACCCGATGAACCTGATCCTGGCGAACGCGTAACCCGCCATGCTGCAGAGTGCCAGCTGGGCCAGGACGATCGCGCCCGACACGATCACGCTGTTGAGGAACCAGCGGGGGAAGTCGGAACCTTCGAGCACCGTGCGGTAGCCGCCCAGGTCGATGCCTTCCGGCCAGATCGCCGGCGGAAACCGGTTGAGCTCGCCCTGGGTCATCACCGAGCTGAGGACCATCCAGACGAACGGCAGCACGGTCACCGCCGACATCGGCGCGAGCACCAGATGCCACCCGCTGGGGAGACGGCGTCTCATCGCATGGCTCCCTTCCACCGCGCGAACAGCAGACCCGCGACGATGAGCAGCAGGGTGCCGACGAACAGGACGTACGCCACGGCCGCGCCGTACCCGGCGGTGAAGAAGTTGAAGGCGAGCTGCCAGACGTAGTAAACGATCGTCACCGTCGAGCTGGCCGGACCGCCCTTGGTGGTGGTCATCACCAGGTCGAAGAACTGCAGCGCGTCGATCAGCCCCCAGACCGCGAGGAAGACCGTCATCCGCCGCACCGACGGCACGATGATGTGCCGGAACGTGGCCCACCTACTCGCCCCGTCGATGGCGGCGGCCTCCAGGACCTCCTTGCTGATCTCCTGGATCGCGGCCAGATAGATCACCACCGAGAACCCGAAGCGGGTCCAGAAGAAAATGAGGGTGAGCACGAACATCGCCTGTGAAGGACTGCTCAGCAGGCCCTGCACCGGCAGGCCGAGCTTGACGAACAGCCCGTTCATCAGGCCGAAGTCGCGGTCGAAGATGTAGCCCATGAGCAGCCCGGCCGAGGTGGCCGAGGCGATGTAGGGCACCAGGAAGCAGGTCCGGTAGAAACCGATGCCCCGCACCTTCCTGTTCAGCAACACCGCCACGAGCAGGCCCGCGGCCAGCGAGGCCGGGATGTAGAGGAGCACCAGCAGCCCGGTGTTCCTGAGCGCCTGGTGGAAGACCGGGTCCTGGACCAGTGCCCGGTAGTTGTCGAGCCCGACGTTGCGGCCGGGCGACATCAGGTCGGAGTCGGTGAAGGAGAGCGCGAGAGCCCACGCCATGGGGATCAGCGAGAAGCCGAGGATGACCAGCGTGGCCGGGCCCGCGAAGGACCATCCGGCGACGTTGTCGGCCGGCTTCCGGCGGTCCGGCCGCCGCCCGCGGGCGGCGGCGCCGGCGCGGCTCAGGGGCGGCGCGGTGGTGCTCATGACCCTGGTACGGCGAGCGCCGCGTCGGTCTTGGCGACAGCCTGGTCCAGTGCCGTCTTGGCGTCGGACTTGCCGAGCAGGGTCTGTGCGATCGCGTCGGCCACGAAGGAGGACACCCGTGGATACTTGGTCGTCGGCGGTCTGATCCGCTTGGCGTTGGCGAGGTTGGCCGAGACCACGTCGATGCCCGGATACTTCTTCAGGTAGTCCTGATAGCCGGGCAGCTTGGTGATCGACTCGCGGATCGGCAGTGACCCCGTGTCGGTCATCCACACCAGCTGCTGCTCGGCCGCCGTCAACCAGCTCAGGAACGTGGCGGCGGCCTTGACGCGCCGCTCGTCGTGCTCGAACACGACCCAGTTGTCGGGCCCCGAGACCGTCTCGTGGTTGCCGTCCGTGCCGGGCAGCTGCGCGACGCCGTAGTCGATCCCCGCCTCCTGCAGGTCAGGAAGGACCCACGGACCGGACATGAAGAGGCCGAGCCGCCCGGACTCGAACAGCTTCTGGCCCTTCTCGGCCGGGCTGGAGTCGAGGTAGACCGACTTGTCGTCGATCGTCATGGCCCGCAGTAGGTCGAGCGACCGCTGCCCGGCAGAGGAGTTGAAGACGGCCTTCTTGTGGTCGGGAGAGAGGATGTCGCCGCCCGCCTGCCAGATCATCGGCCACAGGCCCCAGACGGCCTCCTCACCACCGCTGATCGCCCAGGTGGTACCGAAGACGCCGGCGCTCGCGTCGGTCGTCTTCTTCGCCGTCGCCCGGAAGTCGGCCCAGGTCCAGCCGGGCTCCGGCGGCGTGACCCCGGCCTTGGCCAGCAGCTTCCTGTTGTAGAGGACCACCATGTTGTCGACCACCGCGGGGAAGCCGATGACCTTCCCCTGGACGGTGACCGCCTCGCGCTCGTTGGCCCAGAAGTCCGTCCAGCCGACCGCCGGGTCCTTCACGTGTTCCGAGAGGTCGGCCACCTTCGGGCTGCGGGCGACGTTGGCGGCCCAGGAGCCGTAGAGGTAGGCGATGTCGGGGTAGGCGTCGGAGGCGAGGGCAGCGGTGATCTTGGGGAGCATGCCGTCGGCGGTCGCCCCGCCTGACTCGGTGCGCACCCTGACGTCCCGGTGGGTCTGGTTGAACCGGGCGACCAGCTTCTCGATGGACTTGGCGGACTCGTCCTCCTGGCCGTGCCAGATGGTGATCTCCACCGGTCCGGCCGCCCGCTCCCCCGCTGCCGAGCAGCCGGTCACGGCCAGCGCCACGGCCACGGCGGCGGTCAGTGCGCGCTTCATCGGCCCCCCTCGGACAGCAGGTCACCGCGGGCGGCGATGCCATACAGAACGGGGGTGGAATCAGCTGGTTCTGGAAATATCGGGATGTCGGAGAGGACGTTCTTGGGGGGCTCAACGCTGCCCGCGCCGATGAACACGATGCGTGCCATGGACCTTTTCCTTCCACGGAGCACGGCGGCCTGGGGGAGCCGCTGCGTGCGGCGATTGTAGCGACTATCCGCTATGCAGACTAGAGTTCCGCAATACGGAATTAACTGCAGAAAATTGATCATTAGCGCTCAGGGAACGGCATAATCACTGACAGCCCGGGGCGATGCGGCTCTCTTCGGAGCGCCCCGATGTCGGCTGAGGTGTTGACAACCTCCCTTCTTCACCGATCCTCTTGATCACAGAACAGTGTTCCGCTATATGGAAAGCAGGTAAGTGGTGGTCATTCCCCGAGCCCTATGCTCGACCCCGTTCCGCCTCATCACCCGCCTGGCCGCGGCCATGGTCCTGACCCTGGCTCCGGCCGCGGCCTTCGGCGCCCCCGCCTCCGCCTCCGCCGCGACGGCTGATGCCACCGCGAGCACGGGCACCACGAGCATGGCCGTCTGGCGGCCGCCAGTGCAGAGCCGCTGGCAGTACCAGCTCGAAGGCAACCCGGCCTACGCCTCCACCGGAGGTATCAACGTCGGCATCTGCGTGACCCCGCAGACGGGCGGCGCCTGCGTCCGGCCGAGCGTGTTCGACATCGACCTCTACGTGGACGCCGCCGTCGCGGGCAACAACACGACCATCAACACGGCGGCCGTCAAGGCGATCCACGCGCGGGGCGCCAAGGCGATCTGCTACGTCGACGCCGGGTCGATCGAGGAGTTCCGCCCCGACTACCAGCAGTTCGTCGACTGGCACAAGAGCCACGGCAACTCCCTGCTGGGCAAGCCGTTCAGCGAGGAGTTTCCCAACGAGCGCTGGGCGAACATCAACAACGACAAGGGCCAGCGCGACTTCCTCCTGCGGATGATGGAGGCCAGGGTCGCCAAGTGCGCCGCCGCCGGGTTCGACGGCGTGGAGTTCGACGTCGTGCACGCCCACGAGGAGGGAAAATCCGTCACCGGCTGGAACATCAGCCCGGCCACCCAGCTCGTCTACAACCGGGCGCTGGCCGACATGGCGCACAAGAGCGGCCTGTCGGTGGCGCTCAAGAACGACCTGAGCCAGATCCCCGACCTGGTGTCGAGCTTCGACTACGCGGTCAACGAGGAGTGCATGGAGTGGAAGGAGTGCGACGCCCTCAAGCTCTTCGTCAAGGCGGGCAAGCCAGTGTTCCAGGTGGAGTACAAGACCTCGCCGTCGACCTTCTGCACCAAGGCGAACGCCGCCACGCTCAACTTCAACTCCATCAAGAAGGCCGCCGACTACTCCCTGAAGGACCTGCCGTACAAGCCCTGCCGCTGACCCCGCCGTCCTCTCGCCGCCCCCGCAACGCCGTGAAGAGGCCCGAAGAAACGCCATGAAGCCCCTCCTCACCGAGGCGGCTCGCCCCGCCCGCTTCCGGACACCCGGAGGCGGGCGGGGCCGGTTCTTCTCCGCCCCGCCCTGCCCGCCCCCGGCGCTGTGCCGCCGCCGCAGTGCCGGTACGGCCCGCGTCAGCGCCTGGACGTTCATGCCAGCCTCGGTACGAGCCTGAGCGCGTTGCCGGTGTAGACCCGGCTCAGCACGTCGTCGGGAAGGTCGAGCCCGGAGATGGTCCAGCGGCCCATCAGCGGCGGGTCGTCCAGGGAGTGGGCGAACGCCTCGTCGGCGGTCTCCATGAAGCGGAAGTGGATCCGGTAGACCTCCGGGTCGGGCGGGATCTCGTCGGTGCCGAACAGCACGCGGTCCGGGTGGCGGAGGATCAGCTCGCGGGTCGCGCGCGGCGCCCTGCCGAGCTCGGCGATGCGGGCGGCGATGTCGATGTGGAAGTTGGGGTGCTCGTCGAGCATCCGGCCGACCCAGCCCAGGTTCTCCGGCCAGCACCCGGCGTGCACGCCGATCACGGTGGTGGCGGGGTGGGCGGCGACCATCGCCTCCATGGCCTCCATCAGCCGCTCGAAGGGCGGGAAGCCCGGCCCGGAGAAGGCCCAGTCGGGGCGGGCGGCCAGCAGTTCGAGGCGTTCGTTACGCTCGTCGATCGGCTCGAAGAAGGCGACCGGATCGGCGGTGTGCAGGGCGATCGGGATGCCCAGCTCGGCGGCGGCCGCCCAGAGCGGGCCCAGCCGCGCGTCGTCGAGCATGACCAGCTCGCCGTGGTGGTCGCGCACGTGCAGGCCGACGTCCTTCCAGACCTTCAGCCCTACGGCGCCCTCGGCGACCGACGCGCGCAGCTGGGCGGCCAGCCGCTCGCCGAACCCGGGCTCGGCGGTCTGCGACCAGTCGACGTGGCAGAAGGTGGCGAACCTCCCGGGGTGGGCGGCGTCGTAGCGCTGGAGGTTCTCGGCCAGTTCCCTGCCCCAGCGTCCGTCGAGGTTGACCATGCCGCGCAGGTTGAGCTCGTCCATCGTGTCCAGCAGCGCCGGCACGTCCTTGACCATCCAGTCGCCGTCCTCGGTGAGCCAGCGGCCGAGGTGGATGTGGGCGTCCACGGCGGGCAGGCGGGCGCGGTCGACGTGGTGGACGGAGACCCGGAGCTGGGAGACCGGACGGTAGCGGGAGAGCGGGAGATCCGGGGTGCACATGATCAGCTCCTGACTCCTTCGGGCAGCAGGTCCCCGTGAGCGGCGATGAGCTCGTCGACGAGCTCGCGGATCCGGTGGACCGGCAGGCTGGCCGCGGTGTTCGGATCGAGCAGGGCGGCCTGGTAGACGTGGTCGCGGCGGCCTTCCAGGGCGGCCTTCACGGTCAGCTCGCTCACGTTGAGGGTGGCTCTGTTGAGCGCGGCGAGCTGGGTGGGCAGCTCGCCGATCCTGGTCGGCTGCACCCCCGCCCGGTCCACGTGACAGGGCACTTCGACACAGGCGTCGGCGGGGAGGTTGGCGATGAGCCCCGCGTTGCGGACGTTGCCGTGGATGAGACGGGGGGTGCCGGTCTCGATGGAGTGGATGGCCAGCGAGGCCAGCTCGTCGCCGCGCTCGATGGTCACGCCCTTGCCCTGGTCGAGGGAGTGCTTCTGCGACTCGTACTCGGCGAAGCCGTCGGCCAGCCAGTCCAGGTAGACGCCGACCGGGATGCGGTAGCGCTCGACCTGGTCGGCCCGCGAGAGGAACCAGGGCAGGTACTCCGAGCCGTGCTCGCTCGACTCCGTCGGAAAATAACCGAAATTTCGGTATATCTCCACGCGGACTCTGCGCCGCAGCTCGGGGCTGGCCTCGATGAGCTCGTCCAGCCGCCGGTACAGGTTCTCCCCGTCCCGTTCGAAGCGGAGCACGAACGCCTGGTGGTTGACCCCGGCGGTGACGAAGGAGATCTCCTTCTCCGGCACGCCGACCATCCTGGCCAGGGTCGCCTGGGTGTCGCGCGCGGCATGGCAGACGCCCACCACGTTGCGGAAGGGCGTGCCCGCGTAGACCGCCCACGGGATCATCGACATCGGGTTGGTGTAGTTGAACAGCACCGCGCCGGGCGCGAGTTCGGCCAGGTCGTTCCCTATGGAGACCATCACGGGGATGGTGCGCAGCGCCCGGAAGATCCCGCCGATGCCCAGGGTGTCGGCGATCGTCTGGCGGACGCCGTACCTGGCGGGGATCTCGAAGTCACGCTGTACGGCGGCCAGCCCGCCGACGGCGATCTCGTTGATGACGTAATCGGCGCCGTCGAGCGCGGCCCTGCGGTCGATGTGCGCCTCGATTCTGGCTCCGACGCCCAGCTCGGCGACCATCCAGGTGGCCATCGCCTCGGCCGTGGCCAGCCGCTCGGGGTCGATGTCGTGCAGGACGATCGTCGACTCGGCCAGCTCGGGGAAGGTCAGGATGTCGGAGAGCAGGTTCTTGGCGAAGGTGATGCTACCGGCGCCCACCAGGACGATCCGTGCCATGGGATACCTCGATTCAGGGGGTGAGCAGTGCTTTGACGGGGGTTGCCCGGCCGTTCATGAGCGTGGTGAAGATCTCGGCGCCCTCGGCGAGCGGAAAGGTGTCGACCCAGCTCAGGTCCCAGCCGCCGACCAGGTCCACCGCGGCGGCGAAGTCGTCGTCGCGGTAGGCGAAGGAGCCGAGCACCCGCTTCTCGCCACGTACGAGGTCGGCGGCGTCGAACCCGGCGGTGCTGTCGGCCAGGCCCAGCCAGACCGCGGCCCCGCCGGGGCGCAGCCGGGCGAGCGACTGTTCGTGGGTGGCGGCCGCGCCCACCGCGTCGAAGACCACGTCATACTCGCCGGTCAGCTGGGGCACGGCCGCGGCGGCGCCCAGACGGCCGGCGATCGCGCGGCGGCTGTCGGACCGGTCGGCGATCTCCACGCTCGCGGCCCCGCCCGACAGGGCGACCTGCAGGCAGGCCAGGCCGATGGCGCCGGCGCCGATGACGCCCACCCGTGCCCCCGCCGGAGCGCCGGCCAGCGCCCAGGCGTGGACGGCGTTGGCCGCCGGTTCGACGATGCCCGCCGCCGTCCAGCCGAGTCCCTCGGGCAGCGGGGTCAGCGCGCCGGCCGGCACCGCGACCCGTTCGGCGAACCCGCCCGGCGTGTGCACCCCGATGATCCGGCGCTGCCGGCACACGTTGCGCGTGCCCAGCGCGCACAGGTCGCAGTGACCGCAGGAGAGGATCGGGTTCACGATGACGGGGGCGCCGTCCTCCGTGCGGCCGGCGAACTCGTGCCCCATCACCAGCGGCGGCACCCGGAAGCCCGGCGTCTTGACGCCGTGCAGCTCGCTGCCGCAGATGCCGGAGGCGACCACGTGCACCAGCACGTCGCCGGGTCCGGGCTCGGGCTCCGGCACGTCCCACATCTCCACGACGCCGGGCCCGGTGAACACCAGCGCCCTCATCGGGGCCCGCCACTGGTCGGATGCGCGTGTCTCACGGAAACTCCTGTCTCGGGGGTCGGGCGTGATTCGGGGACGGCCGTGCGGGGATGCTCCGGCACCGTGGCCGTCACAGGCCCACGACGGGGTTGCGCAGGGTGCCGATGCCCTCGACGGTCACCTCGACGACGTCTCCCGGCCGGAGCGAGCGGCGCGGGTCCATGAACTCGCCGCAGCCCCAGGGGGTGCCGGTCAGCACCACGTCGCCGGGTTCGAGGGTGAAGGCGCGGGAGCAGTAGGACAGCAGCTCGGCGACGCCGAAGAGCATCTCCTTGGTGCTGGAGTCCTGCACGGTCTCGCCGTTGACGACCGTCCGCAGCCGGAGCGACTGCGGGTCACCCAGCTCGTCGGGCGTCACGACGACGGGGCCGAGCGGGCAGAAGGTGTCCAGGCTCTTGCCGCGCGTCCACTGGCCGTCGGCGAACTGCAGGTCGCGGGCGGAGACGTCGTTGGCCACGGTGTATCCCGCCACACCCGACAGCGCCTCGGCCGGGCTCGCGCGCCGGAGCGGCGCGCCGATGACGGCGGCCAGCTCGACCTCCCAGTCGACCCGCTCGGTCAGCTCGCCGTCGATGACGATCGGCTCGCCGGGGCCGATCACGCTGGAGGGGAACTTGGCGAACATCAGCGGGCGCTCCGGCTTGTCCATCCCGGCTTCACGGATGTGGTCCAGGTAGTTCAACCCGATCGCCACGATCTTGCCGGGCCGCAGCGGCGCGACGGGCGCCGCGCCCGCGAGCCGCTCGGACGCCGAGGCGGCCAGCCGCAGGGTCTGCTCGGCTCCCCCGGCCAGCACCGTCTCCAGCGGAGTGCCGGTGGGGACGCCCAGCGCGTACCAGATTCCCTCGCGTTCCACCGCTGCGGACCGGATCCCGTCGACGCGCACCGTACCGAGTCTCATGCACTCTCCTCATTCCGCATTGCAGAATGCAATTCTGAATAGGCGATAGAACACCATCGAGGAGAGCGGCTGTCAAGAGCCTTCGGAAATATCCCAGATGAGGGCGGTACTTCTGGGTCGCGGCTCAGGAAACGCGGTGGAACGCGCGGCGGGCCGGCCGGATCCGGCGTCGCTCTTCACCGCCCCCTTGCCTCCCGTGAGGTCGCCGGGTCCCGGCCGATGACGCCCACCGGAGATCACGCTCCGCACCATCAATTCCGGATAACAGAATGCTAGACCGCATTACGGAACTGGTGCTACTTTCGGTCAGAACTCGCCGTACAGCCGAGAGGGGCGGCCCCACCGATGTATCCCGAACTCGACACCCCGGCCCTGGTCATCGACCTCGACGTGGTCCGCGCCAACGTGGCCGAGATGGCGAAGGCGGCCGCCGCGCACGGCGTCGGACTCCGCCCTCACATCAAGACCCACAAGATCCCCGAGCTGGCCCGGATACAGCTGGAGGCCGGCGCGACCGGCATCACCTGCGCGAAGCTCGGAGAGGCCGAGGTCATGGCCGACGCCGGGATCGACGACATCCTGATTGCCTATCCGATCTGGGGCGAACCCAAACTGCGCCGCCTCGCCGCGCTCCGCGAGCGCGCCAGGGTGCGGGTCAGCCTCGACTCCCCCGAGGTCGCCGCCGGCCTCGGCCGGCTGGGCCGCCAGACGGGGGCGCCCGTCGAGGTGCTGGTGGAGGTCGACACCGGGATGCACCGGCTGGGCCGCCCGCCCGGTCGCCCCACCGCCGACCTGGTCGCCGAGATCGCCGCGATTCCCGGCGTCGAGGTCGTGGGCCTGCTTACCCTCGCGGGCCACGCCTACCACTCGCGCTCGCCGGAGGAGCTGGCCGAGACCGCCCGCCGCGAGGGCGCCGACCTGGTGGCCACCGCCGAGCTGTGCGCCCGCGAGGGGATCGAGATCCGCGAGATCAGCGTCGGCTCCACCCCCACCGCCCGGCACGTCGCCGGGGTCGCCGGAGTGACCGAGATCAGGCCCGGCACCTACATCTTCAACGACACGGCGATGATGCGGCTCGGCGTGGCCACCGAGGAGACCACGGGCGCCCGGGTGCTGACCACGGTGGTCGGACGCCCGTCGCCGGAGCGGGTGGTGCTCGACGCCGGCACCAAGTGCCTCACCTCCGACGGGACCGGCACCCCCGGCTGGATCAGGGCCGTCGGCCTGCCGTACCTGCACATGGAGTTCCTCAACGAGGAACACGGCGTGGCACACCTCGGACCGGGTCACGCCCGCGACGGCGAGCTGCCCATCGGCACGCGGATGCAGCTCATCCCGGGCCACGCCTGCCCTGTCGTCAACCTCTTCGACGTCGCCCACGGCGTCGAGGGCGGCCGGGTCGTCACCGAACTGCGCGTCGCCGCCCGCGGCGCCGTGCTCTGAAAAGGAGGCACACGATGCGAGGATTGACCGGGAAGCGGGTGCTGGTCAGCGGTGGCAGCAGCGGCATCGGCGCCGCCACGGCACGGAGGTTCCTCCAGGAGGGCTCCCGGCTGTTCATCGGCGGGCTGGACCAGGCCGAGGTCGACCGGACGGTGGCCGAGCTCGCCCCGCTGGGCGAGGTGAGCGGGCTGGCGGGCGACGTCGGCTCCGAGGCCGACGTCGCCCGGCTGGTCGACGGCGCAGTCGTGGCGCTGGGCGGCGTCGACGTGCTGATCAACAACGCGGGCACCGCCTGGCGCGAGCCGTTCCTGGAGATCACCCCCGGCCACTGGGACCGGATCATCGCGGTGAACCTGCGCGGCATGTTCCTGACCGCCCAGGCCGTGGCGAAGCACCTGGTGGCACGGGGCTCCAGCGGGGTGATCCTCAACATGTCGTCCACCAACGGGCTCGGCGGAGAGGCGGACTACGCCCACTACAACGCCTCCAAGGGCGGCGTGCTCCTTCTCACCAAGACCATGGCGGTGGAGCTCGGCAGGCACGGCATCCGCGTCAACGCGCTCTGCCCCGGCTACATCCGCACCCCGCTGAACTCGGCGATCTCGGCCGGGCTCGCCGACGACTTCGTCTCCGCCTACGAGCGCGACCACATCCCGCTCGGCCGGGCGGGCCTGGCCGAGGAGGTCGCCGCCGGATACGCCTTCCTGGCCTCCGACGACGCGGCGTTCATCCACGGCACCGAGCTGGTGATCGACGGCGGCCAGCTGGCGATCATGTGACACCGCACCGCCGTACGTCAGGGAGAGAACCCATGAAGACCGTCTCACGCGGAGAACCGATGGACGCCACCGTGCTGCGGGAGCTGCGCGCGATCGTCGGCGCAGATCATGTACGGCACGCGGACGGAGACGTCGCCGCCTACGCCAGGGACGCCACCCCGCTCTTCTCCGCCAGACCCGGCGCCGTCGTCCACCCCGGTTCCACCGAGGAGGTCTCGGCCGTGCTCAAGCTGGCCGGCGCGCGGTCCGTCCCGGTCGTCCCCCGCGGAGCCGGGTCCAACCTGTGCGCCGCCACCGTCCCCCTCAGCGGCGGCATCGTGCTGGTGCTGACCCGGCTCGACCGCATCCTGGAGATCAGCGCCGACGAGCTGCTCGCGGTCTGCCAGCCGGGCGTCACCACGGCCGAACTGTCCGGAGCCGTCGCCGCGCACGGCCTGTTGTACGCGCCCGACCCCGGCAGCAGGACCGTGGCCACGATCGGCGGCACCATCGCCACCTGCGCGGGGGGACTGCGCGGTCTCAAGTACGGCGTCACGCGCAACTACGTGCTCGGACTGCAAGCGGTGCTCGCGACCGGCGAGGTCGTCCGGACCGGCGGGCGGCTGTGGAAGGACGTCGCGGGCTACGACCTCACCCGCCTGCTCACCGGCTCCGAAGGCACCCTCGGCGTGATCACCGAGGCGACGGTCGCGCTCACTCCCGCCCCGGAGGCCAGCGGCACCGGCCTGGCGTACTTCGCCACCCTGGCCGACGCCGGGCGGGCCGTGGCACGGATCATCGGCTCCGGTCTCCTCCCGGCGACGCTGGAGTTCCTGGACGCCAGATGCATCGACGCGGTCGAGTCCTATGCCCGGCTCGGGCTCAGGACCGACGCGGGGGCGCTGCTGCTCTTCGGCGACGACGGCGACGCCTCACCGGTCGGCCGCCATCTCGCTCGCATGGCCGAGCTCTGCCTCGTCGAGGGCGCCCTCGACGCCACCGTCGCGGGCGCGGCGGCCGAGTCGGAGGCGCTGCTCGCCGCACGGCGGTGCGCGCTGCCGGCGCTGTCGCGGCTGGGCTCGGTCACCATTCTGGAGGACGCCAGCGTGCCGCGCCCGCGCATCGCCGAGATGGTCGACCGCATCGACGCCATCGCCGGCCGGCATGATCTCACGATCGCCACCTTCGGCCACGCGGGAGACGGCAACCTCCACCCCACCTGCATCGTGGACGCCGGCGACACCGACGCGACCGAGCGCGCGCACCACGCCTTCGGCGACATCTTCCGCACCGCGATGGAGCTCGGCGGCACCATCACCGGAGAGCACGGCGTCGGCGCCGCCAAACTGCCCTATCTCACCGAGCGGCTGGGCGCCGGGCAGATGGCGCTGCTCCGCCGGATCAAGGCCGCCTTCGACCCCGCAGGCATCCTCAACCCTGGAAAGCTGGGCTCGTGAACGGCTTCACCCCCGAACTGCTCGACCGCTGCATCTCCTGCGGCTTCTGCCTCCCCGCCTGCCCCACCTACGCGCTCACCAAGGACGAGACGTCCTCCCCGCGGGGCCGGATCACGCTGATGCGCGCCCTGGAGGAGGGCACCCTGCCGGGCAACGACCTGCGGCTCCAGGAGGAGTCGAGCTTCTGCCTCGGCTGCCGGGCCTGCGAGACCGTCTGCCCGGCGGGTGTCCAGTACGGCGCGCTGCTTGAGGAATGGCGGGACCGGCAGTGGCAGGGCACCCGCCGTCCCCTGATCGTCTGGCTGCTGATGTCCGCGGTGAACTCCCCCTGGCGGGTACGGCTGCTCGGCCTGTTCCGCCGCCATGCCCGCACCCGCCCCTCCCCCTCCGGCCCGCACCTGATGCTCGGCTGCTTCGAACGCGCCCTCTACCCGGAGGTGAGCCGGGCCGCCCGGCGACTCCACCCCGAGCTCGCGGCCCCGGCGGCGCAGGGATGCTGCGGAGCGCTGCACGCGCACAACGGCGACTCCGCCCGCGGCCGGCAGATGGCCGCCGAACTGGGCGAGCGGCTGCCCGGCACGATCGTCACCACTTCCGGCGGCTGCGCCGCCCACCTCGCCGACGTGCTCGGCCGAGACAGGGTCAAGGAGATCTCGGAGTATTCGACCGGCGAGGACCTCCCCGAGACCGGCGCGCGCATCGCCCTGCAGGACTCCTGCCACCTCCGCAACGGCCTCGGCGTCTGGCGCGAGCCCCGGGCGCTGCTGGAACGGATGGGTGAGTACGTCGAACTGCCCTCGGCGGGGAGCTGCTGCGGGGCGGCCGGCAGCTACGCCCTCGTCCGGCCCCGGGACAGCGCACGGATCCTCGATGCCAAGCTCGACGAGATCGAGGCGGCCGGGATCGACTACCTGGCGGTGGTCAACCCCGGCTGTCACCGCCAGCTCGAACAGGGCCTGCGCCGCAGGAAGTCCTCGGTGCGCGTGGTACATCTGGCGGAGCTCGCGGCCGGCGCCGTCAGGCCCGCGGACCGTTGAGTCGGGGTCAGGCGGGGCGCCGCCGCCCCCCTGCTCGTGGAAGCGGCGGCGGGACTCCCTCCTGGCCCCTGGGTCCAGGAGGAGTCCACGATCGCCGCCAGCGCGTCCGGCCGCCGGTCGACCGGCAGGTGGCCGACTGCTGATCGGTGAGCTCTCCTCGATGAACCATGTATCCAGCATCGGCGACCATGCCTGATGCGCCGGCCGAAGACTCACCGGACAGGCCCCGACCGGACCCCGTCGCGCCGCACGAGCCGTGGCGCGGACCGGGCGGGCGCGGCGTACCGTCTCCGCGCCCTCAGGCCTGGCGCCACTCCGCCACGGTGCCGGGGCCGTGCACTCGGAGGTCCGGCGCGGCCTCCAGGGCCTTCTCCTCGCCGCCGGGGGTGTAGGTGACGATGAGCCGCAGCGGGCGCCAGGTCGCGTTGAAGGTCGAGTGGTAGGCGCCGGCCGGGATGTGCACGGTGTCGCCCTCCCTGATCGGGAACGGCTCGCCGTCGTCGACCATCTGCACCGCCGCACCGGAGATCACGTAGATGATCTCCTCGGCGTTCGGATGGTTGTGCCGGGCGTGGCCGCGGCCCGGGTTCACGATCACCTCGCCCAGCGAGCTGCCCGCCCCCTCCACGCTGGAGGGGGTGACGAACCACTTGATGGACCCCCAGTCGAAGGCCATCGTGGGAACCGCGTCGGGACTGACGTGCATGACGTCTCCTCATTTCCTCGGGTTGTCAGAACTCCAGCGACTTGAAGGCCCTGACCTGCTCGGTGATGGCGCGCTCGGTCGGCAGCCGCTCGACCGACGACGCCCCGAAGAAGCCCACGACCCCCTCGGTGCGCGACAGCACGTAAGCCGCGTCCCCGGGTTCGGCGATCGGGCCGCCGTGGCAGAGCACGAAGACGTCGGGCCGGACGGCGACCGCGGCGTCGCGCATCGCCTGGACCCGCTCCACGGCCTCGTCCAGGGTCAGCGCGGTCCCCGCGCCGATGCTGCCCTTGGTGGTCAGCCCGACGTGCGGGACCAGGACGTCGGCGCCCGCCTCGGCCATCGCGCGCGCCTGCTCCTCATCGAAGACGTAGGGCGCGGTCAGCAGGTCGCGCTCGCGGGCCAGCCGGACCATCTCGACCTCGAGGTCGTAGCCCATGCCGGTCTCCTCCAGGTTCTGGCGGAAGACCCCGTCGTACAGCCCCACGGTCGGGAAGTTCTGCACGCCGGCGAAGCCCATGGCGGCGAGCTGGTCGAGGAACCTGGGCATCAGCCGGAACGGGTCGGTACCGCAGACCCCGGCCAGGACCGGGGTGTCCTCGACGACGGGGAGCACCTCCGCCGCCATCTCGACGACGATCTGGTTGGCGTCGCCGTACGGCAGCAGCCCCGCCAGCGAACCGCGGCCCGCCATCCGGTAGCGGCCGGAGTTGTAGATGATGATCATGTCGACGCCGCCGGCCTCGGCGCACTTCGCGGACAGGCCGGTGCCGGCGCCGGCGCCGATGACCGGGCGGCCCTCGGCGACGGTCCGGCCGAGCCTGGCAAGGATGTCCCGGCGGTTCAATTCGCCCCTCCCGAGGAGATCATCCGGTGCAGCCGGTCGGCCATGGCGCGGCCGAATCCGGGATCGTTGACGTGCAGGTCGAGCTCCTCGACCTCGACGTCCGTGCCGCGCAGGCCGTCCGACAGCGCCTCGAAACAGGCCTCGTCGGCCTTCGGGTCGTGGAAGGCCGCGCCGGGGGCGTCGAGGGCGGACACTCCGCCGCGCGGGACGAACAGCGCGGTCGGACCGAGCGCCCCGCGCAGCTTGGCGGCCACCCGGCGGCCGAGCTCGCCCATCTCCCCGGCCGTGGTCCGCATCAGCGTCACGGCCGGGTTGTGCACGTGGAACGTGCGTCCCTCGAAGCGTTCGGGCACGGTGTCCCGGGGGCCGAAGTTGACCATGTCCAGCGCGCCCGGGGCGACCACCTGGGGCACGCCGGCCGCGCCGGCCGCGGTCAGCCGCTCCGGACCGGCCGACAGCACGCCGCCGACCAGGTCGTCGGCCAGCTCGGTGGTGGTGAGGTCGAGGACTCCCGCGAGCAGCCCGCTGCCGGCGAGCCCCTCCAGCGCCCGGCCGCCGGATCCGGTCGCGTGGAAGACGAGCGTTTCGTAGCCGAGCTCCTCCAGGCGTTCCCTGGCCGCGTCCACCGCGGGCGTGGTCACGCCGAACATCGACGCGGCGACGAGCGGGCGGTCCTCGGCGCCGGCCGGGAGGGCGGCGCTCGCCATGCCCGCCACGGCGGCGGCCGCGTTGCCGAGGATGCGCCGGGAGAGCCGGTTGACGCCCGCGATGTCGACGACGCTGTACATCAGCGTCACGTCCTTGGCCCCCACGTAGGGGGAGACGTCACCGGAGGCCATGGTCGAGACGATGAGCTTGGGCAGGCCGATCGGCAGATCCCGTACGGCCCGCGCCGCGATCGAGGTTCCGCCGCTGCCGCCGACGGCGAGCACGGCGTCGAGCCGGCCCGCGCCGTGCAGCTCCGCGAGGATCGCGGCGGCGCCCTCACCCATCGCTGCGACGGCCGCGCCCCGGTCGCCCGCCGCGCGGAGCGCCTCGACCTCGGCTCCGGCGGCCCGGGCCACGCGGTCGTTGCCGACGTCGGCGTCCACCTGTGCCCGGCCCACCCCCGCGTCGACCAGGACGGCCTCGCATCCGAGGTCGCGCAGGCGGTCGCGGAGCCAGGCGTACTCCCGGCCCTTGGTATCCAGTGTCCCCACCAGGCAGATCGTCGGCATCTCGCGCCGTGCCCCCTCTGTTCGATGACCTTCCCCGCCGCGCCGGCGACCATCGGGAACCCGGGCGCACCGGACACGGTAGATGGTCATGGCCGGCGGGGGGCCCGCATCGGGCCCGGCATGGACATGCCCAGTCATCGGGGTGTCGCACCATCGGGCGCGGACCCGCCTTGGCCGGAGAGCCTCCGTACGGTCCGCCCACCGTCCCGCGGCGGGCCGGGCGTGGTGGGTCAGTCGTCCAGCAGGTTGCGCCGTGCGGCGGACAGGCCCGCCTGGAACCTGGTCCGGGCGCCCAGGTGTTCGCAGAGCCGCCGCACCCGCCGCTGAACCGTGCGCAGGCTGACACCGAGCTGCCGCGCGATCGCGTCGTCCTGCATCCCCGCCGCCAGCAGCGCGAGGACGTCGGCGTCGGGCTCGCCGGGCCAGGCGTCCGGCTCCCGCGAGGACGGCGACTCGGCTGCTTGGGGGGGACGCAGCGGGATGGCGGCCCGCCACAGCACCTCGAACAGCCCGACGAGGGCGTCGAGGAGGGCGGAGGGGTGGACGACGAGCGCGCTTTCGATGGCCCTGTCCTGGTCGGAGACCAGCGGCAGGATGGCGGTGGCGCCGTCGGCGATGGCCAGCTTCACCGGAACGTGGCCCAGGCGCGCCTGCTCGCCGTCGGCGATCGCCCGGCGGGTGTGTTCGAACAGGCCGGGGTGCTCGAACGCCCGGGGGCCGTAGATCGCCCGGGTGGCCGCCCGCCGCCGCGTCGCCCGCTGTTCTTCCTCCAGGTCGTGGGAGACGTCTATGGCGTACGGCGGATGCACGAGCACGAGCATCTCCTCGGTCGCGCCCCGCTCGATCTGGAGGAATCGCCGGGCCACCGCGGCCTGCCCGGTGATGACCTCCAGAAGCTCCTCCGGCTGCGGCCCGGTGCGCTCGGCGGTCTCGACGGCCAGCAGGGCGGCGGCCATCCTGCTGTGGGCGATCTCCTCCTGGCGCCGCGCCACCAGGGCGTCCACCGCGACCTGCGGCGGGGTCGCGATCAGCCGCAGGGGCCGGCCGACGAGGCGGGTGACCAGGCCGAGGTCCTCAAGCCGGGGAACCGTACGGCGGAGGGCCGCGGCGGAGACGGCGGCCTCGGCCGCGAGCTCCGCGAGGGAGGAGGGTCCGTTACGCAGCAGCGCCCGGTAGGCCGTCTCCTCGGTGGCGGTGATCCCGAGCCCCTCGAGAAGCCGCCGATCCACCACGTCGGCCGTCCCCGGGCGGGCGCGAGGGATGTCCCAGGCCGCCGGATCCCGGCGGGGTTGTCCGTCTTCTGAGTCGAGCACACGCCGAACGTAGACCACTGCCGCATGGCTCCGGGGCGGATTTACGACAAGTCGCGATCCAGCCAGTCGAAAATCATGGACAGCGGCACAGCGCGACCTTTAGGAATTCGGACCATCCACTTATATGAATTTCGGAGGTCCGTTCATGCGACGTTGGGTGGCGACGGCCGTCGCGTTGACGGCGGCGTGCGCCGTCGTACCGGGTGTCCCCGCCTCGGCGGGTCCCATCCGCGCTCCAGCGGGATCCGCGCCCGCGTCCCAGCTCACGGCCACCTCGGACACCTACGACGTCACGCTGGTCACCGGCGACCGCGTGCACGTCACCGAGCTGGGGAACGGCCGCAGGACCGCGACGATCACCGCCGCCCCGCGCGCCGACGGCTCCGTCCCCGCCTTCCAGACACTGGAGACCGGGGGCAGGCTGAGCGTGGTCCCGGACGACGTGGCGAGCCTCGTCCCGCGCCGCCTCGACCCGCAGCTGTTCGACGTGACGGCGCTCGCGGAGCAGGGCTACGCCGACCCGGCCAGCGGCACCCTCCCGCTCATCCTGACCTACACCGAGCCCGCCTCCCTGGCGGCGGCCCCCGCGGTCCCGGCGACGGAGCCCACGCGGCGGCTGGAGAGCATCGGCGGGGCCGGCGCCGCCATGGACAAGAAGCAGGCGGCACGGCTCGGCGCGGCGCTGGCCGAACTCGCCCGCTCCGGGGGCGGCTCCGGTGACAGACACCTGACCGGGCCGCTCGCCGGCGTCGAGAAGATCTGGCTCGACCGCCGGGTGGAGGCCGTGCTCGACCGCAGCGTCCCGCAGATCTCCGCACCCGCCGCCTGGGCCGCCGGATACGACGGATCCGGCACGACCGTGGCCGTGCTCGACACCGGGTTCGACTCCCGCCACCCCGACCTGGCCGGAAAGATCGCCGACGAGCGCGACTTCACCGGCGAGAACAGCGTCCGCGACACCCAGGGACACGGCACGCACGTGGCCTCCACCATCGCCGGCAGCGGCGCCGCCTCGGGCGGGCGGCTCAAGGGCGTCGCGCCGGGCGCCAAGCTGCTCAACGGCAGGGTGCTCAACGGCGACGGCGAGGGGGCCCTGTCGTGGATCATCGACGGCATGGAGTGGGCCGCCGCCGACAAGCACGCCGACATCGTGAACATGAGCCTCGGCAGCCCGGAGACCGGCGGCCCGCTCACCGAGGCCGTGGACAGTCTCACCGAACAGCACGGCACGCTCTTCGTGATCGCGGCGGGCAACCTGGGCTGTGACGGCTGCGTCGGAAGCCCCGGCGACGCCCCGGCCGCCCTGACCGTCGGAGCCGTCGACGCCCAGGACAGACTGGCGGAGTTCTCCAGCCGCGGTCCCGTCGGCCCCGACGGCGCCGTCAAGCCCGACGTCACCGCGCCGGGCGTGGGCATCGTCGCGGCGCGGGCGGAGGGGACCTCCCTCGGCGAGCCGGTCGACGCCTCCCATACCCGGCTGTCCGGCACGTCCATGGCCACTCCGCACGTGGCGGGGGCCGCCGCACTGCTGCGCCAGGCCCGGCCCGGCATCCGGGCCGGCGAGCTCAAGGCCCTGCTGATGGGGTCGGCCAGGCACCAGGAGGGCAACTCCGTCGACGAGCAGGGCAGCGGGCGCGTCGACGTCGCCGCCGCGCTCGCCGACCCGGTCGTGGCCTCCCTGGGGTCGGTGAACTTCGGAACGGTCGAGAGCCCCGCCACGGGGTCCGCCCCCGTGACCCGGCAGGTCTCCTACCGCAACCTCTCCGGCGCGCCGGTCTCGCTGACCCTGAAGAGCACCGGCGCCTTCACCGTCTCCCCGGCGACGCTCACCGTGCCGGCCGGGGGCAGCGCCGAGGCGCGGGTCTCCCTCGACGCCGCGAAGATCCCTGAGGAGCGCCTCCGGAAGGAGCTGGTCGCCACCACGGCCCAGGGCCGGAACGTGCGCACACTGCTCACCGCGGACGTGCGGGAGGCCCGCGTCGAGCTCCGCGTGAGCGGCATCGCCCGGGACGGCCGGCCGGCGCGCGGCGGCTTCACCGTGCTCAACCTGGATGACGGCACCCTCGCCGGACGCCTGCTGCCCGGCGACGCCGCCGCCCCCTGCACCGACGAGCGCTACGGCTCGGGCACCTGCCTGCGCGTGCGGCCGGGGAGCTACTCCGTGCTGGGCCACATCTTCACGGCGCCGTCATGGCAGGACAGCACCGAGAGCGGGCAGGTGCTGAACGAGAGCCTCGTCGGCGACCCCGAGATGACCATCACCAAGAACACCGAGGTCATGCTCGACGCCCGCAAGGCCGTCGAGGTGCGCGTCGAGACGCCCGACCACAGGACCAAGCGGAACACCGGAGCCGCCGAACACCTCCTGTGGTACCGGGCGCCGGCCGAGGGTGCGGGCGCCCTGCGCGGCGGCACCCTCATCAGGCCGGGCGCGCAGCTGGAGGAGCGGCTCTTCATCCAGCCGACCCGGCGCGTCACCAAGGGCGTGTTCTCGGTCGCCACCCGGTGGCGGCTGGACGCGCCGGCCATCACGATGCGGGCGCTCGGGATCACGCTGAACCCTGAGTACTACGACCCGATCTGGTTCAGCGACCTGTCCCCCGAGTTCCCCCGCCTGGACGGGCCGGCGCTCCTCCAGCTCGCCGACGCCGGCCAGGGCAGGCCCGAGGACCTCAAGGGCAAGGACCTGCGCGGGAAGCTGGCCCTCATCCGGCGCACCGACGGGATCCCGGTCTCGGCGCAGTCCAACGGCGCCGCGGCGGCCGGGGCCAGGATGGTGGCGATCTACAACGACCGCCCGGGCGTCGACAACGAGCCCGGCGGGTCGGGGGTGAAGCTCTCCGTCCCGACGGTCCGGCTGTCGCAGGAGGAGGGCCTCAAGCTGCTCTCCCGGCTGCGGCACCTGCCCGTCCCCGTCCTGGCCGAGGGCGTCGTCGCCAGCCCCTACCAGTACGAGCTGTTCCTGCGTGAGAAGGGCCGGGTCCCGGAGAAGCTGCACTACGTCGTCCGCGCCAAGTCACTGGCCAGGGAGGAGACCGACTTCTACAGCCAGCTCGCTGACGACGTGACGGTCAACGAGGCGCGGTGGGCCTTCGAGCCGTGGGACGCCACCTCCCTCACCACGAACCGGCCGGTGCACCGGACCCCGCGGACCCAGGTCACCTACGTCACCCCCGACCCCGAGGTCCGCTGGAACAGCGCGGCGGGCGCCCCCGAACTGGCCTACAACCACATGTGGGAGCACCCCCGGACGCCGCGGGTGGAGCTGTCCGACCCCGAGCTCCGCCCCTACCGGGAAGGGGAGAAATCCCACCGGACCTGGTTCAGGCAGCCGCTGGTGCCGGGCGTCAACCCGCACAGCCCGCTGCGCAGGCAGGGGGACACGCTGCGCGTCTCCATGCAGGGTTTCGTCGACGCGGGCGGCAACTTCGGCCCGGCCTACACCAGTGACTTCGAGCAGGGCCTGCGCACCGACTTCCGCCTCTACCAGGGCACGACGCTGATCGGCCAGATGACCGGCCTGCCCTCGGGACGGGCCACCCTGCCCCCGGAGAAGTCGGACTACCGGATCGAGTACGAGATCGAGAACCGCGCGACGTGGGCGAAGCTGTCCACCCGGACGAAGACGGCCTGGACGTTCACCTCCGAGCGCACCGCCGACGGGGCGACCGGGGTGATCCCCCTGCTGCTCGCCGGCTACGACGTCCCCGTCGACCTGAAGAACCGCGGCGCCCCGGCGTCGATCGGCCTGACGCTGCGCCACCAGCCGGGCGCTCCCACGAGCGCGATCAAGGACGTCTCGCTTGAGGTCTCCTACGACGACGGCGCGACCTGGCGGGCCGTACGGCGCCTGACCTCGTCGGGCGGCGGCTCCTACAAGGCGCTGCTGGAGCGGCCCGCACCGGGCGCCGGAGCCGTCTCGCTGCGGCTGCGCGCGTCGGACGCGCAGGGCGGCGGCATCACCCAGGAGGTGATCCGCGCCTACGCCCTGCCCGGCCGCTGACCTCCTCCGCGGGCGTCCCCTGACCCTGCGCGTCCTGCTCCGGGCAGGACGCGCAGGGTCAGGGTGTGCAGATCGGCCGGGATCAGGCCGGGGTCGGACCGGGGGCGGACCGGGTCAGGCCGCGGCCCGCGCCGACAGTGCGACCGTCGCCTGCCGGGTGACGCCGTTCACGGTGACCGCGACGACGACCTGTCCCGCGCGCAGCGCCGTGAGCGTCCCGGTGGCGGGATCGAGCACCGCGACGTGGCGCGCCTTCGCGCCGGCGCGGGTGCCGATGTGAAGGTTCGGTGAGCCCGACCAGTCCGCCGAGGCGGGGTAGGCGACGGGCACCGCGCGGTCGCCCTGCGCCAGGGTCGCCGAGACCTGGCCGGGCTTGCCGACCTCCACCGACGCGGGGACCGTGAGGGTCAGCGCGTCGACGTGCGGGCGGACCTGCGCGCCGATCCAGGCCGGCGCGTCGGCGAACCAGTTGCGCCGGACGTGGTCCGCCTCCCGCTCGGTCACCGGGTCGACCCCCCACAGGGACCAGCCGGTGAAGCCGCCGTCGTCGGCCGCCGTGGCCGGGTTCTTGCCGGAGTTGCCGTTGATGAAGTACGGCACGGCGTCGACCCGCGAGGCGTGGAAGGTCCCGACGTGGGCGCCGATGTAGGCGACCCCCTTGCCGGTGGTGCGCTGGAAGTCCGCGAGCCAGCCCTCGACCAGCGCGGCCTCCTTGCGGTCGCCGAGCTGGCTGCCCTTGCCGGGCGTCGGGTCGCGCGGCGGTACGTGGAACAGCACGGCGACCGAGCCGACCGACGGGTCCTTCTCCGCCGCGTCGAGACGCTCACGCAACATGGCCACCTGCTCGAACCCTCCGCCGCGCAGGTTCAGCCGCGAGGTGTCGAGGGTCACGAAACGGGTCCCCTTGTGGTCGAAGCCGCCGTAGGTGTCGCCGAAGACCGACGTGAAGTTGTCGATCCTGCCGCCCATGACCTCGTGGTTGCCGGGCACGTAGTGGACGGGCAGCTCGCCGCGGAGCTCTTCGTCCAGGATCCGCTTGGCGAGCGCGAAGTCCTCCGGCGACGCCTCGTCCACAAGGTCGCCGTTGATGAGCAGGAAGTCGGGCTTGGCGGCCCGGATCTCCCGCAGGGTGCGGCGGGCGTTGGCGACGATGTCGCTGTCGGGGGCGCGTGCCACGAACTGCGCGTCCGACATGACCGCGAACCGCCACGGCATCGCCGCGACCTCGGCCCCAGGACGGATGACCGGGTCGGCCGTCTTCGGGGCGGCCGGGGCGTCCACCGACGGCGGCACCTTCGCGACGAGCCCGTCGATCGTGATCTCACCGGTGTACTTCTGGTCGGTCCTGGTCTCGGCGACGTAGAAGCGCCGGAGCTTCAGCGGGTAGTTCACCCCGGGCGGCACCGCGAACTCGACGAACTTCCAGCCCGTCCAGGTGAGATACGGGCCGCGGAGGATCTGCGACTGCCCCTGGGCGTCGTAGAACTCCAGGCTCGGCCACTCCCCCTTGCCGCTGGAGTGGATCCAGAGGCCGAACGCCTGCGGCTGGCCCGCAACGGTGATCTGCTGGGGCGGGTTCGCGTAGGCGGCCCGCGTCGCCGTCGACTGGGCGAAGTCGTAGGCGAGCTTGAGCCCGCCGCTGCTCTGGCCCGGTGCCGCCGACAGCGAGCCCGTCGCACGCGCGGCCGCGAACGTCCACGACGCCGCGTCGTCGAAGCCGGCGACCGGGACGTCCTCGTACCCGACGGTCACCGGCACCGCCGTGCTCGAACCGCCGACCCGTACGGTCACCAGGCCCGAACCGGTCGCCTTCTTCGCCTTCACCGTGAAGAAGCCGTGCTCGGAGGCGGCGACGTCGAGCAGTTCCCTGTCGTAGTCGAGCCGCACGTCGGAGGGTTCGACGGGAGCGGAGTTGCCGTTGCGGTCGTAGCCGACCACGCCGAACGTGCCCGAGGCGTCCGTGCCCGCCAGGCCGACCCGGTCGGACGTCGCACCGAGACGCACGAGGGGCTGCAGGACGGTGAGGGCGATCTCGCCCTTCGCGCCGCCGCGGGAGGCGGTGACGGTCGTCTGGCCGGGCACGAGGGCGCGGAAGGTGCCGTCGCGGCCGACGAGCCCGTGCACCGCCCGGGAGGCCCGCCAGGACGGGGTGCCCGCCGCCGGGCCGTACGTCTCGTCGTAGCCGGCGGCCGTGAGCTTGCGGGTGAGACCCGGGAAGACGCGGTCGGGACGGCCGCCGCCGACCGGACCGGCTCCGGGGGCCCGCGCCGGGTCGGTGGCCGTCTCCACCCAGAAGCCCTTGAGCTTGCCGCTGCCCGCGGGCGCGTAGAGCGCGAGGCCGTTGGGGACGTGCCGCTCGCCGCCGTCGGAGGGACTGTTCTCCACCTGCACGTCGGCGGAGCCGGGCTCCCGGGCGAGCATCGTCGAGGAGCCGCCGCCGTCGAGGTTCAGCGCGTCGTGCGCGCCGAGCTCGGCCATCATCGCGCCGAGCTCGGTGAGCGTGACGCCCCTGCTGTCGGCCTGCCTGCCGTCGACCGTCAGCAGGTACATCTTCCGGCCGTCGGCGGAGAAGCCGACGGCGGTGCGCGGGTGGGCGGTGGTGTCGGCGGAGGTCTGCGCGACGCCGTCCTTGACGAGGATCTGGCTGCCGCCGACGGCCGCCCTGACCGCGCCGCCCTCGGAGGGCTTGGGCTGGTATCTCACCTCGACGCGGTCGCCCGGCTTCAGCGCGGCGAGCGCGCTCGCTCCGGCGTCCCTGCCGAGCAGGATCGCGGTGCCCGACGGGATCGGGCCGCTGCCCGCGGAGGTGCGCACCTCGGTGACGACGCCGCCCTCCAGCACGACCTCGGTGACCGCGGCCGCGCCCTCGACCGCGCGCCCGCGGCCGTAGGAACCCCACAGGGGGGTGAACAGGCCGACGCCGTTGCCCTGGATGAGCTGGTTGAACTGGGTCAGCGTGATCGGGGTGCCGCCGGCGGGCGTCGCGGTGCCGTCGAAGTGCATCTGCAGCACGCGTCCGACCCCGTCGGCGGTGACCGCGACGGCGTTGTTGTGTCCCGCGATCGGGGTCTGGACGAGGTCTCCGCTGTGGATGCCGATGCCCTGCGCCGCGCCGGAGCTGTTGATGTCGAAGAAGTCGCCGTTGACGGCGGCGACGGCCCGGGACCGCTTCGCCGGCCCGGACAGCGGCTCGGTCTTCGACACCTCGCCCGAGTACACGTAGTCGACGCTCGCGCCGGCCGTGAGGTCCGCGGCGATCGCGTCGGCGCGGAGCCAGCCCGCGGTGTCGTAGCGGTCGAAGGAGGTGAGGGTGATCCCCGGCGCGACGGGCCGGGTCTTCTTGGCCGTGTCCAGCTGCCGCGTGCCGGGGGCGACGAGCAGCGTGGAGGGGGCCTGGTAGGACGACGCCTGGGGCGCGTCCTCTACGAGGGTCTGCTCCGGTCGCGTCGGTGAGGGTGACGGCGACGGATCGGCCTGGGCGGGTCCTGCCGCGCTGAACGCGAGTAACGGGGCGAGCAGGGCCGCGGCCATTATGCGGGGGTGGTGACTTGGGGACACGAGCGAACTCAATCGCGCAATGGTTACAAGTTTCAAGACTTCGAGGTGTCCTAAAAGAAAATTTCAGCCTCTCGGCCCGCCGGCGCGGAACCGCCCGGGACGCCGGGAGAACCACTCGCGCACCACCCTCCGGAGACGCCGACCTGGCCGGACGCCGGGATCGGGGCAGTCCGGGCGACGGGCGGCCGTTCACCGAGGCGTCACCGGGACCTCCGGCGGGGGCGGCAGGGCTCCGGCAAGGAACACCTGATCGCCGTCCGGGCGCTGCCCGACGGCCAACGGCCGGGCGCCGGTGGTCCAGCCGGCCGCGAGACCGGCCCCCGGCCGGAGAGGCCGCCGCCGTACTGAACAGGCATTGTTCATAAATCCTACAATTGACCGCCAAACTGTGAATTTCACATTATTGACCTAAATATTGACGACTCCGCCTGGAAGGCGTCAAATGCCTCTCAGTCCCACTATTACCCGCGAGCCTCTCCGCCCGGCCGTTCACCATCGCCAGCGCGCGGCATGTGTGAACGCGTCGACGAGGTTCGCATCCAGGCAATTCGACGGACCACGGCTACCTCCCAAAAGAACTCGTGGCCGTCGCTCAGCAGAAGGAGTACTGCGTGAAACGCTCTGTCGCGTTTGCGCTAGTGGCCACGGCGACAAGCATGGTCGTGGCACTGTCCACCGCATCGGCGGGAGCCGCAGGACTGACCGTCCTCGCCCCGTCGACCGCCCCTCCCGACTCCCCCTCCCAGTCGGCCGACCGCCTGGTCGAAGCCGAGCCCGCGTTCCTGCAGGCCTCGGTCAAGGACCAGTTCCAGCGCCGCAACGCGATCTCGGGCAAGGGGGGACTCAACTACGTCTCCTACACCCGTACCTACGCCGGCCTGCCCGTCTACGGCGGCGACTTCGTCGTCGTCACCAACTCCACCGGCGGCGTGCTGAGCACGTCGGTCGCCCAGACCGAGACGCTGACCGTCGGGACCACCCCGAAGGTGGAGGCGCAGAAGGCCGCGGAGATCGCCAAGGCCGAGATCACCGACGCCGCCGAGGTCTCCACGCCCAAGCTGTCGGTGATGGCCCAGGGCTCCGGGCGGCTCGCCTACGAGGTGGTCGTCAGCGGCACGAACAACGGCCGCGAGAGCAAGATGCACGTCTTCGTCGACGCGCTGACCGGCGCGGTCGTCGAGAAGTCGGACGAGGTCATGGCCGGTCAGGGGACGGGCTACTACAACGGCCCGGTCACCATCGGCACCACGTCCGGCACGACGTCCTCCATGACCGACCCGGTCCGCACGGGCGTCCGCTGCGGCGGCCAGAACGGCAGCGCCTACACCGGCCCCGACGACACCTGGGGCAACGGCTCGGGCACCGACCTGGAGACCGCCTGCGTGGACGCGCTCCACGCCGCGGGCAAGGAATGGGACATGCTGAGCGCCTGGCTCGGCCGCAGCGGGTTCAACGGCACCGGCGGCGGCTTCCCCGCCAGGGTCGGCCTGTCCGACGTCAACGCCTACTGGAACGGCAGCTACACCAACTTCGGCCGCTCGCAGGACAGCCAGCGCCAGGCGACCCCGATCGACGTGGTGGCCCACGAGTACGGCCACGCCATCTTCCAGACCACGCCCGGCGGCTCGACCGGCAGCAACGAGAAGGGCGGGCTCAACGAGTCCACCGGTGACATCTTCGGCGCGCTGACCGAGTACTACGCCAACGAGCCGGCCCAGTACGACCCGCCGGACTTCAGCGTGGGCGAGGAGGTCAACCTGGTCGGCAGCGGGCCGATCCGCTACATGCACAAGCCGTCGCAGATCTCCGGCCACCCCGACTGCTACTCCGCCTCGGTGCCGAACCTGGAGGTGCACGCGGGAGCGGGCGTCCAGAACCACTGGTTCTACCTGCTCGCCCAGGGCACGAACCCGACCGACGGCCAGCCGGTCAGCCCGACCTGCAACGGCTCCACCCTCACCGGCCTCGGCATCCAGAAGGCCGGCCAGATCTTCATGGGCGCGCTGCTGCGCAAGACCTCGACCTGGACCCACTCGCTCGTCCGCAAGGCCTCGCTGGAGGCGGCGATCCAGCTGTTCCCCGGCTCCTGCACCGAGTTCAACGCGACCAAGGCGGCCTGGACCGCGGTCAGCGTCCCCGCGGCGGCGAACGAGCCCACCGGGTGCTCGACGGGCCCCGACTTCTCCCTGACGCTCAACCCGACGTCGGCGAGCGTGCAGCCCGGCCAGCAGGCGACCACGACGGTCAGCACGCAGACGACCTCGGGCACCGCGCAGAGCGTGACGTTCTCGGCGTCCGGCCTGCCCTCGGGCGCGACCGCCGCCTTCACCCCGCCGTCGGTGACCTCCGGCGCCTCCTCCACCCTGGCGATCACGGTCCCGGCGGGCACCGCGTCCGGCACCTACAACGTGATCGTCACAGGTGACGGGACCAGCGTCGACAGGACGGCCACCTTCACCCTGAGCGTCGGCGGCAGCGGTACGTGCGCCGGCAGGCAGCACACCTACACCGGCACCCTCTCCTCGGGAGCCAGCGTCTACCAGCCGAGCACGGCCGGCTTCCAGACCACCACGTCGGGAACGCACTCGGCCTGCCTGGACGGCCCGAACGGCACCGACTTCGACCTGTACCTGCAAAAGCGCAACAGCTTGGGCACCTGGTCGACCGTGGCCAGCGGCACCTCGGCCAACCCGGATGAGTCCTTCACCTACAACGGCACCGCCGGCTTCTACCGCTACCGCGTCTACGCCTACAGCGGCAGCGGCTCCTACACCCTGGGCTACAACGCCCCGTAACGCGAAATAACCACCGCTCCACAGGCCCCGGCTCCGCACCTGGAGCCGGGGCCGCCCCATGCCCCGGAGACCGGGCCGTTTCACGCGGCCGTGAAGCGCACACCGTGTTCGCGCGGCCGAAGCCACGGCCGGGCGGCCGCCCCCGGGACTCCGGCCGGCAATCGGGGCCGTGGAAGCCGGGCGCCTTTCACATACGGCCCCACGTATCCGGAAGGCCTACCGGCCAATTCACGTTCTGCACCGACATTAATCCATATATAACGAAAACTGCTGCCAAAGCGTAATAGAGCCGTTATTTATTACATTTAAACGGAGGTGCCGGCACAGGCCTTCCCGCTCCCGCTTTTGGATCATCACCGACCGGTACCGCCTTCTTGTATATTCTTCACAAAACACTCATATGGCTCTGCGCTCCCCGCCGGCGGACGTTCCCGGCGCTCGGCGGTTCCGGCGACGCCGCGGCCGAGACGGGCCACGAAGGCGGGGAAGGTAAAGTCTGGCCCGGAAACGAGAGGGGGCGAGCTCGTCGGGTCCGGCGGCGGAGGGGGTGCGGTGCTCCTCGGGCACGGGAATCCCTGAGCTCATCGAGGTGCGCGAGAAGACTCCGGAGCAGGCCCGGCGGCGGGAAGACCATCTCATGTTGCACGGGCGGGTGGCCGAGCGCGCCGCGATCGGCGAGCTCGTGGCCGCCGCGCGGGCGGGTGCCGGCCAGGCCCTCGTCCTGCACGGCGAGCCGGGAGTCGGCAAGTCGGCGCTGCTGGATCTCGCCGCCGCCTGCGGCGCCCCGATGCGGGTGCTGCGGGCGACGGGCACCGAGCCGGAGACCGGGCTGGCCTTCGGCGCGCTCCACCAGCTGCTGCGCGCGGAGACCGGGCTGCTGGACCTGCTGCCCGGCCCGCAGCGCGACGCCGTCGGCGGGGCGCTCGGCCTGGCCTCCTCCCCCACCGACGACCGTTTCCTCGTTTCGGCGGGTGTGCTGTCCCTGCTCACCGAGGCGGCGGTGCCGGACGGCCTGCTCTGCCTGATCGACGACTTCCAGTGGATCGATCAGGCCTCCGCGGACGCTCTGCTGTTCTCCGCCCGTCGCCTGCGGACCGAGGGGGTGGGGATGCTGATCGCCGTACGCGGTGACGCCGGGGCGCACCTGCGCGGTGTCCCGGACCTCCGCCTCACCGGCCTCGACGCGCGGAGCGCGGCGGAACTGCTCGCCTCCCGGTCGGCGGTGCCGCCGGCCCAGGAGGTCGGCGACCGGCTCGTGGCGCTGACCGGCGGTAATCCCCTGGCTCTGCGCGAGGTGGTCGGGCTGCTCACGGCGGATCAGCTCGCGGGCCGGACCCCGCTGCCGGACCCCCTGCCCGTGGGAGCGGGCATCGGGCAGATCTTCGGCGACCAGGTGGAGCGGCTTGCCGAAGCCGGCCGGCTGATAGCGCTCATCGCGGCGGTGGAGGGGCTCGGCGACCTGGGTTTGATCCTGCGCGCGGCCGGCCGGCTGGGGGTGGACCCGGCGGAGCTGCATCCGGTCGAGGCCGCCGGGCTCGTCGAGGTGGAGGGGACCTCGATCCGGTTCCGGCACCCTCTGGTCCGATCCGCGGTGTACGCGCGGTCGAGCTCCGTGCAGCGGCGCCTGGTCCACACCGCGCTCGCCGAGCTGCTGGACGGGGCCGAGGACGCCGACAGGCGGGCCTGGCACCGGGCCGCCGCCTCGGTGGGCCGGGACGAGGGCGTCGCCGCCGAGCTCGCCGCGTCGGCCGGGCGGGCGCGGGCGCGGGGCGGGTACGCCGACGCCGCCGTCGCGCTGGCCCGGTCGGCGGACCTCACCCCGGACCGCGCCGTCCGGGCGCGGCGGCTCACCGACGCGGCCACCGCCGCCTGGCTCGGCGGACGTCCCGGCCAGGCGGAGACCTGCCTGGCCGGGGCGCGCGAACTGGCCCGGGAGCCGCTCCTGATCGCCGAGCTCGCCCAGCTACGGGGACGTTTCGAGCTGAACGGCGGAGACGCGACCGAGGCCCAGCGGGCCTTCCTCGAAGGCGCCGACCGGGTGCGCGACGCGGATCCGGGCAGGGCCCTGGAGATGCTGGCCGACGCCTCCGAGGCCGCCTCCTACGTCGGAGACGTCGCGGCCATCGTCGACATCGGCCGGCGGGCGGAGTCGCTTCCCGGCGGGGACGACTCCTTCCTGCGGGCGGTGCTGATCGGGATCGGCGCGATGCTCGCCGGGGACGCCCGCCGGGGCGGGCAGACGCTGCGGCGGGCACTGCTCCGGGCGGACGGGCTGTCCGGCGCGTCCGAGCTGCTGTGGGCCTGCGCGGCGGCGAGCTATCTGGGCGAAGCGGATGTGGCGGCGGGATTCGGCGTCCGGGCCGGCCGGGCCGCCAGGGTCTCCGGGCTGGTCGGCCAGCTCCCGGTGGTGCTGGAGTTCGTCTCGACGGCCGAGCGGATCAACGGCCGGCTCGGCATCAGCGCCGCGATCGCCGAAGAGGGCCTGACGCTCGCCCGCGAGGCGGGCTACACCAACTCCGCCGCCGCGCATCTGGCGAACCTCGCGGCGGTCGCGGCCGTGCGCGGCCAGGAGGACGCCTGCCGCGAGTACGCCCAGGAGGCGCTGGCCATCGCCGTCCCCCACCGGATCGGCCTGCGCGCGGGCACGGCGTCCTACGCGCTGGGACTGCTCGATCTGGGGATGGGCCGGTTCGCCGCGGCCCACGCGCGTTTCTCCGCGCTCACCACCGCGGGGCCCGGGGCCGGGCACCCCACGGTCGTCTGGAGGTCGGCTCCGGACCGGGTCGAGGCGGCGGTCGCGTGCGGTGACCACGGCGCGGCCCGTGCCACGGTGTCCTCCCTCGAACAGTGGTCGGTGCACGCCGGGACCCCTGCCTCGCGGGCCCTGCTGGCCCGGTGCCGCGCGCTGCTCGAAGACGGCGACAGAGCCGTCCCGCTGTACGAGGAGGCGCTGCGCCTGCACGCCGAGGGCGGGCCCGCCCCTTTCGAGCAGGCCCGGACGTCGCTGCTGTACGGCGAGCGGCTCCGCCGTACCCACCGGGCCGGCGACGCGCGGCAGCCCCTGCGGTCCGCCCTGGAGACGTTCCAGCGTCTCGGCGCCGAGCCGTGGGCCGAGCGGGCGCACAGCGAGCTGCGCGCCGCCGGAGAGAGCGTGGCCCGGCCCGGCCCGGCGGCCCTGAACGCCCTGACCCCGCAGGAGCTGCGGATCGCCCGGCTCGTCGCCGAGGGCGCCTCCAACCGGGATGTGGCGGCCCGGCTGTTCCTCAGCCCGCGCACCGTCGAGTATCACCTCTACAAGGTCTATCCGAAGCTCGGCATCACCACCCGCACCGAGCTGGCCCGGCTGGTCGGGACCGGTCCGGAGTTCGGGGAAGGCCCGGATTGAGCCGGCACGCACGGGCCCGCCGGTACGGCATCCGCCGGGAGGCGGGCCTCGGCGGGCGCGCGGGCCGGCACCCCGACGTGTGCGGTCGTCCCCAACCGGATCCCAACCTGCTTCCAAGTCGGGTGCGCCAAGGTGGGCGCACCTACATGGAGGAGAGATCATGACGATTGGGAACGATCTTCAGCGTGCCGTCCGGGGCCGGGTGCTGGTGGCCGGCGACGACGGCTTCGAGCAGGCCCGGCAGCCGTGGAACCTCGCGGTGGAGCAGCCGGTCAGAGCCGTGGTCGAGGCACAGGACGCCGACGACGTGGCCGCGCTGGTCGGCTACGCCCGCCGGGCAGGGCTGGCCGTCTCCGCCCAGCCGAGCGGCCACGGCGCCGGCGGCGACGTGGACGGGGTGATCCTGCTGCGCACCGGGAGGCTGGACGGGGTCGACGTCCGGCCCGAGGCGCGGGTCGCCCGGGTGGGGGCGGGGGTGAAGTGGGGCGAGGTGCTGGCCGCCGCGAGCCCGCACGGGCTGACCGGGCTGGCCGGCAGCTCTCCCGTGGTGAGCGTGGTCGGCTACACCCTGGGCGGCGGATTGAGCTGGTTCAGCCGCCGCCACGGCTTCGCCGCCGACAGCGTCCGCGCCTTCGACGTCGTCGACGCCGGGGGCGACCGGGCCACGGTGGACGCCGGCTCCGACCCCGAGCTGTTCTGGGCGCTGCGCGGCGGTGGCGGCGACAGCGTCCTGGTGACCGGCGTCGAGTTCGACCTGCACCCGGCGCCCCACCTGTACGGCGGGCGCATGATGTGGCCGGCCGAGCGGGCCCGGGAGGTGCTGGCGGCCTTCCAGGAGGTCACCGCGGAGGCCCCCGACGAGCTCACCGTCTGGTTCCACCTGCTGAACTTCCCGCCGCTCCCCGGCCTCCCCGACTTCCTGCGCGGCAGGGCCCTGGTGACGGTGGATGCCACCTTCCTGGGCGAGGCCGGCCAGGCCCAGGATCTGCTGCGCCGCTTCGACAAGATCGACGGGCTCGTCATGGACAGCCGGGGCACGCTGCCGGTGGCCGAGCTGGGCGGCATCTGCGCCGAGCCGACCGACCCGGCGCCCGTCCTGGCACGCGCGGAGCTGCTGACCGGCCTCGACGACGCGGTGACCGCGGCGCTGCTGGCCGGCCCCATCGACCCGCTGCTCAGCGTGCAGGTGCGCCACCTGGGCGGGGCACTGGCCCGGCCGGCGCGCGACGGCGGCGCCTGCGGGCACCTGGCCGAGCCGTACTCGCTCTACATGGTCGGCATCCCGTCCACCCCCGAGGTCGCCGCCGCCATGGGCGCCCGGCAGAACGGGATCGCCGACGCGCTCGCGCCGCACACCAGCGGGCGCAGGCCGTACACCTTCCTCTCCCCCGGGGACGAGGCCGCGACGGCCTTCCCCGGCGAGGTCCTGGCCCGGCTGCGCGACGTCAAGCGCGCACGCGACCCCCACGGCGTCTTCCGCGGCAACTACCCGGTCCTGAGCCGGTGACGCCCTGACGCGGCCGTGTCCCCGGACGGCCCGTCCCGCAGGCCGGCGGGACGGGCGCCTCGGACGTGGCGGCGCCGCCGGGAAACGATCCGGATGACCGCGCTCCGGCCCGTTCTCCCAGGTCGTATCCACGGATGCGGCAGTCGTATCCACGGATGCGGCAAAGAAGGCCAAGTTTCCCCGGTCCCCGGCGAGACGCGGAGGGGGCTGGGTAGGGAGGAGACATGGCTGAGATCGGTTACACGATGATGTGTGAGCAGACGCCGGCGCGGCAGCTGGTGGACGACGTCGCCACGGCGGAGCGGATCGGATTCGACTACGCGGTCATCTCCGACCACTACTTTCCGTGGCTTGAGGAGATGGGGCATTCACCGTATGCCTGGTCGGTGCTCGGCGCGGCCGCGCACGCCACCGAGCGTCTGCCGCTGATGACCTACGTGACCTGCCCGATCATGCGCTACCACCCCGCGGTCGTGGCCCAGAAGGCCGCCACGATGGGGGCTCTGACGGAGGGCCGGTTCACGCTGGGGCTGGGCTCCGGGGAGAACCTCAACGAGCACGTGGTCGGCCACGGCTGGCCGCCGGTCAACACCCGGCACGAGATGTTCCGCGAGGCGATCGAGATCATCAAGGAGCTGTTCGAGGGCGGCTACACGACCTACCGGGGCGAGTTCTTCGACGTCGACTCGGCCAAGCTGTTCGACCTGCCGGAGCGGCCGGTGCCCCTGGCGATCGCCGCCTCCGGCGGCGGCTCGGGGGACATCGCCGCCGAGTACGGCGACGGCCTGGTGGCGACCGACCCGGACGGCGAGCTGGTCAGGCGTTTCGCCGCCTCCGGCGGCGAGGGCAAGCCCGTCTACGGCCAGCTTCCCGTCTGCTACGACTCCGATCCCAAGGCGGCCCTGGAGCGGGCACACCGGCTGTGGCGCTGGTCCGCGGCGGGCTGGAAGGTCATGGCCGAGCTGCCCGCCCCGGTCAACTTCGCCGCCTACGCCGAGACCGTACGCCCGGAGGACGTCGCGGAGAAGGTGCCGTGCGGCTCCGACGTGGACGCGGTCGTGGAGGCGGTACGCAAGTACACCGATGCCGGATTCACCCATGTCGCCCTGGTCCAGATCGGTCACGAGCACCAGCGGGAGTTCTTCGACTGGTCGGAGAAGGAACTCCTGCCCGCGCTGCGTCGCCTCCCGTAGGGAGTCCCGGACCGCGGCCGCCTCCGATCACAGGGCGGTGGCCTTCTGGTGGGGGTAGACATGCTCCAGCTCGTGGCGGGGCGGGAGAACGCAGCGGCGGCCGGTCTCGGTGTGCGGGCACCGGAGCGCGTCGCTGCGGCGCGGCAGCGACGCCGGATCCTCCGCCTCCCACCCGGATCCATCGTTGTCGGCGAGGTCATGAGTCATGAGCGCGTGTCCTCCTGCGGCATGCGGGCGGTGACGTACCAGCGCGTGCGGAAGGCAGGCCGGCGGCACACGGGACGGAACGCTCCAATCCCGGGAGACCGGAGTGGAGGCGACGGTGGACGGTGACCGGCCGATCGGCCGCCCGTGCGATGCAGCAATCTATCTCCGCGAGTTCCGGCTGCCCAGAACCAATGATTTGACGCCGGCCGGGTTGATCACTGTCAGAGATCGAGATTTGTCTCCCAAATGCGGGGCGGCCCGCCGCCGAAGAGCTCTCAACTGCGTGATCTCGGGAACCACCGGCGACGATCAC
Source organism: Streptosporangium canum (assembly GCF_900113865.1). Classification (GTDB taxonomy): domain Bacteria; phylum Actinomycetota; class Actinomycetes; order Streptosporangiales; family Streptosporangiaceae; genus Streptosporangium; species Streptosporangium canum. Next base: position 263,939 of record NZ_FOQY01000008.1, on the reverse strand, counting down.
TCGTTCGCCGTTTCGGTTACGTCATCACAACAGGAGAAGAGAGGTATCCGTGGTCTTCAAACGGCTGCTGGGAGCCTTCGGCGTCGGAGGTCCGTCGGTGGACACCGTCCTGGCCGTGTCGCGCGTCTCGCCCGGCGGGTTCCTCACCGGAGAGGTCCGGGTCAAGGGAGGCGATTTCGAGGCGGAGATCGAGCACATCAGCCTGGGGCTGGTCACCAGGATCGAGACCGAGCACAGCGAGGGTGAGCACACCGGTCTCGGGGAGTTCTTCCGCACCGAGGTCTCCGGCCCCTTCAAGCTGGGCATCGGCGAGGAGCGCACCGTCCCCTTCCGGGTGCCGGTGCCCTGGGAGACCCCGCTCACCGAGGTGCAGGGTCAGCCGCTGAACGGCATGGCCATGGGCGTGCGCACCGAGCTGGCGATCGCCAAGGCGGTCGACAAGGGCGACCTCGACCCCTTCTCCGTCGCGGCCCTGCCCTCGCAGGAGGCCGTGCTGGTGGCCTTCTCCCAGCTCGGCTTCCACTTCAAGAGCGCCGACCTGGAAACCGGCCACCTGTACGGCGTGCAGCAGCGGCTGCCGTTCTACCAGGAGATCGAGTTCTACCCGCCCGCCCAGTACTCGGGCCGGATCAACGAGGTCGAGCTGACCTTCGTGGCCGACGCCGGCAGGCTGGACATCATCCTGGAGGCCGACAAGCGCGGCGGCCACGGTTCCGGACACGACTCCTTCGGGCGTTTCCAGGTGACCCACGAGCAGGCCCTCCAGATGGACTGGCCCGCCGAGATCACCGCCTGGCTGGACGGTCTGGCCGGACAGCACCACGGCGGGTCCCACGGCGTCTCCTACGGCGGGCACGACGACGGCCACCACGGCCATCACGGGCACCACGAGCAGCATGGGCACTACGGGCACCACGAGCAGCACGGTCACCGCAGCGGGCCCGGCATGGGCGCGGTCGTGGCGGCCGGAGCCGCGGGTGTGGTCGGCGGGTTCGTGGCCGCCGAGGCGATCGACGAGATCGGCGACTTCTTCGAGGGCGAGGAGGAAGAGGAGTGATGTCCGGGCGGGCCGCTCCCGGCGCCGGGAGCGGCCCGCCCGGGCAGGTGGTGACCGGGGCGGGAGCACCCCGACAAGGTGGCCGCCAGGACGTGAGGCCCCGGAGCGGGAGCACCGCGACAAGGTAGTCGCCGGGACGTGAGGCCCCGGAGCGGGAGCACCGCGACAAGGTAGTCGCCGGGGGAGGTGCCGAGGCGGGGAGGAGCCCGCCCGGACCTTCGCGGGAGAGGTCGTGAGCCGGGCCCGACGTCTCCCGGCTCCCCTCCGTCACCGGCTCCGCCGGGACGCCGTCCCCGGTGACGGCCGGCAACCCCGGCCAATCGAAGGCCCATAACACCGCGATAGGTGCTTTTTGCCACATTCCCCGGTAGGGCACGGCCAAATATTTTGACAGCACCCCTCACAAGGAGTGCGCATGTTAAGTCGAGGTCCCCTCCTGGCCGGAGCCGCCACCGTGGCGCTGTACCTGGCCGCCAGCGTGACACCCGCCACCGCAGCACCCGCTCCCCTCTCCCCCAAGCCCCCGTCGCCCGTGATCGTCGACGCCCTCCAGCGCGACCTCGGCCTCACCGCCGAGCAGGCCGTGACACGGCTGGCCAACGAAGAACGCGCCATGACCACGGAATCCACCCTGAGCGGCACGCTCGGCGGCAAGTACGCCGGCGCCTGGCTCAACGGCGACGCCACCCAGCTCCTCGTCGGCACCAACGACGCCACCACGGCCGACGCCATCAGGGCCCAGGGCGCCCAGCCCGTGATCGTCAGCCGGTCCCTGGAGCAGCTCAACGCGGTCAAGGACCGGCTCGACCAGGCTCCGGCCCAGGCCAAGGCCGGCGCGTCCCTGTGGTACGTCGACCTGCCCACCAACAGCGTCGTGATCCAGGCCGCCCAGCAGGCCGGCGGCGAGGCCCTCGTCGCCGCCGCCGGCGTCGACAAGGACGCGGTCCGGGTGGCGGTGACCACCGAGCGGCCCCAGCCCTTCATCGACATCATCGGCGGCAACCCTTACTACATCGGCTCCAGCCGGTGCAGCATCGGCTTCTCCGTGACCAAGGGCGGCACGCCGGGCTTCGTCACCGCGGGCCACTGCGGCAGGGCGGGCTCCAGGACCACCAACCCGACCGGCACCTTCCAGGGCTCCTCGTTCCCCGGTAACGACTACGCGTGGGTGGCCGCCCCCGGCAACACCCCCAGGCCGTGGGTGAAGGGGTCCGGCGGCGCCAACGTCATCGTCCGCGGATCCACGCAGGCCGTGGTCGGTTCCTCCATCTGCCGCTCCGGCTCCACCACCGGCTGGCGCTGCGGCACCATCCAGCAGCACAACGCCAGCGTGACCTACCCGCAGGGCACGGTCAGCGGCCTGACCCGCACCAGCGCGTGCGCCCAGCCGGGCGACTCCGGCGGGTCGTTCATCTCCGGCAGCCAGGCCCAGGGCACGACCTCGGGCGGCTCCGGCAACTGCACCTCGGGCGGCACGACCTACCACCAGCCGGTCAACGAGCCCCTGTCCGTCTACGGGCTGACCCTGACCGTCGGCTGATCGCCCTCCTCAGCACCTCGTCTTGACGAGCACCCCCCAACGGCCGAGGAGGCCTGACAGAAGTGTCAAGAATCATCCGTTTCAGCGTCGCCTTCATCCTGGGGCTCGCCTTCCTGGCGACGGCTTTCCCCGCCCAGGCTGACGGGACCGGCGCGCAGAACGCGGCCGCGGTGCGCGTGCTCCGGTACGACGCCAGCCGGGCAGCCGAGTTCCGCTCCGTGGTGGACCAGGCGGCACAGATCTGGAACTCCAGCGTGACCAACGTGCGCCTGGTGGCCGGCAGCCCGGCGGACTTCGTGGTGCTGGCCGACAACGGCTGGCCCCGCGCCCAGCCCACCAGCCTGGGCCGTGGGACCGTGTGGATCGGCAGGCAGGCGACCGCCCAGGGGCACAACCCGCTGCGCATCTCCGCCCACGAGATCGGCCACATCCTGGGACTGCCCGACCGTCGCACCGGCCGGTGCACGGACCTGATGTCCGGCGCCAGCGCGGGCACGACCTGCACCAACCCCTATCCGAACGCGGCCGAGAAGGCCGAGGTCGAGCGGTACTTCGCCGGCTTCGCCCCGACCCTCGACTTCGGTGAGATCTACACCGACAGTCCCGAGGCCGCCCTGCCGTAAGCGCCGGCGGGCCCGTCCGGTCCGGCGCGACCGGGCCGGACGGGCTCCACCCCCCTCTCCCCTCGCGGGAGACCGGCGGCATCGAGCCCCTTCCGGAAGGTCCGCACGCGGGCCCTTCGGGAGGGGCTCGGCGTGCCACCGCGGCTCAGGCCAGGAACTTCTCGAAACAGTAGGAGCCCTCGAGCCGCTCATAGGGAGGGAAGCGCGGGATGGGGGTGTACCCCTCCCGCTCGTAGACCCGGACGGCGTCCGGCTGACGGTCTCCGGTCTGCAGGATGATCCGTGATCCGCCGAGCGCGCGGGCGGCGTCCTCGGCCGCGGCCAGCAGCGCGCGCGCCACGCCCGCGCCCCGATGGGAGAGGGTGACGAACATCCGCTTGATCTCCAGGTCCGCGCCGAGCCGGCGCAGCGCGACGTGCCCGACCGGCACCGCGCCGGCGTAGGCGACCCCGGTGTAGGCGACGGACTCCGGCTCGACGTTCATGCCGCGCGGCAGGTAGTCCGGCGCCGAGGCGAGCCGGTCGGCGTAGCGGGCGCCCATCTCCTCCCCCATCGCCCCGCGCAGCGCGACGGCCGCGGCGTCGTCCCAGCCGACGGACCTGACGACGATCACGCCGGCCCTCTCCGCGGGTGCGGTCATGCGAACTCCCCTGTCTCCGGTTGCGGCTGTCCGAGAATCCTGGCAGCACCGAACCTCGCGGCCGGCTCCGCCCCCGTCTCGAACCCGGAGGGCGCGAAGGCCGCCGGCCGGGGGTCGACGCCGTCGCCGACGAGCAGCCGCGCCACGTGACCTCCCCAGGCGGGGGCGAGCTCGAACCCATGGCCGATGCCCCCACGTCGTACGTCACGCCACCGCATCCTTGACTCGGGAGACTCCCGCCCAAAATGCCAATTTAAAAAGTAGGAAAATTGGGTTTTTCTGCCAACCGGCCACCTGGACGGGGCGGCCAGGAATCCGGCTTGACACCGAGGTCCTCACGCCTCACATTATCTGCGTGACACAATATCTGCGTCACACAACATATGTGTTGCGACTGCTTTTGCCGCGGTCCGCCCACCTCCCGTCTGAGTTCCCTCCCGGACTCACTCCCGAAAGAGCGATGCCCTTGTCCACGCCCGCCCACTCCACCGCCATGGCCACGGAGCCGGCCTCCCCGGCAGAACCGGAGGCGGTCTCCCCCGGGAAACGGTGGGCCATCCTCGCCGTCATCCTCAGCGCCGACGTCCTGGACCTCCTCGACGCGACGATCACCAACATCGCCGCCCCGACCATCGCCGAGGACCTCCACGGGGGCGAGGCCCTCATCCAGTGGCTGGGAGCCGGCTACGCCCTCGCCCTCGGCGTCCTCCTCGTGGTCGGCGGGCGGCTCGGCGACAGATACGGTCGCCGGCGCCTCTTCCTCATCGGGATCACCGGCTTCACGCTCGCCTCGATCGCCTGCGGCCTGGCCTTCGACCCCGGATCGATCATCATCGCCCGGCTCGCCCAGGGAGCCTTCGGCGCCCTGCTGATCCCCCAGGGATTCGGCATCCTCGGCTCCGTCTTCCCGCGCGACCAGATCGGCAGGGCCTTCAGCGCGTTCGCCCCGACCATGGGAATCTCCGCCGTCGGCGGCCCCATCCTGGCCGGAGCCCTCATCGACGCCGACATCCTCGGACTCGGCTGGCGCTCCATGTTCCTGATCAACCTCGTGCTCGGCGGCGTCACGATCCTCGCCGCGGCGAGGCTGCTGCCGAAGGACGCCGGCAACAGGAGCACCCCCGTCGACGGCATCGGCTCCGGCCTGCTGGCCGCGGCCATGCTCGGGCTGCTGTTCGGCCTGATCGACGGGTCCGCCCACGGATGGACCCCCGTCCCGATCCTGTCCGTCACCGGCGGCGCCGTCTTCTCCGGCCTGTTCTGCCGGCGCCAGCTGACAGCCGCGAGCCCGCTGATCGAACCGTCGCTGCTGAGGAACCGGGGGTTCACCTCGGGCCTCATCCTCGGCGTCGCCTTCTTCGCCGCCGTGTCCGGCCTGCTCTACGTCCTGTCCCTCTTCATGCAGAACGGCCTCGGCTACACCCCCATGAAGGCGGCACTCGGGCTGGTGCCGGTCGCGGCGGGCATCGTCATCGCCTCCGTCGCCGGCTACCGGCTCATCGGCGGACTCGGGCGCGGCCTCGTACTGATCGGCCTGATCATCACCCTGACGGGCACCGGCTGGCTGCTCGTCCTCGTCCTGACGGCCGGGACCTCGACGGGCCCCTGGGCCCTCCTGCCGCCGGCCCTGATCATCGGCCTGGGCATGGGGACCTGCTTCGGGACCGTCTACGACGTCACCATCGGCGACATCGCCCCGGAAGAGGCGGGCAGCGCCGGCGGCTCGCTCAGCGCGGTCCAGCAGCTGGCCAACGCCATCGGCGCGGCCGTGGTCACCACCCTCTACTTCAGGACCCTCGCCACCGGCGGCGAGACCCGGGCCGTGGTGTACAGCCTCGCCGCCGTCGCCGCCATCACCCTCGCCTGCTGCGGCCTCGTCCGGCTCCTGCCGCGCAAGGCCCCGCCCCAGGACCACCACTAGGGACACGCGATCGGGCGGTTCCGAAATGGTGAGGGCCTCATGGCCCGGTGTGAGTCGACCGGGACCCACACCCGCCGGAGGCCCTCATGACCCACCGTAACGCCCCGCCGACCGGACGGAGCCGACTCCGCCCGGCGTGTCGCGGCCGGCTCCGGGCCGGAGTGGGGCCGGAGGTCGTCAGCCGTGGCCGGCGTCGTGGGGCATGACGGGCCTGCCGGGGAGCACGCCGGGCTCGGTGACGACGAACTGGCCCATCATGCCCAGGTCCTCGTGGAAGAGGAGATGGCAGTGGAACATGTAGGGGCTGTCCGGATCCGCGTGGCCGCCGAAGCGGATGGCGATGCGCACCGGTGTCTCCCGCGGGGTGTAGATCGTGTCCTTCCAGCCGCCCAGCTCGGGGGGCGGGGCGGCGCCGTTCACCGACAGGACCTGGAACCGGGTGCCGTGCACGTGGAAGTTGTGGGGGAGGACGTCGAGGTTGGTGACCTCCCAGATCTCGGTGGTGTCCCTGCCGACCCCGAAGTCGATCCGGCTCATGTCCATCGCCCTGCCGTTGATCTCGAAGCCGGACAGCTCGAATCCGCGGTCGACCCGGCCGCCCGCCGAGCCGAGGCCGGGCGCTTCCGCGAGGGTGCCGGGCAGGGCGGGGGACGGCGTCAGGCCGCCGGCGGCGCGCAGTTCGAGAACGTCCATCGTGTCGTCGCCGCCGGTGACGCGGGAGGTCCAGAAGTCGGCGCCGAGGTCGGGCGGGTAACTCCGCAGCACCACCCGCTCGTCCGGCCGCATGGTCACCACGATCTCGGCGCGCTCTCCGGGGGAGAGCCGGACCCGGTCGGTGAGGTGCGGCGCGGGCAGCAGGCCGCCGTCGGTGCCGATGAGCGCGAACGGCCGCCCGTCGGAGAGGCCGAACCCATAGGTGCGCGCGTTGGAGGCGTTGAGCAGCCGCAGCCGCGTCCGCTCGGCGGTGACGTCGTGGTACGGCGCGACCGTGCCGTTGACCAGGAGGGTGTCGCCGAGGATCCCGACACCGCCGATCAGCGGGGTGCTCTCGTCGAACCGGTTGTCGTCGCCGAAGTTCTTGTCCTGCACGATGACCGGGACGTCGTCGACCCCGTACCGGCCGGGCAGGTCCGGCGATCCGGCCGCGGGGTCGTCGACGATGAACAGCCCGGCCATGCCGCGGTAGACGTGCTGCCCGGTCCGGCCGTGCGGGTGGGGGTGGTACCAGAGCGTGGCGGCGGGCTGGTCCAGCCTCCAGGTCGGAGACCAGGTCGCGCCGGGGCGGATCGGCTGGTGCGGTCCGCCGTCCATCACGGCGGGCAGGTGCATGCCGTGCCAGTGCACGGTGGTCGCCTCGGCCAGCTCGTTGCGCACGTTGACCACGACCGTCTCCCCCCGGTCGACGCGCAGCGTCGGCCCGAGGTGGCCGTCGTCGAACCCCCACGTCGGAGTCGGCCGGCCGGGCCGCAGTCGCCGGTTTCCGGCGCGGGCGCGCAGCTCGAACACCCGGCGTCCGGACCCGTCGCGGCGGCCGGTGGCCAGTGGCGGGATGGCCAGGCGGTTGACGAACCGGACCCTGCCGGCGGTGTCGACGTCGGCGGTGGCCCACAGCCACGCCGCCCCGCCCGCGCTGATCGCGGCCACCGCCGGCACCCCGATCAGCCCGGCCTTGAGCAGGCGCCGCCGGGTGAGTCCCCGTCGCGGCGTGGGCCCGGCGGGCGGCGCGGCGGGGGGCGGTCCCGCCGGCTCCCCCGGATCCTCAGACGGCTCGGTCAATGTCCTTGTCCTCATCGGGCCCGTTGGCGGGGCGGCTGCCACCAGCCGCCGCCGGTGATGTCGTCGCAGACCGGCAGCCTCCCGGGGGGCGTGATCTGCCGGTCCGGCCCCGGTGCGCGGGTGCGCGCGGGACCGGACCCCTCTCCACCGGCCCGGACCCCGCACGGCGGCGCCCCGGACACGGCGGAACCCGTACCGCCCCCCGAACGGAAGGTGGCACGGCCTAGCTCCGGTTGCCCGCCGCGCGCGAGGCGTCCGCCGTGACCGGGGCCTGCCAGTCGATCCGGTAACGCTGCTCGGCGCCCAGCGTCTTCTCCGGATTGAGGAAGGTCCTCATCGCCAGCGGCATCATCAGCCCCATCATCGCGATGGCCACCGGCCCCAGCGCCTTGCTGTTGTTGGTCTTGGACGCCCGCCAGGCCACCTTCTCCACCCGCTCCCGGCGCAGCCCCTCATAGGCGGCGAACGCACCCGCCACATCGGGCAGGTCCCGCAGGCAGCGCGCCAGCTGGATCGCGCTCTCCATCGCCAGCGACGCCCCCTGCCCCGAACTGGAGGAGGGCGCGTGCACCGAGTCGCCCACCAGCACCATCCGGTCGCGATACCAGTGCGGCACCTTCGGCATGATCTCCAGCGACCCCAGCACGACCAGCTGCTCGACGCTGGTGCGCTGGAGCAGCTCCCTGCCCGGCGCGTCGTCGGCGAAGACCTCCCGCAGCCGCTTGAGCCACTCGGCCGCCGGCGTCCGACGGGCCTGGGCGATCGACATCGGCTCCTTGTGCGGGACGTTGCCGAACCACGCGGTGGTGCCGTCGGGCTGCGACCAGTAACCCAAAAACGCCTTCTTCCCGAAGGAGAAGTAGGCGGCGTCGGATGCCAGGGGCACCGCGACGTCGGCCGCGCCGCCGAAGTTCAGGAGGGGGACGTGGTCGGGATCGGGGGCTTTCGGGTCGATCAGGGTGCGGACCGTGGAACGGATGCCGTCGGCGCCGACGAGCACGTCCCCGGTGGCGGTGGTGCCGTCGGCGAAGCGCGCGGTGACGCCGGTCGGCGACTCGTCCACCCCGACCAGCCGCTTGCCGTACTCGGTGGGGACGCCCTGGGCCAGGGCGTGGTCGTGCAGGGCGCGGTAGAGGTCCGGACGCCACAGGGCCCGGCTGGGGGGCAGGCCAGTCAGTCCGGGGAACTCCCCCATCCGCTTGCCCTTGCCGTCGGTCATGATGGTGCGGTTCATCGGCAGGCCGACGGCCCGCACGGCGTCGCCCGCGCCGACGACGTCCAGCGCGGCGAGGCCGTTCGGAGCGATCGTGAGCTGGCCGCCGACGCCGTCGGCGGTGGTTTCGTACGCCTCGTAGACGGTCGCCTCGATGCCCGCCTTGCGTAACGCCAGTGCCGTGACCGGCCCGGCGATCCCGCCGCCGATGACCAGTGCTGTCTTGACTGCTGTCATGTCTGGCTCCCGAATATCTCCTGCCATGCCCGGATGTAGTCCGGCTGCTTGAGCGACTCGATGAGGCCCGCGACGAAGCGGCGCTCCGCCTCCAGCACCGTGAGCCGGTATTCGTCCTCGACCAGGAACACCCAGCGGACCCCGTCGTCGAGGGCTGACTGCACGACGGCGCGGATCTCGTCGGCCTCCTCGGTCAACGCCGTCGACCTCTGGGTGAGCAACTCGACCGAATCGGCCGGAGAGAGCACGCTCAGCAACGACAGGGCGACCCCGAACTGCGGGTATTCATGCCGTGGCTGCGCGACCAGCTCGCGCATCCAGTCGTAGAACTCATGCCGGCCCTCGTCGGTGAGCGCGTAGACCGTGCGCTCCGGCCGCTGGGTGTCGCGCACGGTCTCCTGCTCGATGATGAAGCCGGCTTTCCTCAGTTGCTCCACCACCATGTAGAGCGAGCCCCGGTTGTATTTGAAGCTGCGGTCCTTGCCGTTCTCCTTGAGCCGCCGCCCCATCTCATACGGATGCATCGACTCCACCAGCAGTTCGGCGAGCACCGCCAGCGCCAGCGGGTTGGTCACCTTGCGTCGCTTCTCCACGACGCCCCCATCTCTTTAGTCAGTTCCAACTATTAAACAATTTCTAGTCAGTGTCAACTATATAGTCAGCACGCCGGCCGCCCCCGGGCACGCCTGCCGGGCGGGGAGGTGGTTTGGGGGGTGCCGGCCGCGCGGAAGGATCGGAAGGTGACTCACTCGCGCATCAGCGTCTCGGTCGAGGCGGCCGCCGGGCCGTGGCAGGTGTTCTCCGTGCTGACCGACTGGCCCCGCCACGGCGAGTGGATGGTCCTGACCCGCGCGCACGTCGCCGCCGGGGACGGCCGGAGTCAGGGGAGCCGGCTGGCGGCCTTCACCGGGGTGGGCCCGGTCGGGTTCCTGGACACCATGGAGATCACCGAGTGGGATCCGCCCACCACCGTGGCGGTCCGGCACACCGGGCGGCTGGTGCGCGGCACCGGGGTCTTCCGCGTGCTGCCCCGCGAGGGCGGCGGCAGCACGATCGTCTGGGAGGAGGAGCTCGACCTGCCGTTCGGCCCGGTCGGGCGGCTCGGCTGGCCGCTGGTCAGGCCGGTGAACGCGGCGCTGTTGCGGCTCTCGCTCCGCCGCCTGGCCGAGCTCAGCGGTCGGTGAGGTCGCGGCTGGAGTCGCGGGCGGCCGGTCGGCCCGGCTCGTCCCGGATGACCTCGCCGTGGATGACCGGCCCGGAGCCGGAGGGCTGGTCGCGCATGGCCTGGAAGGGGGAGCCCGCGCCGCCGAACGGCGAGCCGAGGCCGGGGCCGGCCGTCTTCTCGGCGAGGGTGCGGATCCGGCGGGCGAGGAACCGGGCGCCGAGCCCGCGCATCAACGGCCGGGTGAACGGCAGGAGGAACAGCAGGCCGACGACGTCGGTGATGAAGCCCGGGATCATCAGCAGCACCCCGCCCGCGACGGTCATGGCGCCGCCGGGGGCGCCCGGCTCGGGCATCCGGCCGCTCCGCGCCGCCTCCTGGAGCTTCCGCCAGGCCTTGCGGCCCTCCCTGCGGACGATCCAGGAGCCGAGGAGGCTGCCGGCGGCCAGCAGGGCGATCGCGGGCCACACGCCGATGGCCTGATTGACCTGGACGAACACCAGGATCTCCAGGACGGGGACCGCCAGGAAGGCGAGGGCCAGCAGAAGGCGCATCATTTCCTCAACTCACGCGACAGCCGTACGACAGTGACAACGCCCCGGATCGCCGCCGCGTTCCGCTTCCGCTCAGCGCGGACGGCGCAGGCGCTGGGGAAGGCCGGAGAAGCCCCACAGGGTGACCCGCCACAGCGCCTCCCCCACGATGGCCCGGCTCATCTTGCTGGCGCCGACGGTGCGGTCCACGAACGTGATCGGCACCTCGGCGACGCGCAGGCCGTGCCGGACCGTGCGCAGGGTCAGGTCCACCTGGAAGCAGTAGCCCTGCGACTCCACGTCGTCCAGGCCGATCTTCTCCAGGGTGCCGGCGCGGTAGACGCGGAACCCGGCGGTGGCGTCGCGGACCGGGACGCCGAGCATCACCCGGGTGTAGACGTTGGCGCCGCGGGAGAGGAACTCCCGCGAGCCGGGCCAGTTGACCACCTTGCCGCCGGGCACCCACCGGGAGCCGATCACCAGGTCGGCCCCGTCGGCCAGCGCCTCCAGCAGCTTGGGCAGCTCCTCGGGCTGGTGGGAGCCGTCGGCGTCCATCTCCACCAGGACGTCGAAGCCCTCCTCCAGCCCCCAGCGGAAGCCGGCGATGTATGCGGCGCCCAGGCCCTGCTTGCCCGGCCGGTGCAGCACGTGGACGTGGTCGTCCCCGGCCGCCAGCTCGTCGGCGATCGCGCCGGTGCCGTCGGGGCTGTTGTCGTCGGCGATCAGCAGGTGCGCCTCGGGCACCGCGGCGCGCACCCGCGCGGCGATGGCCGGCAGGTTCTCCCGCTCGTTGTACGTCGGGACGATGACGAGCACCCGGCCAAGCATCCGCTCCATCATTCGTCTCCCACCTGCCGGTCGCCGTCCTGGTTCGCAGAGTGCACCAGGCTACGGGGCCCGCGCCGCCAAGCGGCGGCCAACGCGCCCACACTCACAAGTATCAGGGCCCATTCGGGCAGTGCGCCCACGCGCGTGGCTACCGTTTCAGCTGTCCTGACCGGAATGCGCAGGACGTTCGCCGCGGGGACGAGCTCGCCGGTGCGCCAGGCGACCGTGCCATCGGGGGTCACGTAGGCGGATATACCCGTGATCGCGGAAGTTACCACCGCCCGGTTGTGCTCGACGGCGCGGAGCTGGGACATGGCGAGCTGCTGGGCCGGCAGGCCGGTCAGCGCGTAGGTGGCGTTGTTGGTCTGCACCACCAGCGGGGTGGCGCCGGTCCGGGCGGTGTCGCCGACGATGCCGTCGAAGGCCACCTCGTAGCAGTTGATCGCGCCGACCGTCACCGGGCCCACCTTCAGGTCCCCGTCGCGGGTGCCGGCCACCGACTGCTTGCCGACCAGGCCCGCCCGCTCGAACAGGGCCAGCACGAGCTCCTTGAGCGGGGTGTACTCGCCGAACGGGACGAGCTGCTGCTTGTCGTAGTAGGCGCCGGGCCCGGTGACCGGGTCCCACACCAGGCTGCGCGTCGCGCGGTTGTTCTCCCCGATGCCGACCACGGCGCCGACCAGGACGGGCACCCCGATGTCCTTCACCGCCGCGTCGATCTCGGCGCGGGCGAAGTCGCTGCGGTAGGGGTCGATGTCGGTGGAGTTCTCCGGCAGCACGACCAGGTCCGGCCGGGGGGTCCGGCCCTCCCGTACGGCCCGCGCCATCTCGTGGAGCATGCGGGTGTGGTTCCCGAGGACCACCGCGGGTTCGTCCCCCAGGGGGTGCATGCCCCGCCCCGGGACGTTGCCCTGGATGACGCCGATGGTCACGGTCCTGCCCTCGTCGCCGAAGCGGGGGACGGCGAACGCCGCGGCCGGCACGGCCAGCATCCCGGCGAGCGGCAGGGCGATCGCCCGGTCCCAGCGGGGGGCGGCCAGGAGGCGCAGGACCAGCAGCGCGACCAGGCCGCCGCACAGGGCCACCGCGAAGGTCACCAGCGGCGCGCCGCCGAGAGCGGCGTAGGGGGTGAAGACCGACTCCCCCTGGCTGAAGGCCACCCGCGCCCAGGGGAATCCGCCGAACGGGAACTGCCCCCGGGCCCACTCCATCGCCACCCAGAGCGCGGCGCTCCACAACGGCCACAGAGGCAGCCGGACGGCCAGGGCGGCGCCGGCGGCCCAGGCGGCGTAGAAGAGGCTCTCCAGCGCCACCAGGCCCAGCCAGGCGTCCGTCCCGATCGGGCTGACCCAGTGCAGGGCGGGCAGCAGGAAGGCCAGGCCGGTGAGCAGGCCGAGCCACAGGGCGCGGCGGGGGCGCGAGCCGTGGACCGACAGGACGGTGAGCGCCAGGCCGAGGGGCGCCAGGAACCACAGCCCCAGCGGTGGGAAGGAGAGGAACAGCAGCAGGCCGCCCGCGACCGCGCCCGCGATCCGCCCGGCGAGCGCGCGGCGCGCGGTGTCCGTGCCCGTCCGCCCGCGGGGCGGGCCGGCGGCGCCGTCCGTGGCGGCCGCTCGCGGCGCCGGGGCGGCCGTCTTCTCCTGCGCCACGGGCGGGGCTCCTCGCGATGTCGTGCGGACGGTGACGCCCGGTCTTTCCAGGCCGGTCCGCCGGCCGGTCGCTGGGACCGGCTCTCTCGCCCGGCTTTCTAGCCCGAACGGTACCGCTCACCCGGGCGCATCCCAAAAAGCGGGGGCCGTGGACGCGGCAACGGGGTGACCCCCAGAGCGGACGGATGTCCTGGAGATCACCCCGACGCTTGCGATGCTCGGCACGGGAGCGGGAAGAGGGCCCGGACGACCCTTCGGACCGGTTCCGTCCCGTCGGCGGCGAGCGCGGATTGCCGTTGTCTACTGGGTGCCCGGACCCCTCCTGGGTCCAACCCCCCGCCCGGTCAGGGTGCCCCGCCTCGACGGAACGCCGGCCCTGCGTCTGGCTGTACGGACGGGGTGACCCCCGTCACGGGCGCAGGAACCGACGATGTCGAAAGGCGGCCAACCGGCCAGTCCCGTGCTGGACTGGGCAGCAAACTACCGACCCCAGCGCAGATGTCAACCGTGTCACTAACAGCGGAAACATCAAGTTTTCGCAGCTGGGACATGATCGACGAGAGCCGTCAATGCTCTCATGTGATCGGATGTCGCTCAAGTCGAGCAAGCGCTTCGGGGAGCGGGCCGCTGTGCACGACGCCAAGACGCTGTGTCGCACGGGTCATCGCGACGTAAAGGTCGCTCGCCCCGCGGGGCGATTCCCGCAGGATCGCCTCGGGCTCCACCACGATGACCGCGTCGAACTCCAGCCCCTTGGCCTGGGTGACCGTCAGGACCGCCACCGGGGCGTCCAGGGCCGCGGCTCCCGGCCCCGCGACCGCGCCGTCGACGGCCCGGGTCACGATCTCCCCGAACTCGCCCATGCCGGACTCGGGCACGATCACGACCAGCCGGCCGCCCTCGACGAGCTCGGCCTTGACGACGTCGGCGAGGGCCTCCACCGGGGAGGCGGCCCAGGGCGCCGCCCCCGTCTCCCGGACCGAGGTGGGCGCGACGAGGCCGGGGCCGACCAGCGTGAGCACGTCGGCGGCCACGGCCATCAGCTCGGCGGGGGTGCGGTAGTTGACGCTGAGGTGCTCCTCGCGCCAGCGCCCGGCCACGTAGGGGTCGAGCGCCCGGCCCCAGGAGTGCGCGCCGGCCGAGGACCCGGTCTGCGCCAGGTCGCCGACGATCGTCATCGACCGGGTCGGGACCCGCCGCATCACCATCCGCCAGTCCATCGCGGACAGCTCCTGCGCCTCGTCCACGATGACGTGGCCGAAGGCCCAGGTGCGGTCGGCGGCGGCGCGCTCGGCGGTGGTCAGGTACACGTCGTCGCCCAGGTGCCGGGCGGCGAACTTCTCGGCGTCCATGATGTCGGACAGCCCGGTCAGCTCCAGCACCTCCTTGGCATAGGTGAGCTGGTGCTGGCGCTCGTCCAGGGCGGCGGCACGCCTGGCGGCCTGCTCCTCCTCGGCGATCCACGCCCCGGCCCGCAGCACCGCCGGGTCGATGTCGCCGAGCAGTTCGGCGGCCTCGTCCAGCAGCGGCACGTCCGACTCGGCCCACCAGTTCTCCCCCTGGCGGGGGGGTTGGCGCAGCAGCAGTTCGCGCTCGGCGGCGCCGAGGTCGCCGGCGGCGTAGTCCAGCCGCTCGCGCGAGGTGAACAGCCCGATGAGGAGCTGCTGCGGGGTGGTGTAGGGCCACAGCCTGTTCAGCGCGGCCTTGACGGGACGCTCCGTGCGGAGGTCCTCGCGGATGTCGGCCAGCTCGTCGTCGTCGATCATGCCCTTGCCGAGCTGCTTGGCGGCCTGCCGGGCGAGGGCGTTGAGCAGGTGGCGGACGAAGATCCCGCGCGCCTCGTTGTGCGGCTTCCTGGAGCGGGTCGCCCGGGTGCGGGCGGCGTCCAGGACGCGGCCGTCGAGTTTGAGGGTGTAGCGGTCGAGGCGGATCTCGAGCGGCTGGCGCGGCACCCGCTGCCGTTCCCGTACGGCCCGCGCCACGACCTCGGCCATCCGCCCGTCGCCCTTGATCGCGGCGACCTCGGGCCGCTCCCTGACCGTGGGGACGACTCCCGGATACAGCTCGGCGACCGTGGACAGCAGCACGTCGGTCTCGCCCAGGGAGGGCAGCACCTGCTCGATGTAGCGCAGGAAGGTCAGGTTGGGCCCGAGGATGAGCACGCCCCGGCGGGCCAGCTTCTCCCGGTGGGTGTAGAGCAGGTAGGCGGCCCGGTGCAGGGCCACCACGGTCTTGCCCGTGCCGGGGCCGCCCTGCACGACGAGCACGCCGTTGAGGTCCGAGCGGATGATGCGGTCCTGCTCGGACTGGATGGTGGCCACGATGTCGCGCATCCGCCCGGTGCGCCTGGCGGCGATGGAGGCCAGCAGCGCCGCCTCGCCGTTGAGGGTGGCCACGTCGTCGTCGGTGAGGTTGTCGAGGTCAAGCAGGTCGTCGTCGATCCCGATCACCTTGCGCCCCTTGGTCTGCAGGTGGCGGCGGCGGGTGACGCCCATCGAGGCGGCGGGGGTGGCGCCGTAGAACGGCTGGGCGACGGGGGCCCGCCAGTCGATCAGCAGCCGCCGCTGCTCGTCGTCGGCGAGGCCGATGCGGCCGATGTACAGGGAGGTGTGGTCGGCGTTGTCGAGCCGCCCGAAGCACAGGCCGTTCTCGACCGCCCACAGGCGGCCCAGCCGCTCGGCGTACATCCCGGCGAAGGTGTCGCGCTCGGAGCGGTTCTGGTGCGTCCCACCGCTCCCGCCCTGCGCCAGCACCCCGTCCAGCTGCCGCTTGGTGCGCTCACGCAACAGGTCGAGCCGTTCGTAGAGACCGGAGACGTACTCCTGCTCCTTGGCGAGCTCGAGTTGACGGGTCGCCGTCGCTCCATTATCGTTGATAGTAATGGGATACTCCGGGCCATTGGCTGGTTGTTATGACAAACCATCACCTTAGCAGGTCCGTCGAGATGTTCGCCCCTCCCCTCGCCATCACAGGTTGATTGCGGCGCGCCCTTCACGCTTGACGGAATTCGCACGGGTTCCTTAGATTCACTCCGAGTTAGGAAAGTTTCCTAACTCCGTTTTACGGGCGACTGTATGACGTGTGCGGACACGGAGGACCTGTGACTCAGCCGACGCCGGGCACCCCAAGCCTGCTGCGTGCGATCAACGACCGCGCCGCCCTGCAGGCACTGCTGGAGCGCGGACCGCTGACCCGCCCGGAGATCGGCGCCCTGACCGGCCTGTCCAAGCCCACAGCATCTCAGTTGCTCGCCCGGCTCCAGGAGGCGGGTCTGGTCGTCCTGAACGGCATCCGCGAGGGACTGCCCGGCCGGACCGCCGAGGTCTACCGGCTCAACCCGGCCGCCGCGCACGTCGCCGCCCTGGATGTCACCCCCGCGCACATCGACGCCAGGGTCGCCGACATCACCGGCGCCGTGATCGGCGAGCACCGGCTGCCCACCCCCGGCCGCTCCGCCGGTGACGTGGTGGAGCGGGTCCGGGCCGCGCTGGAGGGCGCCGGCGCCCCCGCCGACCTGCGGCGCGCGGTCATCGGCGTGCAGGGCGCGATCGACCCGGGCACCGGCAAGCTGGGCTACGCCACCAGCAAGGACATGCCCGGCTGGCACATCCCCGACCTGGTGCCCACCCTCAGCAGGGGGCTCGGCCTCCAGGTCGCCGTGGAGAACAACGTCAACCTCGTCGCCCAGGCCGAGCAGGCGCACGGCGTGGCCCACGGCCACCAGGACTTCGTGCTGCTCTGGGCCGACGAGGGCCTCGGCTCGGCGCTGGTCCTGGGCGGGCGGCTGCACCGCGGCGCCACCGGGGGCGCCGGCGAGGTCGGCTACATGCCCGCCCCCGGCGCGCCGACCGCCCGCGAGGCGGGGCGTTACGCCAACCACGGCTACCAGGCCCTCACCGGCGGGCCCGCCGTACTCAAGATCCTCAGGTCCTACGGCGTGCGCGGCACCGCCCCCGCCCAGGCCGTGCGGAACGCCGTGCAGACCTCGCAGACCACCGGCAAGCGCGCCGACGACGCCCGCGCCGGGCTGCGTGACATCGCCGCCCGCCTGGCGATCGGCCTGGCCTCGATCACCTCGGTCGTCGACCCGGAGATCATCGTGCTGACCGGCGGCACCCTCCTGGCCGGCGGCGAGACCCTGCGCGAGCTCGTCGAGCACGAGCTCCACGCGCTGACCATCCCCCGGCCTCCCCTGCTGCTGTCGACCGTCGAGGGCAACCCCGTCCTCGCCGGGGCGCTCGACCTCGCCCTCGCCGCCACCCGCGACGAGGTCTTCAGCTCCACCGTCCCCTCCTGACCCCCGTCCCCTCGTGATCCCCCCACACGCATGGAGGCAGCCGTCGTGCACCGACGCTTTCTCATTCCCGCCACCGCCGCCCTCACGGCCGCGGCACTGACCGCCTGCACCGCGGGCAAGGAGAGCGCGCCCGCGCTCGGGGCCCAGCCCAAGCCCTCGAGCTCCGCCTCCGCCTCCCTCCCGGCCGTCGCCATCGAGCTGTGGCACGGTTTCTCGGCGCCCGCCGAGGTGAAGGCGTTCGAGGACGCCGTGGCCGGGTTCCGCCAGAAGTTCCCGCAGATCACCGTCAAGCTGGTCAAGGGCGTCCAGGACGACCAGATCACCCAGGCGGTGCGCGGCGGGAAGGCCCCGGACGTCGCGTCCTCCTTCACCACCGACAACGTCGCCCAGTGGTGCAAGAGCGGAACGTTCCAGGACCTCACCCCGGTGATCCGGCAGGACGGCATCGACCTGTCGGTGCTGCCGGAGGCTTCGCGCTCCTACACCGAGTTCGACGGCAGACGCTGCGTGATGCCGCTGCTCGCCGACGCCTACGGGCTCTACTACAACAAGGCCCTGATGAAGGGCGCCCAGCCGCCCAAGACGCTGTCGGAGCTGACCGAGCTCACCAAGAAGCTCACGGTCCGCGACGCGGACGGGACCATCAAGGTCGCCGGTTTCATCCCGAGCTTCGAGTACTACGAGAACACCGCCTCGCACCTGGCCCCCATGGTCGGCGCCAAGTGGTACAACCCGGACGGCACCTCGGCGATCGGCTCCGACCCCGCCTGGAAGCGGCTCCTGCAGTGGCAGAAGGAGCTCGTCGACTGGTACGGCTACGACAAGCTCGACAAGTTCCGCAAGAGCCTGGGCCAGGAGTGGTCGGCCGACCACCCGTTCTACAAGGGCAAGGTCGCCATGGTGCTCGACGGCGAATGGCGCAACGCCATGATCGCCAATGAGGCCGAGGACCTGGAGTACGGCACCGCTCCGCTCCCGGTCGCCGACGACAAGCCCGACCTGTACGGCAGCGGCTTCACCGCCGGCACGGTGATCGGCGTGCCCAAGGGCGCCAAGAACCCGCAGGCCGCCTGGGAGCTGGTGAAGTATCTGACCACCGACACCGCCGCCCTGGTCACCCTCTCCAACGCCCTGCGCAACGTGCCCACCACCAAGGCCTCGCTGGAGTCGCCGGACCTGAAGAAGGACGCGAACTTCCAGACCTTCATCGACATCTTCTCCCACCCCAGGACCAGCACGATGCCCTCCAGCGTCAACAGCACCTTCAACCAGGAGGCGATCCAGGAGTTCATGCACCAGTGGGAGAAGGGCTCGGTCAAGGACATCGACGCCGGGCTCGCCGGGGTCGACAAGCGTGTCAACGACAAGCTGAAGCTCTCCGGGGGCTGATCCTCGATGAGCGTCACCCACGCGGCGCCGCCCCCGCGGGCGCGCCGCGAGGGCCGCAAGGCCCTCCTCTGGATGTCACCCTGGCTGATCGGGTTCGCGGTCTTCTTCGTCTACCCCCTCGTGGCGACGGCCTACTTCTCCTTCCACCGCTACGACCTGTTCACGCTGGAGTTCACCGGCCTGGACAACTACCGCTACTTCTTCCATGACGACCGGGCCTGGATCTCCATCAGGAACACGCTGTGGCTGGTGGTGTTCATGGTCCCCGCGCAGGTTCTCTTCGGCCTGGCCGTGGCCCAGCTCCTCACCCGCCTGAAGGCGGGGGCGGGCTTCTTCCGCACGGTGTTCTACCTGCCGTCGCTGGTGCCGCTGGTGGCCGGGACCGTCTCCTTCGTCTTCCTGATGAACCCCTCGGGGCCGCTCAACCAGATCATCGAGTTCTTCGGGATCGCCGCCCCCGACTGGTTCGGCGACAGGGACTGGGCCAAGCCCGGCCTGACCCTGCTGGCCATGTGGGGCATCGGCAACACGATGATGATCTTCCTCGCGGCGCTGCTGGACGTGCCCAAGCACCTGTACGAGGCCGCGGCCATCGACGGGGCGGGCGGGTGGCGGCAGTTCCGGAGCATCACGCTGCCGATGATCTCCCCGGTGCTGATGTTCTCCACGGTCACCGGCGTCATCTACGCCCTGCAGTACTTCACCCAGGCGATGATCGCCTCCCGGGTCGCCGCCGGGGTCACCGACTCCCCCGGCAGCAGCTTCGTGCCGGGCTACCCCGAGATGTCCACGCTGACGCTGCCCCAGTGGCTGTTCCACGCGGGCTTCCGCGACTTCAGCATGGGTTACGCCTGTGTGCTGGCGCTGCTGCTGTTCGCGGCCTCCATGATCTTCACCCTCGTCCTGCTCCGCCAGTTCCGCGCGTTCACCGACGACGAAGGAGGCAACCGGTGACGACCACCCTGGCCACCAGGCCGCCCGCCGCCGCCTCCCCCGCCCGCCGTACGGATACGCGCGGCGGCCGCGTCCGCAGGACGCTGTACTGGATCGCCACCCACGCCCTCGCCGTGGCGCTGTCGCTGATGTTCATCGGCCCGCTGGTGTTCGTGGCGCTGACCGCGCTGATGACCGACGACCAGGCGCTCACCGGCGAGCTGTGGCCGGACAGCTGGAACTGGGGCAACTTCGCCGAGGTGTTCGCCAGGTCGCACCTGCTGGGCTGGCTGGGCAACACGTTCATGTACGCCGGGCTCGGCACCCTGTTCATGCTGCTGTCGTCGGTCCCGGTGGCCTACGCGATGGCCCGGTTCCGCTTCCGGGGCCGGAAACTGGCCTTCCTGGCGGTCATCACGATGATGATGCTGCCCCCGCAGGTCATCGCCGTCCCCGTCTATCTCATCTGGGCACGCTTCGAGCTCACCGGCACGCTGTGGCCGCTGATCCTGCCGATGCTGCTCGGCGACGCCTTCTCGATCTTCCTGCTCCGGCAGTTCCTGATCACGATCCCCAGGGAGTACACCGAGGCCGCCCGCGTGGACGGCTGCTCGGACTTCCGGACCCTGGTCAGGGTGATCCTGCCGATGGCACGGCCGGCGATCGCGGCGGTGGCCCTGTTCCAGTTCTTCTACTGCTGGAACGACTACTATGGGCCGCTGCTTTACGCCCAGATCAACGAGGAAAACTGGACGCTCTCCCTCGGGCTGGCGTCCTTCCGGGCGCTGCACAGCGTGCAGTGGAACCTCACCATGGCGGCGACCCTTCTCGTCATGGCCCCGGTGATCATCGTGTTCTTCTTCGCCCAGAGAGTCTTCATCGAGGGCGTAACGCTGACAGGAGTAAAAGGGTGAAACTCGCCGTTGTCGGGGGCGGCTCGACGTATACGCCGGAGCTGATCGACGGATTCGCGCGGCTCCGGGACGAGCTCCCCCTCACCGAGATCGCGCTGGTCGACCCGGACGTCCGCCGGCTGGAGCCGGTCGCCGGGATGGCCCGGCGCATGCTGGCGCGCGCCGGTCACCCGGCCGGGGTCGTCGCGACCACCTCGGTCGAGGAGGGCGTGAGCGGGGCGCAGGCCGTCCTGCTCCAGCTGCGCGTCGGCGGCCAGGCGGCGCGCGACGTGGACGAGACGCTGCCGCTGGAGTGCGGCTGCGTCGGCCAGGAGACCACCGGCGCGGGCGGCCTGGCCAAGGCGCTGCGCACGGTCCCGGTGGTGCTGGACATCGCCGAGAAGATCCGCCGGCACGCGCCCGACGCCTGGATCGTCGACTTCACCAACCCGGTGGGCATCGTCACCAGGGCGCTGCTGGAGGCCGGCCACCGGGCCATCGGCCTGTGCAACGTGGCCATCGGCTTCCAGCGCCGCTTCGCCGCGAAGCTGGGGGTCGCCCCGGAGCGGATCTCCCTGGGCCACGTGGGCCTGAACCACCTGACCTGGGAGCGGGCCGTCCACCTGGACGGGGTGGACGTGCTCCCGCGGCTGCTGGAGAGCCACGGCGAGGAGATCGCCCAGGACGTCGGCCTGACGGCCGGCCTGATCCGCCGCCTCGGCGTGGTGCCCTCCTACTACCTGCGCTACTTCTACGAGCACGACCTCGTGGTGGAGGAGCAGCGGACCAAGCCCTCGCGGGCGGCGGAGGTCGCGGCGATGGAGGCGACGCTGCTGGAGATGTACGCCGACCCGTCGGTGGACACCAAGCCCGAACTGCTGGAGAAGCGCGGCGGGGCGTTCTACTCCGAGGCCGCGGTGGCGCTGATCGCCTCGCTGCTCGGCGACCGCGGCGACACCCAGGTGGTCAACCTGCGCAACGACGGCACGCTGCCGTTCCTGGCCGACGACGCGGTCATCGAGGTCCCGGCCAGGATCACCGCCACGGGGGCGGCGGCGCTGCCGGTGGACCCCGTCGAGCCGCTCTTCGCCGGGCTCGTCGCCCACGTCACGGCCTATGAGACGCTGGCGCTGGAGGCGGCCCTGCACGGCGGCGAGGAGCGCGTCTCGGACGCGCTGCTGGCCCATCCGCTGATCGGTCAGGCCTCGCTCTCGGACGACCTGGCCCGGCGCCTCGTCGACGCCAACCGCCGGCACCTGCCCTGGGCGACCACGTGAGAACCGTCCTGGCCGTGGACGGCGGCAACAGCAAGACCGACGTCGCGCTGGTCGGCGAGGACGGCTCCGTCCTGGCCACCGGCCGCGGCGCGGCCTTCGAGCCGCAGAGCGCGGGGGTGGGCGTCGCGATCGACGTGGTCGGCGACGCCGTACGGCTGCTCGGATCGGACCTCGTGCCGCCGTTCGCCGACCACGTGGCCGCCTATGTCGCCGGCGCCGACCTGCCGGTCGAGGAGGAGGCCATCCGCGACGAGATCCTCGCCCGCGAGTACGGCCGGGACGTGGTGGTCGGCAACGACACCTTCGCGCTCCTGCGCGCCGGCGCCTCCGGGCCCGCGGGCGTGGCCGTGGTGTGCGGTGCGGGCATCAACGCCGTGGGGGTCTCCCCCACCGGGGAGGTCGCCAGGTATCCGGCCCTCGGCCGGCTCACCGGCGACTGGGGCGGCGGGATGGGGCTGGGCGAGGAGGCGCTCTGGCACGCCGTCCGGGCCGAGGACGGCCGGGGCCCGGCCACCGCGCTGGACCGCGCGGTCCGCGAGCACTTCGGCACCCGCACCGTCGAGGAGGCGGCACTGGCCATCCACTTCGGCGACCTGTCCCCGTTCAGGCTGCACGAGCTGGTGCCGGTGCTGATGGCCGTCGCCGCCACCGGCGACGAGGTGGCCCGCTCGATCGTGGTCCGGATGGCCGACGAGGTCACCGTCCTCGCCGTGGTCGCGCTGCGCCGCCTGGACCTGCTGGGCACCCCGATGGAAGTGGTCCTGGGCGGCGGCGTGCTGACCGCCCGCGACCCGCTGCTGAGCGACCTGATCGAGCGGCGTTTCGCCGAGCAGGCGCCCCAGGCCAAGCTGATCGTCGCCGATGTCCCGCCCATCATGGGCGCGGCCCTGCTCGGCCTGGACGCCCTCGGCGCCACCGAGGAGGCCAAGACCCGCCTCCGCGCCCACTTCCACGCCATGGCGTGAGCGTGCCGGGTACGGTTCCCGCCGCGGCGGGAGCCGTACCCGTGCCGCGTCAGGGCACGGTGAGGCGCGCCGGAGAGGCGGGGAGGTCTCAGGCGGGGTCGTCGGGCTTGCCGGTGTCCGGGTCGACCAGCTCGGGGGCACGGTGTTCGTACGGCGTGCTGAGCACCACCGTCGTCCGGGTCGAGACATTGGCCGCGCTGCGGATCTGGTTGAGCAGCTCCTCCAGGGCGAGCGGCGACGCCACCCGCACCTTGAGGATGTAGCTCTCGTCCCCGGCCACGCTGTGGCAGGCCTCGATGGCGCTCAGGTGGGCCAGCCGTTCGGGGGCGTCGTCGGCGGCGGCCGGGTCGATCGGCTTGATGGACACGAACGCGGTGAGCGACAGGCCGATCGCGTCGTAGTCGACCAGCGCGGCGTATCCCCGCACCACCCCGCGCTTCTCCAGCCGACGCACCCTCTGATGCACCGCCGACACCGACAGCCCGGTCTCCCTGGCAAGGTCGGTGAAGCTCATCCGGCCATCCCTGGCCAGCAATGTCACGATTCGGCGGTCGATCTCCTCCACCCGATCAACGGTAACGGCACCCGGTGGCCGCCCGCGCCGCCCCATGGTCACGGCATGGTCCCAACCAGGATCGTCTTCCGCCCGGCCGTCACCGGGCTCAGCCGTCCTCACCGGCGGCCACCGGCACCGTCTCCTGCGGCGTCTCCTTCGACGTCTCTTGCGGCGGCACCGTGACGGGCAGGGTGACGACGAAGCGGGCCCCGCCGGTGTGGTCGGTGTCGAGCCAGATCCTCCCCTGATGCTGTTCGACGATCTTCCGGCAGAGCGCCAGGCCGATCCCGGTGCCCTCGTAGGCGTCGCGGTGGTGGAGCCGCTGGAAGATGATGAAGATCTTCTCGGCGAAGTTGGGGGCGATACCGATGCCGTTGTCGGTCAGGGTCATCCGCCACTGCCCGTCCTGTTCCTCGGCCTCGATCCGGATGTGCGGCCTGCGGTCCGCGTCGCGGAACTTCAGGGAGTTGCCGATCAGGTTCTGCCAGAACATCA
This sequence comes from Streptosporangium canum, assembly GCF_900113865.1. Lineage (GTDB taxonomy): Bacteria > Actinomycetota > Actinomycetes > Streptosporangiales > Streptosporangiaceae > Streptosporangium > Streptosporangium canum. The sequence goes on along the minus strand of NZ_FOQY01000008.1, from coordinate 239,955 downwards.
CGAACTGGGTCCGGTCACCGACGATCACCGGCAGGTCGCCGACGTCGATCTCGGCCTCGGACTCCTCCACGGCGGCGGAGAGGTTGACCAGCGCCCGGTCGACCACGTCGTTGAGGTCCATCTCGACGGGCTCCTGATGGACGCGCCCCACCCGGGAGAAGGTGAGCAGCTCGTTGATGAGCACCTGCATGCGCTTGGCGCCGTCGACGGCGAAGTCGATGTAGGTGTTGGCCCTGTCGTCGAGCTGGGAGGCGTAGCGCTGCTGGAGCATCTGGCAGAAGGAGGCGATCTTGCGCAGCGGTTCCTGCAGGTCGTGGGAGGCCACGTAGGCGAACTGCTCAAGCTCGGCGTTGGAGCGCTTCAGTTCCTCGGCCTGCGCCGCGATCTGCTGCCGGGAGGCGCGGGCCTCCTCCAGCTCGCTGACGATCCGCCGGCGCATCGCCTCCATGTCACCGGCCAGCGCGGCGAGGTCCGCGGGCCCGCCGGTGTCGACGTGGTAGTCGAAGTCACCGCTGGTGACGCGGCGCGAGGCGTCGCCCAGGCGGGCGAGGGGGCGGAACACCGCGATCCGCAGCAGCATCGCCACCGTGATGACGGTGACCAGGAAGGCGACCAGGATGGCGAAGAAGGTCACGTCCCGGACGGTGCGGGCGGCGGCCAGCTCGGCGCGCGCGGTGTCCCTGGCCCGGTCCCAGGCGGCGTTCTGGTCGTCGAGCGCGCCGCGGACGGCGTCGAAGGCCCGCTTGCCGCCCTCGGCCTGCCCGGCGCTGACGGTCTCCGGCCCGGCGGCGCGCACGTGCTCGATCATCGGTTCCGCGTAACCGGAGCGCCACTGGGCGCTCAGCCGGTCGACCGCCTCCAGCGCCGGCAGCGCTCGCGCCCTCGGCGCCACCGTCCGGATCTGCGACGACGCGACGAGCTGGCTACGCTGCCCGTCCTCGTACGGCTGGAGGAACTCCTCCTTGCCGGTGAGGACGAAACCCCGCAGCCCGGTCTCCTGGTTCACCAGGGCCGTCTGCATGCGTTCCGCCTGGATCCTGCCCACCGAGATCTCGTCGATGAGGCGGTCGGACGCCTGCGCGGCGTTCCGCAGGACGGTGGCGCCGATCACCGCCGACAGGCCGAGGAGCACCGCCATGGCCAGCAGCACGACGTTGAACCACGTCTGCGCGCTCCAGCGGCGCCGCCCGGAGCCGGCCGGGCGCGCATGGTCGGTGGTCATCGAATTCCCATCTCACAGAAGCTTTGTGTGCCTGAAGCCACGGAAACCCGGCGACTGACGAAAGATACCGGAACGGGGCGCTTCTCCAGCATGCGTTCGTCCCCTTCGACCGCCCTCCGCCACGCGCCCGCCACGGCGAGGCTGCGAAGCTGGTGCGGCCGGCGCCGTCACACTGACCACGGTGATCGGCTCGTATGCTCTGGGAGGTAGTCGTGTCCGACGAGTTCGACGTGATCGTGATAGGCGCCGGCCCCGCGGGCGAGAACGTCGTGGCCCGCGCGGCCCGCGGCGGGCTGAGCGCCGCGGTGGTGGAGGAGGAGCGGGCGGGCGGGGAGTGCGCCTACTGGGCCTGCATCCCCAGCAAGGCCCTGCTCCGCCCGGTGGAGCTGGCGGCGGACGTCGGCCGGGTGCCCGGCCTGGCTCTGCGGCCGATCGACGTCGACGCCGTGCTCGCCCGGCGCGACGAGGCCGTGTCGCACCTGGACGACGGCAGGCAGGTGCAGTGGATCAAGGACGTCCCGGCGGAGTTCTTCCGGGGACGCGGGCGGCTGCGGGGCCCCAGGCAGGTCGAGGTGACCGCCTCCGACGGCTCCACCCGCCTGCTGCGCGCCCGGCACGCCGTCGTGCTGGCCACCGGCAGCCGCCCGGTGATCCCGCCGATCCCCGGGCTGGCGGAGGCCTCACCGTGGACGAGCCGCGAGGCGACCGGCGTCCGCGCCGTCCCGAGACGGCTGGCCGTGCTGGGCGGAGGCGTGGTGGCCTGCGAGATGGCGCAGGCCCTGCACGGGCTCGGCGCCGAGGAGACGACGATGCTGGTGCGCGGGCACGCGCTGCTCGGCCGGATGGAACCGTTCGCCGGAGAGCTCCTGGCGGCCTCGCTCCGCGACGGCGGCGTCCGGGTGCGCACCGGCGCCCAGGTGACCGGGGTCGAACGGCGCGAGCCGGGCGGCCCGGTGACCGTCCACCTCGCCGAGGGCGCGCCGGTGGAGGCCGACGAACTGCTGGTGGCCACCGGCCGCAGGCCCGCGACCGGTGATCTCGGGCTCGGCGCCGTCGGCCTGCCGGACACCGATCCGGTCCGGGTCGACGACAGCATGCGCGCGACCGGCGTCGCCGACGGCTGGCTGTACGCCGTGGGCGACGTCAACGGCCGCAACCTGCTCACCCACATGGGCAAGTACCAGGCCCGGGTGTGCGGCGACGTCATCGCGGCACGGGCGCGGGGGGAGCGTGACGACCTGCCCGCGATGCGGGACGCGGCGGACGGGTACGGGGCGCCGCAGGTGGTCTTCACCGACCCGCAGGTCTGCGCCGTCGGCCGGACCGAGGCCGCCGCCAGGGCCGAGGGGTTCGACGTGCGCGTGATCGAGTACGACCTGGGCGCGGTGTCGGGGGCCTACCTGCTCGGCGACGGCTACCGGGGCAGGGCCAAGGCCGTCGTGGACGAGGACCGGCGCGTCCTGCTGGGCGTGACGTTCGCCGGGCCGGACGTGGCCGAGCTGCTGCACTCCGCGACGGTCGCGGTCACCGCCGAGGTGACGCTGGACCGGCTCTGGCACGCCGTCCCGTCCTTCCCGACGGTGAGCGAGGTCTGGCTGCGGCTGCTGGAGGAGTACGGGCTCTGACCCGCGGGCGCGGCACGGCGGGGCGGCACGGACGAGGCGAGGCGGTCCGGCCCCGTGGTGTCGCGCCGTCCGGCCCCCGCCCAAGGCGGTGACCGCCTGGCGGCCGGCCGCTCCGGCGCGAGGAGTACCGTGGTCGACAACCAGGTATTCGTCCATATTTCCCCGACCCCCCGGAGGGGGACGCCGCATGGACGCCGCGCCCACGCTGTTCGATCCCGTACAGCTGGGCACGGTGACCCTGCCCAACCGCGTCGCCATGGCGCCGATGACCCGTTCCAGGGCGGAGGCCGACGGCACTCCCACCCCGCTCATGGCCACCTACTACGCCCAGCGCGCCTCCGCCGGCCTCATCATCGCCGAAGGCACCCATCCCAGCCCCGCCGGCCGCAGTCGTGCGCGCGGTCGCCGCGGCCGTCGGGCCGGAGCGGGTGGGACTGCGGATCTCCCCCGGCAACCACTACGGCGATATGGCCGAGCACGGGCCGGAGGAGGTCTACACCGCGCTGATCCGCGAGCTCGCCGACGACCGGACCGCCTACCTGCATCTGAGCGAGACCGGGAACGCCGCGCTGGACGGGCGGGTCCGCGCGCTGTGGCCGTCCGCCCTGATCGTCACCCCGCAGAACAACCCGTGCGACCTGGCCAAGACCCATCCGGCCGCGTGGTGGTTGAAACGCGGCGCCGACATGGTGGCCTTCGGAGGCGCCTTCGTCGCGAATCCCGACCTGGTCGAACGGCTGCGTATCGGAGCCCCCTGAACCGCCCCGCCGCCACCGGCGTCTACGGCGGCGGCGCGGAGGGCTACACCGACTACCCCACCCTGAGCGAGCAGGCCCGTGGCCGGGGGTGATGATCAGGGAGCGGCGACGCCGCCCGGCGCCCGCCTCTCCCGGCAACCGGCGCCGAGTGCCGTCGCCGCTCCCTGCCCTGCCTGCTCCGCCTGCCCCGCCTGCCCCGCCTGCCCTGCGGAACCGGGAACCCCACGGTGGCCCCGGTCGGCGGCGCGGGCGGAAAGTCCCGTGTCATCGGGCCGTTCCCCTGCTCACCAAAGGTTCTCCCCGGCGATGTTCATGACTTGACCATGAGAAAAGACAATTGTTTGACTTATTTGTCATAATTTCGACACGGCAGAGAGGCAATGTGAAAGTCACGAGGCCGGACAGGCGGATTCCCGCGACAGGCAGGGGGCGACATGGCAGCCATGGACAGGGCCATGCACATGGGCCGGCGCGAGACGCACGGGCAGGTCGACTTCCGGGCCCTGGACCGGCGGGAACGCCTCTTCATGAGCCGGATGCCCGCCGAACTGGCACTGGGCATGATCCTCGCCCTGGCCGGCGGATCACTCACCCGTGTGCTGCCCGGCGACGTCGTCGCGGCCTACGACCCCTACCTGTACGGACTGCTGGTCCTGGCCATGACGCGCGGCTCGCCACAGGCCGGGTGGGCGGCCCTCAACGGCGCCCTGACCGTCGCCGGGCTCGCGGCCGGCCATTTCACCGCCCACGCCCTCGACCACTCCGAGAGCATGCTCAGCCACGCCGGCGACTGGAAGGTCTCGCTGGGCGTCACACTGATCGCCTTCGGCCTGACCGGATATCTCAGCCGCCGGCCGGACACCGCCGGCGACATCACCGTGGGACTGCTCAGCGGCCTGCTGCTGTTCACCCTGGTCGCCCAGCGGGCGGCGAGCCCGTCCCCGGACGTCTTCCCGGCCGCCGGGTCATGGGCGCTCCTCACCCCGCTGGTCCTCGGCCTGTCGATACCGTTCCTGCTGCGCCCGACCACCGGGGCGCGCGCCCGTACCGCCCTCACCGCCCTCACCTGTGTCGCCGCCTCCAGCGCTGCCCTCCTCCTGCCGCCCCTCCTCCAGTAGGGCCGCCGAGACCCCGGCCGGGCGGCCCCTCCGTGCCCGCGAACGTCGAAGGAACAGCCACCCTCATGTCCCGCACCTGGAACACCCGGCCCGAGACCGAGCGCGACATCCCCGCGATCCGCGAGGTCGCCTTCGGCGCCGTCCGGCGTCCGACCTGACGGGCCCGCACGGGAGACCTCCCGCGCGGGGGCCGTACCGGTGGCGGGGCCGCCTACCGCGCGAGAGCGCGGCTGATCACCACACGCTGGACCTGGTTGGTGCCCTCGACGATCTGCAGGACCTTCGCCTCCCGCATGTAGCGCTCGACCGGGAAGTCCTCGACGTAGCCGTAGCCGCCGAGGACCTGGACGGCGTCGGTGGTGACCTTCATGCACACGTCGGTGGCGAACAGCTTGGCCATGGCCGCCTGCGTCCCGTACGGCCGGCCCGCGTCACGCAGGCGGGCGGCGTCGAGATAGAGGGCGCGCGCGGCGGCGATCTGGGTGGCCATGTCGGCGAGCATGAAGCCGATCCCCTGGAAGTCGGCGATGCGCGAGCCGAACTGGCGGCGCTCCTTGGCGTAGCCGGTGGCGGCGTCGAGAGCCGCCTGGGCCACGCCGACGGCGCAGGCGGCGATACCGAGCCTGCCGCCGTCCAGAGCGGCCATGGCGATGCGGAAGCCCTCCCCCTCCGCGCCCAGCAGCGCGTCGGAGGCGAGCCGTACCGAGTCGAAGCGGACCTGGGCGGTCGGTGAGGACCTCATCCCCATCTTCCGCTCGGGCAGGCCGTACGACAGCCCCTCGGTCCCGGCGGGAACGTGGAAGCAGGAGATGCCCCGCCCGCCGTCGTCGGAGGTGCGGGCCATCAGGGTGTAGAAGTCGGCGACGCCGCCGTGGGTGATCCAGGCCTTGACCCCGTCGACGACGTAGCCGTCGGCGTCGGGCACCGCGCGGGTGACCAGGGCGGCGGCGTCGGACCCGGACTGGGGCTCCGACAGGCAGTAGGCGCCCAGCCACTCGCCGCCGAGCATCTCCGGCAGCAGCGCGGCGCGCTGCGCGCCGGTGCCGTAGGCGGCCACCGGGAAGCAGGACAGGGTGTGCACCGACAGGCCGAGACCGACCGCCAGCCAGCCCGCCGCGAGCTCCTCGACCACCTGGAGATAGACCTCGTACGGCTGCGCGGCGCCGCCGTGCTCCTCGGGGTAGGGCAGTCCGAGCAGCCCGGCCCGGCCCAGGGTGGTGAACACCTCGCGCGGGAAGCGGCCCGCGGACTCGTCGCCCGGCGCCCGGGGCGCCACCTCCTTGGCGATCAGCTCACGGACCAGCTCCAGCAGGTCGCGGGCCTCGGCGGTAGGCATCACACGCTCAACGGTCATTTCCGCACACTCCAGGTCATGGACGTGGACGACAAAAGGGGTGACCGGGGTCACCGGCCACCCCGATTGTGGCACTTGTTACACGATGACGAGTCCGCGAGGCCGGTGGTTGACCCGCTCGCCCCCCTCCTCGGTGCAGACCAGGATGTCCTCGATGCGGGCGCCGTGCGCTCCGCGCAGGTAGATGCCCGGCTCGACGGAGAAGGCGAAGCCCGGCGCCAGCGGCTCGGTGTTGCCCGCGACGATGTAGGGCTCCTCGTGGGTCTCCAGGCCGATCCCGTGGCCGGTGCGGTGGATGAAGTGCTCTCCGTAGCCCTCGGCGGCGATCACCTCGCGCGCCGCGGCGTCGATGGACTCGCACGACACGCCGGGCCGTACGGCCGCGCAGGCGGCTTCCTGGGCACGCTGGAGCACCTCGTAGTACTTCACGAAGTCGGCGGGGGGCTCCCCGACGGAGTAGACCCGGGTGGAGTCGGAGCAGTAGCCGCTGGGCATCTGGCCGCCGATGTCGACCACGACCGGCTCGCCCGCCCGGATGACCCGGTCGGACAGCTCGTGGTGCGGGCTGGCGCCGTTGGGCCCGGAGCCGACGATGACGAAGTCGACCGTCGAGTGCCCGGTCGCGATGATCGCCTCGGCGATGTCCCGGCCGACCTCGCGCTCGGTCCGGCCCGCCCGCAGGAATCCGGGCACCTGGGCGTGCACGGCGTCGATCGCGGCGCCCGCCTCGCGCAGCGCGGCCACCTCCGCCGGGCTCTTGCGCATGCGCAGCCCGCGCAGGACCGTCCCGGCGAGCACCTGCTCCGCTCCGGGGATCGCGTCGCGGAAGCGCAGCGACTGCATCGCCCACATGCGGTCGGCCAGGCCCACCTTGCCCACCTTGCCCAGCCGCGCGCCGACGACCGCATAGGGGTCGTCGGTCTCGTCCCAGGGCACGAACTCGATGCCGAGCCTCGACGCCGGGGAGTGCTCGGCGGCGGGCAGCTCCAGGCGAGGCACCATCAGGAAGGCCTCGCCCTCCGCCGGCAGCACCAGGCAGGTGAGCCGCTCCAGCGGCAACGCCTCGTAGCCGGTCACGTAGCGGAGATCGGGGCTCGGCGTCAGCAGCAGCGCGTCGAGGCCGGCCGCGGCGGTCGCCTCCCGGGCGGCGGCCAGGCGGGCGACGGGATACAGGTCAGAGGACTCCATTGTCACACCGACCAATCTAATCGTGGACGGATCCGGATCACACCCGGCCCCGGAGCGCGCGAGAAAGTCCCGGAAAAACCACCGGAGCGGCGACGACGTCACTACACTCCGTTGAAGGACGATCACATTTTGTCGACAGGATGTCCGTAAGGCCCCACATTTCGAGAGCGAGCTACATGGTCGGCGTAGTGGGCGGCCACCAGCCACCCCTCCCCCCACGAAACGACCTCGTGACCGGTTCCGCCCCGCTGACCGCGGCAGAGATGGTGCAGCGGTTGCGCGGAGAGCTGGACGAGCACATGGCCGTGGAACGACAACTTCTCACCGCACGGCTGGCGCACGCCGAGCGGCTGGGCAACCTGGGCTGGGCCGAGTGGAACCTCCATACCGGAGAGTCCGTCTGGTCCGACCGCGCCTACGCCATCTTCGGCCGCGATCCCGGCGAGGGGCCCATCCCCCTGCGCGATCTGGTCGCCTACGTCGAGGCCGTGGACCAGGCCGACCTGGACCGGCTGCTGCGGGCCGTCGTGCACGGCGCCGAGGCCGGGCAGGCCGAGTTCCGCATCCGCCGCCAAGGAGAGGTCCGCAACCTGCGCGCGGCCCTCGAACCCGTCGCGACCGGCGGGCGCACCGCCGTGCACGGCGTGATCCAGGACATCACCGGCCGGCGCCGGGCCGAGCGGATCATGTCGGAGTCCCGGCGCCAGCTCCTGGAGGTCCGCGAGCAGGCCGCCGAGGAACGGCACCTCAGCGTGGCCCTGCGGGACGCGATCATGCCCGACCTCGGGGCCGCCGTCGAGCTGCCCCACGCGCGGATCGAGGTCCGCTACGTCCCGGCGGGCATGAAGGCGGGCCTCGGCGGCGACTGGTACGACGCCAGCTCCCTGCCCGACGGCCGGGTGGTGCTGACCATCGGCGACGTGTCCGGGCACGGCCTGCCCGCGATCGCCCAGATGGCCCGGCTACGGCACTCGCTGATCGGGCTGGCGATGACCGGCGAGCCCGCGGACAAGCTGCTGACCTGGCTCAACACCTTGGTGATGCACCGGCTGGCGGAGACCACCGCGACCGCGGTGATCGGCCATCTCGACCCGGCCACCCGCGTGTTCACCTGGAGTCAGGCCGGCCACCCCGCGCCGATCCTGATCCGCGACGGGGTGGCCGTCCAGCTCGATCCGCCCGCCGGGGTGCTGCTCGGCGCCACGCTCACCGTGCCGTACGAACCGGCCAGCGTGCGGCTGCTGGAGGGAGACCTGCTGCTGCTGTTCACCGACGGGCTGGTCGAGCGGCGCTCCCGTGACATCGACGAGGGGCTCGCGCTGGCCCTGACGGCGGCGGCGGACCTCACCGGAGACGACCTGGAGGCCGGGCTGGACAGGCTGATCCAGAAGGTCGGCGGCCCGAACCCCGAAGACGACACGTGCGTGCTGGCGATCGGCGTGCTTGGTTAAATGGTCGCCATGCCCGGCCTGATGCTTCTCGACACCCCTTCCCTCTACTTCCGCGCCTTCTACGGGGTGCCGGAGTCGATGACCGCCCCTGACGGCATGCCGGTCAACGCGGTCCGCGGCCTGATCGACATGATCGCCACGCTGATCCGGCAGCACTCCCCCGGCGAGCTGGTCGCCTGCATGGACGCCGACTGGCGTCCGGCCTTCCGCGTGGCGGCGATCCCGACCTACAAGGCGCACCGGGTCGCCACGGGCGACGTCGAGGAGGTCCCCGACACGCTCGCCCCGCAGGTGCCCGTGATCGAGCAGGTGCTCGACGCGGTGGGCATCGCCCGGCTCGGCGTGCCCGGCTACGAGGCCGACGACGTGATGGGCACGCTCGCCGTCAGCGCCAAGGGGCAGGTCGACATCGTCACCGGCGATCGGGACATGTTCCAGCTCGTGGACGACGCCCAGCCCATCCGCGTCCTCTACACCGCCAGAGGGGTCAAGAACCTCGACCTCGTCGACGAGGCCGCCGTCGCCGCCAAGTACGGCGTCCCCGGCCGCTCCTACGCCGACTTCGCCACCCTGCGCGGCGACCCGAGCGACGGCCTGCCGGGCGTGCCCGGGGTCGGCGACAAGACCGCCGCCGCGCTGATCACCCGGTTCGGTTCGCTGGAGGCGCTGCTCCGGGCCGTGGACGAGGACGGCGACCTGACCGCGGGCCAGCGCGCCAAGCTGAGCGCGGCCCGCGACTACCTCCGGGTCGCCCCCGCGGTGGTCCAGGTCGCCCGCGACGTGCCGATCCCGGAGCTGGATCTCGCCCTCCCCCGCCGGGCCCGCGATCCACGGGCGCTGGCGGCCCTGGTCGAGCGCTACGGCCTGGGCGGCCCCGTGGGCCGCCTGTCGGAGGCCCTCTCGCCGGCCTCGCCCGCCTGACCCGATTGTCCGGCCGTATCCGGGGAAGACGTAGTACTTCGGCGCCCGCGCGCGGAGGATGACGGAATGGACGGATCGATCGGGTTCGAGCACGGCCACCGGTCCGGCGGCCTGTCCACGGCGGCCCGCCGGAGCATCCGGTGAGGCCGCCATGACGGGTGACGGTAGGTTGATGCCCGTGCCTCATAAGAGCATCCGGGTGCCCGGAGAGTCCCATCCGCGGCTCGACGACGGTTTCGACCGGATCCGCCGGGAGCTGAAGCTGCCGGAGGGGTTCCCCCGGGCCGTGACCGCCGAGGCCGAGTGGGTCGCCGAGGTGCCCGCGCTGCCCGCGCTGGACCGGACCGACCTGCCGCTGATCACCGTCGACCCGCCCGGCTCCATGGACCTGGACCAGGCCATGCACCTGGAGGAGCGTCCCGGCGGCTACCGCGTCTGGTACGCCATCGCCGACGTCGCGGCGTTCGTACGGCCAGGCGGGGCGATCGACGCCGAGGCCCGCAGCCGCGGCGAGACCGTCTACATGCCCGACGGCCGGGTGCCGCTGCATCCGGCGATCCTGTCGGAGGGCGCCGCCAGCCTGCTGCCCGGGGTGACCAGGCCGGCCGCGCTGTGGTGCGTCGACCTGGACGCCGACGGCCAGATCGTCGGCGCCGACGTGATCCGGGCGCTGGTGCGCAGCCGGGAGCGGCTCGACTACGACTACGTGCAGGCGGCGGTGGACACCGGCACCGCCGACGGCACGTTGCGGCTGCTGGCCGAGATCGGCCGGCTCCGGCTCGCCCTGGAGCGGGCCCGGGGCGGAGTCACCCTGCCCACCCCCGAGCAGGAGGTCGTCCCCGACGGGGACGGCTACCGGGTGGAGCTGCGCGCCGCGCTTGAGGCCGAGGCCTGGAACGCGCAGATCTCGCTGCTGACCGGCATGGCCGCCGCCTCGATGATGCTGGACGCCGAGATCGGTCTGCTGCGGGTGCTGCCGCCCGCCCCCGCCGAGAAGGTCGCCCAGGTCCGGCGGGTGGCCGCCGCGCTCGACGTGCCGTGGCCGGAGGGCGCCTCCTACGGTGACGTCGTGCACGGGCTCGACCCGAAGATCCCCGAGCAGGCCGCGTTCCTGGAGGAGTCCACGGTGCTGCTGCGCGGGGCCGGATACGTGGCCTTCAACGGCGAGCCGCCCGTCCAGGCGGACCACGCCGCGGTGGCCGCGCCGTACGCGCACGTGACCGCGCCGCTGCGCCGGCTCATCGACCGCTACGCCACCGAGATCTGCCTGTCGATCGCGGCGGGCGAGCCGGTGCCCGAGGAGATCCAGAAGGCGATGGGCGACCTGCCCGGCATCATGCACACGACCGGGCGGCGCGCGAACGCCGTCGAGCGGGCCTGCGTGGACCTGGTGGAGGCGTTCGTGCTGCGCGAGCGGGTGGGCCAGGCGTTCGACGCGGTGGTGATCGACGTGGACGGGAACCACTCCTGGGGGCAGGTGCAGGTCACCGATCCCGCGGTGGTGGCCCGCTGCGACGGCGAGGGGCTCGTGCTGGGTGAGGCGGTCCGGGTACGGCTGACGCGTGCCGACCCCGCCACCCGAGAGGTCCGCTTCAGCCTGGCCTGATCGGCTCCGGACACGCGGGGAGGCCGCGCCCGGGGGGCTCGGGCGCGGCCTCAGCCGCGGGAGGACGGCTTTTACTTCTTCAGGCTCCAGCCTGCGCCGACACCCGCCAGGTGCAGCGCGACGGCGACCAGTCCCGCGAGGGCGAGCGTGGTGACGGTCACGACGCTGCCGACGGCCACACCGGCGAGCTGGAAGATCAGTGCGAGGACGAACAGCAATGCTGCGGCGAGGGCGAACATTCCTACCTCCCTGGGCAGGGATCCAAAGGGTTCGCCATAGGGATGTCCACCGCGATCACCTGGGAAACAGCCCGCGAGGTTACGTTGCGCGCACCAACCGTCACAAGGTATTGACCGGGCGGTCAGTTAACCGGCCGGTCCGGCGGACCTCCCGGCCCGAGGGACGCCACGGGGGCGAGACGGCAGGGCCGCCGGTCCCGCGTGGAGGGAGGCGGGGACGGCGGGCTCTCAGCTGAGGGAGGAGTAAGCCACCACCCCGCGCCGGAGCGCGTCCATCGCCTTGCCGGCGTTCTGCTTGACCTTGCTGCTCCTGGGAGCGGCGTCGGAGATCTGGCCGAGCAGGTCGAGCAGCTGCTTGATCCAGCGGACGAAGTCGCCGGCGGCCAGCTCGGCCCCGTTGACCCCGTCCCTCAGCACGGCGTCCAGGTTCTGGCCCTTGGCCCAGCGGAAGGCCGCCCAGGCGAACCCGAAGTCGGGCTCCCTGATGAAGGACAGGCCGTGGTCGCCCTCGATCGACTCCAGCTCGCCCCAGAGCCTGACCATGTCCCCCAGCGCCTTCTGCACGCCGCCCGCCGGGATCCTCGGCTGGCGGGCGTCGTCAGCCTGCCTGGACTCGAAGACCAGCGAGGACACGACGGCGGCCAGCTCGGCCGGGTCCAGCTCCTCCCAGAGCCCGGCGCGCAGGCACTCGGCGGTGAGCAGGTCCAGCTCGGTGTAGAGCTGGGCCAGGCGGCGGCCCTCGGCGGTGACGCTCTCGCCCTCCAGGTAGCCGAGCTGGTCGAGCACCCCGCAGACCTTGTCGAAGGTGCGGGCGATGACGTGGGAGCGGCCCTCGACCCGGCGGCGCAGTCCCTCGGTCTCGCGCAGCAGCTTGTAGTAGCGCTCGGCCCAGCGGGCGTGGTCCTCGCGCTCGTCGCAGCCGTGGCAGGGGTGCTGGCGGATCCCCTTGCGCAGGCGGTTGATCTCGTCGTCCTCGGCCGCGTGGTCGCGTGCCCTGGCCGGCTTGCCGAAGTCACGGTCGCCGATCTTGGCGTGGACGGAGGCGACCAGGTTGGCCCGCTCCTTCGGCGAGCGCGCGTTGAAGTTCTTCGGGATGCGCAGATGCTCGACCGGCTCCACCGGGACCGGGAAGTCGGCCGGCGACAGCTTCTTGACCTGCTTGCCGATGGTCAGCACCAGCGGGGCGGGCCCCTCTCCCCGGGAGTTGAGACCGGGGTCGAGGACGACCGCCAGACCGGCGCGGCGCCCGCCCGGGATACGGATGATGTCACCCGGCTTGAGCACCTCCAGCGAGCGCAGCGCCTGCGCCCTGCGGGCCGCGCCGCGCTGGCGTGACAGCTCGGCCTCCCGGTCGGACAGCGCCCTGCGCATCGCGGCGTACTCCTCGAAGTCGCCCAGGTGGCAGGTCATCGCCTCGCGGTAGCCCTCCAGGGCCTCCTCTGCGCGGCGCACCTGCTTGGCGATGCCCACCACGGCCCGGTCGGCCTGGAACTGGGCGAAGGAGGACTCCAGGAGCGTCCTGGCGCGTTCCCTGCCCACCTGGCCGACCAGGTTGACCGCCATGTTGTAGGAGGGGCGGAAGCTGGAGCGCAGCGGGTAGGTGCGGGTGCTGGCCAGCCCCGCGACCTGCAGCGGGTCCATGCCCGGCTGCCACTGGACGACCGCGTGGCCCTCCACGTCGATGCCGCGCCGCCCGGCCCTACCGGTGAGCTGGGTGTATTCGCCGGGCGTGAGGTCGGCGTGGGTCTCGCCGTTCCACTTGTCGAGCTTCTCGATCACCACGGATCGGGCGGGCATGTTGATGCCCAGCGCCAGGGTCTCGGTGGCGAACACGGCCTTGACCAGGTTGCGGGTGAACAGCTCCTCGACGACCTCCTTGAAGGCCGGGAGCATGCCCGCGTGGTGGGCGGCCAGGCCGCGCTCGAGGCCGTCGCGCCATTCGAGGTAGCCCAGCACGGCCAGATCCTCGTCCGGCAGGTGCGCGGTGCGCTCGTCGACGATCTGCCGGATCTGGTGGCGTTCGGCGTCGGTGGTGAGCCGGATGCCGGTGTGCAGGCACTGCATGACGGCCGCGTCGCAGCCGGCGCGGGAGAAGATGAAGGTGATCGCCGGGAGCAGGCCGCCGGCGTCGAGGCGCTCGATGGCCGCCGCCCGGTCGGGCGGGGCGGCCCTGCGCGGGCGGGAGTAGCCGCGGCGGCCCCTGCCGTACGACTGACGCTCCTCGTCCTTGGCGATCCGCATCAGGTGGGGGTTGACCTGCGGCCGCCGGCCGTCCTCGTCCGCCACGAACAGGTCGTACAGGCGGTTGCCGACGAGCATGTGCTGCCAGAGCGGGACCGGGCGGTGCTCGTCGACGATGACGCTGGTGTCGCCGCGGACCTCACCCATCCACTCGCCGAACTCCTCGGCGTTGCTGACCGTGGCCGAGAGGGCGACCAGCCGCACCGACTCGGGCAGATGGATGATCACTTCTTCCCAGACCGCGCCGCGGAACCGGTCGGCCAGGTAGTGCACCTCGTCCATGACGACGAATCCGAGGCCCGCCAGGGTGCCGGACCCGGCGTAGAGCATGTTGCGCAGGACCTCGGTCGTCATGATGACGATCGGGGCGTCGCCGTTGATGCTGTTGTCGCCGGTGAGCAGGCCGACATTGGCCGCGCCGTACCGTCTGACCAGGTCGTTGTACTTCTGGTTGGACAGCGCCTTGATCGGGGTGGTGTAGAAGCACTTGCGGCCCTGCTCCAGCGCGAGGTGGACCGCGAACTCACCCACGACGGTCTTGCCGGATCCGGTCGGGGCGGCCACGAGGACTCCGTCGCCCGCCTCCAGCGCCCGGCAGGCGTCCAGCTGGAAGTCATCCAGATCGAAGTCGTACAGACCGCGGAACGAGGTCAGTGCCGGCCCGCTGTCAGCCTGGCTCTGACGGAAAGCAGCGTAGCGTTCCGCTGGGGTCGTCATACCCTCCACCCTACCGATATCGGGATTCCGGTCCGCCCCCGAGTACGCAACGCGTCAAGTGATCGCCAAGGACGCGATCCGGGCCGCGGGGGCGGCGCCAGGGGACCGGGGGCCGGGCCGCGGGGACGGCGCGGGGCCGCTCAGGCGAGCACGCGCAGCGAGCCCGGGACGATCTCGCAGGTGAGCGGGGCGGGCCCGACCCGCTCGCCGTCGGCGTAGACGATCGCGCCGGGGGCCTCCAGGGTGACCCGGCGGGCGCGGCGCATGGTGACGGCGGGGTGACCCGCGTGGGACCCCTTGTAGACGCGGGGGAAGGCGCGCAGGAACTCCCCCCTGGGCACCGCCCCGAGGATCGTCACGTCCAGCAGGCCGTCGTCGGGGAGGGCGTCCGGGCATACCCGCATCCCGGCGCCGTAGGAGCGGGTGTTGCCGACCGCGATCAGCATGGCCTCGCGCTCGATCACCTCTCCGTCGAGTTCCAGCCGGAACGGGATCGGCCGGAAGGAGCAGAGCTCCTCGGCCAGCGCGAGCAGGTACTTCGCCATGCCGGGCGGCCAGGACATCCGGTTGGCCCGCTCGTTGACGCGGGAGTCGAAGCCGCAGGAGACCACCCCGGCGAACCACTCGTCCTTGCCGATCTTCGCGGCGTCGATCGTGCGGACCTCGGCCCTGAGCACGACGTCGGCGGCGGCGAGGGTGTCCTTCTTCGGCAGGCCGAGCGCGCCGGCGATGTCGTTGCCGGTCCCGGCGGGGATGATGCCCAGCGGGACGTCGGTCCCGGCGACCGCCTGGACCGCCAGGTGGACCAGGCCGTCCCCGCCGAAGGCCACCAGCGCCTCGGGGCCCTCGGCGACAGCGGTGCAGGCGCGTTCCAGAGCGTCGTCCGCCGACTCCCCGACGATCACCGAGACCTCGGAGCCCCCCTGCCGGAGCCTGTTGAGCACCGGAGCGAGCAGGCCTCGCGAGCGGCCGCCGCGGGCGAGGGGGTTGACGAGAACAGCGATCTCTCCGGGCACAGACCGGAACTTATCGCCTATTTGATCGGATCAGTATCCGTCGTGTTCAAATCGAGAGGAGAAAGATCCTCCGCGAGCGGGGACGCCTCGTCATCCGACAGGTGGGAGAAGTCCTCGCCCTTCGGCGCCCTGCGCTCCCGTAGATACATGAACCCCTCGGCGAGGGCGAACAGCACGACCATGGGGATGGCCAGCGCGATCATCGAGAACGGGTCGGTGCTCGGGGTGGCGAGCGCGGCGAAGAGGAACATGATGAAGATGACCATGCGGCGGTGCTTGGCCACCGTCGCACGCGGCAGGACGCCGATCACGTTCAGGAACACCATCAGCAGCGGCAGCTCGAAGGAGACACCGAAGATGATGAGCATCACCAGCGCGTAGCTCAGGTAGTCGTCCATCTCCAGCAGCGGGATCGCGTTGGTGGGCGCGAAGCCGAGCAGGATCGCCAGACCGGTGTCCATGATGAAGTAGGCCAGCGCGGCGCCGGCCAGGAACAGCGGGATCGCCAGGGCGAGGAACGAGATCGAGTAGCGCTTCTCGTTGCGGTACAGGCCGGGGGTCACGAAGGCCCAGATCTGGTACAGCCACACCGGCGAGGAGAGCACCATCGCGAACATCGCCGCGACCTTCAGGTTGACGAAGAAGGCCTCGAAGACTCCGCGGATGGCGAACGTGCACTCGCCCTCCCGCAGCAGGTGCGAGACGGGCAGGCTGCAGTAGGGCTCGGTGATGAAGGTCCAGATGGGGTCGAAGAAGACGAACCCCACGATGATGCCCACGACCATGGCGAGCAGGACGATCACCAACCGGTTGCGCAGCTCACGGAGATGCTCCATGAGCGGCATGCGCCCCTCGGCCGAATCGGTGGACACCGACCCGTTCTGGCCCGGCTTGGGCCATTTCAGCAGCGCCATTCGCGAATCCCGGTCCGAGAGGTGAAGTGATCAGAGGCGGACTGAAGCCTACTGAGGCTTCGGAGCACCCGCCTGAGCGCGCAGCCTGGCGGCCTGCTCCTCCAGGGCGCGGGCCTGCTCCTCCGCCGACGGCGCGGGCGCCGCGGTGGTGAGCGGCTGCGGGGCCGGGGCCGCGGGCTGGGGCTGCGCCTGGACGACCGTGGCCGTCGGGGCGTCGGCGTCGTCGTCGTCGCGGAGCTTGGAGGTCTCCGCCTTGAAAATGCGCAGCGACCGGCCCAGTCCGCGAGCGGCGTCGGGCAGTTTCTTGGCACCGAACAGCAGCACCAGGATCAACCCGATGATGATCAGCTCAGTGGGTCCCAGGTTGGGCATGACACATCCTTAAGCCGAGCGACATGCAATCTCTGATCCCGATCGTACGCTCCCCGGGGCACAGACTCATCCCTTCGGAACCCGTATTGTCCCGGCCTGCCCCCTGAACAGGGTATGTGCCGGCTCCAGCCGCCGCCGGGTCCTGTCCACCTCCCGGCCCAGCTCCCGGGCCGCCAGCAGCACGCGGACCCCCAGGAAACCGAGGACGACCAGTCCGGTGGTGGCCAGCGCGACCGCGGCGAAGATCCAGCTCATGTCGTGAGATCTTAACCTGGACGTCAGGAAACCGACTCGTAACGATTCAACGCCGACGTCGCGGCCTCCCGCACGCTCGCCGCCAGCGAGTCCGGGGAGAGCACCCGCCCGGTGTCGCCCAGGCGCAGCGCCAGCCGTACCAGCCAGCCCTGGTCGCGCGCCCGCAGCGCCACCCGCAGGCGGCCCTCGCCGAGCTCCTCCACCTGCTCGCACGGGTAGTATTCGGCGACCCAGCGGCCCGCCGGGGTCAGCTCCAGCTCCACCAGCTCGTCTGTCGGAGAGGGCCGGAACACCCCGGAGGTGACCTCGTCGGGCACCGCGCCGGCGGGCGGATCGGCGGCCACGTCGAGCACCTCGACGGTGATCATCCGGTCCAGCCGGAACAGCCGCACCGCCTCGGCCCGGTAGCACCAGCCCGACAGGTAGGAGCGGCCGTCCACCACGACCAGGCGCATCGGGTCGACCTCGCGCGGGGTCACCTCGTCGCGGCCCGGCACGTAGTAGCGCAGCGACAGCCGCCTGCCGCGCCGCAGCGCCTCGTTCACGGTGGGCAGCGCGTCGGGCGTGGCGTCCACCTCGACCGCGACCTGGCTGCTGACCGCGGCCGCGCCCTCCACCGACGCCTGCTCGAACTTGGCGATGACCCGGGCCAGCGCGTCGCGCTCGCCGAACTCGGGCATCTCGGCGAGCATCCGCAGGGCCACCAGCAGCGCGCTGGCCTCGTCGACGCCCAGCCGCAGCGGGCGGGCGATGGTGTCGGCGTTGTCGATGACGATCTCGCCGCCGTCCCATGACACGTCGATCAGGTCGCCGGGGGTGTGGCCGGGCAGCCCGCACATCCACACCAGTTGCAGGTCGTCGATGAGCTGCTTCTCGCTGAGCCCGAAGATCTTCGCCACCTCGGGCACCTGGGCCCCGGGGTGCGACATCAGGTAGGGCACCAGTGCCAGCAGCCTGGGCAACCGGTCGGCCGTGCTCATGCTCCGCTCCACTCCGCGTCGGCGACGCCCCGCTCGCTCACTTGCCACGTCCTCGCCGGGCCCGGCCCCCGCCCGGCCTCCGCTGCTCCCCTGCCCGTCACGCCAGGACCCCCTTCAGACGGCAGATCACGGCGTCGCGGGCGTCCGGCGGTCCGACCACCTCGGCGTCGGCGGCGAAGCCGACGACCCATCCGGCCAGCCGCCCGGGGTCGGTGAAGTCGACGTCCAGCTCGTCCCACCCGCCGGTTCCGGGCCGTACGGCCCGCGCCACCTGGCGCAGCCCCTGGCAGGTGCCCTCGCGGACCCGGATGAGGGCGGTGCGCTCCTGGACCGGCTCCTCGCGGTAGCCGACCATCGATCTGATGTCGACGCCCTCGGGCACCACCACCGTCCCCGGGCGGCCCACCGGGGTGACCGGGCCGCTGATCCGGCTGAGCCGGAACGCCCGGGCCGCGTCACGGTCGCGGTCGTGGCCCACCACGTACCACCGGCCGCGGCGGCTGACCACGCCCCACGGCTCCACCGTGCGGGTCAGCACGCTCTCGCTGGCCGCCGCCCGGTAGGCGAAGCGGACCACGCGCCGGTCGCGCACGGCCTCCCAGAGCGCGGGGAAGGCCGGGTCCTGGGTGTCGACCCGCAGCTCCAGCGCGCTGCCGAGCATCCCGCCCGCCTCGTCGGTCTCCACTCCCCCGGCGCGCAGCTTCAGCAGCGCCCCGCTGGCCGCCTCGGCCAGGCTGGCCCGCTGCCACACCTGGGCCGCCAGGCCCACCACGGCCGCCTCGTCGGGCTCCAGGGTGATCTCGGGCAGCTCGTAGGCCTGCGGGACGATCCGGTAGCCCGGATCCTCCTCCCACGGGTCCTTGTGGACCTCGATCGGGATGCCGATCTCCCGCAGCTCGTTCTTGTCACGCTCGAACATCCGCTGGAAGGCCTCGTCGTTGGCGGCGTCGTAGCCGGGCACCGCCTGGCGGATGTGCTCGGCGCTGAGCGGCCGCCGCGTGGCCAGCAGGCAGATCACAAGGTTCAGCAACCGCTCGGTCTTCCGGCGCGACATCCGGCCTCCCTCCCTGTTCAAGTGACTCTACGTCCAGGTGACGCTACTCTTCCCCGCGTGATCAGATGGCGCAGGGGCGAGGTCGTACGGATCCGGCGCGAGTGGCCGGGGGCGGTGGAACTCGACGTCACCACCGAGGACGGCAGCGCGCGTGCGCTGGCCTATCCCGCCCTGGTGGGACGTCCGGAGCCCGGTGACGTGGTGCTGCTCAACACGACCGCGCTCGCGATGGGTCTCGGTACGGGAGGTTACGCCATGGTGGTGGCGCTCCCCGACCGTTTACCAGAAGATCCGCAAGGCCCCGGACACCTGGTGAAGGCACGTTACACCCCCTTGCAGACCACCGTGCTCGGCGCGGACGAGCAGGACTCCCCCTTCCACGAGGCGCTGCGCGAGGCCGACTCCCTGGACGGCATGCCGGTGATCGTCGCCGACCTGCACTCGGCGCTCCCGGCGATCCTCTGCGGCCTGTACGGCTCGCGCCCCCCGGGGCCGCGGGCCGGGGCGGCGGAGACGGGGATCCCCCGGGTCGCCTACGTGATGCTCGACGGCGGGGCGCTGCCCGCCTGGTTCTCCATGTCGTGCGCCCAGCTCCGGGAGGCCGGCTGGCTGGGCGGGGTGGTCACGGTGGGCCAGGCCTTCGGCGGCGACGTGGAGGCCGTGACGCCGCACACGGGCCTGCTGGCGGCCCGGCACGTCCTGGGCGCCGACGTGGCGATCGTCACCCAGGGGCCGGGCAACCTGGGCACCGGCACCCGCTGGGGCTTCTCCGGCGTCTCGGCCGGCGAGGCGGTCAACGCCGTCGCCGTCCTGGGGGGACGCCCGGTCGCGGCGCTGCGGGTCAGCGAGGGCGACCGGCGTGAGCGCCACATCGGCGTCTCCCACCACTCGCTGACCGCCTACGGCCGGGTCGCCCTGGCCCCGGCCCAGGTCGTCGTGCCGGAGCTGCCGGGCGAGTTCGGCAGGCGGGTGGCCGAGCAGTCCGAGCCGCTGGCCGCCCGTCACGAGCTGGTGGCGGTGGCCGTGGACGGGCTCCACGAGGCGCTCCGGGGCTCTCCGGTGCGGCTGTCGACGATGGGCAGGACCCTGGAGGAGGACCTGGCCTACTTCCTGGCCTCGGCCGCCGCCGGCCGCCACGCGGCCTCGCTGCTGTCGTAGAAGTCCTTGAAGGTGAAGGCCTGCGGGGTGGGGCCTTCCGCCTTGAGCAGCTCCAGGCGCTCCATCACCTCCTCCAGCGTCGGGATGTGCCCCTCCGGGACCCACCACATCACCGTGTACGGCTCCGCCACGCGCAGGAACCACTCCCTGCGCCGCTGCAGGACGCCCAGGTGCGCGCTGCGGTAGACGAATTCCCGGCGAACGGCGGCGTATGCGGATCAGTAGGCGGCGAGGACGTCGACGACGAAGACGAGGGTGTCGGTGGGCTTGATCAGCGGCGGCAGGCCCTTCCCGTAGCCGAGTCCCGGCGGGACGACCACGGCGACCCGGCTGCCGACCGGGACGCCGACCAGGGCCTTGTCCCAGCCGGAGATGACGCTGCCGGTGCCGATCTGGAAGGCCTTGGGCTGCCCGGCCTCCCAGGTGGAGTCGGCGGAGGCTCCGCTGCCCCAGATCCTGCCCTCGTACTGGGTGACCAGGAGCTGGCCCGCCTGGGTCCTGGGGCCGGCGCCCTGGATGAGGATCTTGCTCTGCAGCCGCCCGGGAGGCCGCTCACGCGGCAGGGTGAGGGCCGGGCGCTCGCCGGGGCCGCCGGTGACCCTCACCCCGGCGAGGGTGCCGCCACCGCCCCTGCCCCGGGCGGCGGCGTCCGGCGGGAAGGCGCCCAGGACGTCGACCACGTAGAACAGCTCGTCGTCGGCGGTCATCCCGCCGGGCGGATTGGGGCCGTAGCCCTCGCCGGGCGGGATGGCGGCGACGACACGGCTGCCGACCCTGTGCCCCCGCAGAGCCTTGCCCACGCCGGCGATGGAGTGGGCCAGCGGGAAGGAGGCGGGAGCGCCCTGGTTGAAGCTGGAGGCCAGCAACCGGTTGTCCTCGCCGTCCCACACATGCGCGGTGTAGTGGGCCACGACCAGGTCGTCACCCTTGATCACGCTCCCGGTGCCGACCATCTGCTCGCGGACCCGCAGGTCGCCGGCGGGCTCGCCGTCCGGGAAGACGACCTTCGGCTTCACCCCGAAGTCTCCGAGCACCTCGATCTCCGGGCCGCCCTGACCGCTTGCGGAGGTGCAGGCGGCGACCAGCATGAGCGAGAACGCGGCGAGCAGTGGCGGGATGCGCATGCGACTCCCTAGGCCGGGGATGCGCCCACCCTAACGCCCTATTGGGAGGGTTGTCAGTAACAGGCGGAGCCCGGCCATGCGTCCGCATGGCCGGGCTCCGTGAGGTCCGCGGATCCCCCGGGGTGGCCCGGGTCCGTCCGGAGCCGTCAGTAGGCGGCGACGACGTCCACGAGGAAGACCAGGGTGTCGGTCCCCTTGATCTTGTCGCCGGAGCCCTGCTTGCCGTAGCCGAGGTCCGGCGGGATGCTCAGCAGCACCCGGCTGCCGACCGGGACGCCGACCAGGCCCTGGTCCCAGCCCTTGATGACCTTGCCGGTGCCGATCTGGAACATGATCGGCTCTGCGCCGCGCGCCCAGCTGCTGTCGAACTCGAGGTCCGAGCCCCAGATCTTCCCGGCGTACTGGACCAGGATCGACTGGCCGGACTTGACCTCCGGCCCGGTGCCCTTGATCACCGTCTTGACGACGAGCTCCTTGGGCGCCTTCTCCTTGGTCTTGGTGGTCAGCTTGGGCGCGGCGTCGCCGCCGGGGTTCTCCACCTTGACGCCCTTGACGCCCGGGTCGGCCGCCGCGCCCTGGGCCGCCTTGCCCTCGGGGACGCCGACGACGTCGACCACGAAGACCTGCGACTGGCCCGCGGGCGCCTGCGCCTGCTGCTCGGCGGGCAACGCGTCCTTGCCGACGACGGACAGGAACCGGCCGCCCCCCTTGGTCTCGGCGAAGCCCTTGCGCAGGATCGAGGGGACCTGCTCGTTCATCGTGATGAGCTGCGGGCCGCCCTCGTCGTAGGTCGAGCCGGCCAGCTTGTTCTCCTTGCCGTCCCAGGTGTAGACGGTGAAGTTGGCCACCACGCTGCCGCCGTCCTTGGCGGCGGCGCCGACGGTGCCGGGCGTGATGACCTGGTAGGAGGAGGTCTCGACGACCTTGGCGGGGAAGGCCACAGTGGGCTTCGCGTTCGCCGCGCCCGTCACCTTCAGCGCCGGAACCGCACCGGCGGGGCTGCTGGAGGCGGTGGAAGCGGTGCCGGCACCCCCTCCGGAGCCGCAGGCTGCGGCGAACAACAAAGGCACTGAGGCCAGTACGGCCAGGCTGCGGCGGCGCATAGATATCCCTCTAGCAGACGTCAGGTTCGCGCCACACTACCCGTCCGGACATACGGATGAGTTAAGCCGCAGACCGATCTTGCCGAAGCGTGACCATCACATTCCGGCGATCAGTTTGTCCACTCTCTCGTCCACGCTGCGGAAGGGGTCCTTGCACAGCACGGTGCGCTGCGCCTGATCGTTGAGCTTCAGATGCACCCAGTCGACGGTGAAGTCGCGGCGCTTCTCCTGCGCCTTGCGGATGAACTCCCCGCGCAGCCGCGCCCGGGTGGTCTGCGGCGGCACGGACTTGGCCTCGAAGATCTTCAGGTCGGAGGCCACCCGCTCCACCGCGCCGCGCTTCTGCAGCAGGTAGAACAGGCCACGGCGGCGGTGCACGTCGTGGTAGGCCAGGTCGAGCTGGGCGACCCGGGGGCTCGACAGGGGAAGGTCGTACTTCTTGCGGTAGCGCTCGATCAGCTGGTATTTGGTCACCCAGTCGATCTCCCGGGCGACCAGGTCCAGGTTGCCGGTCTCGACGGCGTTGAGCGTCCGCTCCCACAGCTCCAGCACCCGGTGGCTGGTCTCGTCGCCGCCGCGGCGGTCGACGAAGTCGCGGGCCTTGGAGAGGTATTCCTGCTGGATCTCCAGCGAGGACGCCTCCCGGCCGTTGGCCAGCCGCACGCGCCGCCGCCCGGTCATGTCGTGGGAGACCTCCCGGATCGCCCGGATCGGGTTCTCCAGCGACAGGTCGCGCATCACCGTGCCCGCCTCGATCATGCGCAGCACCAGGTCGGTGGCGCCGACCTTGAGCAGCATGGTCGTCTCGCTCATGTTGGAGTCGCCGACGATGACGTGCAGGCGGCGGAAGCGCTCGGCGTCGGCGTGCGGCTCGTCACGGGTGTTGATGATCGGGCGCGACCGGGTGGTCGCGCTGGAGACGCCCTCCCAGATGTGCTCGGCCCGCTGGGAGACGCAGTAGACCGCGCCGCGGGGGGTCTGCAGCACCTTCCCGGCGCCGCAGACGATCTGCCGGGTCACCAGGAAGGGGATGAGCACATCCGCCAGGCGGCCGAACTCCCCGTGCCGCCCGACCAGGTAGTTCTCGTGGCAGCCGTAGGAGTTTCCGGCCGAGTCGGTGTTGTTCTTGAACAGGTAGATGTCGCCGGCGATGCCCTCCTCGCGGAGCCGCTTCTCGGCGTCGACGAGGAGGCCCTCCAGGATGCGCTCCCCCGCCTTGTCGTGGGTGACGAGCTCCACGACGTTGTCACACTCGGGGGTGGCGTATTCGGGGTGGCTGCCCACGTCCAGGTAGAGGCGGGCGCCGTTGCGCAGAAAGACGTTGCTCGATCGGCCCCAGGAGACGACCCGGCGGAATAGATAACGCGCGACCTCGTCGGGTGACAGCCGCCGCTGCCCCCTGAACGTGCAGGTGACGCCGTACTCGTTCTCAAGCCCGAAGATGCGACGATCCATTGCCTCACACTATTCGCCGAACCCCTCTTGCGGGAGGGATCAATGGGGTTTTCGGTCGTACGGCTTATGCCCCCGGCGATGAACTGCTAAGCGCGAGCACGGCTCACACCCGGGTCCTCCGGGGTGCGAGCCGTACCGGATCCCCGGGCATCCCGGGCGCGTCAGCCGCCCCGCCGGAAGATCTCGACGCCCCCGGCGATCCGGCCGTCGCGGGCCGCGGAGCGGCCGTGGCCGCCGGGACCGGGCCGGGGAGCGGCGCGGCGCACACCGCGTCAGACCGCCGGGGCCTCGATTCGGCTGCCCGGAAAAATGTGATCGCAATCATGGGGCGGACGTCTCGCGGCACGTGCGAGGCTCCGCCGCCCGGCGAGGCCCCTTCGGAGGGCTCAGGGGGTGTAGATCTCCTGAAGCTTGACGATCTCACTACGGTAGACCGTGATCAGCGAGGGGCGCTGGTACTTCTTGGCCCTGGTCAGCAACGCCGTGCGGGAGCAGCGCTTGCTCCCCAGGCCCTGCTTGTTCACCGTGAAGCCCGCCAGGGTGGCCGAACAGCCCAGGGCGCTGAGGAAGACGACGTTCTTGGCGACGGGTGAGGCGTAAGCGGCGACGTCCCCCTCCGCCGGGCCCACGAAGTGGCCCTCGCTGTATTTGTCCTTCACCCACTTGATCGGCTCGTACTCCACCTGGCCGGGGGCCACATGGGTGATCCAGCCGCGCAGGACGCCGTCCTTGCGGGAACTGATGCGCTTGGTGAAATCGTGGCCCGGGTCGGGCTGGAACGCCGTACCGAAGATCTTCGGCACGGGGAAGGCGGGGATCGCCGCGGCGTCGGCGGGGACCGCGCCCGCCAGGGCGACGGAGAGCACGGCGGCGGCGGCCGTCAGGGAGCGCTTCATGTCGGTTACGACGACGGCGGCACGAGCACGGTTGTCCGCCGGGCAGGTGATCTACATCACACCGGCGGAGCGCCGTCCCCCGTGGGGGACGGCGCTCCGCCGGTGGGCGATCAGCCGTTCGAGCCGGTGTCGACGTCTCCCTCGGGGGCGGTGGCCGGAGCCTCGGCCTCCCCGGACGGCGCGGCCTCCCCGGACGGCGGGGGCGTCGCGGCCCCCTCGGCCAGCAGGCGCTCCAGCCTCGGGCCGGCGAGCCGCAGGAACTTGCGGTGCGGCCGGTTGCGGTCGAGCACCGCGACCTCCAGCTGGCCGGCCGGGGAGCGCTCACCGCCCGGCTCGGTCAGCGCGAACAGCGCCGCCTCCAGCGCCTCGGCCAGTGGCAGGCCGTCGCGGTAACGCTCCTTGAGCCGGCCCGCCACCGCCTCGGCCTGACCGCCCATCGCCACCAGACCGGTCTCGTCGAAGACCGAGCCGTCGAAGGTGAGGCGGTAGATGTGGTCCTCGTCGGAGGAGTCGCCGACCTCGGCCACCACGATCTCCACCTCGAAGGGCTTCATCGACTCGGTGAAGATCTGGCCGAGGTTCTGCGCGTAGAGGTTGGCCAGGCCACGCGCGGTGACGTCGTCGCGCGCGTAGTTGTAGCCGTTGATGTCGGCGTAGCGGATGCCGCCGAGACGCAGCGCCTCGAACTCGTTGTAGCGGCCGACCGCGGCGAACCCGATCCTGTCGTAGATCTCGCTGATCTTGTGCAGGGCCCGGGAGGGGTTGGGGGCGACGAACAGGATGCCGTGCTCGTACTGCAGAACGACGACGCTACGGCCCCGCGCGATCCCCTTTCGCGCGTAATCCGCCTTGTCCCGCATCTGCTGCTCGGGCGAGACATATCCAAAAGGCATGGACACCTGGGGTGATCCTCTCGTGTTAGCGCAGCGGGGCGACGGGGCCGTCGGGGGAACTCATCCGCTCCTGGAGGACGGTCTGGACGTGTCCGCCCACCTCCTCGTCGGACAGACGGTGGAAGCCGTCGGCGGTGATCTGCGCTACGACGGGCCAGATCTTACGGGTGACGTCGGGGCCGCCGGTCGCCGAGTCGTCGTCGGCGGCGTCGTACAGGGCGTGGATGAGCGCCAGCACGACCTCCTCGGGCGAGGCGTTCTCCCGGTAGAGCTTCTTCAGCGAGCCGCGCGCGAAGATCGAGCCGGAGCCGATCGAGTGGTACTGCTGCTGCTCGTAGGGGCCGCCTCCCACGTCGTAGCCGAAGATCCGGCCGCCGTCGATCTCGGGATCGTAGGCGGCGAACAGCGGCACCACGACCAGGCCCTGCATCGCCATGCCGAGATTGCCGCGGATCATGGTGGCGAGCCGGTTGGCCTTGCCCGCCACGGAGAGCGTGCGGCCTTCCATCTTCTCGTAGTGCTCGAGCTCGACCCGGTAGAGCCGGGCCATCTCGATGCCGGTGCTCGCCGTCCCGGCGATGCCCATGCACGAGTAGTCGTCGGTTCGGAACACCTTCTCCATGTCTCGCTGGGAGATGATGTTCCCCGAGGTCGCCCGGCGGTCACCGGCCATCACCACGCCACCCGCGCAGGTCGCCGCGACGATCGTGGTGGCGTGTGGAATCCGGTCGCCGACCGGGGCTGCCAGGGTCTCGTTTCGGCCGGGCAACAAGTCCGGCGCGTAGGAGCCGACGAACTCGGTGAACGAGGAAATGCCGCTGTTCGTGAAGATGTGATTCACCATGCCGGCGGGCAGGTCCCTGTGCGATCCCACGCGACTCCCTCCAAAGGTGCGGTCCTTTAAGGCCCGACCTTACTCATCTTGCCGTGCTGCATGCACTTCCCTGGATCAGCTCAGCGCGAACCCCCTCCGACCGGATCATTGAATCTTTACGCCCGAGTAAGCCCGTGTAATTGTCGAGTTGTCGTGACATGCCTCCACCCAGCAGAGGTCACCGTGAGACTCTTCCACCGACCTGTCCTGATTGCGACACTGACGACCGCCGTCCTCGCGCTGCCCGCCTGCGGCTCCGGCACCCCCGCCGGGGAGGACGGCATCACCTTGACCATCACCGCCAACGCCATCTCCGGCGGCAAGAACGCGGCAGCCGCCGAATGGATCAAACAGTGGGTGATCCCCAGGTTCGAGGCCGCGCAGAAGGCGGCGGGGCGCGAGGTCCACGTGCTGTTCCAGCCGAACGGCGTGGGCGACGAGCAGTACAAGACCAAGGTCGCACTGGACCTGAAGTCGAGGACCGGCGCCGACGTGATCGACCTCGACGGGATCTGGGTCGGGGAGTTCGCCCAGGCCGGGTATCTCAAACCCCTCACCGAGCTGGGCGGGACGGCCGTCGAGACGTGGGAGGGGTGGCAGCAGATCCCCCAGGCCGTGCAGGGCCTGGGCATCTTCGACGGCAGGAAGTACGGGCTGCCGCAGGGGACCGACGGACGGGTCCTGTACTACAACAAGGAGCTGTTCGGCAGAGCCGGCCTGCCGGAGCCCTGGCAGCCGAAGAGCTGGCAGGAGATCCTCGACGCGGGGGCGGCGCTGAAGAGACTGCCCGGCGTGACGCCGATCCAGATCAACGCGGGCACCGCGATGGGTGAGGCGACCACGATGCAGGGCGCGCTGCCCCTGCTGGCCGGCACCGGTACGGAGATCTACTCCGGCGGCAAGTGGGCCGGCTCCTCGCAGGCGGTCAAGGACGTGCTGGAGTTCTACCGGCAGATCTACTCCGGCGGCCTGGGCGACCCGAAGCTCCAGCAGGAGGCCAAGGGCCGCGACAAGTCCTTCGCCGAGTTCGCCGACGGCAGGATCGGCATCCTGGCGGAGGGCGACTACTTCTGGCGGGCGGTGGTCGACCCCAAGACGGGCGTGGCCCCGATGGCCGAGCGCGACCGGGTGGTGGGCTACACCAGGATCCCGGCCAAGCAGCCCGGGGCCGGGGTCCGCGGCCAGGACTTCGTCAGCATGTCCGGCGGGGCCGTACGGGTGCTGAACCCCTTCTCCGAGCATCCCCGGCAGGCTTGGGAACTGCTGTCCTTCATGCACTCCGCCGAGGCGGTCAAGGCCGAGCTGGCCGGAGCCGCCCGCGTCACCTCCCGCTCCGACGTCAACGCCGAGGTCCTCGCCGCCGACCCGATGCTGAAGTTCGTCTCCGAGGAGGTCCTGCCGATCACCGTCTACCGCCCCGGCCTGGCCGTCTACCCCCAGGTGTCGGCCGCCTTGCAGGAGGCGACGGCGGACGTCGTCTCCGGCAAGCCCGTCCAGGAGGCCGCCGCCGCCTACCGGGCCAAGGTGGAGAGGCTGGTCGGTGGCTCCGGCAACGTCGCGAACTGACGCGGCGGGGCTGGGGCGGGGGCGGGCGGTCGCGTTCGCGCTGCCCGCGCTCGTGCTCATCGGGGTCTTCCTGGTGTTCCCGGCGATCTGGACCATCTACCTCGGGCTCACCGACTACCGGCTGACCGGGACGGCGGCGGCGGATCCCCGGCTGGTGGGGGCCGGCAACTACGCCACCGCCCTGGGCGACGAGCGGTTCCGGGGCTCGGTCTGGCTGACCGTGCAGTTCGTGCTGGGGTCGGCGATCATCGGGCAGGCGGGACTGGGATTCGCCCTCGCGTGGATCATGCGCGACCGGCGCGGGCCCGTACGCCGGCTCGTCGAGGCACTGGTGCTGCTGTCGTGGATCCTGCCGGGCTCGGTGGTGGCGTTCCTGTGGATCGCCCTGCTGGACCGCGACGGCGGCACGCTCAACGCCCTGCTCGGCACCCCCGGCGCGGCCTGGCTGCTCGACCACCCGATGCTGTCGATCATCGTGTTCAACACCTGGCGGGGCACCGCCTTCTCGATGATGCTCTACTCCGCGGCCCTGGAGAACGTGCCCCCGTCCCATCTGGAGACCGCCCGCCTGGCCGGGGCGTCCGCCTTCCAGCAGCTGCGCGACGTGGTCCTGCCCCGGATCAAGGGCCACGTCCTCACCAACGTGCTGCTGACCAGCCTGTGGACGTTCAACGACTTCACCCCCTTCCTGCTCACCGCCGGCGGCCCCGAGGGACGCACGGAGATCCTGCCCGTCTACGTCTACAACGTGGCCCTGCGCGACGGGCAGCTCGGCTTCGGCGCGGCCGTCTCCCTCCTCATCCTCCTGATCAACCTCGTCTTCGCCCTGGCCTACCTGCGCCTGCTCCGCGACCGCGGGGAGGTCTCCGGATGAGTCTCGTCGGGCACGTGCTCGGCCGGATCGCCTCGGCCGTCCTCCTCGCGGTCGTCGCCGCCTTCTTCGCACTGCCGATGCTCTGGCTGGCCTCGGCGCCGTTCGACGCGCACCCCTCCATCACGGTGTCGCTCCCGGAGTTCACACTGGACAACTTCCGGGCCATCCTCGACAACCCCTACGCGCTCGGCTCCGTCGGCAACTCGATCATCCAGGCGGGCGGCGCGGCGGCACTCGTGGTCGTCCTGGCCGCGCTGGCCGCCTACGCCCTGTCCCGGGTCAGGGTGCCCGGCCGCGACGCGCTGCTCTACGTGCTGCTGCTGCTTTCGTCGGTGGTCACCGGGACCGCGGCGATGGTGCCGATCTTCGAGCTGGCCTCCCGGCTGGAGCTGGTCGACACCCATCTGGGGGTCGTCCTCACCGTCTCCGGCGGCCTGCTGCCCGCGGCGATCTTCATCCTGAAGGACTTCATGGACGCCACCCCCACCTCCTACGAGGAGTCCGCGCGGGTCTTCGGCGCCTCGCCGCTGCAGATCCTGCGGCACATCGTCGTCCCGGTGGTGCGGCCGGGCCTGGCCACGATCGCGGTGTGGGCGGTGGCCAACGTGTGGGGCGGCTTCCTGCTCCAGTACATCCTGCTGCGCGACCCGGAGAAATCCCCCGGTTCGGTCGTCCTCTACACCCTCTACACCGAGGGCGGCCAGCCCAACCTCTCGCTCATCTCGACGTTCTCCCTGCTCTACTCGCTGCCGGTGGTACTGATGTACCTGTTCGTCAGCAGCAGGTACGGCTTCCGCTTCCATGGAGGGATCAAGCGGTGATCTCCGTGCACGGCCTGACCAAGGTGTTCCCCGGAGGAGTGCGGGCGCTCGACTCCCTCGACCTCGACATCGGGGAGGGCGAGTTCTTCGCGCTGCTGGGCCCCTCCGGCTGCGGCAAGACCACGCTGCTGCGGAGCATCGCCGGCCTCGAGACCCCCACCTCCGGGAGGATCGGCATCGGCGGGACCGACGTGACCACGCTCGCGCCCGGCCGCCGCGACGTCGCCATGGTGTTCCAGGACTACGCCCTCTTCCCTCACATGGACGTCGCCGCCAACATCGCCTACCCGCTGCGGATCAGAAAGACGCCCCGCGCCCGGCGGGAGGCCAGGGCGGCCGAGGTCGCCGACCGGCTCAGCCTGACCGGACTGCTCGGCAGGCGCCCCGGGCAGCTGTCGGGCGGCCAGCAGCAGCGGGTCGCGCTCGCCCGGGCCGTCGCCTGCCGCCCCCGGGTGTTCCTGTTCGACGAGCCCCTGTCCAACCTCGACGCCCGGCTCCGCCTGGAGGCCCGCACCTTCCTCAAACGCCTGCAGGACGAGCTCGGCGTCACCACCGTGTTCGTCACCCACGACCAGGGCGAGGCCCTGGCGCTGGCCCACCGGATCGCCGTCATGGACGCCGGGCGGATCGTCCAGGTCGGCACCCCGGCCGAGATCTTCCACCGGCCCGCCACGACCTTCGTCGCCTCCTTCATCGGCTCGACCCCGATGAACCTGCTGCCCGGCAGGGCCGGCGACGGCGTGCTCCACGTGGCGGGGGCCGCACTGCCCGCACCCGGGGACCTGCCCGAGGGGGAACCGATCGTGTACGGCGTGCGTCCGGAGTACACCGACCTGTCGGCCACCCGCCGGGACGACGGCTTCCCCGGCGAGGTCGCCGTCCTGGAGAACCTCGGCACCGCCACCCTCGTCACCCTGGAAGGCCCGGACCACCTCGTCCAGGCCGTCGTCGGCGAAGGTCACGAGCCCGCCGTCGGCACGGCCGCCTGGGCGGTCCCCCGGCGCGGACGCGCCCTCGTCTACCACGACGGCCGGCTGGCGGGCCAGGCATGAGGGCGCTGCGCGTCACCGGCCGCTGGACCCTGGAGGACCGCCTCACCGCCCCCGTCCACGACGTCCCGTTCGAGCTGCCCGCCGACGCCCGCGGTTTCACCGTCCGGCTCTCCTACGACCGCTCCGCGGGCGTGCTGGACCTCGGCTGCCACGGGCCACTGGGCTTCCGCGGCTGGTCCGGTGGCGCCCGCTCCGAATACACGGTCACTCCCGCCTGGGCCACCCCCGGCTACCTGTCCGGCGAGCCCGAACCCGGCGTGTGGCGGATCCTGCTCGGCCTCCACCGCGTCCCGCCGGGCGGCCTGCCGTACGAGCTGAGCGTCATCCCGCACCTGTCCCCGCCCGTCAGGCCGCCGGCCCGGCCCGGCCTGCGGCCCCCTCCCCCGCCCCGCGAGCCGGCCGCGACCAGGCGCGGCCTGCCCCCGCTCGGCGGGCTGCGCTGGCTCGCCGGAGACCTGCACGCCCACACCGTCCACTCCGACGGCTCGCTCAGCGTCTCCGAGCTCGCCTGCCTGGCCGCCGACCGGGGCCTGGACTTCCTCGCCGTCACCGACCACAACACCGTCAGCCACCACGCGGAGCTGCCCGCCGCCGCCACCTACGCGGCCATCACCCTCCTCCCCGGCCAGGAGGTCACCACCGACCTCGGCCACGCCAACGCCTTCGGCGACATCGGCTGGATCGACTTCCGCGACAGCCCCGACCTGTGGGCGCGGACCGTGCGGGACAGGGGCGGGGTGCTGTCGATCAACCATCCCGTCGCCGGCGACTGCGCGTGGCGCCACGCCATGACCGCGCGGCCGCCCGCCGTCGAGGTGTGGCACTGGAGCTGGTGGGACCGGACCTGGGGCGCGCCGCTGGCCTGGACGCAGCTCTGGTCGGCCGGGGCCACGATGATCGGCGGCAGCGACTACCACCGGCCCGAGGAGGGCCACCCGCCCGGCGACCCCACCACCTGGGTGCTCGCCGACGACCCCCTCGAAGGGCTGCGCGCCGGCCGCACCGCCGTGTCCGCCACTCCCGACGGGCCGCTGCTGCTCCGCCACGGCGACGACTTCCTCATCGTCGGCGGCGACGGGCTGGTGCTGTGGGGACCGGACATGCGGCGGGCCGTCATCGGCGACCGGGTCACCGTCCCGGCCCGGCCCGGACCCCACCGGCTGGAGACCCACCGCAACGAGGTGATGGCCCTGTGCACGTGACCGCCGCCCCCGCCTGAGGGCGGGGGCGGCCACCCGACCCGAAGGCCAGGACATCCTGCGGAGGTACCGATGAAGATCGCGATCGTGGGGCTGGGGGTCGCCGCGCAGGCCATCTACCTGCCACTGCTGGCCAGACGCCGGGAGCTGTTCGAGGTGGACGCCGTATGCGACCTCGACCCCGCGCAGGCGGAGTCCGCCGGCCGGCAGACCGGGGCGCGCTGGTTCTCCGACCCCGCGGCGATGCTCGACCACGGGGGCTTCGACGCGCTCGTCGTGCTCACCGCCGGATCCCACGGGGCCCTCGTGGCCGCCGCGCTGGAGCGCGGCCTGGCCGTGCTGTGCGAGAAACCCCTCGCCTACAGCCAGGCCGAGGCGCGCGCGTTGAGGAACACGGCGCGGCTGATGGTGGGCTACATGAAGCAGTACGACCCGGCCGTACGGCGGGCCGTCGCGCTCCTGGAAGGCCACGCCGTCCGGCACCTGGACGTCACCGTGCTGCACCCCACCGGCGAGGCACAGCTCGCCTTCGCCCGCGTCCGGCCCTCACGCCCCTCCCCGGCGGCGCTCGAACCGTGGCTCAGAGCCGACGAGGAGGCCCTGGACGCCGCCCTGGGGGCCGCCTCCGCGCCGATCAGATCGCTGTACTCCGGAGTCGTGCTCGGCAGCCTCAGCCACGACCTGGCGCTGATGCGCACCTTCAGCGGCCCGCCCGCCACCGTCGAGCACACCGCCGTGTGGGACGGGCCCTCCCTGGAGGTCGGCGGGGCCCTGGAGCGGGGCCGCTACAGCCTGCGCTGGCACTACCTGCCCGGCCACCCCGCCTACCGGGAGACCGTCAGCGTCCACCACGAGGACGGCACGCTGGAGCTGGTCTTCCCCTCCCCCTACCTGATGAACGCCCCCACCGTCCTGACCTCCAGCTCCCTGGACGGAACCACGGAGGTCAGGACGGTCCATCGCGACGTGTCCGAGGCCTTCGAACGCCAGCTTGAGGCCTTCCACGCCCTCGTCACCGAGGGCACTCCCCCGCTCACCGGGCTCGCCGGCGGCCTGGCGGACATCGTGACAGCCCAGAAGATCATCAAATCGGTCGCCGGACCGTCCATCGGAGGCGAGGCGCATGACGCCTGACATCGTGGTCGTCCCCCACACCCACTGGGACCGCGAGTGGTACCTGCCCTTCCAGCGGTTCCGGCTCGGCCTGGTCCGCATGCTCGACGAGGTCCTCGACACCATGGCCGCCGACCCCGGCTACCGCTTCACCATGGACGGCCAGCTCGCCGCCCTGGAGGACTACCTGGAGATCCGCCCCGAACGGCTCCCCGCCGTCAGGCGGCTCGTCGCCGAGGGCCGCTTCGCCGCCGGACCGTGGCTCATCCTCGCCGACGAGTTCCTCTGCTCGGGGGAGACGCTGATCCGCAATCTGGAGTACGGCATGCGCGGCGCCGCCGAACTCGGCGGCGTCATGCACGTCGGATACCTGCCCGACCAGTTCGGCCACTGCGCCCAGATGCCGCAGATCCTGCGCCAGGCCGGCCTCGAACACGCCTGCCTGTGGCGCGGCGTGCCCGCCTCGGTCGACCGCGACGCCTTCGCCTGGATCGGCGCCGACGGCACCGCCGTCCGCACCCAGTACCTGCCCGGCGGGTACGGCAACGCCGTCGCGCTGTTCAGCGGCCCCCCGGAGGCCCTCGCCGACCGCCTCGCCGCCTTCACCGAGACCCTGCGCCCCTGGCACCCCGCCGGCCCCCTGCTCGCCATGTACGGCGCCGACCACAGCGCCCCCGCCGCCGACATCACCGCCGCCGGGCTGCGCATCGCCACCCTCCACGACTACGTCACCGCCCAGGACCCCTCCGTCACGGGCCTGCCGGCCGTCCACGGCGAGCTGCGCTCCCACGCCCGCGCCAACATCCTGCCCGGCGTCATCTCCGCGCGCATGCCCGCCAAGCAGGCCATGGCCCGCGCCGAGCGCGTCGTCACCCGCTACGCCGAGCCCCTGTCTGCGCTCTGGCTGCCCGGCGGCACCGCCGCCGCGAAACTACTCGACATGGCCTGGCGCCGCCTCATCGCCTGCAGCGGCCACGACTCCATCACCGGCTGCGGCGCCGACGAGACCGCCCAGCAGGTCGCCGCCCG
This sequence comes from Streptosporangium canum, assembly GCF_900113865.1. Lineage (GTDB taxonomy): Bacteria > Actinomycetota > Actinomycetes > Streptosporangiales > Streptosporangiaceae > Streptosporangium > Streptosporangium canum. The sequence continues at coordinate 205,767 of NZ_FOQY01000008.1, read as the reverse complement.
CATCGCCGAGGCCGAGCAGATCGGCCAGGCCGTCGTCGACATGGTCAGCGCCTCCCTCGCCGACCGGGCCTCCCGCGACGCCCTCGTCGTCGTCAACCCCTCCCCCTTCCCGCGCACGGCCCTCGTCCTGGCCGACCTGCCCGAGAGCCGTGCCGCCCTGTCCGCCCCGGACGGCGGCCGGGTGCCGGCACAGCGGCTGGAGCTGGCCCCCACCCTCCTCGACGAGACCGTCATGGACGACCTCACCCAGCTCCTCGGCCGGATCCACGAACGCGAGCTCTTCGGCCAGGAGATCGTCTCCTGGTCCGCCGACGGCGACGTCTTCACCGTCGTCGTCGGCCGCCACGCCACCCCCGGCTACGACTACGCCGACCTGCGCGCGGCGGTCCTGGACGGCGCCGCCGCCCGGCCCGGCCCCTGGCGGGTGCGCACCCGCGCCGAACCGGTCGTCACCGTCGCCGCCCAGGTCACCGTCGCGCCGTTCGGCCGCACCGTCCTCACCTCCGTCCCCGCCTCGCAACCGGCTCCGGCTCCGGACTCCCCCGGCTGGGCACGCCCCGCCGAGGGCACGCTCGACAACGGCCTGCTGCGCGTCACCGTCGCCCCCGACGGCACCCTGTCGCTGTTCGCGGACGGCGCCGAGGCCCACGGCGTGGGCCGCGTCGTCGACGGCGGCGACGCCGGCGACACCTACAACCACGCCCCGCCCCGCCCCGACACCCTCGTCGACACCCCCGGCCGGGTCGAGGTCGAGAGCGTCTGCGCCGGACCGCTGGTGTCGGTGCTGGAGATCCGCCGCGACTACGCCTGGCCGTCCGGCGCCACCCCGGACGGCCGCTCCCCGGTCACCGAGAACGTCACCGTCACCACCAGGGCCGAGCTCCGCGCGGGCGAGCCCTACCTGCGCCTGGAGATGTCCTTCGACAACCGCTGCCGCGACCACCGGGTCCGCTGGCACGCCCCCCTCCCCTCCCCCGCCGCGGAGTCCTTCTCCGAAGGGCAGCTGTCGGTCGTACGGCGCGGCCTGACCGGTGAGGGCGGCTGCGGCGAGGAGCCCCTGCCCACCTTCCCCGCCGAGGGCTTCGTCACCGCCGGCGGCCTGGCGGTCCTGCTGGACCAGGTGACCGAGTACGAGCTGACCGGCGGCGAGCTGGCCCTCACCCTGATCCGCTCGGTGGGCCTGCTGTCCAGGAACCGCAACGCCTACCGCGACGAGCCCGCCGGGCCCCAGCTGCCCACCCCCGCCGCCCAGTGCCCCGGACCGGTCACGACGCGCCTGGCCGTACTGCCCCACACGGGCACCTGGCACCAGGCGGGACTGCCGCGCCTGGCGGAGGAGTATCGGCACGCGCTGCTGGCCGTGCCGGGGTCGGGCCGCGCCCCGGCCGCCTCCCCGGCCGCCGGGGGGCCGGGCAGGTCCCCGGAGCACGCCGGCGCGTCCCTCGCCGTCGAGGGCACGGGCGTGGTGCTCACGGCGCTGCGCGAGCGCGGCGACGTGCTGGAGATCCGTGTCGTGGCCGAGCACCCCTCGGTCACCGAGGCCGTCGTCCGCGGGCCGTTCGATGCCGCCCGCCGCGCCGACGTGCTCGGCGTGGCGGGCGAGCGGCTGGAAGTCACCGGCGGTGTCGTACGGCTACCGCTGCGCCCCTTCGAGATCGCGACCCTTCACCTGACGAGAGCGGGCTGAGCGCGCCGGCCGGTCTGTGCGATTGGGATCGTTTATCGGTGAATTCGGCTCGCGTTTTGATCTCTCGGCATTTCGGATGGCATTTGTGCCCTCGGAAACCGCGGGCCGTTTCCGGACGGCTCGCCTTGCCCTGCCGCGCGTTTTTCGGGACTCTCGGCGGGGCGCCTCTTGACGCACTCCTCGCGGCAGCGGGCGCGGCCGTCCGCCGTCCGCGTGTCGGACCCGGACTCGGAGAGCGGGCCGGCCGGCCCGCGGCCGGGACGGGTTTTCGGACTCGGCGGCGAATCCGCTCCCACCCCTGCCCCGGAAAGCGGACTCCTCCTCTACTGCCCGCCCTTTTGCACGTAGCTCCTCACGAACTCCTCGGCGTTCTCCTCGAGCACCTCGTCGATCTCGTCGAGGATCGCGTCGACGTCGTCCGAGAGCTTCTCGTTGCGCTCCTGGACGTCGGAGGAGTCCACCGCGGTGGTCTCCTCCACCTCCTTGTCGCTCCGGCTGGTGTGCTTCTGGCCGCCGGTGTCCTTGCTCGCCATCTGTGGCACCTCCGCTTGGGGGACGCTTGTGCTTCATATCTTCCCCGAACCGGCGGACATTGCGCGCGGATCGTCCCGCGATCTTTGCGGGAGCCCGCCGAGGCCGCCCCCGAGGTCCTGCCTGCAAGGGAACCCTCTCCCTCTCCCTGAGGCAAATCCTTCCCAGTTGACTGGATAGCACCTCTATCCAATAATTGGCTAGCGTCACTATCCAATGAAGGGACCCCCATGTCGCCGTCATCGCTGAGCACCGCCGGCGTGCTCCTGATCACCGTGCCCACCATCGCCTTCGGCGGGCTCTCCCTGCTCGCGCACATCATGCGCGACATCCCCGGCTACCTGGACAACCCGGTACGGCGGGGCCTGTGGCGGGCCGGGCACGCCCACGCGGGCATCCTGGTGCTCTTCGCGCTGGTCGCGATGGTCTACATCGACCAGGCCGACCTGTCCGGCGACCTGAAGACCCTGACCCGCGCCCTGATCGTGGCGGCGCCGATCCTCATGCCGATCGGCTTCTTCCTGTCGGTCGTGCGCCCCTCGGACACCAAGCCGAACAAGCTGATCTGGCTGGTGGCCCTCGGCGGCGTGTCGCTGGGCGCCGGGACGCTGACGCTGGGCATCGGCCTCATCTGACCGCCTTCACTATGTAGATTCGCATATTTCAGAGCTTTTCTGACACGCCCGGACCGTTCCAGTTAGGCCGAGGGGGTGCGAAACTGCGATCATTGACCGGTGAGCACCATCGTCGCCAGCCGGTACAAACTCGCCTCCCCCGTCGGCCGCGGAGCGACCGGCGTCGTCTGGCGTGCCTACGACCTGCTACTGGAGCGGGAAGTGGCGCTCAAGGAGATCGCCCTGCCTCCCGGCCCCGAGGCCGCCGAGCGGCGGCGGCGGGTGGTGCGCGAGGCCCGGATGGCGGCGCGGCTGAGCCACCGGGGCATCGTCACGGTGCACAACCTGGCCGAGGAGGCCGAACGGCTCTGGATCGTCATGGAGTTCCTGGAGGCCCTGACCCTGCACGACACGCTGGTGCAGGCGGGGCCGCTCCCGGCGGACCTGGTCGCCGCGATGGGACGCCGGCTGCTGGAGGCGCTGCGGCACGCGCACGACGGCGGGGTGATCCACCGCGACATCAAACCGGCCAACATCATGCTGACCGGGGACCGGGTGGTGCTGGCCGACTTCGGCTTCGCCGCACCGGAGGGGACGGCGAGCACCTCGATGCGGGGCACGCCGGCGTTCATCGCACCGGAGGCCCTGCACGGCCGGGGCGGCACCCGCGAGGCGGACATGTGGTCGTTCGGGGCGACCCTCTACATGGCGGTGGAGGGGCGGACCCCGTTCCGGACGGTCACCTCGATGGCCGCCCTGGTGGAGGCGTTGCGGGAGCCGGCGCGCGCGCCGCGCCGGGCGGGCCCCCTGGAGCCGATCCTGCGCGGGCTGCTGCGCAAGGACCCCAGGGCGCGGCTGAGCGCCGAGCAGACCTCGGCCATGCTGGCCGGTGTCCGCTGTTCCAGCGCGGCCTGATCCGGCGCGGCGGGGACGGCCCGATCCGGCCCGTCCCCGCCGCGCCGCGGACACGCCGGCGGCCCGTCCGATTGTTGTGCGGAGTTTAAGAAGTCAAATCAATACTTCACCACATCCGTGCTACTCAATCGTTATGCGCAATTACGTATCGCGGCGACATGGTGCACCGTTCCAGATGAAAATATGAATCAGCTGAGGGGCCCGGCTTCTACTTCAACGGGTGGTTCATGGGAACGGGAACGGGAAAGACGCGCCTGCTGGGCGGTCGTTATCAGCTGACTTCACCGATGGGCCGGGACGGCGTGGGCATCATGTGGCGCGCCCACGATTCACGGCTCCGCCGGAATGTGGCGATCAAGGAAATTCAGCCGTACTTCCGGGAGCACGGGGCGGACCTGGAGGAGGCGCGCCGCCGGGCGCTGCGCGAGGCGCGCTCGGCCGGGCGGCTGAGCCACCCGGCGGTGGTCTCCGTGCACGACCTGCTGGAGGAGGGCGGCCGGCTCTGGATCGTGATGGAGCTGCTGGAGGCCCTCACGCTGAAGGAGACGGTGCGGCACCTGGGTCATCTGCCGGTCCACTGGGCGGCCTGGATCGGCTTCCAGCTGCTGTCGGGGCTACGGCACGCGCACGGCGCCGGCGTGCTGCACCGGGACATCAACCCGGGCAACATCCTGCTGACCGGCGACCGGGTGGTGCTGTCGGATTTCGGCATCGCGGCGCTGAGCGGGGAGGCGAGCGCGTCGACGACCGTGCCGATCGGCTGCGCGCCCGCCTACACGGCGCCGGAACGGCTGCGGGGCAGGGCGGCCACCCCGGCGGCCGACCTGTGGTCGTTCGGGGCGTGCCTGTATTTCGCGGTGGAGGGGCGCTCGCCGTACCCCGAGTCCGACTCACTGGCGGTGCTGAGCACGGCGATGACCAGGAATCCGGATCCGCCGGCGAAGGCCGGGCCGCTCTGGACGGTCCTCGAAGGGCTGCTCCGGCGCGATCCGGCGGCCCGCATGCCCGCCGGCCAGGCGGCGCGTCTGCTGTCGGAGATCCTCCGGCTGGAGGGGGTCGCGGTGGCGCCGCCGCAGCTGCCGGCGGCGCGCTTCCCCGCCGCCGGGCCCTTCACCTCGTAGGCCGGCTCGTCCCCGGCGCGGGGGGCGCGGAACCGCGCACGGGGGTCGCGGGGACCCGGTGACACGCCCGCACGAACCGGGCGGCCAGCTGGGGGCTGCCGGCCCAGTGCAGGTGCAGGTAGGAGGCGACCACCCGGTCGTCGGCGAACCCGTCGGCGCCGCCCCGCCAGCGGAACAGGGGCCGCTCCGGCGCGGGCCGTACGGCGGTGCGGTGGAACTCGTGCCCGCGATACCGCTCGCCGTCCCTGGTCAGCGCCGAGTCCCGGACGGCCACCGCGTCCCGGTAGCCGAGGGTGAGCGAGCCGGTCATCCCGGCCTCCACGTCCAGGACCCCGCACATCGGCCGGCCGTCCAGCTCCCTGGCGAGATACAGCAGGCCCGCGCACTCGGCGGAGATCGGCCCGCCGAAGGCGGCGACCTCCCCGCGCAGCGGCTCGTTGGCGGACAGCTCGGCCGCGTGGACCTCGGGGAAGCCGCCGCCGACGACGATCCCCCGCGTCCCTTCGGGCAGGGCCTCGTCGGTGAGCGGGTCGAAGGCGACGACCTCCGCTCCGGCGGCCGTCAGCAGCTCGGCCTGCTCGGCGTAGCCGAAGGTGAACGCCTGACCGCCCGCGACCGCGATCCGCACCGGGGCCCCGGGGGGCCGGGCGCTCTCCGGGTCCGGCGCGGTCCGCGTGACCGCCGCGCCGGACCCGGCCGCCGCGGGGCCTGTGAGGGCCGTGGCCGGACCGGGCGTCCACGGGCGGGCGCGCAGCGGCGGGGCCGTGCGTGCGAGCCGTACCAGCTCCTCCAGGTCGCAGGAGTCCTCGACGAGGGCGGCGGCGGCGTCCATGGCCCGGGTGGCGCGCGTCCGGCGTTCGGCGGCGGGGACGAGGCCCAGGTGCCGGGAGGGGGTGGCGACGGCGTCGCTGCGGCGGATCGCGCCCAGCACCGGGACGCCGCTCTCGGCGAGGGCCTCGCGGCAGATGTCCTCGTGCCGGGCGGAGCCGATCCGATTGAGGATCACCCCGCCGAACCTGAGCCGGGTGTCGTAGGAGGCGAACCCGTGCACGAGCGCGGCCACCGACCGGCTCTGCTTCGCCGCGTCCACGACCAGGACCACGGGGGCGTCGAGCAGCCTGGCGACATGGGCGGTGGAGGCGAACTCGCTGGCGCCCGCCCCGTCGTACAGGCCCATCACCCCTTCGACCACGGCGAGGTCGGCCCCGGCCGCGCCGTGCAGGAACAGCGGCGCGAGGAGTTCCTCGCCCACCAGCCACGGGTCGAGGTTACGCCCGGGGCGGCCGGTGGCCATGGCGTGGTAGCCGGGATCGATGTAGTCGGGGCCCACCTTGTGCGGGGAGACCGCCATCCCCCGGCGGGTGAGGGCGGCCATCAGCCCGGTCGCCACGGTGGTCTTCCCGGCTCCCGAGGCCGGGGCGGCGACTACCAGGCGGGCTACCATTCGATGCCCTTCTGGCCTTTCTGCCCGGCGTCCATGGGGTGTTTGACCTTGCCCATCTCCGTCACCAGGTCGGCGGCGGCGAGCAGGCGGGGGTCGGCGTCGCGGCCGGTGACCACGACGTGCTGACCGCCCGGACGCCCGGCCAGGGTGCCGACCACCTCGTCGACGTCGATCCAGCCCCATTTCATCGGGTAGGTGAACTCGTCGAGCACGTACAGGCGGAAGGTCTCGGCGGCGAGGTCGCGTTTGATCTGCTCCCAGCCCTCACGGGCGTCGGCGGCGTGATCCTCCTCGCTGCCCGGCCGCTGGATCCAGGACCAGCCCTCCCCCATCTTGTGCCAGGAGACCGTTCCCCCCTCGCCGGAGTCTCCGAGCACCCGCAGGGCGCGTTCCTCGCCGATGCGCCACTTGGCGGACTTGACGAACTGGAACACCCCGATCGGCCAGCCCTGGTTCCAGGCGCGCAGGGCCAGGCCGAAGGCGGCGGTGGACTTGCCCTTGCCGGGCCCGGTGTGCACGATCAGCAGCGGCCGGGTGCGGCGCTGCCGGGTGGTCAGGCCGTCCTCGGGCACGCTGACCGGTCTGCCCTGAGGCATCGTCAATCACCTTTCGCTGTCATGCGGTCACTGTCATGCGGCGGCCCGCCGCTCACGGATCATCCCGGCGAGGTCGGCGAGGTCGTCGAGGCGCACGGTCTCGGCGCCCATCCGTTCCGCCAGGGAACGGGCCAGGCCGAGGCGGACGTGCCCGTTCTCGCAGTCCACCACCACGCCCGTCACCCCGGCCAGCAGCCCCGCGGCGCGGTGGGACTCCTCGACGGTGCCGGAGGTGGCCCGCCCGTCGGTGACGAGGACCACCAGCGGACGCCTGGCGGGGTCGCGCAGGCGCTCCACCCGCAGCACCTCGGCGGCCCGGAGCAGTCCCGCGGCGAGCGGGGTGCGGCCGCCGGTGGGCAGGTCGCGCAGCCGGGCCGCGCCCGCCTCGACGGAGGAGGTGGGCGGCAGGACCAGGTCGGCGCGGGTGCCGCGGAAGGTGACCAGCCCGACCTTGTCACGGCGCTGGTAGGCGTCGAGCAGCAGGCCCAGCACGGCCGCCTTGACGGCGCGCATGCGCTGCCGGGCCGCCATGGATCCGCTCGCGTCCACGACGAACAGCACCAGGTTGCCCTCGCGGCCCTCGCGGACGGCCTCTCTGAGGTCCTCGCGCCGCAGCAGCAGGCCGGGGCCGCTCCTGCCGCGGCCGAGCTGGTACGGCGCCGCGGCGCCGACGGTCGCCTTCAGGTGCAGGGAGGCGGGACGGCCCTCGGGGGTCCGGGCGCCGGTGGTCCGGCCCAGAGGGGTCCTGGCCCTCGACCTCCGCCCGGGGGCGCCGGCGCCGATCCCGGGGACGGTGAACAGCCTGGCCGGCCGCGCCGGATCCGCGTCGAAGGCCTGGTCGCGACGGGTGGCGCCGGCCTCCCGTGCCGGGTCCGCGGCCGGCCCGGCCCCGGGCGACGGGACGTCGGGCGACGGGGCGCCGGGGCCCGCGTGCGCGGCGCCTGTGTCCGCGGCGCCGGGGGGTGTGGGACGGGTCCCCTCCCCGCCGGAGCCGTCCCCGCCGGAACCGTCCCCTCCGGGGGCTTCACCGCCGGAGCCGTCCTCGGCACAACCGCCCCCGCCGGGACCGCCGGGGTCCGGGGCGTCGGGGTCCGGGTCGTCGTCGGGCTCGTCGGGGACCCGGCTGAGGAGGTCCTCCAGCTTGGACTCGTCCAGGCCGGGTGCGTCGAACGGGTCCCGGCGGCGGCGGTGCGGGAGGGCGAGCCTGGCCGCCTCGCGCACGTCGTCGGCGGTGACGGTGGTACGGCCCCGCCAGGCGGCGTGGGCGATCGCCGCGTTCGCGGTGACCAGGTCGGCGCGGAGGCCGTCCACCTCGAACGCCGCGCAGACCGTGGCGATCTGCCGGAGCGCGGAGTCCGGCAGGACCACGTTCGCCACCCGGGCCCGCGCCTCGGCGATGCGCGCCGCCAGTGCCCGCTCCCGCTCGGACCAGCGGGTGGCGAACCCCGCCGGCTCGGCGTCGAACGCCAGGCGCCGCCGTACCACCTCCGCCCGCTGGGACGGCTCCCGCGACGCCCGGACCTCCACGGTCAGCCCGAACCGGTCCAGGAGCTGCGGCCGCAGCTCCCCCTCCTCGGGGTTCATGGTGCCCACCAGCAGGAACCGGGCGGCGTGCCGTACCGACACCCCCTCGCGCTCGACGTAGCAGGTGCCGAGCGCGGCGGCGTCGAGCAGCAGGTCGACCAGGTGGTCGTGGAGCAGGTTGACCTCGTCGACGTACAGGACGCCCCGGTGCGCGGCCGCGAGGAGGCCGGGTTCGAAGGCCTTCACCCCCTCGGTGAGGGCGCGTTCGATGTCGAGCGAGCCGGCCAGGCGGTCCTCGGAGGCGCCGACGGGCAGCTCGACCAGGCGCGCGGGCCGGACGGCCCCGGTCCGGACCTCGTGCGGCCCGTCCGGGCACTCGGGGTCCGGCGCGGCGGGGTCGCACGAGAAGCGGCAGCCATCCACCACCTCGACGGCGGGCAGGAGCGCCGCCAGCGCCCGCACGATCGTGGACTTGGCGGTCCCCTTCTCGCCCCGGACCAGCACCCCGCCGACGCGGGGGGAGACGGCGTTGAGGATGAGCGCGAGTTTCAGGTCCTCCGATCCCACGATCGCGGTGAAGGGGTAGCGCGGGTCACGCACCTTCGAGATCTCCTTGGATGTCGTCATGCGGGATAGCTCAGCCGCCAGCGCCCGCTCCGCCCGGTGAGCGCGACGCGGGCCAGCGGCGCGACGTCGACACGCCAGAAGGCGGAGGCGGGTGCGCCGACGGCGTGGACGACCGCGGCGCGGATGAACGGAGGGTGGGTGACGGCGACGGTCCGGCCGGGAGCCCGGCGGGAGAGCCAGCCGGCCACCCGGTCGAGCAGGCCGGCGATCGACTCCCCCCCGTGGGGCGCGGCGGCGGGGTCGGTGAGCCAGGCGGTAAGGGACTCGGGTTCGCCGGCCTCGACCTCGTCCAGCGTCTTCCCGGCCCACCTGCCGTAGTCGCAGTCGGCCAGCAGCGGGTCGGGGTCGATCCGCAGGCCGAGCGCCGCGGCCGTCTGGGTGCAGCGCAGCTCGGCGGCGCAGGCCGCGGAGCCCTGGCCGAACCGCGCGGCCAGACCGGCGGCCTGGCGCAGGCCGCGTCCGTCGAGCGGTTCGTCGCCCGGGAACGCGGCCCGTGCCGTGGCCGAGGTCGAGGCGTGGCAGACCAGCAGCAGGCGGGTGACCCCCGAGGGGGCCGTCACACCGGGCTGCGCCTGCGCGCGGCGAAGGCGAACAGGGCGCCGACGCCGAGCCAGAAGACCGCCTGGGTGCCGATGGAGGCGATCCGGAAGTCCCACAGCAGGCCGGCGGGGAACCCCTGGGGCACCTCGTCGATCTCCGGCAGCAGGATCCAGGCCGCCGCCACCGGGAGGAGCACCGTGGCGCCCGTGGCCGTCCAGCGCAGCCAGGGCTCGCTCCGGGCGGCGTAGCGGTGGGTGGCGGCGCCCGCGGCGACGGCCAGGATCCCGATGACCACGGCTACCAGGTACAGCACGGTGCGCTGGTTGATCGTCTCGGGGTCGCCGACGGCGGGCGGGTTGGCGGGATATTTCAGGAAGGGGACGAGGACGATCGCGGTGAACGCGGCGGCCGCGAGAGTGATCGCGAGCACCGGCTCCGATCGGGGTCCGGCCCGCCCGCGCACGGCGGCGTAGGCGAGGGCGAACAGCCCGCCGACGGCCACGCCGTACAGGCCGAGGGCGAGGAAGAGCCCGAAGCGCTGGCCGTCCCTGCTGACCGGCGCCTCCCCCTCCCCGTGGGAGTGGCCGGCGGGTTCGGCCTCCTGGTGGGAGTGGGGTGCGGCGGCTGCGGCCGCCTCCTCCAGCGCGATGGCCTGGTCGATGCGCGGCTCGCCCACGGTGTAGGCGAAAACGGCCGCGAACAGCCCGGCGAGCAGTCCGGCGAGCATGCCCCGGACGATGAGTTTGGTGATCACGTGCGGCTCAGTGACACGGCACGCCGAGCAGATGACGCCCGTCGTGCATGAGTTCGTGCAGGTAGTCGCCGGCCTGCGAGATCGCTCCCTGGTCGAAGGCGACCAGGTAGGCGATGAGCAGCAGCACCGGTACGGCGAGCAGCCAGCGGGTGAGGGAGATCCATGGGATGGGCTGGGCGTGCGGAGCCGAGATCTGGCTCACGGCCACCTCCTTCGGGATTGACGCGTCCCTTTTCGTAGGTCGGTGGCGGCCGAGTGACCTGGCTCCCGAGCCCGAAGGGCCGGTTACAGTGGCGCGACCGCACCGGAATCTCACCGGATTTCCCTCGCACCGCCACAAAACACCCGGAACGTATCCCGGTTCCCTATCCCCCGTCAATCCGGACAGATCCCGGCGGAACACGCGATCCACGCGGCCGTCCCGGGAAGCACGGACAGCGGGGCGGCGGCCCTGACGGCCACCACCCCGCGGACTGACCGCCGCTACTCGCCGGTGAGCGCGTTCACCAGATCGGCGGCGGTACGGCAGCGGTCGAACAGCTCGCCCACGTGCGCCCTGGTACCGCGCAGCGGCTCCATGGTCGGGACGCGCTGCAGGGACTCGCGGCCGGGGATGTCGAAGATGACCGAGTCCCAGGAGGCGGCCGCGACCGACTCGCTGAACTGGCTCAGGCAACGGCCCCGGAAGTAGGCCCGCGTGTCGCTGGGCGGGGCCTCGACGGCCCGCAGGACCTCTTCCTCGGTGACCAGGCGCTGCATCCGGCCCCGGGCGACCAGCCGGTTGTACAGGCCGCGGTCGGGACGGATGTCGGAGTACTGGAGGTCGACGAGCTGCAGGCGCGGATGGGACCAGGGAAGGCCGTCGCGGGTGCGGTAGCCCTCCAGCAGCTCCAGCTTGGCCACCCAGTCAAGCTCCCTGGACAGCTGCATCGGGTCCTCGGCCAGGCGGGTCAGGACCGACTCCCAGCGGTCCAGGACGTCCTTGGTGAGCTCGTCCACGCCGTTGCCGCTGCGCTCCTCGGCATACTTGCGCGCCAGCTCCAGGTACTCCATCTGGAGCTGGACCGCCGTGAGCCTACGGCCGTCGCGCATCGCGATCTCGTATTTGAGCGTCGGGTCGTGGGAGACCGCGCGCAGCGCCTGGACAGGATTCTCCACGGCGAGGTCGCGGGTGAAGTAGCCGTCCTCGATCATGGCCAGGACCAGCGCGGTGGAGCCCAGCTTCAGGTAGGTCGAGATCTCCGACATGTTGGCGTCGCCGATGATGACGTGCAGGCGGCGGTACTTCTCCGGGTCGGCGTGCGGCTCGTCCCGGGTGTTGATGATCGGCCTCTTGAGCGTGGTCTCCAGGCCCACCTCGACCTCGAAGAAGTCGGCCCGCTGGCTGATCTGGAAGCCCTCGCCCCGGGAGTCCTGCCCGATGCCGACCTTTCCGGCGCCGGTGACGACCTGCCGGGAGACGAAGAAGGGCGTCAGGTGCCTGACGATGTCGGCGAACGGCGTGGCCCGCCGCATCAGGTAGTTCTCGTGGCAGCCGTAGGAGGCGCCCTTGTTGTCGGTGTTGTTCTTGTAGAGCTGGATCGGGGCGTTGGTGGGGATCGCCGAGGCGCGGACCGCGGCGTCGTGCATGACCCGCTCCCCCGCCTTGTCCCAGATCACCGCGGCCCGCGGGTTGGTGCACTCGGGAGTGGAGTATTCGGGATGGGCGTGGTCGACGTAGAGCCGAGCGCCGTTGGTGAGGATCACGTTGGCCAGGCCCAGGTCCTCGTCCGTGAGCTGGCTCTGGTCGGCCACCTCCCTGGACAGGTCGAAGCCCCGGGCGTCGCGGAGCGGGTTCTCCTCCTCGAAGTCCCATCGTGCCCGCCGCGCCCTGGCCGCCGAGGCGGCCAGGTAGGCGTTGACGACTTGAGAGGAGGTCACCATCGCGTTGGCCCCCGGCTGTCCGGGCACGGAGATGCCGTACTCCGTCTCGATGCCCATCACCCGCCGTACCGTCATGCGCACCCTCTGTTCATCCAGGACTGCCTTCTCCGCCGTATATATCCCCGACCCTAGACCCTTCACTATGCCCGGTGGTCGGACAGTTATGGCACCGAGGCCTTTTCGCCCGTCGCGAAGGGCTCCCAGGGTGGCGGGGAGGGCGGCGCGGGCGGCGGTACGGCCCGCCGCCGGCGCCTGGCCTTGACGAATTCCTGAACGGGCCGTTCGGCCACCCGGTACACCAGGTAGGAGAAGGCCATCGCGGCCAGCGTGGTGACCACGGCGGTCAGCCAGGGCGGCAGCGTGTCCCGCAGGGCGGGGATGATCACCACGGCGGCCGTGGTGTGGAAGAGGTAGAGCGGGTAGGTCAGGGCGCCCAGGGTGACCAGGCCGCGCCAGCGCAGCCGGCTCAGCCAGCCGAGCGCCACCATCGCCATGAGGACGTAGAAGAAGATCACGGTGGCGGCGACCGCCCATTCGGGCACGGGCATCGCGGCGTAGCCGACCTTCTCGATCCGCCCGGCGACCCGGTCGATCGCCGAGTTGACCGCCAGGCCGGCGCTGATCCCGGCCAGGCACCACAGGATCAGCCTGGGCCCGTGCCTGGTCATCAGGTAGAAGGCCATGCCGCCGACGAAGTACGCCGCGTACTTGGGCATCACCACGAGGTCGACCCACTTGTCCTCGCTGCCCGCGAAGAACCCGGCGGCCAGCAGCCAGACGCCCATGAAGACCAGGCAGCGGTTGAGCGTCACCCCGACGAGCACCAGGACCGAGATCAGCAGGTAGAAGCGGAGCTCGACCCAGAGCGACCAGTAGACGCCGTTGGCGTCGTAGACGCCGAAGGCCCGCTGGAGCATCGTGAGGTTGACCCCGTACTCCCCGGCGCTGAGCTTGGGGTCCAGGGCGGTGGCGGCGGTCAGGCCGTAGACCGCGGCCGTCACCCCGACGCTGACCCAGTAGGCGGGGAAGAGCCGCACCAGCCGGGACAGGGCGAACGCGCCCAGCCCCCGGCCCCAGACGCTCATCAGGATGACGAATCCGCTGATCATGAAGAACAGCTCGACACCCAGGATGCCGAGGCCGGACAGCGTGGAGATCGCGGGGAACAGCTTGGACGGGCGATCACCCCACACCGAGGCGAAGGCGATGAAGTAGTGGAAGGCGAGCACCGCCATGGCGGCGACGAAACGGAGGAGGTCGAGTTCCGCGAGGCGGCCGCTCCCCCGAGCCGCTCCGCGAGACCCCGCGCCGGTCACCTGACGACCAGGCCGAAATGTTCACGCACGCCACTTGGACGGCATTTTGATCAATTGGGTTCCATGTGACGTCACTTCACTTCTGTGACGGGCGGGAACCAGGGGGCCGGGTCCGGAGAACGACGACGGCGCGGCCCCCGGCAGGGGGACCGCGCCATCGCGCGCGTTGCCAGGTGTTACTAGAGGTATTGGCCGGTGTTGGCCACCGTGTCGATGGATCGGCCGGCCTCGGTGCCCTGCTTGCCCGTCACGAGGGTGCGGATGTAGACGATCCGCTCGCCCTTCTTGCCGGAGATGCGGGCCCAGTCGTCGGGGTTGGTGGTGTTGGGCAGGTCCTCGTTCTCGGAGAACTCGTCCACGCAGGCCGCCAGCAGATGCTGGATCCGCAGGCCCTTCTGCCCGGACTCCAGGAACTGCTTGATCGCCATCTTCTTGCTGCGGTCGACGATGTTCTGGATCATGGCGCCGGAGTTGAAGTCCTTGAAGTACAGGACCTCCTTGTCGCCGTTGGCGTAGGTCACCTCGAGGAAGCGGTTCTCCTCGCTCTCGGTGTACATCCGCTCGACCACCCGCTGGATCATGCCCGAGATGGTGCCCCCGCGGCTTCCGCCGTGCTCGGCGAGGTCCTCGGGATGGAGGGGGAGGTCTTCGATGAGGTATTTCGAGAAGATGTCCTTGGCCGCCTCGGCGTCCGGCCGCTCGATCTTGATCTTGACGTCCAGGCGGCCGGGCCGCAGGATCGCCGGGTCGATCATGTCCTCGCGGTTGGAGGCGCCGATCACGATCACGTTCTCCAGGCCCTCGACGCCGTCGATCTCCGACAGGAGCTGGGGAACGATGGTGTTCTCGACGTCGGAGGAGACGCCCGAGCCTCGGGTCCGGAAGATCGAGTCCATCTCGTCGAAGAACACGATCACCGGGGTGCCCTCGGAGGCCTTCTCACGGGCCCGCTGGAAGACCAGGCGGATGTGCCGCTCGGTCTCGCCGACGTACTTGTTGAGAAGCTCGGGACCCTTGATGTTGAGGAAGAAACTCTTACCGGACTGGCCGGTCTTCTCCGCGACCTGCTTGGCCAGGGAGTTGGCGACGGCCTTCGCGATCAGGGTCTTGCCGCAGCCGGGCGGGCCGTACAGCAGCACACCCTTCGGCGGACGGAGCTTGTGCTCGCGGAAGAGGTCGGCGTGCAGGTAGGGAAGCTCGATCGCGTCCCGGATCTGCTCGATCTGCCGCATGAGCCCGCCGATCTCCTCGTAGGAGATGTCGGGCACCTCCTCCAGCACGAGCTCTTCGACCTCGGACTTGGGAATGCGCTCGTAGACGTAGCCCGAGCGCGGCTCCAGCAGCAGCGAGTCGCCCGCCCGGATCGGCTGGCCGACCAACGACTCGGCGAGCTTCACCACCCGCTCCTCGTCGGCGTGCGAGATCACCAGCGCGCGCCGGCCGTCCTCAAGGAGCTCCTTGAGCATCACGATCTCGCCGAGCTCCTCGAACCCGAGGGCCTCCACCACGTTGAGCGCCTCGTTGAGCATGACCTCCTGGCCACGCTTCAGCGAGTCGACGTCCACCGCTGGACTGACGTTCACTCGAAGTTTGCGGCCACCGGTGAAGACCTCCACCGTGCCGTCTTCCCTGCTTTCGAGGAACACGCCGAATCCGGATGGCGGCTGCGCCAGCCGGTCGACTTCCTCCTTCAGCGCGACGATCTGGTCTCTGGCCTCCTTGAGGGTGGCCACCAGACGCTCGTTCTGGCCCGTGACGGCCACCAGATTCGCCTGCACTTCATGGAGACGCTCTTCGAGGACCCTGGCCTGCCGGGGAGACTCCGTCAACTTCCGACGTAGCGCGGTGAGCTCCTCCTGCAGGAAGGAGACCTGTGTTGTGAGGTCAGCGACCTCCCGTTCGCGCTGCGCGGCTCGAGCCTCAGCGTCGTCGCGAGCTGCCACGGCGTCACCTCCTTCCCAGTCGAGACCGACTACTCAAAACCCTACCCATCTGGGGGCTGTCCCTTACCTGGCCGAGCAGTGTTCGTATGACTACATTAAGTTGGCAGTGATTAATCCCTTATGGTGCGTTTAGTCCTGGGAGCAGGAGAACACGTCCATCTGTTCCCTTGTCACCGGTAAACGTACCGTCGTGGCCGAATCGTCATCATCTGGTAGAAGAACCGGACTCTTCGCCATGCGCCCCCTTTGCCGGACGTCTGCGACGAGGTGGTGGCGTCACCCCGTCCGCCATGCGGCGGGCGGTGACGAGGAAGCCGGTGTGCCCGACCATCCGGTGATCGGGTCGTACGGCCAGACCTTCGACATGCCAGTCGCGAACCAGGGTCTCCCACGCATGGGGCTCGGTGAAACTCCCGTGTTCGCGGAGAGTTTCGACGGTGCGGGACAACTGGGTCGTGGTCGCCACATAACAGCAGATGACGCCACCGGGCGTGAGGGCCTTGGCGGCGGCGTCCACGCACTCCCACGGGGCGAGCATGTCCAGGATGATCCGGTCGACGTCGCTCTCGTCGAGCGCCTCCACGAAGTCCCCCACGACCAGACGCCACTGGTCCATCGGACCGCCGTAGAACTTCTCCACGTTCTTGGTGGCGACCTCGGCGAAGTCCTCACGCCGCTCGTAGGAGGTGACGGTGCCCTCACTGCCCACGGCACGCAGCAGGAAGCAGGTGAGCGCGCCGGAGCCGACCCCCGCCTCCACGACGCGCGCGCCGGGGAAGATGTCGGCCATGGCGACGATCTGCGCCGAGTCCTTCGGATAGATGACCGCCGCGCCACGGGGCATGGACAGCGTGTAGTCCTGGAGCAGGTGCCTGAACGCGAGATACTGGGTGCCGCCCGACGAGCGCACCACCGACCCCTCGGGCTGGCCGATCAGCTCGCTGTGCGGGATTCCGCCCTTGTGCGTGTGGAAGACCCCGTCTTCCTTCAACGTCACCGTGTGACGCTTGTTCTTGGGATCGGTGAGCTGAACCTGATCCCCGGCCTGAAACGGCCCATGCCTGCGAAAACCCATGCCCGCAAGGTTATCGGCGTACGGCTGCCGCCGGTTCCGCTCCGGGGGCGGGCGCCCCCCTCCGGCCTGGTGGAGCCGTCCCGTCCCGGCCCGTCCCTCCGGATGCCCGGCGGTCCTCGCGGACACGGCCCGCCCCCCTACCGGGACGGCCGGAAATCGATTCGCCCCTCATAGGGGTAGCTGGTAGCAATGGGAGCGTGTTTCCTCGAGACGTGATTCCCGCCGGTCCCATCGTCCTGCGAGCGCTCGGCACCGACGACGTCGAGCCGATCGCCCGTGCCTGCTCCGATCCGGAGATCACCCGTTTCATCCCGACCGTGCCGGTGCCGTACACCCGCGACGAGGCCCTCCACTACCTGAAGGTCGCCGAGCGGCTCTGGGAGAGCGGCGGCGCCTCGTTCGCCGTGGCGGATGCCGGCACGGGCGAGTGGCTGGGCAACATCGGGCTCAAGGCACTCGACCCGCGGGGCAACGGCGAGATCGGCTACCTGATCGCGCCGTGGGCCCGGGGACGCGGGGTCGCCACGACGGCCGCCAGGGCGCTGACCGAGTGGGCCTTCGCCCACGGGGTGCGGCGCATGGAGCTGCTGGCCGCCGTGGAGAACCTGGCCAGCCAGCGGGTCGCGCTGGCCGCCGGTTTCCGCCGCGAGGGGGTGCAGCGCTCGGCGGAGGACCGGCGCGACGGCACCCGCGGCGACCTGGTGTCCTTCGCCAGGCTGCCCGAGGACTCCGGCGACCGCGTCCAGCCGTATATGCCCGGCTTCCCCGGCGGCTCGCTGTCCGACGGCGTGGTACGGCTGGCGCCGCTGAACCTGGCCGACGCCGACGACTACCACGCGCTGCAGAACCTTCCGGAGGTCGTGGCGCACAGCGTGCCGCCGCAGGCCCCCGACCCGGCGGAGAGCGAGGAGTCCTGCCGGGAGGCGGGCATGCGCTGGCTGGCCGGCGACCGGGTCGAGGTGGCCGTCCGCGACGCGCGGACGGGCGCCTTCGCCGGGCACATCCAGCTCACCTCGATCATCCCGCCCCTGGGACAGGCCATGACGGGCTACAGCACGCTGCCGGAGTTCCGCGGCAGGGGCTTCACCGCCCGCGCGGTGGTCCTGCTGGTGGAGTGGGCCTTCGAGCACACCCCGCTGGCCCGGATCATCGCGGGCACCTCCCCGGACAACGTCGCCTCGCACCGCGTGCTGGAGCGCGCCGGCTTCACCCGGGGCCCCCTCGTGCACGGGATGCTGCCGGGCCCCGACGGCACGCGTCTGGACGACCAGCAGTGGTACCGCCTGCGCCCCGGGGCGTAGAGCGCGCCGCTCCCCGCCGCCGGTCCCGCCTGCGGCGGGGAGCGGCGGGAGTCGGTCGGCGGGGTCCGGGCGGCGGATTCAGTCGGCGCCGAACTCCGCCCTGAGCCTGGCGAAGGCGGCGTCGGTGCCCTGCAGGGCGCGGTCGATGTCGGCGTCGGTGTGGGCGGCCGACAGGAACCAGTTGTGCCAGGGATGCAGGTAGACCCCTTCCCGCAGGCAGGCCGAGGACCAGAACATGCCCTTGTCCAGGGTCGTGTCGCCCTCGAAGGAGAGCCACGGGATCTGCACCGGGCCGGTCTGGTTGATGACGAAGCCGTGGGAGGCGGCCTGCGCGGCGAGGCCCTCGCGCAGGCGGGTGCCCGCCCGCTCGATCAGCGCCACCCCGTCGATGTCGCGCAGGGTCTCGATGGTGGCCTTGGCGGCGGCCATCGGGGCGGCGTTGAACCAGAACGAGCCGGTCGAGTAGATCGTCTGGGCCGGGCCCCGCAGGGAGTCCACTCCGGTGACGGCCGCGATCGGATGGCCGTTGGCCATGGCCTTGCTGAAGGCGTACAGGTCGGGGCGGACGCCCAGGGTCTCCCAGGAGCCGCCGAGGTGGAGCCGCCAGCCGCCGCGCACGTCGTCGATCACCAGCGCGGCGCCGATCCGGTCGGCCAGGGCCCGCAGGCCCCGGGCGAACTCGGGGGCGGCGAACTCCTGGTCCTCGAAGGAGTCGTGCTTGAAAGGCGTCACGATGATCGCGGCGACGTCGCCCTCGGCCCGGGCCGCGGCCTCCTCGGCGCCTGCCAGGTCGTTGTAGGGGTATTCGATCAGGTCGGCGCGCTCGCTGGGCGTGGTGCCCGACAGGCTGGGCGTGCACCAGGGGTCGGCCCCGTGGTAGGAGCCGTGGGCCATGAGCACCTTGGTCCGGCCGGTGGCGGCCCGGGCGACCATCAGCGCCTGGGTGGTGGCGTCGGTGCCGTTCTTGGAGAACATCACCCAGTCGGCCTGCGGGAT
Organism: Streptosporangium canum; assembly: GCF_900113865.1. Lineage (GTDB taxonomy): Bacteria > Actinomycetota > Actinomycetes > Streptosporangiales > Streptosporangiaceae > Streptosporangium > Streptosporangium canum. The sequence continues at coordinate 186,860 of NZ_FOQY01000008.1, read as the reverse complement.
GGTCTCCACCATCAGTTCGGCGAGCTCCACGTAGACCGGGCCCGGACCGTTGAGGCAGTCGCCCGCGGCGAGCTGGGCGGTGACGGCGGCCTCCACCGCGGGATGGCGGTGGCCCAGCACGACGGGGCCCCAGGAGCACATGAGGTCGATGTACTCGCGGCCGTCCGCGTCGAGCTGGCGGCACCCCTGGCCGCCGACGAAGAACTGCGGGTATCCGGGACCGTGCAGGGCCGCGTTGAGGTGGCCGTACATGCCGCCGGGGACGACCCTGGCGGCCCGCTCCCGGAGGTTGGCGTCGATGGACATGTGTGTCGTCCTCATCAGTGTCGGCGAGCCGCCTCGCGGCGGACTCGGTGATCGGTGGCCGTCCGGTGGGTGAGCACCTGTGTGTCCCCTTTCAGGTGGGGACGGTCGCGGTTTTCAGGTGGGGACGGTCGCGTGCTCAGCCGCTCGCCCGCAGCTCCGACGCCCCGTCCAGACCGGCGTCGGAGCCGAGGCCGCCCGCGACCCGGGCGGCCACCGCGGTGCCGAGCCCGGCGGCGGCGAGGACCTCGCGGCCGTCGACCAGGCCGGCGATGAATCCGGCGCAGTAGGCGTCGCCGCAGCCGGTGGTGTCCACCACCGGGACGTCGAGGGCCGGCACCCGCGTGATCCCCGAGGCGGTGGCGATCAGGCTGCCCTCGCCGCCCAGCGTGACGAGCACGGCCCTGGGTCCCTCTTCCAGCAGCGTGAGCGCGGCCCGTTCCACGTCGGCCGCGCCGCTCATCATGAGCGCCTGCTCCTCGTTGGGCAGGAAGTAGTCCACGTGGGGCAGAAAGCTCCGCGCTCCTTGCATCAGATCCGGCATATTGGACAGTAGGTCCATCGTGATGATCGTGCCCGCCTCCCGCGCCTCGGCCAGGAGTGCGAAGAAAGCCGGGTCGTGCAGGCCCCAGGTCACGTCCATGCCGCCCAGGTGCACGACCCGCGCGCCGGTGACGCGCCCGCGGTCGAGGTCGGCGAGGGACAGGCCGAGGTTGGCGCCGGGCACGTGGAAGGACGGGCGCCCCCCGTCCGGCCGGATGGGCAGGATCGAGGCGGCGGTCTGCTCGCCGCCCTTGCGGACGATCCCGGTGACGTCCACCCCGCGCCGCTCCATGATCATGACGAGGAAGTCGCCGAGTTCGTCGTCGCCGACCGCTCCCACGGAGGCGACCGGGACGCCGATCCTGGCCAGGGTCACGGCGGTCCCGGCGGCCGCGCCCGCCGCGGTGATGCGGATCTGCTCCAGCAGGTGGGTGTCCTGCCCTGCCGGAATCGACTCCACGGGCCGGGCGAGCACGTCCACGATGTGCACCCCGAGGGTGACGACGGTCATAGCGAGTCCTCCTCATGTCTTCAGCGGATAATAGACGGGCGCCCGAATACCATGTCAACGAGAAAGCAGAGGGAGGGGCCGGATGCCGAAGATCGTCGACCACGGAGAGCGCCGGGAGGAGGTCGTCGAGGCCGCCCGCCGCATCATCCTGCGCGAGGGCATCGAGGCGGCCACGACCAGGGCCATCGCCAAGGAGGCCGGCTACTCCAACGGCGTGCTCACCCACTACTTCGCCGACAAGGACGACATCATGCTGTCGGCGCTGCGCTCCTCGCACCGGCGCATCGTGGAGCGGCTGCGCGGCAAACTGGCCGGGCGCGGCGGGCTGGCCGCGCTCCGTGAGCTCCTGCTCGACAACCTGCCGCTGGACGACGAACGCACCCGGGAGAGCGGGCTGGAGATCGGCTTCTGGAGCCGGAGCCTGACCAGCCCGGCGATGCTGGAGGCGCAGCGCGCCGAGGCCGGAGAGCTGCGCTACCTGGTGCGCAGCCTGCTCGGCGCGGCCGCCGAGGCCGGGGAGATCACCACCGGGGAGGACCTGGGCGACGTCGCCGAGCGGCTGCTGGCCCTGGTCGACGGGCTGAGCGTGCGCAGCCTGCTCTATCCCGACCGGCTCGGCGCCGAGCGCCTGGAAAGGCTGCTCGGCGCCGAACTGGACCGGCTTCAGACCACCAGCGCGTAGAGGCGGTCGGCGAGCCCTCCGGCGGTGGGCCGCTTGGCCGCGTCCCCGATGCAGGCGTGGACCAGCTCCGACAGCTCGGGCTCCAGCTCGGCGTGGACCGACGGCGGCGTGCTGTAGACCTTGCGCAGGGTCAGCAGCGGGTCGTGGACGGGCAGCTCGCCGTACAGGCCGGCGCCGGTCACCGCCCAGTGCAACGTCGCGCCGAGCGACCACACGTCCCCGGCGGGAGTGGGCGTCTCCCCCTGCAGCAGCGCCGGATCGGTGAACTCCACCGATCCGATGTCGCCCATCCCGGTCACCGTCGCCCCCGGCGTCAGCACCTGCGACAGGCCCAGATCCGAGAGCTTGCCCCCGGCGTCGGTGAGCAGCACGTTGCCGGGGCGGATGTCACGGTGCACGATGCCCTCCTCGTGCAGCGCCTGCGCGGCGGTGGCCACGCAGGCGATCGAGCGCAGCGCCCTCTCCCTCGACGGCGGCTCCGCGGGCCGGCCCAGCGAGCCGCCGGGGAGATACTCCATCGAGTAGTAGAAGACACCGCCCTGCTGCCCCGCGTCGTAGAGCGTCACCAGATAGGGGGAGCGCACCGCGGCGAAGGCCTTCAACTCACGGGTGGCCCGCCGGAAGGCGTCACCCCCGGTGCCCCCCACCACCTTCACCGCGACGTACTCCGCCTCGACCGGCAGCCGGCCGGGTTTCCTCGCCAGATAGAACTCGCCGTGATTACCCGCCCCCAGCGAGCGGACGAACTCGTAGTCGGCGATGCCTTCCACCAACGTCTCCCCTCCATGCCTCACAACGCTCGCGGCGACATTCCACACGCGGTAACGTCGCCCTGGTCATTCTCGGGGCTTTTCTTTACTTACGGGAAGCGTGCTGGAAAGTGCTCCACGTAGATCTGCTCCTGCTCGACCTGGTGATCGTCCTCGCCGCCGCGCGACTGCTCGGAGCGGTGGCCCGACGGCTCGGCCAGCCACCGGTCATCGGCGAGATCGTGGCGGGCATCCTGCTCGGCCCCACCCTCCTCGGACCGCTGATCGGCGACCAGCTGTTCGGCGCGGAGATGCGCCCCCCGCTGCAGGCGCTGGCCAACGTCGGGCTGGTGCTGTTCATGTTCGTCGTCGGCCTGGAGCTGGACCAGAAACTGGTCAGGGGCAAGGGCCGGATCGCGGTGACCGTGGCGCTCGGCTCCACCCTGGTGCCGTTCGTCCTGGGCTGCGTGCTCGCGCTCGGTATCGCGGGCGACCACGTGGGCGGCGACAGGACGCTGCCGTTCGTGCTGTTCATGGGGGCGGCGATGTCCGCCACCGCGTTCCCGGTGCTGGCACGTATCCTCACCGACCGCGGGATGCAGCGCATCTCGCTCGGCGGCCTGTCCCTGGCCGCGGCCGCGGTGATCGACGTGCTCGCCTGGACCGTGCTGGCCGTGGTGGTGGGCATCGCCGGCGCGGGTGACGCCGAGGGGCAGTGGAAGGTCCTGCTCACCGTCCCGTACGCGCTGGTGATGTTCCTGGTCGTCCGGCCGCTGCTGGCCCGGCTGGTGCCCGCCTACGAGAAGGCGGGACGGCTGACGCCGAGCCTGCTGTCGCTGGTGCTGATCGGCCTCATCGGCTCGGCCTGGGCCACCGAGTGGATGCACGTGCACTTCATCTTCGGGGCGTTCGTGTTCGGCGCGGTGATGCCCCGCGAGGGCGCGGAACGGCTCAACCACGAGATCCTGGAACGGCTGGAGCAGCTCGCCGTGCTGTTGCTGCTGCCGATGTTCTTCGTGGTGGCGGGGCTCAACGTCAACCTGCGCGCGCTGGACCTGTCCAGTCTCGGCACACTGGCCGCGATCCTGGCGGTGGCGGTCGGCGGCAAGCTGCTCGGCTCCTACGCGGCGGCGCGGGCGCAGCGGCTGCCCAACCGGCCGTCCTGGGCGATGGCCGTCCTGCTCAACACCCGCGGACTGACCGAGATCGTCATCCTCACCGTCGGCCTGCAGAAGGGCGTGCTCGACGACGAGCTGTACTCGCTGATGGTGGTGATGGCCCTCGTCACCACCGCGATGACCGGCCCGCTGCTGCGCAGGATCTACCCCGACCGGCGCGTGGCCCGCGACATCGCCGAGGCCGAGCGCGCCGCCCTCGGCGTGGCCGCCGCCCACCGGGTGCTGACCGTCGTGCCGGGCTCCCCCGCCGAGCAGGCTCCGCTGGTGGACCTGGCGTCCGTCCTGGCGCGGGCCACGTCCCCGTCGGAGGTGGTCCTCGCCCACCTGCGGCCCTACCCTCAGGGCCGCCTGGAGGTCGGCAGCGGCCTCTCCTCCGAGCTGGCCGAGCTGGCCGAGACCCTCCACGACCTGGAGGGGCTCGCCGGCACCGTCCGCGCCCACGGCCCGGAGGTCAGGGTGGTGAGCCGGTTCAGCGGCGACGTGGCGGCCGAGCTGCCCGAGCTGGTCACCGGCGCGCAGCCCGATCTGGTCGTGCTGCCGGCCGATGTCAGCGGCTACGCCGGGATCCGCGACGGCGCCGTCTGCCGCGTGGTGACCGTCTCCCCGGCGGCCGCCTCCGGCCTCCAGGACTCCCCCGCCCGGACCGCCGCGACCTCCCCGGGCTCCGCCGATCCCGCCGCCCGGACCTCCGCGGCCGGATCCGCGACGGGGCCGATCGCCGTGCACCACGGCTCCGGCGGCGACGCCGCCGCCCATGTGGCGCTGACCCTGGCGCTCCTGCGGGATCGCCCGCTGGTCGTCGTCGGCGGCGGCCGGGCCTCCGCCCTGGCCCAGCGGCTGGCCAGGCTCGGGGTGGCGGCCACCTCCGGCGCGGTCCCGGCCGGCGCGCTCGTCGTGGCTCCCGACACCGGCACCGCCGTGGACGGTGCGCACCTGCTGGTCCGCGCCGAGCAGGACGCCGACCCGGTGGACTGGGCGGCGGCCGTCTCCGCGCTGCGCGCCCCGGTCCCCCACCCCTGACCGGGGCGTCGCGGGGCCTGTGGGAAACGGACGGGCGGCACGGCGCCGGCCGTGCCGCCCGGAAGGACGGGTCCGCTAGCGGTTGCGGTGCGACTCGTAGCGCATGGTGCGGGAGACGCCGATCCGCACGGTCGTGCCGGGCAGGATCGCGACCGCCTCGTTCGGCGGGATGTCGTAGAAGTTGGGGTCGCCCGGCGGCTGGATCTGGGTGCCGTTGACCGACCCCAGGTCGACCAGGTTGACGTCCCAGCCGTCCAGCGCCACCCGCAGGTGACGGCGGGAGACCGACCCGTCGGGGCTGGTGACCTTGGCGGGACGCACCGAGCCGTCGGCGACCTCGGGGGCCCGCTCGGGGTCGCGGCCGACCAGGTAGTCGGTGTCGAGGCGGAGCGTCATGCCGTCGTCGAGGAGCAGCACGCCCAGCGGCGGTCGCGGCCCCTTGTAGGGGACGAGCGTGCGCTGCACCAGGGCGATGCCGCAGACCGCGCAGTACGGCACGCGCGGGTCGTTGAAGTGGTCGTTCTTGCAGTCCACCCCGTAGACCAGCGGTCGCGACTCCGGCTGCGGCTCCGGCCCGGCCGGCGGCTCGGGCGCGGCCTGCGGACCGCCAGGGGTCAGCAGTTCGTACTCGAACGGCTGGTCGCGGACGTCGACGGGATCACCGCCGATCCCGCTCGCCCTGGCGGTCTCCACCTCCTCCTGCGGGACCGGCCCGGAGGGCGGCCCCTGCGGAGGGACCGGCATGGGGTCGGGCTGCCACGCCGGCGGCGCGGAGAGCTGGGGCTCCGGCGCGGGCGTCGGGACGGGGACCGGCGGGTAGTGCTCGGGAGAGCTCATCGGGTAGGGCGCCGGCGGTGCGCTGTCCGCCGGGGGCGCCGACCACTCGGGGCGCGCGGAGGCCGGCGGGAGCGACGGCTCCGCCGGGGAGGCGGTCTCCGCCCGGGGCGCGGACGGCTGCGGCGCGGACGGCTGGACGGCCGGCGGAGCGGTCTCCGTCCGGGGCGCGGGCCGCTGGACGGCCGGTGGCGCGCCGCCCTCGGTCAGGTCGCACCAGACGCCGCCGCCGACGATGACACCGCCGTCCAGCCGGGCGAGCGGGTGCGCCTCGCCGGCCTCGGGCAGGCGCAGCTCCACCCGGGTCACCGGGCCGGGCACCAGCCGGTCGGACCAGGTGAGCGCGTCACGTCCGGCCAGCTGGACCTCGCCGCCCGAGCCGGTGACCGACGCGAAGGCCGGGCCGCTGACCAGCACGGCCACTCCCCCGGTGACGGGACCGGCGACGGCGCACGCCACGGGCTCGCCCATCATGACGGCCAGCACCTGGGCGACCCGGCGGGCCAGCGCGCGGCCGTCCCCGCCCGAGGCCGCGGTCTCCCTCAACGCCCCCAGCAGGTCTTCCACGATGGCCTCGGCCGCGTCGCACACCAGCAGCAGACCACCCACGTGGGCGACCAGCCCGTTGCCCGGAAGCGGACGCACCACTCCGAAACCCTCGTCGGTCATGAAACCTCCTTCGCCGGCTTCATGACCGAGGTGCTGTGCTGAATCGTTCCTTCGCTTCGCTCGTTCACAAAACTCTCCCTCCCCGAAAACGCCATCGGATGAACGGCACGCGCATCGGACCGTTCGCCACCAGCCACACGCCTACCCAGACGACGGTGAAATGCGTCCAGAACGCGGCCGACGGCACCGGATCAATGACATCGACTGCACCGGACCGTAGCAAAAAGTACAGCAGAAGACCTTCGGGAACGAGCGTCAGCAAACCGAACAGCGTCGGCCAGTCCTTCTCCCACCGGAACTGCATGAGGAAGTGGTAGACGAGCTCCCAGGCGACCCCCAGCACGGCGACCGCCGCGAGGACCAGGAACCCGGTGACGTAGCGGTCGCCGAGCGCCCCGGAGGAGCCCGGAAGCACCGGCACGATCAGCAACGTGATGATCGCGCCCACGGTGGCGAGCAGGAAGAGGCGCGTCTGGATGCGCCCCGCCAAAGTCGGAACCACAGGGGGTCACTCCTTACACCGGCGAGTTGAAGGCCCATTTGAACCACTGCGAGGTCGATCGGAACGGCCCCATCCTGCGGACGAACCCCCGTCTCGCCAGGTCGTCGGCGATCTCCTGGGCCGCGATCTGCAGGCCGAGGAAGGTGTCGACGCCGGGGAAGTAACCGCCGAGCGTCGCGGAGCCGGAGGCGTAGAGGACGCCGTCGCCGCTGGCCGTCCCCTTCACCTCGAAGTGGCGCTCCACCTCCAGCCGGCCGACCGGGTTGCGGTAGGCCCCGCCGTGCCGGAGCAGGTCGTCGTAGATCCGGTGCTCGGCGATGTCGGCCTCAAGGCCGGTGCAGTCGATGATGTAGTCGGCCACCGGCTCGCGGACGATGCCGTCGCTACTGCGCACGTAGCTGACCAGCCGGCCGTCGGAGCCGCGTTCCACCCGGTCCACGGTGCCCTGCACGGGGTGGTAGTAGCCGCCGCTGCGGCCCGCCCGCATCTGCTCCTGCCAGCGCCGGCGGTAGGGGGTGTTGGTGCCGCCCATCTCCTTGTACTTCGCGGCCCGCTCGGCGCCCTCCAGCCTGCGCATCTGCGCCTTGAGCTGGCCTCCCCACACCGACTTGGGGTAGTTGAAGCCCTGGTAGGCCCAGCCGTCGCCGCCCTTGCGCCGCGCCCAGACGTGCGGGCCGTGGGAGCCGGTGACGAAGGTCCGGAAGATGTGCACGATCTGGGTCTGCAGCCGGAACTTCTCCCGGTCGTCGAACAGGCGCTGCAGCACGCGGGAGGCCACGATGCCACCGCCCCGGATGACCACCGTGCCGGGTCGGGTCTTGAGGAACTCGTAGACCTGCTCGTGCGGCTCGTAGGCGTTCACCACGTGCTGGTAGTCGCCGTGCTTGGTACGGAACTCCTGAAGGTCGGGCAGGAACTTCAGGCCGGGGTAGCCGATCGCGATGTGCACGAAGCGCGAGCGGAAGATGATGCGCTTGGTGGGAGCCGAGCCCTCGGGCGGGGTGACCACGGTGAAGTAGCCGCCGCCGGCCCGCCGGCGGACCATCCGGACCTGGCCCTTGACCAGCATGTCCCAGTAGTCGATGCGCTTGGCCTCGCGCTCCAGGCTCTGGAAGACCGTGCCGGCGCGCGGCGTCCAGTAGTCGTTCAGGAGCGGCTCGGTCAGCAGCTGCCACAGGTAGGCCGGCGTCTTGTCCGTCCAGGTCTCCTGCAGCGCGTAGGAGGGGAACCCCCAGATGTTGTCGGGCCGCGAGGCGGAGTCGGAGCGGATCCGCTCGGAGCGGGGGATCTGCGAGCACCTGGTCAGGAACTCGTAGGTCTGCCACGGGGTGTCGATGTTGGACACCACCCGCATCTGGGAGGCGGGCACGCCGTAGATCCGCAGGTAGTCCAGGGTCACGAAGGAGCCCATGCCACCGCCGACCGTCAGGAACGGGATGTCGTACATGGGGATGCCGGCGGCTGCGACCAGCTGATCGCTCCATTCGGACGTGCCGAGCAACTCCGGAGTGAGATCACCGGCCGAGGCCGGCACGTGGGGGGGTGCCAATGGATGCGTCCCTTAGCTACATGGCCAACCGGTTCGGTTGGCCAGAACATTAGTCGTGGCGCGCACCGAAAACGAGTGGGCAGAACGGTACGTTCTTCCCCCGGCACCGCTGTTTCGTCCCGGCACACGTTCAGTGTGACGCACGAAACCCCTCGGCGGTTCGCTCAGACCCCGCTGAACACCCGGTTCACGTCCGAGGTGGCCAGCACCCCGAAGATCTCGCCGCCGCGCTCCACCAGGAGGTATTCCCCCGCGGGGGTCTCGCGCATGGCGTCGATCAGGGACTCCCCCGACAGGTCGGCGGCCAGCACCAGTGACGGTTCGAGGCCGCGCGCCAGCGAACCGGCCGTCACCCAGGGGCGGCGGCTCTCCGGGGTGGCCTCCACCGCGACCTCGTTGACGATCCCGGTCGGGCGGCCCTCGTGGTCGACCACCACCATCGCCCCCGCCTGGGCCTCCGCGGCCCGGCGCAGGGCCTCGGCCAGCGGCACGTCCCCGGTCACCGCGATGGCCCGCCTGGCCAGGGCTCGGGCGTTCACCTGCGGGATGCGGGCGCGCACCCGGGCGCCGCGCAGCGCCTGGGTGGCGCCGAACCAGATGAAGGAGGCCAGCAGCACCGACCAGATGAGCTCCCAGCCCGGCGTCTGCCCGCTCATCAGCGCCAGGCCGACGGGCACCGCGACCATGACGACGGCCAGCACGCGGCCCACCCAGGCCGCGGCGATCGTGCCCGAGCCCGGGTTCCGGGTGATCTTCCAGACGCCGGCGCGCAGCATGCGCCCGCCGTCGAGCGGCAGCCCCGGCAGGAGGTTGAAGACCCCGACGATCAGGTTGGCGAACCAGAGCTGGAAGGTCAGCACGCCGAGGACGGTGCCCGGGTCGATGACCAGGGAGGCGGCGAAGCCGATCGCGGCCAGCCCGAGCGAGAGCAGCGGCCCGGCGAAGGCCACCATGAACTCCCGGCCGGGGGTCTCCGGCTCGCGCTCGATCTCCGAGACGCCGCCGAGCAGGTAGAGGGTGATGCGGCGGACCGGCAGGCCGTACATCCTGGCGACCACGCAGTGCGCCAGCTCGTGCAGCAGCACCGACACGTACAGCAGCACCGCGAAGACGAACGAGACGAGATACGTCGCCGGGACGCTCAGCTCGGGCAGCCGGCCGGTCACGATCGGCTGGTAGGTGAAGGTGATGAACGCCGCCACGATGAACCAGGTCGGCGAGACGTACACCGGAATGCCGAACGGCCGCCCCATCCGCAGTCCCGGGCTGTTCTGACGCGGGCTCTCGCTGCTCACCGCTGGCTCACCACTCCTCGTTCACTCCGCCTTCAGGCCTTGATGCTACGCGCCATCGGGGCGCCCGCAGACGCCGCGAGCCCACCTGCGGCCCAAACTGTCGCCACTGTGACCTACAGTGCGGACATGTCACTGACCGAGCCCACGATCATCGGAGCGCTGTCGCCGTCTCGCGCCGGTGACTTCATGACATGCCCGTTGCTCTACCGCTTCCGGGTGATCGACCGGCTGCCCGAGCCGCCGTCGCCCGCCGCGGTGCGCGGCACGATGGTCCACTCGGTGCTGGAGCGCCTCTACGACCTCCCCGCCACCGCGCGCACGGTCGCCGCGGCCCAGGAGCTGCTGGAGCCGCAGTGGGACAGGCTGCTGGCCGAGGATCCCGCTTACGGCGGGATGTTCGCCGACGACGGGGAGCGGGCCCAGTGGCTGGCCCAGGCCCGCTCCATGCTGGAGCGCTACTTCACCCTTGAGGACCCCACCTGCCTGGAGCCCGCCGAGCGGGAGCTGTACGTGGAGGCGGTGCTCGACAACGGCCTGATGCTGCGCGGTTACATCGACCGGCTGGACGTCGCGCCCACCGGCGAGGTGCGCGTGGTCGACTACAAGACCGGCAGCGCGCCGGGGCAGGCCTTCGAGGCCAAGGCCCTGTTCCAGATGAAGTTCTACGCGCTGACGCTGTGGCGGCTGCACGGCTCGGTGCCGCGCCTGCTGCAGCTGATGTATCTGGGGGGCGGCGGCGAGGTGCTCCGCTACGCCCCGGACGAGGCCGATCTCCGTGCCACCGAGCGCAAGGTGCGGGCCCTGTGGACGGCCATCGAGCGGGCGATGGAGACCGGCGAGTGGCCTCCCCGGCCCAGCCGCCTGTGCGACTGGTGCAGCTACCAGGAGCTGTGCCCGCAGTTCGGCGGCACTCCCCCGCCGCTGCCCGAGCGGCAGCCGGGCGACACCGTGCGCAGCACCCGCCGCACGTCCAGGGCGGCGACCGACGAGCTCTGAGCGGCCCGCGGGCACGGGACTCCGCCGCCGGTCACGGGGGGGCGCCGGCCGCCGCCTCCCCGGCACCGAGCCCCCGGAGGCGATGTCCGGCCCCTCTCCACGGCCCCGGGGCCCGCGGGTCATCCGTGGGGATGAGGGCGATATCCCCCCGTAGCAGGGTGGCTGCGGGAATGGGACGCCTAAATTGATTGTGTGCGCAACACCCCAGGCGGCCTGCGGGCCTGGCTCCACGGACGCCCGCTGATCTCCGACACCGCCCTGGCGGTGGCGCTGGCGGCCGCCGCCGTGCCGTGCGCCTACGTCACCTCCCTGTCCGGCTTCGACGCCCCGGCCGGCGCGGTCAGGCCCGACGCGCTGGGGCTCGCCCTGATCGTGGCCGGCTGCCTGTCCACGGCGCTGCGCCGGCGTATGCCGTTCACGATGCTCTTCCTGGCCGGCGTCACGGAGATGACGCTGGCGTCACTGAACCGGAGCGGCTCCCTGCTCTGGGTCGCCGCGCTGGTGCTGGTCTACACGATCGCCGCCCACCGCGGCCTGGCGCTCAGCCTGTGCGCGCTGGTGCTGAGCCTCACCTGCCGCGCCGTCTTCGCGGTGACGGCCGCCGGCCTCGGCGACCGGACGGCGCACCTGTTCGTGGCCCTGCTGACCATGACCCTGTGGATCGCCGGGCGCGGCGTCCGGCTGCGCCGGGCCTACCTCGCCGAGCTGCGCGACCGGGCCGGGCGGATGGAGCGGGCCCGGGAGGCCGACACGCGGGCGGCCAGGGCCGAGGAGCGCTCCCGCATCGCCCGCGAGCTGCACGACGTGGTCGCCCACCACGTGAGCGTGATGACCGTGCAGGCCTCCGCGGCCCGCCGGGTGCTGGCCACCAACCCCGACGGCGCCCGTGAGGCGCTGTCGGCGATCGAGGAGATGGGCCGGACCGCGATGGCCGAGATGCGCAACATCGTGGGCGTGCTCAGGACCGACGCGGGGCCCGCCGAGCGCAACCCTCAGCCGGGGGTGCTGGAGATCCCCACCCTGGTCGACCAGATGCGCGAGGCGGGCCTGCGGACGCAGCTGTGGATCGAGGGCCGGGGCGTCCCGCTGCCGCCCGGCGTCGACCTGGCCGTCTACCGGCTGGTCCAGGAGGCGCTGACCAACAGCCTGCGGCACGCGGGACCGCAGGCCCGCGCCTGGGTGACCGTACGGCAGGAGCCGGGCGAGCTGGCCGTCCAGGTCGAGGACGACGGTCACGGCTCCGGCACCCCCGGACCGGCCGGCGACCGGACCGGCCACGGGCTGGTCGGCATCCGCGAGCGCGTGGCCCTCTATGGTGGGAGCCTGAGGATCGGCCCGCGTCCGGAGGGCGGATTCGAGGTCAATGCCCGGTTTCCCCTCAAGGACGTGTGATGACGATCAGAGTGTTACTGGTGGACGACCAGCCACTGCTGCGCACCGGTTTCCGTCTCATCCTGGAGGCCGAGCCGGACGTCACCGTGGTCGGCGAGGCCGGGGACGGCAAGGCCGCTCAGGACCAGTCGCGGGCGCTGATGCCCGACGTGGTGCTGATGGACATCCGGATGCCGGGTGTGGACGGCATAGAGGCGACCCGCCGGATCGTGCGGGAGGCCGTGGGCGGGGCCCACGTGCCCAAGGTCCTGGTGCTGACGACCTTCGACCTGGACGAATACATCGTGGAGGCGCTGCGCGCCGGGGCCAGCGGCTTCCTGCTGAAGGACGTGCCGCCGGACGAGCTGGTGCAGGCCATCAGGGTGGTCGCGGCGGGGGACGCCATCGTCGCGCCGAGCGTGACCCGGCGGCTGCTGGACAGGTTCGGGGCGCGCCTGCCCTCGGCGCACCAGCAGTCCACCCCGGCCCGCCTGGACCGGCTCACCGAGCGTGAGATGGAGGTGCTGCGGCTGATCGCCCGGGGCATGTCCAACGCGGAGATCGCCGCGGAGCTCGTGGTGAGCGAGACGACGGTCAAGACCCACGTCGGCAACGTCCTCACCAAGCTCGGTCTGCGCGACCGGGTCCAGGCCGTGGTCCTGGCCTACGAGACCGGCCTGATCACCCCGGGCGCCATTCCCTAAGGGATCCGAATCAGAGTCCGGCGAGGATCCGGGCGATCACCGGCCGGGTGTCGGCGCGTCGCCAGGCGACGGCGACGGTGCAGCGGCATCCGTCGGAGAGCAGGACGAACACCACTCCGGCGCGGGCGTAGTGGTCGTCGGTGCTCTGCGAGAGCAGGGCGATGCCCTGGCCGGCCGCGACCAGCTCCAGGGTCTCCTCGATCGCGCGGGACTCCACCTCCCCCGCGATGTCCCTGACGCCGATGGAACCCGGGTGACGGAAGGCCCGCCAGACCGGGTCGGGGCTGCGGGGCACCACCCAGACGCGGCCGGCCAGGTCGGCGGGGTCGACCGCGGCCAGCCGGGCGAGCGGGTCGCCGGCGGGCACGGCGACGGCCCGCCGGTCACTGCCGAGGACCAGCACCTCCAGAGCGTCTCCGGTGCTCAGCGGAGGCCACACCACGGCAAGGTCGCTGGTCCCGGCCAGCAGGCCGCACGACGGGTCGTCGAAGTCGAAGCGGCGCAGCCGTAGCTCGCCGCCGGAGGCACGCCGTACCCCGTCGAACAGCCGGGAGGTGCGCGCGCCGGCCGCCTCGCCCATGAATCCCACGGTCAGCCCGGAGGCGTCCCCGGCCAGCAGGTCCTCCAACTCGTCGGCGGCGCTCGTCACCGCCGCCGCGTGGGCCAGCACCCGGCCGCCCAGCTCGGTCAGGCGCACCCCGTCGCGGTCGCGGATCAGCAGCGGCCGTCCGGCGGTGGCCTCCAGGCGTTTCACGGCGGCGCTCACGGTCGGCTGGCTGACCCCGAGCGAGGTGGCCGCGTCCCGGAACGACCCGGTCCGGGCCACGGCGACGAACGCCCGTACGGCCGGCAGCGTAACGTCCATCCAGCAAGGATAGCCATCGCCTATCGGCATAGCCGTAAACTATTGAACGCGGCCGCGGTCCCTGCCGCACGATTCACCCATGACAGATCAGCCGAACGCGCGGGCGTTCGAGACCGGGCCGCGGGATCCGGCCGATCCTGCTACCACGCGGTCGGATCTCGGGCTCGCGCTGGGCGCGGCGGCCGGGGCGGCCACCTATTCGGCGGTGTTCGGGGCGGCGGCGGTGGAGCAGGGCTGGTCCGCCTGGGAGGCGGTGCTGGCCAGCGTCGCGGTGCACGCCGGGGGCAGCCAGATCGTCGGGCTGTCGGCGCTGGGCGGCGGCGTCCCCGGAGCCCCGGGCGGCGCGTCGCAGGCGACCGGGGCGGTGATCGCGGCGGTGATCGCCGCGTCGCTGGTCAACCTGCGGCTGACCGCGTTCGGGCTGGCGCTCGGCGACGTCTTCCGGACCCGGTGGGGCCGGTGGCTCGCCGCGCACCTGGTCTCCGACGAGTCGGTGGCGGCCGCGGTCTCGCGTGGGACCCCGGCCACGCGCAGGCGGACGTTCCTGGTGGTCGGGTCGCTGCTGTTCACCGGCTGGGTGGGCGGCACGGCCGCCGGGGCGGTGCTCGGCTCGGTGCTGCCCCACGGGGCGCGGGAGGCGGTGGACGGCGCCGCCGCGGCCGCCTTCGCCGCGCTGCTCGTCCCGCTGCTCCGCAGCCGCCGCGAGGCGGCGGTCGCCGCCGGGGCGGCCGCCCTGGCGCTGGTGGCGTCGTGGTGGCTGCCGCCGGGTCTGCCGGTCCTCGTCGCCGCGCTGGCCGCCGTCCCGTTCGCGGGGCGGGCGGCATGAACGTCGTGCTGTTCGTCGCGGGCCTGGCCGTCGTGACCTACCTGCTCCGGCTGGCCGGGGTGAGCACAGCCGCGCGGGGTGGGGGAGACGGGCGCCGGAGCCTGTTCACCGCGCTGCTGCCGGTGGCGCTGCTGGCCGCCGTCGTGGCCGTCCAGGCCGCGCCGGGCGGCCGCCCGGCGGCCCACCTGGTCGTCGCCGCCGCCGTGGCGGGCGTGGCGGCCCACCGCCTGGGATCCCTGCCCGCCATGCTCCTCGGCACCGCCGCCGGAGCGCTTGTGACCATTGGAGAATTCATATGATCATCCGTGAACTGACCCCTGACGACCTCGACGCCTGCCTGCGACTCGCGGCGGACCGGCAGTGGTCGCGCGAGGAGCGCAAGTGGCTGTTCCTGCTCCAGGGCGGGGAGGGCTACGGGATGGTGGATCCCGGCGGCGAGCTGGTGGCCACCGCCATCCTGACCCGCTACGGCGCCCGCACCGCCGCGATCAGCATGGTGCTGGTGGCCTCGCGTCACGGGCGCCGGGGGCTGGGAGGCCGCCTGATCGGCCACGTGCTGGACCAGGCGCGCGGCGCGACCGTCTTCCTGAACGCGACCGCGACGGGCCGCCCCCTGTACGAGCGGCTCGGCTTCCGGGTGACGAGCCCGGTCGCCATGCATCTGGGGACCTTCACCGGGCAGGCGGCCGGCGCGTCCCGCCCCGCCTCCCCCGAGGATCTGAAGGCGATCGCCGACCTCGACGCGGAGGTCGTCGGCGCCGACCGGTCGGCCCTCCTGACGAGGCTGTTCGGCTTCGCCGAGCAGATCCGGGTGATCGAGGACGGAGGAGTGGTCACGGGCTACGCCGGTATGTGGCGCAATGTGGGAAACACGGTCGTCGGACCGGTGATCGCCGCGGATCCGGCGGACGCCCGGCGGCTGATCGCCGACCTCGCCTCCCAGGTCGGGGGTCCGGCCCGGATCGAGGTCGAGGAGAGCCGCCGGGAGCTGGCGGGGTGGCTGACCGGGCACGGCATGGCGGCGGGGATGAGGACCTCGGACATGGTCGCCGGAACCGAACCGCTCCCCGGCGACCGGACCCGGTTCTTCGCCCCGGTCATGTCCGCGCTGGGGTGACGGGACGCCCGCCCTCCCCCCGGCTCTTCCACGGCATCGGGGGGAGGCGCCGCCGACGGAATCCGATCGGCGATCGGGGTCAGGCGGAAACGGCTTCGGCGGCTTCCTGGGGAACCTTCTCCGGGAAGTGGCAGGCCACCTGGTGCCGGGAAGCCAGCTCGACCAGCGGCGGCTCCTCCACCTTGCAGATCGCCTGGGCTTTCCAGCACCGGGTGTGGAAGCGGCAGGCGGGCGGCGGGCTCAGCGGGCTGGGCACGTCACCCTGGAGGCGGATGCGCTCGCGGTCGTTGCGCCGGGCCGGGTCGGGGATGGGGACCGCGGACATCAGCGCGTTGGTGTACGGGTGCATGGGCGACTCGTACAGGTCTTTCCGGTCGGCCAGCTCGACGAGCTTGCCCAGATACATGACGGCGACCCGGTCGCTGATGTGCCGGACCACCGACAGGTCGTGCGCGATCACCACATAGGTCAGATCCAGCTCGTTCTGCAGGTCCTCCAGCAGGTTCACCACCTGCGCCTGGATCGACACGTCCAGCGCCGACACCGGCTCGTCCGCGATGATCATCTTCGGCTTGAGCGCGAGGGTGCGGGCGATGCCGATCCGCTGGCGCTGACCGCCGGAGAACTCGTGCGGGTAGCGGTTGTAGTGCTCGGGGTTGAGCCCCACCAGCTCCAGGATCTCCTGCACGGCCTTCTTGGTGCCGTGCTCGGTCTTGATGCCCTGGATCCGGAACGGCGCTCCCACGATCGCCCCCACGGTGTGGCGCGGGTTCAGCGACGAGAACGGGTCCTGGAAGATCATCTGCATGTCACGCCGGAGCGGGCGGAGCCTGCCCTGCGACATGTGCGTGATGTCCTGCCCCTCGAACAGCACCTTGCCGCCGGTCGGCTCCAGCAGCCGGGTGACCAGCCGTCCCATGGTGGACTTGCCGCAGCCCGACTCGCCGACCACGCCCAGCGTCTCGCCCTTGAAGACGTCGAAACTGATCCCGTCGACCGCCTTCACCGCGCCGACCTGCCGCTTGAGCAGCCCCTTCGTCACCGGGAAGTACTTCTGCAGGTCCTGGACGGACAGCAGCGGCTCATTAGGAGTGGTCACGTGGTCTCCAGCATCGGCTTGATCTCGTTCTCCCAGAGCGACCGCCGCTCCTCACGAGGCAGGTGGCAGCGCACCAGGTGGCCGCCCTCGGTCTCCAGGAGGGCCGGCACCTCGGTGTCGGCCTTGCCCTGCGTCCGGTCGGAATAGGGGCAGCGAGGGTGGAAGGCGCAGCCCGGCGGGATGTTGATCAGTGAGGGCGGGGAGCCCTTGATCGGCATCAGCCGCTCGGTGCGCTCCCGGTCCAGGCGGGGCATCGACCCCAGCAAACCCCAGGTGTAGGGGTGCTCGGGACGGTAGAAGATGTCCTCCGCCGCGCCGTACTCGATGCACTTGCCGCCATACATGACCAGGATGTCGTCCGACAGCTCGGCCACGACGCCCAGATCGTGGGTGATGATGATGAGGGCGGAGTTGAACTCCCGCTGCAGATCCCGCATCAGGTCCAGGATCTGGGCCTGCACGGTCACGTCCAGCGCGGTGGTCGGCTCGTCGGCGATCAGCAGCTCCGGGTCGCACGACAGCGCCATCGCGATCATCGCGCGCTGCCGCATGCCGCCGGAGAACTCGTGCGGGTAGGCGTCCACCCGGCGGCCCGGCTCCGGGATGCCCACCCGGCCGAGCATGTCGATCGCGTGCTTGCGGGCGACCTTCTTGCTCACGCTGTGGTGGATCCGGTAGGCCTCCACGATCTGGTCGCCGACCGTGTAGTAGGGGTGCATCGCCGACAGCGGATCCTGGAAGATCATCGCCATCTTCTTGCCGCGCAACCCGCGCACGTGTTCCTGCGAGGCGCTGACCAGCTCCTCGCCGTCCAGCCAGATCTCACCGGAGATCCTGGCGTGGCCGCCCTTGTGCAGCCCCAGGATGCCCAGGCTGGTCACGCTCTTTCCGGATCCGGACTCTCCCACGATCCCGAGCGTGCTGCCCCGCTCCAGCGAGAAGGTCAGCCCGTCGACGGACTTGACCAGCCCGTCGTCGGTCGGGAAGTGGATCTTCAGGTCCTTCAGTTCAAGGAAGCTCACGCCAGCCTCACCCTCGGGTCGACCACCGCGTAGAGCAGGTCGACGATCAGACTCGCGACGACCACGAACAGCGCCGCCAGCAACGTCACACCCATCACCTTGGGAAGGTCCTGGTTGACGATGGCGTCGATGGCGTACTTGCCCAGGCCGGGCAGGGAGTAGGCGCTCTCGGTGAGGACCGCGCCGCCGATCAGCAGGCCGAAGTCCAGGCCGAAGACGGTGAGGATGGGCGTCAGGGCCGCCCGGAGGCCGTGCTTGGTGACGACGGTGCTCTCACGGAGCCCCTTGGCCCGGGCGGTGCGGATGTAGTCCTCGTTCATCGTCTCCAGCATGCCCGCCCGGGTGAGACGCGCATATGTGGCCGCGAACAGGAAGGCCAGCGTGATCCACGGGAGGAGCAGGTTGTAGGCCCACTGGCTCGGACTGTCGAGGAAGGTGGTGTAGTGGCCGCCCTGCGCCGCGAAGGAGAACGGGTTGCCGTAACTGAACACCAGCAGGGATACCAGGCCGGTGAAGAAGATCGGTAGGGAGACTCCGGCCAGCGCGACGGTCATGGCCGCCCGGTCGAAGACGCTGCCTCTGCGCAACGCGGACAGCACGCCGATGCCCACGCCCATGACCACCCAGATCACGGCCGCGCCGATCGCGAGGGACAGCGTGATCGGCAGGCGGTTCATGAGGTCGGGGAAGACCGGTTGCCGGGTGATGAACGAATACCCCAGGCAGGGGGCCGGGCACTCCTCGACCCCGGGGCCGTAGTCGTACTCAGCGCCCGCGACGATCCCCTTCACGAACCTGCCGTACTGCACGACCAGGGGATCGTTGAACCCCAGCCGTTCGGCCGCCAGCTTGGCCGTCTCCGCCGTGGCCGTACGGCCGACATACCGGCTGGCCATGCCCTCCGGAGTCGCCCCCGCCAGTTGGGGCACGAGGAAGAAGATCGCGAAGGTGGCCATGCTCACGATGAGGAGCATGATCACTGCGCCGATCAGGCGTCTGATGATGTATGTGACCACAGTGCCCGGCCCAGGTGGCCGCCGGAAGGGTTGCTCCCGGCGGCCACCGCTGCCTTCACCTGCCTAACTACTCGTTGTATGAGAAGCGGTGTTACTCGACGCCCATCGCGACGTAGTCGTACATCTGCTGACCGTCGCTGATGAAGACGTTGGTCACACCCTGGCCGCGGACCAGCAGGCTCTTGGCCCAGACACCCGGCAGGATGACCGCCTCTTCCATGACGCGCTTGTCGATGGCGGCCCACATCGGCTCACGCTTCTTGGCGTCGGCCTCGAGCAGGGACTCGTCGAGCATCTTGTCCACGTCGGGGATGCGGACGCTGATGTTGGAGGAGCCACCGGTCTCACGGATGACCCGGCTGTCGACCATCTGCTGCAGGAAGCCGTAGCCGTCGGGGTAGTCCGAGCCCCAGCCGTTGACGGCCAGGCCGAGCTTGTTCTCCACGACGAACGGCGGCTTGCCGGCGTACAGCGAGAAGTAGTCCGCCTGCGGGTACGGCTTCAGGGTCAGCTTGATGCCGACGCGGGCCAGCGACTCCTGCAGGGCCTCGGCGGTCGCCTTCTCCTTCGGCCGCTCGGCGCGGTAGGCGATGTTGGTCTCGAAGCCGTTCGGCTGGCCGCAGGCGGCCAGGTGCTCCTTGGCCTTGTTTATGTCGCCCTTGCCGTCCGCACCGCTGGGGTACAGGTCGATCTTCGCGGCGCCCGGGACGCTCGGCGGCATGAGGCTGGTCGCGATCGCGCCACCGGAGAACTCACCGCCGTAGGCGGCCTGGTAGCCGGTCTTGTCGGCCGCGTACTGGACGGCCTTGCGGCAGTCGATGTTGTCCAGCGGCTTCACCGTCGGGCTGACCGAGGTGTACCACAGACGCTGCAGCGTCGGGTTGTCGGCCCGCGCCTTGAGGGCGGGGTCCGGCAGGATCTTGCTCATCGCGGCCGGCTGGACACCGGTGCCCGCGACGTCGACGTGGATGTCACCGGAGAGGAGACGGTTGTCGAGGTCGTCGGCGTTGACGTTGGTCTGGACCTCGATCCGGTCCGGCAGCGCCGGGCGGTTGGGGTCGGTCGCCGCGTCCCAGTTCGGGTTGCGGACGAGGGCGAAGCCCTTGCCGATCTCGTTCTTCTCGAACATGTACGGGCCGGAGGAGATCACGTGCTCGCGGTACTTCGCGCCCGTGTCCTTGGCCTTCGGCACCGGCATGGTCGGCGACATCTGGGTGATGTAGTCGAAGCCGCTGTAGGCCTGCTTCAGGTGGAAGACGATCGTGGAGTCGTCCGGCGTCTCGATCGCCGAGCTGAAGTCGACGTCCTTCGACTTGTAGGCGCCCTTGTAGTCCTTGGGCCAGTCGAGCATCTCGTTCAGGTAGGTGGGACCGTTCGGGAAGGTCTCCTTGTCGAACGCGCGCGCCACGCCGTAGGCCACGTCCTTGGACGTGATCGGGGTGCCGTCCTCGTACTTCAGGCCCTCACGCAGCGTGTAGGTCCAGGTCTTGAAGTCGGCGCTCGGCTTGCCGAGGTCCTTGGCCAGGTCGGGTGCGACGGTCGCGCCCTCGGCGCCCGGCGCGGCCTTGAAGACCGTCAGCGCCCGGCCGTACAGGCGCATGAAGTTCCACGAGTAGCCGTAGTAGGTGTCGGCCGGGTCCAGCGAGTCCCAGTCGCCGGAGTTGACGAACTTGAGGGTGCCGCCCTTCTTGGTCGAAGGGTTGAACACCTTGCTCATCGCGGCGTTGAACTCGGCCTGGGCCGGAGCCGCCGACCCGCCACCGGCGCCCGCGCTCTCCTTGGGCGAGTCGGTGCTGGTTCCACCGCAGGCCGACAGGCCCAAGGCGAGCGCCGCGGTGACCGCGAACGTCGCGACTGCGGGTTTTCTCTTCATCTGTTACTACACCCCTTGTGGATAGGAACCAGGGAAACTACGGGGATCGAGAAGCGTCAACGGCCACGCGGGTCGAGCGCGTCACGCAGGCCGTCTCCGAAGAGGTTGAAGGCCAGCACGGTCACGAAGATCGCCAAGCCGGGGAAGATCGCGAAGTGCGGCACCGTGTAGAAGCGCGCCGCCTCGGCGAGCATGCCGCCCCAGGTGGGTGTCGGCGGGCGGACGCCCACCCCGAGGAAGGACAGCGCCGCCTCGAACAGGATGTTGGTCGGGATGACCAGCGTCGCGTAGATCAGGATCGGCGCGATCAGGTTGGGCAGCAGCTCACGGAAGATGATGTACGGCCCGCGGGCGCCGAGGCTCCTGGCCGCGTCGATGAACTCCCGTTCTCGCAGGGAGAGTGTCTGGCCTCGGACGATCCGGCCGATGTAGGGCCAGCTGAAGAATCCGATGATGAACACCAGCAACGATACGCGCAGGGTGTCGCCGGACATGCCGAACGCCTGGTCGGGGACGACGCCGGCGAGGGCGATGGCGAACACCAGCAGCGGGAAGGCCAGGAAGACGTCCATCGCCCGGCTGATCACGGTGTCGACCCAGCCGCCGAAGTAGCCCGCGACGACACCGAGGACGGTGCCGATGACCACCGAGAGCAGGGTGGCCAGGAAGGCGATGAGCAGGGAGATCCGGGCGCCGTAGACGATCCGGCTGAAGATGTCGCGCCCCCAGAGGGGCTCGACGCCGAACAGGTAGTCCCAGCTCATACCGCCGAACGCCCCCGTGGGCGTCAGCGTGGACTGGTCGATCTTCTCCCGGTGGAACTCCAGCGGCGGATGGCCGAGGAACTTCACGATGAGCGGCGCGAAGAGCGCCACCAGGACGAGGAAGATGATGACTCCCGCTCCCGCGAGAGCGACCTTGTCACGCTTCAGCCTCATCCAGGCGATCTGGCCGAGAGAACGACCTTGGATGGCCTTCCGATCCGCGCCCGCGAGCACGGCTTCGGGATCCGCCTCCGTAGCCGAGCCAGGAACATCGAGCGGTGCGGTCATACAGTGGCCCCCTGGATCCCAGACGACGTTGTCCGATTGGACGCGTCCCCCGGGTCGGGGGCGCGCGCCCTGAAGTCTACGAGTCCGTTTCACGGTCCCGTGACGCAGAATCTATGGGCTGATCTGCGCTGACTAGGCCCCTGGGGCGCTATGTGGCTTAACTGTGATTCACGTGCAATTCATTTGTTTTGATCCATGGGCGAATGTCCCGAAGCCATCCCCCTTCTGTCGCGGATTTGTGACATTGCACTGACAGGTAACTCAGCGTCACCCGATCCCACGACGCTTGAGGATGTCTTCGATGTCGGAGAAGTCGTCGTCCGCGGCCGGCTTCCGGGCGGGCGCGGGCTTCTGGGCCGGCGCGGCCTTGCGCTGCGGGAGCGGCTGCGTGGCGCCCCCACCGGCCGTCACGGGCCCACCGGCCGTCATCGGCCCGCCCGGCGCCGCGGGCGTGCCCGCCGCGGAGGTCCGGGGCTCGGCGGACGCGGCCGTACGGCGGCCGCGCAGCACCCCGGTGACCAGGAACAGCACCAGGGAGAGCCCGGTCACGGCCACTCCGGCCCACACGGTGGGGTTGAAGACCACCCCGGCGAAGAACCCGACGATCGCCGTGCCGATCTGCCACAGGGTCGGCAGCGCGCCGGTCAGGAAGGCCGCGAGCGGCAGCAGCGACCAGGCGACGCCGCGCAGCCCCGCCACGACCCCCCGGCGGCGCATCAGCAGGAAACTCAGCACCAGCCCCACACCGGTCACCCCGGCGCAGAGCGGCAACCACGCGATCTGGTCGAACGACATAGCGGACCGCCCCTCGTCTCGGCTTATCCCATCCATCCTGGCACGCCGTGGCGGAACGGCTCCTCCTCCCCAGGGAGGGATCATCCCCTAGGGGCCGGGAAGGGGCCGTCCCCTAGGTGTGCGGCGGCGACAGCCGGTCTCGGGGCTCTTCCGGAGGGTCCGGCTCAGCGGCCCGCGCCGCGGGCCGCCAGCGCCCTGAGGACGTCGACGTCGACCTCGTGCAGGGAGTTCACGACGAGGCGGCCGGAGGCGGCGGGGATCGGCAGCACGCTCGGCACGGCCACCACCCGGCAGCCGGCGGCGGTGGCCGCGGTCACCCCGTTCGGGGAGTCCTCCAGCGCGACGCAGCGGGCCGCGGCCACGTCCAGCAGCCGGGCGGCCGCCAGGTAGGGCTCCGGGTGGGGCTTGGTCCTCATCACGTCGTCGCCGGTCACCACGTGGTCGAAGTTGTCCCTGCCGATGCCCTTCAGGCACGCCTCGGCGATCGGCCGCACCGAGGAGGTCACCAGGGCGGTGGGCAGGCCCGCCCGCCGTACCGCCGCCAGCAGCTCGGCGGCGCCGGGCATCATCTCCACGCCGCCGGCGAGCCTGTGGATCATGCCCTCCAGCATCCAGGCCGCCACGTCGTCCGGATGGGCGCTCGCGCCGGAGGCCGTGAGCATGTAAGTGACGGTGGACGACATGGAGCCGCCCACCAGGCGCTCCTGGTCGGCGGGCCCCCAGCCGCCGCCGAGCCGTTCCATCACCTCGGACTCGACCTGGAACCAGATCTTCTCGCTGTCCACGAGAAGCCCGTCCATGTCGAACAGGACCGCGTCCATTACCCCGAAAACCCCTTACGGTCAGACGTTGAAGTAACTGGCCTCGGGGTGGTGGACGACCAGCGCGGAGGTGGACTGCTCGGGGTGGAGCTGGAACTCCTCCGACAGGTTCACGCCGATCCGGGAGGGGTCGATCAGCTCCATGAGCTGGACCTGGTCCTCCAGGTTGGGGCAGGCCGGGTAACCGAAGGAGTAACGGCAGCCGGTGACGTTGACCTTCAGCATGTCCTCCAGCGACTCGTCACCGCCGATCCCGAGCTCGGTGCGGACCCGCGCGTGCCAGTATTCCGCGAGCGCCTCGGTGAGCTGCACCGACAGGCCGTGCAGCTCCAGGTAGTCGCGGTAGGCGTCCTTGGCGAACAGCTCGGCGGCCGCCTCGGAGACCCGGTTGCCCATGGTGGCCACCTGGAGGGCGACCACGTCGACCTCGCCGGAGTCCTTCGACCGGAAGAAGTCGGACAGGCACAGGTGCCGGTCGCGGCGCTGGCGCGGGAAGGTGAACCTGGTCCGCTCGTTGCCCGCGTCGTCGAGGATGATCAGGGAGTCGCCGTCGCTGACGCAGGGGAAGTAGCCGTAGGCGACGGCGGCCTCCAGCAGGCCCTCGGTCTGCATCCGCTCCAGCCACATCCGCAGGCGCGGCCGGCCCTCGGTCTCGACGAGCTCCTCGTAGGAGGGCCCGTCGCCGCCGCGCGCGGCCTTGAGGCCCCACTGGCCCATGAACGTCGCGCGCTCGTCCAGGAACGCGGCGTAGTCGGCCAGCGGGATGCCCTTGATGATCCGGTCCCCCAGGAAGGGAGCCGTCGGGACGGGGTTGTCGGCGGCCACGTCGGACCGGGCGGGCAGCTCCGCCTCCGGGGTGCGCACCAGCGTCGCACCGGTCTTGACCCGCCGCTCGCGCAGCGGCGGCAGCGCGGCGCCGGCCTCGCCGCGCTTGACCGCCATGAAGGCGTCCATCAGGCGCAGGCCCTCGAAGGCGTCGCGGGCGTAGCGGACGTCGCCCTGGAACAGCTCGGCGAGGTCCTGCTCCACGTAGGCGCGGGTCAGGGCGGCGCCGCCGAGCAGGACCGGGAACCGCTGGGACATCCCCCGGGAGTTCATCTCCTCGAGGTTCTCCCGCATGATGACCGTGGACTTCACCAGCAGCCCGGACATGCCGATGACGTCGGCCTTCTTCTCCTCGGCCGCCTCCAGGATCGCCGACACCGGCTGCTTGATGCCGAGGTTGACGACCTCGTAGCCGTTGTTGGACAGGATGATGTCGACCAGGTTCTTGCCGATGTCGTGCACGTCGCCCTTGACGGTCGCCAGCACGATGCGGCCCTTGGTCTCCCCCTCGACCCGGTCCATGTGCGGCTCCAGGTAGGCGACGGAGGTCTTCATGACCTCGGCCGACTGGAGCACGAACGGCAGCTGCATCTGCCCGGAGCCGAACAGCTCGCCGACGGTCTTCATGCCGTCGAGGAGCACGTCGTTGACGATCTCCAGGGCCGGGCGCTGCGCCAGCGCCTCGTCGAGGTCGGCCTCCAGGCCCTTGCGCTCGCCGTCGACGATGCGGCGCTTGAGCCGCTCCCACAGCGGCAGGCCGAGCAGCTCGGCCGCCCGGTCGGCCTTGACCGAGGCGGCGTCCACGCCCTCGAACAGCTCCATGAACCGCTGCAGCGGGTCGTAGCCCTCCCGGCGGCGGTCGTAGACCATGTCCAGGGCCACCTGGCGCTGCTCGTCGGGGATGCGGGCCATCGGCAGGATCTTGGAGGCGTGCACGATGGCCGAGTCGAGGCCCGCGTTGACGCACTCGTTGAGGAAGACGCTGTTGAGGACGATGCGCGCGGCCGGGTTGAGGCCGAAGGAGATGTTGGACAGGCCGAGCACGGTCTGCACGCCCGGATAGCGCCGCTTGAGCTCGCGGATGGCCTCGATGGTCTCGACGCCGTCGCGGCGGGTCTCCTCCTGGCCGGTGGCGATGGGGAAGGTGAGGGCGTCGATGATGATGTCCTCGACGTTCATGCCCCAGTTGGCCGTCAGGTCCTCGATGAGACGGGTGGCGATCCTGAGCTTCCACTCGGCCGTGCGGGCCTGGCCCTCCTCGTCGATGGTCAGCGCCATGACGGCCGCGCCGTGCGACCGGACCAGCTTCATGATCCTGGTGAAGCGCGAGTCGGGGCCGTCGCCGTCCTCGTAGTTGACCGAGTTGATGATCGCCCGGCCGCCGATCATCTCCAGACCGGCCTCCAGCACGGCGGGCTCGGTGGAGTCGAGCACGATCGGCAGGGTGGAGGCGGTGGCGAAGCGGAACGCCAGCTCCTTCATGTCCCTGACGCCGTCGCGGCCCACGTAGTCGATGCACAGGTCGAGCATGTGCGCGCCGTCGCGGGCCTGGGCCCGGGCGATCTCGACGCACTCCTCCCAGTTCTCGGCGAGCATCGCCTCACGGAAGGCCTTGGAGCCGTTGGCGTTGGTCCGCTCGCCGATCGCCAGGTAGGAGGTGTCCTGGCGGAACGGCACGTGCTGGTAGAGCGAGGCGGCCCCGGCCTCGGGACGCGGGCGGCGGGGGCTGTGCCCGTTGCCGCGCACCCGCTCCACCACCTTGCGCAGGTGCTCGGGGGTGGTGCCGCAGCAGCCGCCGACCAGCGACAGGCCGAAGGAGCGGGTGAAGTTCTCGTGGGCGTCGGCGAGCTCGTCCGGGGTGAGCGGGTAGTAGGCGCCGTCGGAGGTCAGCTGGGGCAGGCCCGCGTTGGGCATGCAGGAAAGCTGCAGACGGGCGTGGCGCGACAGGTAGCGCAGGTGCTCGCTCATCTCGGCGGGGCCGGTGGCGCAGTTGAGGCCGATGACGTCGACGCCGAGCGGCTCGATCGCGGTGAGCGCCGCGCCGATCTCCGAGCCGAGCAGCATCGCGCCGTTGGTCTCCACGGTGACCTGGGCGATGACCGGCACGTCGCGGCCGGAGTCGGCGATGGCCCGCTTGGCCCCGATGACGGCGGCCTTGACCTGGAGCAGGTCCTGGCAGGTCTCGATGATCAGGGCGTCGGCGCCGCCGGCGACGAGCCCGGCGGCGTTGTCGTAGTAGGCGTCGCGCAGCACGCCGTACGGCTTGTGCCCGAGGGTGGGGAGCTTGGTGCCGGGGCCGATCGAGCCGAGCACGTAGCGGGGGTGGTCGGGGGTGGACCAGTGGTCGGCCGCCTCGCGGGCGACCCGGGCGCCGGCCTCGGACAGCTCGTGGGTCCGCTCGGAGATGTCGTATTCGCCGAGGGCGGCGAGGTTCGCGCCGAAGGTGTTGGTCTCGACGCAGTCGACGCCGACCTCGAAGTAGGCGTCGTGCACGGCCCGCACGATGTCGGGGCGGGTGGCGTTGAGCACCTCGTTGCAGCCTTCGTGACCCTCGAAGTCGTCGAGGGTGACGTCGTGCGCCTGCAGCATCGTCCCCATGGCCCCGTCGGCGACCATCACGCGCTCGGCCAGGACTTCACGGAAAGACGGTCTGCTAGTCATGAGAGAAAGCTTACTGGGAACCGTCCAGGCGTTATTCTCTCTGATTGTTCTTGTGGCAATTGCACTCATCGTCCAATTACCTTGCGAGGCATCCGATGGCGTCCTACCGCACGATTGTCGTCGGCACCGACGGCTCCCCCTCCTCCTTCCGCGCGGTCACCTCGGCGGCCTCCCTCGCCGCCGCGACCGGCGCCACCCTGATCCTGGCCTGCGCCTACGCCCCCATGCGCGAGCGCGAGCGCAGCGCGGCCGCCGACGTCCTGGGCGAGCTGTCCTACAAGGTGAGCGGTTCCACGCCCGCCGACGACGCCCTGCGCGCCGCCCGGGAGCACGCGGTGGCCGCGGGCGCCCGGACGATCGAGCTGGCCGCCGAGGAGGGCGACGCGGTGGACGTCCTGGTCTCGCTCGCCGGCAGGCGCGAGGCCGATCTGCTGGTCATCGGCAACCGGGGGCTCAACAGCCTCGCCGGGCGGCTGCTGGGCTCGGTGCCCTCCAGCGTCTCCCAGCGGGCGGGCTGTGATGTGCTGATCGTTCACACCACTTCGGGAAGGTGACGAAAAGGCCGCCTCAGCGCATAGGCTTAGCCGGATAGTACGGCGAGGCCAGAAGGAGGCGGCGCGTGATCGAACTCGAAGGTCTACCCGAGCTCGTCGACCCGGTGCTGATCGCCGCGTTCGAGGGGTGGAACGACGCGGGCGAGGCCTCGAGCGGAGTGATCGCACACCTCGAGGACGAGTGGAAGGCGACCCCCCTGGTCTCCATCGACCCGGAGGAATACTACGACTTCCAGGTCACCCGTCCGATCGTCGAGATGGGCGAGGGGCTGACCCGCTCCATCACCTGGCCGACCACCAAGCTGTCGGTGGCCCGGCCGCCGGGCGTGGACCGCGACGTGGTATTGCTGCGCGGCATCGAGCCCAACATGCGGTGGCGCGCCTTCTGCGAGGAGATCGTCGTGGTCTGCCGCGAGCTGGGGGTGGAGCTGGCGGTGCTGCTCGGCGCGCTCCTCAACGACTCTCCCCACACCCGCCCGGTGCCGATCGTGGGCTCGGCGACCGACGAGGGCCTGGCCCGGGCGATCAACCTGGAGCTGAGCCGCTACGAGGGGCCGACCGGCATCGTCGGCGTCCTCCAGCACGTCCTGGGGACCGCCGGGATCCACGCGGTCTCCCTGTGGGCGTCGGTGCCGCACTACGTCGCCCAGCCGCCCAACCCCAAGGCCACCCTGGCGCTGCTCAGCCGGATGGAGGACCTCCTCGACATCCCGATGCCGCTGGGCGACCTGGCCGAGGAGTCACGGGCCTGGGAGCACGGCGTGGACGAGCTGGCCTCGCAGGACAGCGAGGTCGCCGAATACGTCAAGGAGCTGGAGGAGCGCAAGGACGCCGCCGAACTGCCCGAGGCGAGCGGCGACGCCATCGCCGCGGAGTTCGAGCGCTACCTGCGCCGCCGCGACCGTGACGGCGACAGCTGAAACACACAGCGCATAGTTACCATTGTTCGCCCCCTTTTCCGGCGCTTCCCGGCAATAATCAGTGCCCACCCGGTCCGTCCGGGTCGCACCAGGTTGGGAGACCGGCCTGCAACGATTCCACACCCAGGAGAAACACGGCTCTGTAAACACCGGTGATCGGCCCATCACCATGCCGCACATTGTCCATGTGACTGCGCACGTTAGGGCGACCATGGCGATTCCACAGCTCGACCCATACCAGAAAGCTCAGGAGACGCGACGCCGCGTTCTCGAGCTGGCCGTATTCATGAAGCGCGAGGACGGCGGGAACGCCTCCCCGCGTCCGCGGGGCACCGCCCAGCCCGGACAGGCGGTCGACATGTTCCTCGCCCTGCTCCAGGACCGGCTCCCGGTCTGGCTCCGCATCCTCGACGACCTGATGCACCTGGTCGGCAAGGGGCGGGTCAGCGACAACCTGCTGCCCATCGCGCGGGCCGGCATCGACTACTACTCCGAGGTCCAGTCGGCCGCGGTTCCCGTCTTCACCTCCCCCTCGGTCACCGTCCGCTTCCGCGAGGCGCTGCGCGACAGCGAGCTGGGGCCGATGGCGGAGGTCGTCCCGCTGACCGAGTACCTGGCGGCCGAGCAGCGGGCGGGCCGGATCCCACCCGAGGTGGACCCCCTCGCCAGCGCCCGGCTGCTGCTGGCCGGATGCCTGCGCCACGCCTACTACGAGATGTTCGTCGGCGCCGACTACCTGCCCTCGCGGGACGACAGCGCCGAGGAGATCGTCCGCGAGCTGCGGCTGGATCTCCAGCGGGCCTGATCGAAACGGGCCCACACCAACGCGGCCAGGTCGGCGTCCACTCCCAGCGGGGCGCTGACCAGGTCCGCGCCGGAGGACTCCAGACGGCTCTGGAAGAAGCCGGGGGCCAGCAGGTAGGACGCCACGGCGATCCGGGGCGCGGGACCGGACCGCAGGCGTTTCAGGGCCTCCCCCAGCGAGGGGGCGCCCGTCGCGGCGAAGGCCGCCGTGACCGGGCGCGACAGCCGTACCGCGAGCAGCCGGGCCGCGGCCCGCACGTCGGCCAGCGCGGCCGGGTCGGAGGATCCCGCCGCGCCCAGGACGACCGAGTCGGCAGGCCGCAGCCCGGCGCCCGCCAGCCGCCTGGCCAGGATGGCGGCGAGCAGCGGGTCCGGTCCGAGCGGGGCCGCCACCACCGCGTCGGGCCGGGCCCCGGCGACCACCGACGGCAGGTCGATGTGGACGTGGTAGCCGCCCGCGAGCAGCAGCGGCACCACGACCACCGGGCCCGGCAGGCCGGGGAGCACATCCGCCAGCGGGGGCGAGCTGATCTCCAGGAAGGCCGCCTCGACCCGGCTGCCCGGCCGTGCCCGCCGTACGAGATCCCGCAGCCCGGCGATCGTCTCCTCGCCTCGCGCGCTGCGGGTCCCGTGCCCGGCCAGGACCAGCGTCGTCACGCCCCCTCCCCACCCGGCAGCGCCGGGAAGCGGCCGCCGGCGCGCGTCCTCACCTGCCCTCGCCGCGGTCGCAGGCCAGGCGGTAGCCGCGCTTGACGACCGTCTCGACGATGCCGGAGGGGCCCAGGGCGCGGCGCAGGCGGGTGATGGCCATCTCGACGGCGTGTTCGGCCGAGTCCCGGGAGGGACCGCCGGGGAGCACGGTGCGCAGCTCGGAGCGGGCCACCACGTGCCCCGGCTTGTCGGCCAGGCGCTTGAGCACCGCCATCGGGGCGGGCGGCAGCGGCTTGAGCTCACCGTCCACGGCGACGGCGTGGCCGCGGATCTCCAGTCCGTGGCCGCCGGCGACCAGGCGGGTGACACTGTGCTCGGGCAGGTGCCGGGCGAGCGTCCGGGCCAGCGCGCCCAGGCGGGCACGCTCGGGCTGTACGGCGGGCACCCCGCGCGCCCGCAGCGGCGCCGCCGTGACCGAGCCCACGCAGGCGGCGACGACCGGCCCGGCGAAGGCCGCGACCAGCGCGTCCTCCAGACCGTCGGCACGGGCCGCGGCGAGCATGGCCAGCACGGCCGGGGCGCTGGTGAAGGCCACCGCGTCCACCCCGCCGGAGATCGCCTGACTGATCAGACGGCGCAGCGGCGAGGTGTCGCGGTAGGGCAGCCACCGGTAGACCGGCACCTCGATGACCTCGGCCCCCGCCTCGCGCAGCGCGGCCACGAAGCCGGTCAGCGGCTCCCCGTGCAACTGCACGGCGATGCGGCGACCGCGCAGGTCCTGGGCGAGAAGGTACTGCTTGACCTCCTCGCACGA
Organism: Streptosporangium canum; assembly: GCF_900113865.1. Classification (GTDB taxonomy): domain Bacteria; phylum Actinomycetota; class Actinomycetes; order Streptosporangiales; family Streptosporangiaceae; genus Streptosporangium; species Streptosporangium canum. Next base: position 156,239 of record NZ_FOQY01000008.1, on the reverse strand, counting down.
CTCGGTGGCCGGCGTCCAGTGGTCGTTCAGCCCGGCGGCCCGGACCGCGCCGCGCGCCTTGGGCCCGCGCGTCAGCAGCCGCGCGGCGGTCAGGTGCGCCGCCAGCTCGCCGGACAGGCCCCAGCCCTCGGCCGCGGCCATCCAGCCCCGGAACCCGACCCCGGTGGTGACCACCACGTCGTCGATCGGGCCGGCCAGGCCGGCCCGGGTCGCGGCCAGCAGGTCGGCGTCCTCGGCCAGCGGCACCAGCCTGATCGCCGGAGCGCGCACCACTCTCGCGCCCCGGCGCTCCAGCAGCGCGCAGAACTCCTCACGCCGCCTGGTCGCGGTCACCCCGATCGTGAACCCGGCCAGCGCGTCGGGCGCCGTCTCGGGAGACCCCCCGGGGTCGTCCAGAAGGGCGATGCTCATCTTTCGTCCACCACTCCCCGTCCACCATGTGGACCTGTCGTCCCTCGCCGGCCGCTCCGCTCACCGTGCCGGACCTGCCCGGGGCTCGACCGCCGCCCGCCGTGCCCGGCTCTCCGCGGGGTCACCTCACGCCCACCTCCACCGTGCCGTCGGCGACCCGGATCGGATAGGTCGGCACGGCCACCGCCGGATCGTCCAGGCACACTCCGGTGACCAGTGAGAACACCTCTTTGTGCATGGGCGAGGCGACGCTGGGCTCGCCCGCCCTGGTGCCCACGATCCCCCGCGAGAGGACCTGGGCCCCGCTGAACGGATCCTGGTTGCCGATGGCGAACAGCTCGCCGTCGAAGGTCCGGAACAGCGCGATCTGGTGACGGCCGACGAGCGCGCAGGCTCCGCGCTCGGGCAGCAGGTCGGTGTAGGCGCAGACCGCGGTCCAGACGGTCGTCGTGGCCTCGCTCAGGACGGTCATGGTGGAGCCCCCATTCGGGTTTCGTCGGTGGGTTCGTGGTGCCGGCGGCGCGCCCCGGCTCCGGCCGTGGAGGAGACCTCAGGAGCGGACCACCTCCAGGGGGAGGAGGACGGGCTTGATCTGGTCCCGTTCGGCCGTGAAGGCGATCGAGGGGTCCGGGGTCGCGGGGGCGTTGACGAAGGAGACGAAGCGCCGCAGCTTGCCGGGATCCTCGATGGCGGTCCGCCACTCGTCGGCGTAGGAGGCGACGTGCCGGTCCATCTGGGCGTCCAGGTCGGCGCAGATCCCCAGCGAGTCCTCCAGGACCACCTGCTTGACGTACTCCAGGCCCTGGCTCTCCAGCCAGGCCGAGGTGCGCTGCAGGCGGTCGGCCGTACGGACGTAGAACATCAGGAACCGGTCGATGGTCCGGATCAGCTCCTCGGTGCTCAGGTCCGAGGCGAACAGGTCGGCGTGCCGCGGGGTGAAGCCGCCGTTGCCGCCGACGTAGAGGTTCCAGCCCTGCTCGGTGGCGATGACGCCGAAGTCCTTGCCGCGCGCCTCGGCGCACTCGCGGGCGCAGCCGGAGACGGCCGACTTCAGCTTGTGCGGCGAGCGCAGGCCCCGGTAGCGCAGTTCCAGGGAGATGGCCAGGCCGACGGCGTCCTGCACGCCGTATCGGCACCAGGTGGAGCCCACGCAGGACTTCACCGTGCGCAGCGCCTTGCCGTAGGCGTGACCGGACTCGAAGCCGGCGTCCACCAGCCGCTTCCAGATCAGCGGGAGCTGCTCCACCCGCGCCCCGAACAGGTCGATCCGCTGCCCGCCGGTGATCTTGGTGTAGAGGCCGAAGTCGCGGGCCACCTCGCCGATCACGATCAGCTTGTCGGGGGTGATCTCCCCGCCGGGGATGCGCGGCACCACCGAGTAGGTGCCGTTGCGCTGGATGTTGGCCAGGAAGTGGTCGTTGGTGTCCTGCAGGGCGGCCTGCTCGCCGTCGAGGATGTGCCCGTTGCCGAGCGAGGCCAGGATCGAGGCGACGACGGGCTTGCACACGTCGCAGCCGCGGCCGGCGCCGTGCTCGTCGATGAGCTGGGAGAAGGTCGTGATGCCGCGCACCCGGACGATGTCGAACAGCTCGGCCCTGCTGTGCGCGAAGTGCTCGCACAGGGCTTTGGAGACCTCGACGCCGGACCTGATCAGGATCTGCTTGAGCATCGGCAGGCAGCTGCCGCAGGTGGTGCCCGCCCGGGTGCAGCCCTTGATCCCGGCCACGTCGGTGAGGCCGTGGTCGGCGATGGCCGCGCACACCTGCCCCTTGGTGACGTTGTTGCAGGAGCAGACCTGCGCGTCGTCGGGAAGGTCCATGCCCGCCGGACCGCCGGTGAACAGCAGCTCGCTCGGCGCGCCCGGCAGGTCCCGGCCGACGAACGGCTTGAGGGTGTTGTACGGCGTGGCGTCGCCGACGCAGATCCCGCCGAGCAGGGTGCGGGCGTCGTCGCTGACGAACAGCTTCTGGTAGACCCCGCCCACCGGGTCCATGAAGGTCACGTCCAGGGCGCCGTCCATCGCGCCGAACTGGGCGACCTCCACGCCGAGCAGCTTGAGCTTGGTGGACGGATCCGCGCGGGCGAAGGCCGCCTGGCCGCCGAGGATGCGGTCGGCGGCGACCTCGGCCATCGTGAAGCACGGCCCGACCAGCCCGTAGACCATGCCGTCGTGCAGGGCGCACTCCCCCACCGCGTAGATCGCCGGGTCGCTGGTGCGCATCCCGTCGTCCACGGCGATCCCGCCGCGGTCGCCGACCTCCAGCCCGGCCTGCCTGGCCAGCTCGTCGCGTGGCCTGACACCCGCCGAGAAGACCACCACCTGCGCCTCGATCGTCTCCCCGTCCGGCTTGACCAGTCCCGCGACCCGTCCGTCCGGCCCGGCGACGATCTCCCTGGCCCCGGCCTCGGTGTGCACGGTCAAGCCGAGGGCCTCGACGTGGCCCCGCAGGACGGCTCCGCCGCCCTCGTCCACCTGCCGGGGCATGAGCCAGCCGCCCATCTCCACGACGTGGGTCGAAAGGCCCAGCCCGCGCAGCGCGTCGGCGGCCTCCAGCCCCAGCAGCCCGCCGCCGATGACGACGCCGCTGCCGGCCCCCGCGGCGGCCTCCCTGATCGCGTCCAGGTCGTCGATCGTCCGGTAGACGAAACAGCCCGCCAGCTCCCTGCCGGGCACCGGCGGCACGAACGGGCTGGACCCCGTGGCCAGCACCAGCACGTCGTACGGCTCCACATGGCCGTCGGCGGTGGTCACGGTCCGGTTGTCCCGGTCGATCCCGGTGATCCTGGAGGCCAGCCGCAGCACGACCCCCTCCGGCACCGGATAGGTGAGGTCCTCGGCGCTCCTGCCGGTGAGATAGGAGGTCAGCGCCACCCGGTCATAGGCGGCCCTGGGCTCCTCCCCCAGCACCGTGATCCGGCCGCCGAACCCCTTGGCGACCAGTGCCTCGACCAGCCGGCTGGACGTCGGCCCATGTCCCACCACGACAAGTTTCATACGGAGATGCCTTCCTGCTCGCACAGCCAGCCGACGATGCCCTCGACCACGTCGCGGCAGCCGCCGCAGCCGGTCGTGGCGCGTGTGGCGGCGGCCACCGCCTCGACGTCACGGGCGCCGGACTCCCAGCAGGCCCGGATCTGTCCCTTGGTCACGTTGTTGCACTGGCAGACCTTCGCCGCGTCCGGCATCCGGACCGGGCTCTCGGCGACCGCGCTGCCGGAGATGCCGGGGAACAGCAGCCCGGACGGGTCCGCGGGGACCGGGGACCCGCGGTCGAAGAGCTGGGTGAGGGTGCCCACCGCGGACGTCTCCCCGAGGAGGATCGCGCCGACCAGGCGGCCGTCGCGGATGACGAGTTTGCGGTAGGTGCCCCGGGCCCGGTGGCTGAAGCGCACGACCTCGGCGTCGTCCTCGGTCAGGTGGGTCTCGCCCATCGCGGCCAGCTCCACGCTCCTGGCCTTCAACCTGGTCACCAGGCGCGAGCCCCGGTAGCGGGAGGTCTTGTCCGTCCCGGTCACCAGGTCGGCGACCACGGCGGCCTGCTCCCACGCGGGGGCGACCAGGCCGTAGACCGTTCCGTCGTGCTGGGCGCACTCCCCGATCGCGAAGATCGACGGGTCGTCGGTCCGCATCTCGTCGTCGACGACGATCCCGCGCGCCACCTCCAGGCCCGCGTCCCCGGCCAGACCCGTCACCGGCCGGACCCCGCAGGCGAGCACCACCAGATCGGCCCCGACCGTCTCGCCCCCGGCGAGCCGTACGCCGTCGCCGAGGATCTCCTCCACGACCACGCCGGTCCGCACCTCCACGCCCAGCTCCGCGAGGGTCTCCCCCAGCACCATCCCGGCCTCGGCGTCGAGCTGCCGCTCCATCAGGTGGCCGGCCAGGTGGAGCAGCGTGACCGGCAGTCCGCGCCCGGCCAGGCCGCGGGCCGCCTCGACGCCGAGCAGGCCGCCGCCGACCACCACGGCGCGCCGCGCCGCGCCGGCCGCGGCGAGGATCGCGCGGCAGTCGTCCAGCGTCCGGAACGCCATGGCCCCGGCCGCCCCGGGCACCGGCGGCACCACCGCCTCGCTGCCGGTCGCCAGCACCAGGACGTCGTACGGCTCGCGCCTGCCGTCGGCGGTGAGCACCGCCTGGGTCTCCCGGTCGATCGCGGTCACCTCGACGCCGAGCAGGGCCGTCACCGAATGGTCGGCGTACCACGCCGGGTCCAGCAGCCGCACCTGGTCGGGCAGCATGGTCCCGGCCACCACGTTCGACAGCAGCACCCGGTTGTAGGGCTGCCACGTCTCGGCGCCGATCACGGTCACCTTGACGTGCCTGTCCCGGGCGCGGACCTCGCTGACGAGGCGGGCGCCCGCCATCCCGTTCCCCACGATCACCAGCCGGGTCATCCGACACGCTCCAGCTTCACTGCGCAGACCTTGAACTCCGGCATCCGCGACACCGGGTCGAGCGCGGGGTTGGTGAGCAGGTTGGCCCCGGCCCAGTGGAAGGGCATGAACACCGTGTCCGGCCGGACCGCGGGGGTGACCCTGGCGACGCCCTCGGCGGCGCCCCGGCGGCCGACCACCCGCAGCAGGTCGCCCGGCGCCACCTCCAGCCGCTCGGCGAGATCGGGGTGCAGCTCCACGAAGACCTCCGGGACCACCGCGTTCAGGGCGGCGATCCGCCGGGTCTGGGCGCCGCTCTGGTAGTGCGCGAGCACCCGGCCGGTCGTCAGGTAGAGGGGGTAGTCCCGGTCGATGTCCTCCTCGGGCGGCCGGTGCTCGACGGGCACGAACCTGGCGCGGCCGTCGGGGGTGGCGAAGCGGTCCAGGAACGGCCGGGGGGTGCCGGGATGGTCCTCGGCCGGACAGGGCCAGAACACGCCGGTCTCGGCGGCGATCCGCTCGTAGGTGATGCCCGCGTAGTCGGCGATCCCCCCGGCCGAGGCCCGCCGCAGCTCCTCGAAGACCTCGCGCGGGTCGGCCGGGAACCCCTCGGCTCCGCGCAGCCGTACGGCGAGGCCGCGGAGGATCTCCAGATCGCTCCGCACTCCCGGCGGCGGCGCGGCGGCCTGGCGGCGCAGCAGCACCCGGCCCTCCAGGTTGGTCATCGTGCCGCTCTCCTCCGCCCACTGGGTGGTGGGGAACACGACGTCGGCCAGCGCGGCCGTCTCCGACATGACCAGGTCGGAGACCACGAGCAGGTCCAGCGAGCGCAGCCGCCCGGTGACGTGCCCGGCCCGGGGCGCGGAGATCACCGGGTTGGAGCCGAACAGCAGCAGCGCCCTGGGGCCGGCCGCGGTGCCGAGGGCGTCCAGCAGTTCGTAGGCGGAGCGGCCGGGCCCCGGCAGATCCTCCGGCGCGATCCCCCACACGGCGGCCACGTGGGCGCGCGCGGCGGGATCGTCGATCCTGCGGTATCCCGGAAGCTGGTCGGCCTTCTGGCCGTGCTCGCGCCCGCCCTGCCCGTTGCCCTGCCCGGTGACGCAGCCGTAGCCGGATCCCTCCCGGCCCGGCAGTCCGAGCGCGAGCGCGAGGTTGATGAACGCGCTCACCGTGTCGGTGCCCTTGGCGTGCTGCTCGGCGCCGCGTCCGGTGAGGATCACCGCGCGTCCGGCGTCCGCGAGGATCTCCGCGGCCAGCCGCATCCGGGCGACCGGCACGCCGGTGATCCGCTCCACCCGCTCGGGCCACCAGGCGGCGGCCGAGGTGCGGACCCCGTCGAAGCCGCTGGTACGGCCGGCCACGTAGTCCTCGTCCACGTGGCCCTCGGCGATCACGATGTGCAGCAGGCCCAGGGCGAGCGCCAGGTCGGTGCCGGGGGCCGGCTGGAGATGGAGGTCGGCCTGCCGGGCGGTCGCGGTGACCCTGGGGTCGATGACGACCAATCGGCCGCCCCTGTCGCGCATCGCGGTCAGGTGGCGGACGAACGGCGGCATGGTCTCGGCCACGTTGCCGCCCGCGATCAGGACCGCGTCGGCCCCGGCGAGGTCGGTGATCGGGAAGGGCAGGCCGCGGTCCATGCCGAAGGCGCGGTTGGCGGCCGCGGCGGCCGAGGACATGCAGAACCGGCCGTTGTAGTCGATCTGGCTGGTCCGCAGCACCATCCGGGCGAACTTGCCGAGCTGGTAGGCCTTCTCATTGGTGAGCCCGCCGCCGCCGAACACGGCCACGCCGTTGGGGCCGTGCTCTTCCTGGACCGCGCGGATCCGGGCGGCGACGAAGTCGAGCGCCTCGTCCCAGCCGACCGGCTCGCCGTACAGGAGCGGGGTGGTGAGCCGATCTCCACTGCTCAGCAGCTCACCGGCGGTCCAGCCCTTCTGGCAGAGACCGCCCGCGTTGGCGGGGATGTCCTTCCTCGGCGTGATCGTGACCGTTTCGTCCACGGTGACGCTCATGCCGCACTGCAGCGCGCAGTACGGGCAGTGCGTCGCCGTCGCCGCCTTCACAGGCGTCAGGGCGGAAAGTGAGATCGGCACGTCTCCGATGGTGCTTTCAAGCGGTTTCACCGCTGGGTCCCCTCTGTTACCGATGTGCTACAAGCCACTAACGCCGTTCACATTCGCGGTGAGCCGGGTGTGAACCCCTCACACCCGGGCGGCCGCCAGACTCCGTACCGGGCCCGCCGTCCGCAGGTAGCAGGCCCAGGTCAGGAGCGCGCACATCGCGTAGAAACCGGCGAACGCGGCCAGCGCGGCGCCCGCTCCCCCGGTCGCGGCGATGGAGCTGCCGAATCCCCGGTTGATGAAGAAGCCGCCGAACGCGCCGATCGCGGAGATGATCCCGATCGCGGCGGAGGCGTCGCGCTTGCCGACGGTCAGGGCGGTGTCGTAGGCGGGCGTGCCGGGGGCGATCCCCTCGGTGGCCTTGGCCCGGAAGATCGCCGGGATCATCCGGTAGGTGGAGCCGTTGCCGATGCCGGTGGTGGCGACCAGGAGCATGTAGGCGCCGAAGAAGAGGGGGAAGCCGTGCTGGGTCACCCCCTGCCAGACCAGCGCCGCCGCACCCGCCATGGCGGCGAAGTTGACGAGCGTCACCCGGGCCCCGCCGAGCCGGTCCGACAGCCACCCTCCGACCGGGCGGATCAGCGAGCCGAGCAGCGGTCCGAGGAAGGCCAGGCCGACCAGGGACGCCTGCTCGGGGAACTGGCTCTTGATGAGCAGCGGGAACGCGGTGGAGTAGCCGATGAAGGAGCCGAAGGTGCCGATGTAGAGGACCGCCATGATCCAGGTCTGGGCCCGCCCGACGATCTTCAGCTGGTCCCTCGGGCCGGCCTTGGCGGAGGTCAGGTTGTCCATGAAGAAGTAGGCGCCGAGCGCGGCGGCCAGGATGAACGGGATCCAGAACAGCCCGGCGGCGGCCAGCCCGAAGGCGCCGATCACCAGCGGCATGACGAGCTGGACGGAGCTGACGCCGATGTTGCCGCCGGCCGCGTTGAGACCGAGCGCCGCCCCCTGCTTGGACTGGGGGTAGAAGTAGGTGATGTTGGCCATGCTTGAGGCGAAGTTGCCGCCGCCCAGCCCCGCGGTGGCCGCGATCAGCAGGAACACCCAGTACGGCGTGCCCGGGTCGCCGACCGCCACGGCCAGCAGCACGGCGGGCACGAGCAGCAGCAGCGCGCTGACGACCGTGAAGTTCCGGCCGCCGAACCTGGCAGGGGCGAAGGTGTAGGGGATGCGCAGCGCCGAGCCGACCAGGTTGGGCAGCGCGACCATCCAGAAGAGCTGGTCGGTGGAGAACTCGTAGGAGCCGAGCTGCACGGTCACGATGCTCCACACCGTCCAGAGCGTGAAGCCGAGATGCTCGGCGAAGACCGAGAAGATCAGGTTGCGCCGGGCGACCTTCCGTCCTCGCTTCTCCCAGAAGCCCTGGTCGTCGGGCCGCCACTCGCTGATCCAGCGCTTCGCCATCGTTCCTCCTAGTTTTCCAAAAGGGGGATTATTCGGAAGACCCTAGGAGGGGGGCGTTACGCACATTCACGCTCGGTGATGGTGCACGGGTTACGTGTGACTAACCTCTGAAATATGCAATGCACAGGCCGCACAGACGTAACGTCCTGGAAACACGATGATTCCGCCGGTCACGGTTGAGGCAATGCGACAATGGGAATCGTGTGCATGTCCGTTCGTCGCCTCGGGGAGTGCGCGTGGCCGTCCAGCCGATCCGACCGTTCGCAGATCCAGTGCTACGGACCGTAGCCGAACCCGTGACCACCTTCGATCGCGAGCTGCGCGGCCTGGTCAGATCCCTCCAGGCGACCATGCGCGCCGGCTCCGGCCGCGCGGGCCTCGCCGCCCCCCAGCTCGGCGTCCCGCTCCGGGTTCTCGCCTACGAGCTGGACGGCAGGGCGGGCCATCTGATCAATCCGCGCCTGGAGCCGTCCGAGCGGAAGATCGTGGCCGACGAGGCCTGCCTGTCCGCTCCGGGCCTGTGGTGGCCGCTGGAACGCTCCTACATGGTCACCGCCCGTGGCCGCGACATGTTCGGCAAGCCCGTCACCGTCCGCGCCCTGGGCATGCTCGCCCGGGTCCTCCAGCACGAGGCCGACCATCTCGACGGCATCCTCTTCATCGACCGCCTGCCGGCCGACGAGCGGGAACGCTTCCTCCAGACCGCCGCCACCTGACCCCTGCGGGGCCTCCGTGTCCCTCCACGACCGCGGCCGGAACGCCGGGCGCGATCGTGCCCTCGTCTCGCTCCGCGGTCCGCGGGATCCGGCACCGGATCCCGCTACGCGCCGACCCGCCGCGGAAACATTTGCCCGCGATGCTGCCACCCTGTAGACTTCGATGGTTGCAGTCGTAGTTCTCGACGGCGCTTGTCATCTCAAGCTCCACAGGAAGACCGCCGACAGCGGGCGTTACAGTTTCTCCGGATGGTTTCCGCGGATGCATGGTAGGGTCCGCAACGCAGCCCCGAACCTTCGACCTGATGGTTCGGTGAGGCTCCCAATGAGGAGAAGTAGTTTTGTCTGAGGGCACTGTTAAGTGGTTCAACGCCGAAAAGGGCTTCGGATTCATCGCGCCGGATGACGGCACCGCCGATGTCTTCGTGCACTACTCGGCTATCAACTCCGGTGGTTACCGCACCCTGGAGGAGAACCAGCGTGTCAGTTTCACCACCACGCAGGGCCAGAAGGGCCCGCAGGCCGACCAGGTTCAGGTCATCTGACCCGATCTAAAGGCTTCCTATCTGGGCCCGTACCGCTCCGGCGGTACGGGCCCAGATTTTTTTTACCGTCCTGACGGCCCGGGACTCCTGGCAGCGGGCCGGGCCAGACGGTGCGAGCCGGCTGCTCCAGGATCCGGAAGACAGGATGGCGAGGTGCGATCTGGCGGAACCGCTCCGGCGGCGCCGTCGGTTTGAGCCCGAGATGCGGTCTCGCACCGGGCGCGCCGGAGCCCGGGCGCCCTCGCCTTCAGGCGCTCCGCGGGGCGGGCGTCCGGCCGCCGCCGGCAGCCGCCCCGCCCCCGGGACCGCGCCCGCCGGCAGGGCGGCGGGCGGCAGGGCGGCTGCCGACGCTCAGAGCTCGACGCCGAGCAGCGCGTCCACGATGTCCCTGACGAGCGCGGGCGCCCCGGGGTCGGTGCCGCCACCGGCCAGGGCCCGGTCCGCCCAGGCGTCGACCACCGCGAGCGCGCCGGGGGCGTCCAGATCGTCGGTCATTCGGGTGCGGAGCTCCGCGAGCACGGTCTCCGCCTCGGGTCCGGCCGGCAGGCCGACGGCCGAGCGCCAGCGTGCCAGCCGTACCTCGGCGGAAGCCATCTGGTCGGCGGTCCACTCCCAGTCGCTGCGGTAGTGGTGCGCCAGCAGGGCCAGCCGGATGGCCATCGGGTCGGTCTCCTGGCGGAGCCGGGAGACGAAGACCAGGTTGCCCTTGGACTTGGACATCTTCTCGCCGTCGAGGGCGACCATGCCCGCGTGCACGTAGGCCTTCGCGAAGGGCCACTCCCCGCCGGCGACGTGGCCCTCGTGCGCGCCGCACTCGTGATGCGGGAAGATCAAGTCCGAACCGCCGCCCGCGACGTCGAACCCGCTGCCCAGGTTGGCCAGCGCGATCGCGGTGCACTCGATGTGCCAGCCGGGCCTGCCCTGGCCGAACGGCGAGGGCCAGGACGGCTCGCCGGGACGCTCGGCCCGCCAGAGCAGCCAGTCGAGCGGATGCTTCTTGCCGGCCCTGTCGGGGTCTCCGCCGCGCTGGCCGAACAGGTCGAGCATCCGCTCCTCGGAGTATCCGGAGACGGCGCCGAACTTGGGCGCCGCGGCGACGTCGAAGTAGACGTCCCCGTCGAGGTCGTAGGTGGCGCCCTTGTCGCGCAGGAGCTCGATCAGCTCGGCCACCTGGTCGATCACCTCGGTGACGCCGACGTATTCGCGCGGCGGGAGGATCCGCAGCGCCTCCATGTCGGTCCGGAACAGCTCGATCTCACGCTCGGCGAGCTCCCGCCAGTCCTGCCCGGTCTGCTCGGCGCGCTCCAGGAGGGGGTCGTCCACGTCGGTGGCGTTCTGGGTGAAGTGGACCTCGTGACCGGCGTCCCGCCAGAGCCGGTTGACCAGGTCGAAGGCGAGGTAGGTGTTGGCGTGGCCCAGATGGGTGGCGTCGTAGGGCGTGATGCCGCAGACGTACAGCCGCGCCGTAGGGCCGGGCTGGGTGGGGCCGACCTCTCCGGCGGCGGTGTCGAACAGCCGCAGCGGAGCACCAACACCAGGGAGCCGAGGGACCTTCGGCGCAGACCACGATCTCATGTATTGAGCCTATCCAGCAGACAGACCGCCCCGATCAGCCCGGGGCGGTGGTTACAGGGGCATTTGTCTCAACCGTCGGAACCCAGTTCATCATCCCGGGAGGACGCGGCGGAAGGCCGCCGGATCACGTGGATCACCGGTGAAGTCGTAGCGGACGCCGCCGGCGGCCAGGGCGAGCAGGGTCACCGACAGGGAGCCGAAGACCCGCCCGTCGGGCAGCTCGTGATGGATGATCATGGTGCGGGGATCCCCGGCGGGCAGGCCCGCCCCGGTGGCGAGCTCCCGCCATTCCCCCCAGGGGGCGTCGAGTGCCGGGGGCCGACCGGCCGTGGCGAAGAGGGGGCGGAAGAACGCGACGCGCTCGTTCTCGTCGCCCTGCTCCCAGCCACTGTTGACGATCATGTGGGTTCCCGGGGGAAGCTCGTCCTCGCTCAGCACGGCCCCGTTCCAGTGCCACAGCCGGGCCCCACCCGGATCCGCCAGAACCAGATGGAAAGGGTCATAGCAGGTCAGGTCCAGGTCCGGAAGGCCGCCTTCGGCCGCCGCCCGGAGCGGCAGCTCGCCCCGGGACCGGCGCGTCTCCTCCGGGGCGAGCACGCCCCGGCCGTTGAGCAGGGCCCCGGCCCGCCTGGCGGCGGGATCGACGGCCAGCCAGGTGCCGCCCGCCTGGAGATCACGCCCGCCGATCAGGCCCGGCCAGTGCTCGGCCGGGGGGACCCACGGCCGGCCGGCGAACTCATCGCGCACCCCGACGAGGATGAGGGGGATCTCGGCGCTCGGATCGATGCTGACGACAACCGTGCACATGCCCGGCAGGGTACGCCCCCGCCGGAGACGACCTCAGATCGGGGGCCAGGGGAGGGCGGGCCAGTCCTGCGACGGGAGGGGGTGCAGGCCGGTGTCGAGGAGCCTGCGGACCCGGGACCAGGTGGCCTCGACCTCGGCCAGGGTGAGGAGCTCGCGCAGACGGCGGCCCAGGCGGCCCTGCTCCAGATCGCGCTCGAGGCGGGCCAGAACGTTCATGGCCTCACGGGACAGGGGTTTGCCGCGCCACTGCCAGAGCACGGTGCGGAGCTTGTCCTCGGCGGAGAAGGAGACGCCGTGGTCCACCCCGTGGATGTGGCCGTCGATCAGCGGGAGCAGATGGCCGCCCTTGCGGTCGGCGTTGTTGACGACCGCGTCGAACACGGTCATTCGCCGCAGGGCGGGCTGGCGGCTGCGGATGAGCGCCATCAGGTCGACCTCCGGATCGGTGTCGATCCAGAGCTGGCACATTCCGGGGCCGAAGGGGCCGTCGCGGTAGACCGTCGGCGGGACGATCCGCCAGCCGGTCGCCGCCGAGACCTCGAAGGCGGCCACCTCACGGGCGGCCAGGGTGCCGTCGGGAAAGTCCCAGAGCGGACGCTCCCCGCGTACGGGCTTGTAGACGCAGGCCGCCGCGAGCCCGCCCAGCCGGACCGAACAGTAGAGCGTCATGTTGGTCGCCTCGACCAGCCGGCCGGCGACCTCCAACTGACCGTCGCGGAGCAGACGCAGAGCAGTCTCGTCGTCCAGCCCCGTCGCGGGCGCCGCGCTCAGCCTGGGCTCGCTTTCGGCACTCATTCGCCTCCTTCAACCGATGAAGCGCTACTACCCCGGTAACCATTGAGACGCACGCAGATATGCCCCTCGGCGTCGAGCGGCTGGCCGCACAGCGGGCAGGGCGGGCGTCCTGCCGCGACGAGGGCCATGGCGCGCTTGGTGAAGGCCCTGGCCGCGCCAGGGCTGATGTGCACGCGCAGCACCGCGGGCTCGGCGAGCGGGGGCGCTTCCGGCTCCTCGCCCTCCGCGACGATCTCCTGGGCCTCGATCACCACCTGCGCGGTGTCGGAATCCCAGGCCAGGGCCATCGTGCCGACCTTGAAGTCCTCGCTGATCGGCACGTCGAGCGGGCCGTTGTCGGCGAGAGCGGCCGGGGCGGTGGCGGGCACCTGCGCGGTCCCGCCGCTGCGCCGCAGCACCTCGTCGAGGAGCTCGTCCAGCCGATCGGCCAGCGCGGCGACCTGGAACTTCTCCAGGCCGACGGTGGTCAACCGGCCCTGCCCCCGGGCCTGCAGGAAGAAGGCTCGTGATCCCGGTTGCCCAACGGCACCGGCCACAAACCTCTCGGGTGGGTCGTAGTCGAAGACCGGCATAGCCCGACCTTACGTGGTCCCGGCTCCGCCGCCGACTGCGGCATCGCTCCCGGTGAGGTTTTCTCCCCCGTCTTCGTGCTCCGAACCCTCCGGAGGCCTCAGTCCGGCCACATCTCCCCCCAGATCGTTGAGCCTGAGCACGAAGGGGCGCAGAGGGGTGTAACGGATCGCGGTGAGCGAGGCGGGGTCGGCGGCTATCCGCTGGAACTGGTCCAGATGGAGCCCCATGGCGTCGGCCACGATGGCCTTGATCACGTCTCCGTGGCTGCAGACGAGATAGACCGCCTCCGGCCCCAGGCGCTCGTTCCACTCCCGGACGGCGCTCACCGCCCGGTGCTGGACGGCGGGCAGGGACTCTCCGCCGGGGAACGTCACGGCGCTCGGATGGGTCTGCACGACCTGCCAGAGCGGATCCTTGGCGAGCTCGCCCAGCGGGCGGCCCGTCCACTCGCCGTAACGGCACTCGCCGAACCGGTCGTCGGTCAGCACCTCCGCCACCCGCCCGTCCCGCCGGCCGGCGATCGCCTGGGCGGTCTCCTGGCAGCGCTCCAGCGGGCTGGAGACGATCGCGTCCAGCTCAAGCGACGCCAGCCGGGTGGCCAGCGCCTCGGCCTGCGCCTGTCCCGCCTCGCTGAGATGGACATCCGGGGTCCAGCCGGCCAGCACCGGACCGGTGAGATGGGTAAGGCCGTGTCTGGCCAGCAACAAGGTCGTCACGTGGCCAAGTCTTGCAGGCCTCACTCCACTACTTTTAACTGCCCGACCGGTAATCTGGCCGGATCATGGAGCAGCGCTATGTGGGCCGGAGCGGCTTGTCGGTATCCCGCCTCGGACTGGGGACGATGACATGGGGGCGTGACACCGGCGCCGAGGAGGCCGCGGCGCAGCTCCGCACGTTCGCCGAGGCCGGCGGCACTCTCATCGACACCGCCGACGTCTACACGGGCGGGGAGGCCGAGAGGCTGCTCGGCCGGCTGATCCGCGACGCGGTGCCGCGCTCGGAGCTGGTGCTGTCCACCAAGGCCGTGCTGACCCCCACCGGGCGCCGGCCTCGCGACGCCTCCAGAAAGCACCTGATCGCCGCCATCGACGCCTCGCTGACCCGCCTCGGGGTCAACGAGGTGGATCTGTGGCAGCTCCACGCCTTCGACCCCGCCGTCCCCCTGGAGGAGACCCTGGCCGCGGTGGATGCCATCGTGTCCTCGGGCCGGGCCGCCTACGCCGGGGTGTGCGACTACGCCGGCTGGCAGCTGGCGGCCGCCGCCGTCGGCCAGCGGACCGTTCCCGGCCGGGTGCCGATCGTCGCGGCCCAGGTCGAATACTCGCTGCTGGCCAGGGAGGCCGAGCGCGAGCTGGTCCCGGCCGCCGAGCACGTCGGCGCCGGGGTGCTCGCCTGGTCGCCGCTCGGCCGTGGGGTCCTCACCGGGAAGTACCGCACCGGCATCCCCGCCGACTCGCGGGCCGCGACCCCGCACTTCGCCGATTTCGTCAAGCCCTACCTGGACGAGAGGTGCCGCCGGGTCGTGGAGTCGGTGACGACCGCGGCCGAGGGGCTCGGCGTCTCGCCGCTGTCGGTGGCCCTGTCCTGGGTCCGCGACCAGCCCGGGGTGACCTCGGCGATCGTCGGTGCCCGCACCCACGCCCAGCTGGCCGGTGTGCTCCAGGCCGAGGATCTCACCCTGCCGATGGAGATCAGGGAGGCGCTCGACGACGTCTCCGCCGACTGAGGCCCGGAGAGGCGGGAGACGCCGGGAGATGACGGGAGGCCGGCAGAACGAGAATCCATCTCGCGTATCACTAGTCGATACCGAATCGCAACTTCACCTGGAAAACTCCGGCCCTCCTACAAAACTGTCAGTGAGTGGCGGGAGGGGCGCCCGGAGGTCAGCGAGGTCCGATCGTTGATGGGCAAGGGGGGCAATTGCGAACCACGATCTCTGCCGGTGTGCTGGCGCTGGCGCTGGGCGGCGGGATCCCCATGATCGCGGCCACGACCGCGAGCGCCGCCGCACAGGTGGACTGCGACAACGGCGGGCTGCTGGGTGGGATAACCGGCGGGCTCTGCAAGGCCGTGGGCACCGTCGGCGACGTCGTGGGCGGGCTCACGGGCCACGACGCCCCGCCTGCGGCCGAAGACGACTCCGGCGCCACCGGCTCCGGCGCCGCCGAGGGAGCGTCCGCGGACGACGCCGACTCCTCCCGGTCCGCCCCCGCACCGGACACCAAGGCCGCCACGGAGAAGCCCGCCGACGACGGCCTGCTACCCGAGGTCCTGGACGACGTCTGTCTCCCGCTGGTGGCCTCCCCCGAATGCGCGAGCCCGTCGGCGATCTCCGCCCCGGAGAAGACGGAGCAGCCGCCCGCGCGATCACATCCCCGCCCCTCACGGAGCGGCAGACCCGACTCCGCCGGGAAGAAGCCGGTGCCGCTGCCGACCGAGCCCCTCCGCCCGCCGCAGACCCGGACGCCCGTCACGGATGTCGGCGAGCCGGTGGCCCCTCCGCCGCCCCCCGTGATCGACGCCGAGGCGCCCCGGGTCGAGCTGCTGTGGCCCCGCCCCGGCATGGAGGAGCTCCAAAGGCGCATGCGGGATCTCCAGGGGCGGGCGACCGGTGCGGGGACCGTCACGCCCACCCGGTCGTCCGACACACTGGGCACCGTGCTCACCGCCAGCCTGCTGGTCGTGGCGATCCTCGCCGTCCGCCTGCTTTACGCCAAGCGGGGCACGGAGGAGTCGATGCCGTTCGAGCCGCTCCGGATGGGGCGGCAGCGGACGGCCTAGGTTCCGCGGCCCTCATCCGAGCCGGCGCGGCAGGCATGCGACGGTGACGGCCGAGCGGCGGGCGGAGTCCGGAGACCCCGCGAGGTCCACCCGCGCGCTCAGCGCTCAGCGGTCAACGGCCCGCGGAACAGAACCTCAGGTCCAGACAGGCTCTCCGAGGCGCGTCGCCGCCGACAACACCCGGCAGCCCATACGGCGGGCCGCGTCGAACAGCGTGACGCGAGCCCGCTCTCCGTCCTCAGGCGGGAAGGCGACCCGGATCTGGTGCCCGTAGACCGTCTCGTAGGTCAGCGACCAGCCGAGGTCTGTGGCGGCGAAGTGGTCCTGCCGCTCGCCGTCCTCGTCGCTGTAGCAGCCCCGGTCCGCCGTGGGCGCGAGCGCGTCGCGCAGGATCCGCAGCCGGTCGTGGTAGGGCAGTTCGCCCTCGGACAGCTTGACGTAGACGTGTTCACGCTCGCGAAACGGCTCGAACCACGGCGACGGCTCGACCTCGCCGGGCAATATCGGCGTGGCGATCCGCCCGCTCAACCAGCCGTACAGGAACTCCACCGCGCCGACGTCAGACGCGTCGTAGGCGACGCTGCGCGGATTCCAGACCACGACGCGCCAGCCGTCCGGTTCTCCCTCGGTCAGCCAGCAGAGCGAGTCACCGTTGTCGGTGCCGGCCCACTCCAGCAGGCCACCGGGCTCCGGGTAGAACGGGTAGGGACATTCGTCGGGATACTTCTCACGGAAGGACCGCTCTCTGTCCAGCAGTCGCTGAGCGCACTGGATGAGCAGATCATGAGCGCCGAACGGAGTCAGCGGCGTGATGAGATCGACGAACTGGCCGCGCCCGTACCGCTCGATGAGCGTCTTGAAATCAGCCGGCAGCTCAAGCCCGAGGGCGGCCTCGACCTCACGCCAGTCGCCCTGCGCGTCGACCGGTTCCGCGGGCGGCGGCACGAGTCGGATCAATCCGTCAATCGTCGTCACGGCTCGCGACTATAGCGAGCCGGCGCGCTCGAAAGCCCGCCGGCCGGGGACCGGCGGTCAATCGAGCGGCGGGCCGGCCCGGTGTCAGCCGGACACCCGCCGGTGCCGGCCGGGGGCCTGGTCCGCGGCGCGGGGAGGCCAGGCCCGCCGGGCAGAGGTCAGGCGCCGATCGCGTGCACGCCGCCGTCGACGTGCACGATCTCACCGGTCGTGGCCGGGAACCAGTCCGACATCAGGGCCAGGCAGGCCTTGGCCGCGGGCACGGTGTCGCCCAGGTCCCAGCCCAGCGGCGCCTTCTCCGGCCAGCTGTCCTCGAACTCCTTGAAGCCGGGGATGCTCTTGGCCGCCATCGTGCGCAGCGGCCCGGCCGCCACCAGGTTGACGCGGATCCCGTGTTTGGCGAGATCACGGGCCAGGTAGCGGGAGCACGACTCCAGGCCCGCCTTGGCCACGCCCATCCAGTCGTACACGGGCCAGGCCTTGGTCGCGTCGAAGTCGAGGCCGACGACCGCGCCGCCCTCCTTCATCAGGGGCAGGCAGGCGACCGCCAGCGACTTGAACGAGTAGGTCGAGATGTGCAGGGCGGTCGCCACGTCCTCCCACGGGGTGTTCAGGAAGTTTCCGCCGAGGCAGCTCTGCGGGGCGAAGCCGATGGAGTGCACCACGCCGTCGATCCCGTCCAGGTGCCGGCCGACGCGGTCGGCCAGCGAGTCGAGATGCTCGGTGTTCTGCACGTCCAGCTCGATCACCGGCGGCGGCTCGGGGAGCCGCTTGGCGATGCGCTCGACCAGGCTGAGGCGGCCGAAGCCGGTCAGCACGACCTGCGCGCCCTCCTGCTGGGCCAGCTTGGCGACGGAGAAGGCGATGGAGGCGTCGGTCAGGACGCCGGTGACCAGAATGCGCTTGCCTTCAAGGATTCCCATGGGTGCCGCCCCTCAACTGATGAATCGTTCGTGTGTTCCAACGGGCAGGACGTGTCCGTCGCCCATCCCTCCGGACGGAGGCGAGAAGCCACTCCCTCCGGGGAGTGGAGGAGTCACGTCAGTGCCCCATTCCCAGCCCGCCGTCCACGGGGATGACGGCCCCGGTGATGTAGGCGGCGTCCTCGCTCGCCAGGAACTTGACCACGCGCGCGATCTCGTCGGCGCTCGCGTAGCGGCCCAGCGGGATGTTCTTGCGGATCTGCTCCTGGTGGGCCTCATCCAGACCGGCGGTCATGTCGGTCTCCACGAAGCCCGGGGAGACCACGTTGACCGTGATGCCGCGCGAGCCGAGCTCGCGGGCCACCGACCGGGCGAAGCCGATCAGCCCGGCCTTGGAGGCGGCGTAGTTGCTCTGCCCCGCCGAGCCGAGCATGGCCACCACCGAGGAGACCAGCACGATCCGGCCGCGCTTGAGCCGCAGCATGCCGCGCGTGGCGCGCTTGGCGACCCGGTAGGCGCCGGTCAGGTTGGCGTCGATGACGTCGGTGAAGGTCTCCTCCTTCATCATCGGCAGCAGCGTGTCCCTGGTGATGCCCGCGTTGGCGACGAGCACCTCGACCGGGCCGTGCTCGGCCTCGACCTTCCCGAACGCCGCGTCGACATCGGCCGTGCTGGTCACATCGCACCGCACGCCGAAAAGGCCCTCGGGGGGCTCTCCGGAACGGTAGGTCACGGCGACGGCGTCACCGGCCTGGGCGAGCTGGCGGGCGATCGCGAGGCCGATGCCGCGGTTGCCGCCGGTTACGAGAACAGATCGAGCCATAGAGCTGACGCTATCGGCTACCGGGGGGTAAACCTCTTGTCCGTGAGGGACAAGATCACAGGGCTAGGATCGTTGACATGCGCCAGATCGATCCCGATTTCCTCGCTCTGCCCATGAGGCGGCTGGCGGACGCGGCCCTGCAACGCGCCCGTGACCTCGGCGCCGAGCACGCCGACTTCCGGCTTGAGCGCGTCCGCGCGGAGACCCTGCGCCTGTCCGACGCCTCACTCGAAGGCTCCATCGACGCCGACGATCTCGGTTACGCCGTACGGGTCGTCAAGAACGGCACCTGGGGCTTCGCCTCCGGCATCGACCTCACCCCCGAGGCCGCGGTGAAGGCCGCCGAGCAGGCGGTGGAGGTGGCCGTCATCTCCGCCGCCGTCAACCGCGAACCCATCACGCTGGCCCCCGAACCGGTCCACTCCGACGTCACCTGGGTCTCGGCCTACGAGGTCGACCCCTTCGAGGTGCCGCTGCGCGACAAGGTCGCCCTGCTCGCCGACTGGTCGGACGCCCTGCTGAGGGACCCGCGCGTGGACCACGTCCAGGCCTCGCTGCAGCAGGTCAAGGAGCAGAAGTTCTACGCCGACACCGCCGGCACCTCCACCACCCAGCAGCGGGTGCGCGTGCACCCCGAGCTGGAGGTGATGAAGGTCGAGGACGGGCGATTCGAGTCGATGCGCACACTGGCCCCGCCGGTCGGCCGGGGGTTCGAATACCTCACCGGCACCGGCTGGGACTTCCCCGGCGAGCTGGCCCGCCTGCCCGAGTTCCTCGAGGAGAAGCTGAAGGCGCCCTCCGTCGAAGCGGGGCGGTACGACCTGGTCATCGATCCGTCCAACCTGTGGCTGACGATCCACGAGTCCATCGGGCACGCCACCGAGCTGGACCGGGCCCTCGGCTACGAGGCGGCCTACGCCGGGACCAGCTTCGCCACCTTCGACCGGCTCGGCAAGCTGGCGTACGGCTCGCAGGTGATGAACGTGGTCGGCGACCGCACGACGGAGCACGGCCTGTCCACGATCGGCTACGACGACGAGGGCGTGGCGACCAAGCGGTTCGACATCGTCTCCGACGGCGTCCTGGTCGGCTACCAGCTCGACCGGCGGATGGCGCGCCTGAAGGGCCTCGGCGCCTCCAACGGCTGCGCCTTCGCCGACTCCCCCGGCCACATGCCGATCCAGCGCATGGCCAACGTCTCGTTGCTGCCGGCGCCCGACGGCCCCTCCACCGAGGGGCTGATCTCCGGGGTGGAGCGCGGCATCTACGTCGTGGGCGACAAGAGCTGGTCCATCGACATGCAGCGCTACAACTTCCAGTTCACCGGTCAGCGGTTCTACCGGATCGAGAACGGCAGGATCGCCGGCCAGGTCCGCGACGTCGCCTACCAGGCCACGACCACCGACTTCTGGCAGTCGATGGCGGCCGTCGGCGGGCCGCAGACCTACGTGCTGGGCGGCGCGTTCAACTGCGGCAAGGGCCAGCCCGGCCAGGTCGCCCCGGTCAGCCACGGCTGCCCGTCGGCGCTCTTCCGCGATGTGCGCGTCCTCAACACCCTGCAGGAGAGTGGCAATTGAGCGGGCGCGGCGACAGGCACGGCGGCGTCCGCGGACGCGGGCTCCGCGCCCGGGGCGGGGAGATCGCATGAGCGAGCGGACCGGAGAACAGCACACCTCGGCGGACGCCTCGACGGGCCGTGGGGAAGGGATCGGGATGAGCCCCCAGGAAATGATCGAGAAGGCTCTGGACCTCTCCACGGCCGACGACGTCGTCGTGATCGTGGACGAGGGCTCCAGCGCCAACCTGCGTTTCGCGGGCAACACGCTCACCACCAACGGCGTGGGCCGTTCGTCGCAGCTCACCGTGATCTCGATCGCGGGCCGGGGGGTGGGCGTGGTGTCGCGGGCGGCGGTCCGCCCCGAGCAGCTCGCCGACATCGTCGCGGCCGCCGATCACGCCGCGGAGGACGCGACGCCGTCCGAGGACGCCCGGCCGCTGGTCGAGGGCGGTCGCTCGGCGGACTGGGACCTGCCGGCGGAGTCCACCTCCATCGGGGTGTTCGGCGCCTTCGCCCCCGCCCTGGGCGAGGCCTTCGCCACGGCCGAGGCGGGCGGGCGCAGGCTGTACGGCTTCGCCGAGCACACCGTCACCACCACTTTCGTGGGCACCTCGACCGGGGCCCGGCTCCGGCACACCCAGCCCACCGGCCGGCTTGAGCTCAACGCCAAGTCACCGGACATGAAGCGCTCGGCGTGGACGGGCGTGGCCACCCGCGACTTCTCCGACGTGGACGTGGCGGCGCTGGACGCCTCGCTGGCCCGGCGGCTGGAGTGGGCGAAGAACCGGATCGACCTGCCCGCGGGCCGGTACGAGACGCTGCTGCCGCCGGCGGCGGTGGCCGATCTGATGGTCTACCTGTACTGGACGGCCGGCGCCCGGGACGCGATCGAGGGCCGGACGGTCTTCTCCAAGCCGGGCGGCGGGACCCGCGTCGGGGAGACCCTCTCCCCTCTCCCGATCCGCCTGTACAGCGATCCGGCCGCACCGGGCATCGCGTGCGCGCCGTCCGTGGTGGCGCACGCCTCCAGCAGGCAGAACTCGGTGTTCGACAACACCCTGCCGCTGGCGCCCACCGACTGGATCGCCGACGGCACCCTGAGGAGCCTGATCCAGACCCGGCACTCGGCCGAGCTGACCGAGCTGCCCGTGACCCCGGCGATCGACAATCTGATCATGCAGGGGCCCGAGGGCGGCCGGTCGCTGGAGGAGATGATCGCCTCCACCGAGCGCGGCCTGCTGCTCACCTGCCTGTGGTACATCCGCGAGGTGGACCCGCAGAGCCTGCTCCTGACCGGGCTGACCCGTGACGGCGTCTACCTGGTGGAGAACGGCGAGGTCGTCGGCGAGGTGAACAACTTCCGCTTCAACGAGAGCCCGGTGGACCTGCTCGGCCGCCTCACGGAGGTCGGCGCCTCGGAGCAGACCCTGCCACGCGAGTGGAGCGACTACTTCACCCGCACGGTCATGCCCGCGATCCGGGTGCCCGACTTCAACATGTCGACGGTCAGCCAGGCGAGCTAGCGCCGGACCAGCGGGATGGTGTGCACCCGCTCCCACCGTTTGCCCGTCACCACGCGGGCCGTGGCGTCGGTGAGGTCGTAGACGACCGACCAGCGGGTGTGCCCCTGGGCCACCCGCTGGAGCAGGTCCATCCCGTCCCGCCAGGTCTTCGCCGCGGGAAGGCCCCTGGCGAGCTCGCCGTAGCGGGTGTCGGCCATGCGCCGCTCGCGGGTGGTGCCGGTCATGGCGAAGTTGGTCAGCACCCGGTCCTCGATGACATTGAGCCTGCCGCCGGAGAACTCCACGACGGCCGACTTCCCGGTGGCGTCGGCGAGCAGGTAGTGGATCTGCGGGCTGCCGGTGAAGTCGATGTCGTAGCGGCGCATGATCGCCACCGCCTCGTCCACGGTCGCGGCCTTGTCCAGCATCACCCGGATGATCCGCACGCTGCCGACGGAGGGGCGGCCGGGCGTCCTGGAGGGCAGTTCGCCGTCGGGCACCGCGGCCATGCCGATCGCCAGGCCCTTCTCGTTGACCCCGTCGAAGGGGGTGAGCACGGCGTGAGCCAGCCGGCGGCGGGTCCGCGGGTCGGCCGGGTCGGGCTCGGCGTTGCTGCCGAGCACGTAGAACAGGTCCGCGATGGAGACCGAGGCGTAGCCGTCGGGCGGGTCGGCGTGCACGACCATCGCCGGGTTGGGGTCCCAGTCGAAGTTCCGGCCGAACAGCGGCCGCTCCCCCGCCAGGTGGAACAGCGAGCAGGCCCAGCCGTCGGCACGCCCGGCGAGATCCTCCTCGCTCAGGGAGGCCTCGCGGTCGTAGGAGCCGTGGAAGGTCATCTCGTACATCGGCAGGTCGTCCACCCGGCGCAGGCTCTGCACCGTCCGCCGCATGTCGGCGGCGGTCTGGTCGAGCGCGGAGCCGCGCGCGGCCGCGGAGACCGCCGGGGAGGCGGAGGCGGCCGGAGGGGCCGGGGCGCCGCCCGCCGGGGAGGAGCATCCGGCGAGCAGCAGCACCGCGGCCAGCGCGGCTCCGGTGGTCCGGCGTAGATCTTCCATCCCCGTAGTCTGCGCCGCCGGGCTCCGCCGTACAAGATCAGGTGTCCTCCAGGCGGAATCCGACCTTCATCCCGACCTGGAAGTGGCCGACCTCACCGTCGACGATGTGCCCTCTGACCTCGGTCACCTCGAACCAGTCGAGGTGACGGAGGGTCTGCGAGGCACGGCGGACGCCGTTGCGAATGGCCGCCTCGATGCTCTCCTCGGACGTGCCGACTATCTCGGTCACCCGGTATGTGCGATCCGTCATGC
The DNA here is from genome assembly GCF_900113865.1 of Streptosporangium canum. GTDB lineage: Bacteria > Actinomycetota > Actinomycetes > Streptosporangiales > Streptosporangiaceae > Streptosporangium > Streptosporangium canum. The sequence goes on along the minus strand of NZ_FOQY01000008.1, from coordinate 133,050 downwards.
CGTCATCTTTACCCGGCGGCCATGATCGCACGCTCTCCGGCGCCCATCGGGTCGCGGGGCGGGGTCGGCCCCTCCCCGTGCGGGGGCTAGGTTGGAATTGTGAAGCTATGGCGCAAGCACCAGACGGTCCATCAGGTGACCGATGCCCAGCCGTCGCTGAGCGAGGACATCGGGAAACGTGAGAGAAACTATTTCATCAAGATGGGGATCCGTCTTGTCTGCCTCGTTCTCGCCTTCACGGTCCCGGCTCCGCTGCCCGTCAAACTGCTCCTCTTCGCCGGGGCGATCTTTTTACCATACGTTGCCGTTATCGGGGCCAACGCCCCTCGGCGCGAGGCGTCGAGCGCCCCTGACGTGGCAGAAACCGGCCAGAACGAGATCCCGCTCCACCGACGCGAGATCGGGTCGTGACTAAGTCTTGACGCATCTCAGGGGTAGGAGGTGTACGCTTTAGCCAAGTGCCCTGGTCCCCCGTCGGGGCACTGGTGCCGGCGTTCCGGGCCCCCGTCGGAACGCCGATGAAGCGGCGCCGGGTGGTTTGCCCCCGTAACCACCCGGCGTCGCCCTTTTCCCGGCCTTTATCTGTCGCCTGTCGTCTCGGCGGCCGTTCTCTCCCATTCCCGCGCCAGCGCGGTGAGCCGTTCCACCGCGTCCGGCGGGGCCGAGCCCGCGCCCTGGGCCAGTCCCAGCACGTACGCCGTCAGCGGCGCGGCCGGGCGGGTCACGCCGTGGGCGACCTCCTTGGTCAGGTCAAGCAGCGCGTCGCGGTCGACCGTCTCGGGATCGACACCCAGCTCGCGGCAGACCAGCTCGGTCCACTCCGTCAGCACGTTCAACTCTCACTCCTCATCCGGTTCACCGTTCCTGGCGCGGCGCAGATCCTCCGCCGTGTCGCAATCGAACCACGGCCGCCCCGTGAGGTGGAGCCCGGCGGGGGCCAGCGGGGCCAGAAGTCCGTGCAGCGACCGACCCTCGTAGCGGGCGAGCGCCTCGGCGAGCTCCGCCGTACGCCAGACTCCGGCGAGCCACTGCTCCCGCCCGTCGTCGTCGACGAGCACCGCTCCCACTCCCGCTCCCGCCGCCTCGAACAGCGCCGACACGTGCCCGGCGGTCAGGAACGGCAGGTCGGCCGCGAGCAGCGCCACCCACGGCGCGGTCACCTCCGCCAGCCCCGCCCGCAGCGCCGGGACCGGGCCGTCGCCGGGCGGATCCTCCCGGACGAAGATCCCCCGAGGCAGTCCGGGACGGGGCGCTCCGACGACGATGAGCCTCCCGGCGTCAGGTACGGCCGCCGCCACCGACTCGATCAGCGGGCGGCCGGCGACGCGCAGGCCCGGCTTGTCGCGCCCGCCGAGCCGGCTGGCACGGCCGCCCGCCAGGATGCACGCGTCGTGGCGGGCGGTCATCAGCAACTCCCCAGGAAATCCCGGGCTTCAGCCGTGGGGAGGATGTCAGCCGCCGATCGCGGACATCGGGCGGGAGGGCTGCAGGAAGGCCGGATCGTCGATGCCGTGCCCGGCCTTCTTGATCTGGACCGCGGCCAGCCAGCGTTCGGCGATCTCGTCGTCACCGGCTCCCGAGCGGAGCGCGGCGCGCAGGTCGGACTCGTCGGTGGCGAACAGGCAGTTGCGGATCTGGCCGTCGGCGGTGAGCCGTACCCGGTCGCAGGCGCCGCAGAACGGCCTGGTGACCGATCCGATCACCCCGACCCTGGCCGGCCCGCCGCCGACGAGGAACAGCTCGGCCGGGGCGCTGCCGCGCTCCACCGGATCGTCGTCGGTCAGGTCGAAGGAGTCTCGCAGCCGCGCGAGGATCTCGTCGGCGGTGACCATGTTCTCCCGGCTCCAGCCGTGCTGGGCGTCCAGCGGCATCTGCTCGATGAAGCGCAGCTCGTAGCCCCGCTCCAGGCAGTAGTGGAGCAGCGAGACGGCCTCGTGATCGTTGATCCCGCGCATCAGCACCGTGTTGACCTTGACCGGGCGCAGCCCGGCGGCGTCGGCCGCGGCCAGGCCGTCGAGCACGTCGGCCAGCCGGTCGCGGTGGGCGAGCCGCTTGAACGTCTCCCTGTCGAGGGTGTCGAGGGAGACGTTGACCCGGTGCAGACCGGCCTCGGCGAGCGGGGCCGCCAGCCGGGCGAGCCCGATGCCGTTGGTGGTCAGCGAGACCTGGGGGGCGGGACGGAGGGCGGTGGTGCGGGTCACGATCTCCACCAGCTCGCGGCGGAGCAGGGGCTCACCGCCGGTGTAGCGGACCTCGGTGATGCCCAGCCGTTCCACCCCGACGGTCACCAGCCGGACGATCTCGTCGGCGGTCAGCAGGTCGGGCTTGGGCAGCCATTCGAGTCCCTCGGGCGGCATGCAGTAGGAGCACCGCAGGTTGCAGCGGTCGGTGAGGGACACCCGCAGATCAGTCGCCACCCGGCCGAACGAGTCTTGCAACCTCAGCATGGGGCGTCACCTCCTCTCGTCCATCCTCATCCGGGCAGGGGGCCAGCCTAAGGCCAGCCCCCTCCCGTGCCCATAGTCAGGTCGTCTCCGCCGACAACATCGCAATCGAGCGGTTGATTCCTCCAACCGCCCGCCGTTCGGTCCCCGGCGCGGGCCTCAGCCCTTGATGCAGACGAGCTGCCGGAGGCGGGCGACCACCTCGACCAGGTCGGCCTGGGCCGCCATGACCGACTGGATGTCCTTGTAGGCGCCGGGGATCTCGTCGATCACCCCGGTGTCCTTACGGCACTCGACGCCGTCGGTCTGCGCCTTGAGGTCCGCCAGCGTGAAGGTCTTCTTGGCCTTGCTCCGGCTCATCCGGCGACCGGCACCGTGTGAGGCCGAGTTGAACGCACCGGCGTTCCCCCGGCCCTTCACGATGTAGGTGCCGGTCGCCATCGAGCCGGGGATGATGCCGAACTCGCCGGATCCCGCACGGATCGCGCCCTTGCGGGTGACGAGCACATCCACGCCGTCGTACCGCTCCTCGGCCACGTAGTTGTGGTGGCAGGAGATCGGCTGTTCGAAGGTGATGCCCGAAAGGTGGCGCCTGAGCACGTCGCAGACCAGGGCCATCATGACCGCCCGGTTGCGCCGCGCGTAGTCCTGCGCCCAGAACAGGTCCCGCCGGTAGGCGTCCATCTGCGGCGTGCCCCCGACGAACACCGCGAGGTTCCGGTCGGGCAGGTCCTGGTTGTGCGGCAGCTTCTGGGCCTGCCCGATGTGGAACTCGGCCAGCTCCTTGCCGATGTTGCGCGATCCGGAGTGCAGCACGACCCAGACCACGCCCTCGTCGTCGGCGCAGACCTCCAGGAAGTGGTTGCCTCCGCCCAGGGTGCCCATCTGCACCTCGGCGCGCTCCCGCTTCGGGCGCACGGCCGGGGCCAGGGTGTCGAAGTCCTTCCAGAAGGCCGCCCAGTCGGCGGTCTTCAGCCCGTGCAGTTTGGTCGGGTCGACGGGCCTGTTGTGGTTGCCGAACCCGACGGGGACCGCCTGCTCCAGCTTCGAACGCAGGTAGGCGAGGTTGTCGGGCAGGTTGTCGGCCCTGAACGAGGTCTTCACCGCGGTCATCCCGCACCCGATGTCCACGCCCACCGCCGCCGGGGAGACCGCGTCCCGCATCGCGATGACCGACCCCACCGTCGCGCCCATCCCGTGGTGCACGTCCGGCATCACGGCGACGCCCTGCACCCACGGCAGGTTCGCGACGTTGCGCAGCTGCTGCATCACCTGGGGCTCGACCTCGGCCGGGTCGGCCCACATGCGGATCGGCGCGCGGCCACCCATCACCTCGTTGTATGCCATCCTCACATCGCCTCCCTCCAGCCGATCAACCGACGACGACAATGACGTCAGAGATCCACCGTTCCTGCAACCGAATTAAAAATCTATAGCCCTCTTTATCAGGAAAAATGCCTTTAAAGTCTCTTAGTACGGCCGGGCCGCCGGCCTCCCACGGGCCCGCCGTCCGAAAGCGGATCAGAGCGCGGTGATCTCGGTGCCCCGGGCGAGCAGGAGCAGCACGTCGACCGCCGCGACGGCGACGGCCGCCGCGAAGGGGGCGCGCGGTGAGCGCCCCGCCGCCGGCAGCCCGGCGACGGCGAACGCCCCGGCCCCGGCGAGCGCGGCCCAGCCCCCGGCGCCGACCGGCCCCGGAGGCCCGAAGACGAGCAGAGCGGTGGCCAGGAGCAGCGGCACCGGGATCAGGGCGCGGACGCGGGCCGGGCCGAGCCGCTGCGGCCAGCCGCGGACCCCGGCGGCGAGATCGGCGGGGATGTCGGGCAGCACGTTGGCCAGGTGCGCCCCGCAGCCGAGGAGCGCCGCGGCGAGGACCGCCCACCACGCGGGCCACGGGTGGCCCGGCAGCCCGAGGGTCACAAACGGCGGCAGCACGCCGAATCCCACGGCGTAGGGCAGCCACGACAGCACGGTGGCCTTCAGCCACAGGTCGTAGGCCCAGGCCGCGGCGACTCCGACGAGATGGACGGTCCCGGCCGCCAGGCCGGAGGCCAGGGAGAGCGGCACGCAGAGCGCCAGGGCCGCGGCGGCGGCGACCCACACCGCCCGGAGGCTCACCGCGCCGGCGACGACCGGTTTGCCGGTACGGCCCGCCGCGGCGTCCCGCCCGGCGTCCACCGCGTCGTTGCACCAGCCGATCGAGAGCTGCCCGGTCAGCACGGCGGCGGCCACCAGGGCGCATCCCGCCGCGTCGCGCCCGCTCGCCACGGCCAGCGCGGTGACCAGGACGGTCACCGCCGCGGTGGGCCCGGGATGGCAGGCCCGCGACAGCCCCGCGACGGCCTGGAGCCCGGACCGCCGTACCCGGTCCCGGCGCGCGTGCCCACTCGTCGTCACAGAACGATCGTAGGCGGCCGGGCGCCGCATCACCGTCCAGGCCGGGTGAGGCATGCCGTAGGCGCAGGTGGGCAAAAGCCAGATGTCCGCTGTCCGCCGTCGGGAGGTACCTCTCACATGACGCGAATCGCCGCTGTACGCGGCGCTCTTCCGCCTAACCGCCACTCCCAGGCCGAGATCACCGACGCGTTCGCGCGGATATGCCTGCCCGAGGGCGCCGACCGCCGGCTGCTGGAGCGCCTGCACGCCGGCGCACGGGTCGAGTTCCGCCATCTGGCCCTGCCCCTCGACCAGTACGCCAAGCTCGACGGCTTCGGGATGGCCAACGACGTCTTCGTCGGCTCCGCCGTCGACCTGGGCGCCGAGGCGGTCGGCGGCGCGCTGGAGGCGGCCGGGCTCGCGCCGGAGGACGTGGACATGATCCTCTTCACCTCGGTGACCGGCATCGCCGCGCCCTCGGTGGACGCCAGGCTGGTCGGCCGCCTGGGGCTGCGTCCCGACGTCAAGCGGATCCCGGTGTTCGGGCTCGGCTGCGTGGCGGGGGCCGCCGGGATCTCCCGCCTGCACGACTACCTGCGCGGCTGGCCGGACCACGTGGCCGTGCTGCTCTCGGTCGAGCTGTGCTCGCTGACCCTGCAGCGCGGTGACGCCTCCCCCGCCAACCTGGTCGCCGGCGCGCTGTTCGGCGACGGGGCCACGGCGGTGGTGGCCTGCGGCGACGGGCGGCGGCCCGAACGGGCGGGCCCGTCGGTGCTGGCCACCCGGAGCCACCTGTATCCCGGCTCCGAGGGCGTGATGGGCTGGGACGTCCGCGACACCGGCTTCCAGGTGGTGCTCGACGCGAGCGTCCCGGACGTGGTGCGCACCTACCTGGCCGACGACGTGCACGGCTTCCTCGCCGACCACGGCCTGACGACGCGGGACGTGACGGCCTGGGTGTGCCATCCGGGCGGCCCGAAGGTCCTGGAGGCCGTCGCCGAGACGCTCCGGCTGCCCGACGGCGCGCTGGACCTCACCTGGCGTTCGCTGGCCGAGGTCGGCAACCTGTCCTCCTCCTCGGTGCTGCACGTCCTGCGGGACACCCTCGCCCTGCGGCCGCCGCCGCCGGGCACGCCGGGGCTGCTGATCGCGATGGGGCCCGGCTTCTGTTCCGAACTCGTCCTGCTGCGCTGGTAGGGGCCGATGACCTGGCATCTTTCGTCGTGGTATCTGCTGCTCGTGCTGCTCGTCGGGGCCGAGCGCCTGGCCGAACTGGTCGTCGCGCGCCGCAACGCGCGGTGGAGCACGGCCCGTGGCGGGGTGGTGTCCGGGCAGGGCCACTACCCCTGGATGGTCGCCCTGCACACCGGCCTGCTGGCCGGGTGCCTGCTGGAGGCGGGCCTGTCCGGCCGCCCCTTCGTCCCGGCGCTCGGCTGGCCCATGCTCATCCTGGTGGTCGCCGCACAGGGACTGCGCTGGTGGTGCATCGCCGCGCTGGGCCACCGCTGGAACACCCAGGTGATCGTGGTGCCCGGCCTGCCGCCGGTGACGCGCGGCCCCTACCGGCTGCACTGGCTGCGCCACCCCAACTACGTGGCGGTGGCCGTGGAGGGCGCGGCGCTGCCGCTGGTGCACGGCGCCTGGATCACCGCGGTGACCTTCACCGTGCTCAACGCCGCACTGATGGTGGTGCGGATCCGGTGTGAGGAGAGCGCCCTGGCCTCGCTCGCCACGGCGCCGCCCGGACGGGTGGCCACGTGATCGACGTCCTGGTCGCCGGGGGCGGACCGGCGGGCCTGGCCACCGCCATCCACGCGGCCCTGGCCGGGATGGAGGCGGTGGTCGTCGAGCCCCGGCCCACACCGGTGGACAAGGCGTGCGGCGAGGGGCTGATGCCCAGCGGGGCCGCCGCGCTGCGGTCGCTGGGCGTGCCGGTGGAGGGCCGCCCGCTGCGGGGGATCCGCTACCTGGACGGCCGCCGCCGGGTGGACGCCGCGTTCCGCGGCGGCCGGGGGCTGGGCGTGCGGCGCACCGCGCTGCACGCCGCGCTGGCACGGCGGGCGGCCGAGCTGGGGGTGGAGGTCGTCCCCGACAAGGTGGAGGGGGTGCGGCAGAGCGGCGGCGGGGTCGAGGCGGCGGGGCTGCGGGCCCGCTGGCTGGTGGCCGCGGACGGCCTGCACTCCCCGCTGCGCTCCCTGCTCGGGCTGGAGCTGCCCGACCGCCGCCCGCGCCGGTACGGCCTGCGGCGGCACTACCGGGTGGCGCCCTGGACGGACTTCGTCGAGGTCCACTGGGCCGCGGAGGGCGAGGCGTACGTGACCCCGGTGGGCGACGACCTGGTCGGCGTGGCCGTGCTGAGCTCCCGGCGCCGGGGATACCGGGAGCACCTGGCGGACTTCCCGGACCTCCTGGCCCGGCTGGAGGGACCGGCCGCGACCCCGGTGCGCGGTGCCGGACCGCTGCGCCAGCGGGTGCGCGCCCGGGTCGCCGGGCGGGTGCTGCTGGTCGGCGACGCGGCCGGATACACCGACGCGCTCACCGGCGAGGGGGTGTCGCTGGCCCTGCTGTCCGCGCAGGCCCTGGTGGGCTGCCTGCGGGCCGGGGCTCCGCAGGCGTACGAGGGTGCCTGGCTGCGGCTGTCGCGGCGCCATCGGCTGCTCACCGGCGCTCTGCTGGAGACCCGCCGGCACCGGGCGTCCGCGCGGCTGATCGTCCCCGCGGCCCAGCGGCTGCCCGCCCTGTTCGGCGCGGCGGTGCACGCGCTGGCCTGAGCCCGGCGACGCGCCCACCGGCCTGAGCGCGGGGACGCACGCGCCGCTCCGAACCCGCACCCGCGCCCCCGGCGCGGGTGCGGCCGGCGGCGCGGGTGCGGCCGGCGGTCGGGGGTCACCGCCGGGAGGCCTCGTGGACGCGGCTGTGCCTGAGGGCGTAGTGCGCCGTCCCCGCGAACCGGGCCCGCCACTCGCCTCCCCGGCGACCCGTCACGGTCTGGAGGAAATGGCCCTGCAGGTCGGTGGTGGCCTCGGCCGTCTCCGTCCATTCCTCCTGCTCCGTCGTGCGGTGCAGGATCTCGACGGTCTGGCCGGGGAAGGGCGCGTAGTCCAGGTAGCCCTGCGGATCGACCCGGTTGAGCACGCCTTTGACCTCCACCCCCGTCGCCTTCCTGACCGCCTGGACGGCGCTGAACTTGGCCTCGCGTCTCAGCCAGAACCCGGCGTACTCGGTGACCGTGCCGCCGTCCGTCCCCCTGGCGGTCACCGCGACGGTCCAGCGCCCGGCGGGGTACCAGCGGCTCAGCCTCTTCTCCGGCCGGAACCGCCAGGTCTCCCACTCCCGGGCGGCACGCGCGGCCGGCCCGGTCGCGTGCCGTCGGCCGGCGCGGCCGGAGGCGGCAGGCGCCTGGCCGGCCGGCTCCGCGGGGGTGAGGTAGGTCAGGGCGGGCGGCACGGGGAGCTGGGCCGGCTCGGAGATCGTCTGGACCCCGGGCCCGGCCCCGGGGAGAGCGCCCGTCCCGGACTCGGGCGGCGCGCCCGGTTCGACCTGGACCGTCATCCCCTGCGGGCCCGAGACCCCGCGGGCGACCACCTCGATCACCAGGCGCACCGTGTCGGACGGTCCGACCACGGGGGCTTCGGGGGCCAGGGTTATGGAGCGGATCGCCAGGTCCTTGACGGTGGCGGGCGGCTCGGCCCGCGTCGGCAGGGCGGCGGCGGCCCCCACCGGCAGAGCGGCGGCCCCCGCCGCCAGGACGGGAAGAAGGACTCTCATGGTCATGGCTAGGAGGCTAGGAACCACCCGGTAATGACCGAGGAGACGACACACGTCTGGTTGGGCAAAACGCCGCCCGCGCGACGCCGGCGACGCGCCAGGTGGAGACGGCCCGGCTCGGCCGGCGGGACGTCACGGCGGGGCGTGAGGGCCTCCGGCCGATGTGAGTCCCGCTCGACTCGCATCCCGCCGCGAGGCCCCGCCCATTTCGAGCCCGTCGGACCGGGTCGCCGTCACCGGCGTCCACGGCCGGTGCTTGTCTAGCTGTCGTACATTCCGTCGATGATCTCGGCGTACTTGGCGTGGATGACGCGGCGCTTGAGCTTCAGGCTCGGCGTGAGCTCCTCGGTCTCGGCCGTCCACTCCGCCGGCAGCAGACGCCAGCGCTTGACCTGCTGGACGCGGGCGAGCTTGTCGTTGGCCGCGGCGACCGCGGCCTCGACGACCTTGAGCACGTCGGGATGCTCGGCGAGGTCGGCCAGGGTGGTGAACTCGATGCCGCGGCCCTGCGCCCAGCCGGGGGCGACCTCGCCGTCGAGGGTGAGGACCGCCACCGGGTACGGCCTGCCGTCGCCGTAGGCCAGGGCCTGCCCGACGAGGGGGTGCTCCTTGAGGTAGTTCTCGATGTTGGCCGGGGAGATGTTCTCGCCGCCGGAGGTGATGATGAGCTCCTTCTTGCGGTCGACGATGCGGACGAAGCCGTCCTCGTCGATGGAGCCCACGTCGCCGGTGTGCAGCCAGCCGTCCTCGTCCAGCAGTTCGGCGGTCGCCTCGGGCCGGTTCAGGTAGCCGCCGGCGTTGGCGGGGCTGCGGGTGAGGATCTCCCCGTCCTCGGCTATGCGGACCTCGACGCCCGGGCCGGCCTGGCCGACCGTGCCGAGCTTGAAGCGGTCGGGGGCGTTGGCGGTGAACGCGCCCGTCGTCTCGGTCATGCCGTACACGTCGATCACGCGCATGCCGAGGCCGGCGAAGAAGCGCTGGACCTCCAGCGGCATCGGGGCGGCGGCGCTGGCCAGCCAGGCCGCGTTGTCGAGGCCGATCATCGAACGGATGATCGACAGCAGCGCGGCGTCGGCCTGCTCGTAGGCGGCCTGGACCTCGGGCGAGGGGGTCCGCCCGTACTGGCTGGCCTCGACGTGGGCGAGACCGGCGGCCATGGCGGTGCGCACGTTCTCCTGCTGCTCCTGCGGCTGGGTGGCCAGCAGCGCCTGCAGGCGGGCCATCATCTTCTCCCAGACCCGCGGGACGCCGAAGAACAGCACCGGCTTGACCTGGCCGAGGGTGGCGCCGAGCTGGGCGAGGTCGGTGCAGAAGTGGGTGTGGGAGATCTTGAACAGCGGCAGGTAGAGGCTGAGCACCCGCTCGGCGATGTGGGCGTAGGTGAGGTAGGAGATCTGGGTGCCCCTGTCGGGCAGCGAGACCATCCGGCTGGTCGCCGCCACCTCGAAGAACACGTTGGCGTGGGTCAGCGGCACACCCTTGGGGTTGCCGGTGGTGCCGGAGGTGTAGAGGACCGTCAGGGTGTCGCCGGCGCTCACGGCCCGCCAGCGCTCCTCGATCGAGGCGGGGTCCTCGGCGAGCCGCGCGCGCCCCAGGGCCAGGAACTCCTCCCAGCCGAGGAAGCGGTCGCCGGACGGGGCGCCCTCCAGCATGACGATCTTGACGATCCCGGGAAGCCCGTCCAGCACCGGTTCCCACCTGGCCAGGTCGGCCGGCCCGCCCAGCACGACGATCCTCGCACCGACGTCGCCGGCGACGAAGGCCACCTGGTCCGGGGCGAAGGTGGCGTAGACCGAGCACGACACGCCGCCCGCGTGCACGGCGCCCAGGTCGGCCAGGACGTGCTCGCTGCGGTTGACCATCATCAGCGCGACCGCCTCGCCCGGTCGCAGCCCGAGGGCGACGAAGCCGGCGGCGATCTCCAGGACCCGCTGCCGGGCCTCGGCGTAGGTGAGGGTGGCCCAGCCCCCGTCGACCGGGTCGGAGTAGGCCGGAGCGTCGGGGGCGCGCTCGGCCGTCTCCGCCAACTGCTCGCAAACGGTACGGCCCGCGATCTCCCGCTCGATCGCCGCACGCTCTTCAAGGACACCGGCCATGACGCCTCCTGAAAGTGCTCACTTGCATGAGTGGCATGCATCGCACCACACGGCGTTGCCCCGGACAAGCCCCTGCGCGTGAGAAGAAGCGTCACAATGCACAACCTCCCTCATCCCCGGCCGGGACCCGTACGTAGAGTTAGAACCCGATCACATGATGACGCCGGGGGGCCACATGACATCGGGGACGGGCGCTCGCGAGAAGACTTTCTTCGGACATCCGCGGGGCCTGGCCACGCTGTTCGGCACCGAGATGTGGGAACGCTTCAGCTGGTACGGCCTCCGGGCCATCCTGGCCACCTTCATGGCCGCCTCCCCGGTCATGGGCGGCCTCGGCCTGACGCAGCAGACCGCCCAGGCGATCGTCGGCATCTACGGCGCGCTCATCTATCTGGTGGCCCTGCCCGGCGGCTGGGTCGCCGACCGCGTGCTCGGCGCCCGCAGGGCGGTGCTGTGGGGCGGCTTCGTCATCATGTGCGGCCACATCAGCATGGCCATCCCGGTCAGGACGGGCGCCTTCGTCGCCCTGGGCCTGCTTCTCATCATCATCGGGACCGGGCTGCTGAAGCCCAACATCTCCGCGATGGTCGGCAAGCTCTACCCGGAGGACGACGACGCGCGCAGGGACGCGGGCTTCTCCATCTTCTACCTCGGCATCAACCTGGGCGCCTTCATCGCCCCCCTCGTCGTCGGCTGGCTCGCCGCCGACAACCGCTGGCATCTGGGCTTCAGCGCGGCGGCGGTCGGCATGGCGCTGGGCCTGGTCCAGTACGTGCTGGGCCGCCGCCACCTCGGGGGCGTGGGCGAGGAGCCCGGCCACCGGCTGACCCCGCGCGAGCACCGGCACTTCGTGCTGTCGGCCCTGGCCGCCGCCGCCGTGATCGCCGGCGCCCTGGCCGCCTGGGTGGCCTCGGGCACGTTCGACCTCGACACCTTCGCGCTCGTGGTGACGGTGATCATCGTCATCGTCCCGGTGGCCTACTTCGCCTACATCCTGTTCGGCAGCCACAACCTGACCGACGACGAGCGTTCGCGGATGAAGGCCTACATCTGGCTGTTCATCGCCGCCGCCGTCTTCTGGATGATCTACGACCTGGCCCCGACGGTGCTGCTGTTCTTCGCCCAGGACAGGACCGACCTGTCGCTGTTCGGCGTCCGGATCACGGCCGCGACCACGCAGTCGTTCAACCCGCTGTTCATCATGATCTTCGTGCCGGTCTTCGCCGCGCTCTGGGTCAGGCTGGGCAACCGGGTGACCGCTCCGCAGAAGTTCGCCTTCGCGCTGTTCATGATCGCCCTGAGCTTCGTGGTCATGGCCCTGGCCGCCCGGCTGGCCGAGAGCGGGAGGATCTCGGTGTGGTGGCTGGTGCTGGTCTACCTCATCCAGGTCTTCGGCGAGCTGTCGCTGAGCCCGGTCGGCCTGTCGGTCACCACCAAGCTCGCCCCGCAGGCGTTCAAGGGCCAGATGCTCGGGGTGTGGTTCATCGCCGTCTCGGTGGGCGACGCCGTGGGCGGGCAGACGGGCCGCCTGAAGAACTACATGTCGGATTCCGCGTACTTCCTGACGCTCGCGGCGATCGCCGTCGTGGCGGGTCTGGCGCTGCTCGCGTCCGTCGGCAGGCTCCGGGCCATGATGCGCGAGCACCACGAGAACGCGGTGGGGACCGGGCCCCCGTAGCCCTGCCGGAGAGCGCATAGAGCCGGTCATGGGATGATTCACTGGTGAACCAGGTGCTGGACCTTGTCGGAATCTTCGTCTTCGCCCTCTCCGGCGCCCTCGTCGGCGTCCGCAAACGGCTGGACGTGGTGGGCATGGCCGTACTCGCCGAGATGACGGCCCTGGGCGGCGGGATCCTGCGCGACCTGATCCTCAACGTACGGCCCGCCGCCTTCTCCAGCACCGGCTACGTGCTCGTGCCGGTCGCCGCCACGGTGATCGTGTTCTTCTGGCATCCGCACGTGCAGCGGGTGATGCCCGCCGTGGACGTGCTCGACGCGGCGGGCCTGGGCCTGTTCTGCGCGGTCGGCACCGAGAAGGCGATGAACTTCGGCCTCAGCCCGCTGCACGGGGCGCTGCTCGGGGTCACCACGGCGGTCGGCGGCGGCATCCTGCGTGACGTCCTCGCCGGCCAGATCCCGAACCTGCTCTACGACCGCCAGCTCTACGCGGTGCCCGCCATGCTCGGCTCGGCGGTCATGGCCGCCCTCTACACCGTCGACCTGCACGGCTGGCCGGCCACGCTGGCCGCCGCCGTGCTCGCCTTCGGACTGCGGATCGCGGCCATGCGGCTGCGGCTGCGCGCGCCGCTGGCCAGAGGCGTCACCTCGGAGTAGGCCTCACAGCGCGGGGGTGAGCGGCTCGGCGGGACGGACGCCGTACGGCCCCCTGATCCTGGCCTCGGCGATGCGCTCCACCGCCTCGGCGAGGACCTGCGGCGGCTGGGTGAAGGGCAGGCGGAGCCGGCCCTCCAGCGTGCCGTCCACGCCGAACCAGGGGCCGGGTGCGAGCCGTACCCCGTGGCAGCTCGCCGCGTCGGCGAGCGCGGTGGCCGACGGGCCCGCCAGCCGCACCCAGAGCGAGCCTCCGCCCTTGGGCACGGTGAAGTCCCAGTCGGGCATCCGCTCCCGCACCGCCGCCACCAGGGCGGCCCTGGAGGCGCGGAGGGTGCGGCGACGCTCGGCCCTGGTCTCCTCGATGTCCTCGAACAGCCGGGCCACGGCGAGCTGCTCCAGCAGCGGGCTGGCGATGTCCACGCCCGCGCGGAGCACGGCCAGGCGGCGGACCATGGCGGCGGTGGTGCGGATCCAGCCGATGCGCAGCCCGCCCCACCACAGCTTGGACGCCGACCCGATGCTGATCACCCGCCCGTCGGTGTCGAAGGCGGCCAGCGGGGCCGCCTTGGGCACCTCGTCGATCGCCAGCTCGCTCCAGGTCTCGTCCACGATCAGCGTGGTGCCGTACCGCCTGGCGGCACCGACCAGGGCGGCCCGCGTGGCGTCGTCCATCAGGTGCCCGGTCGGGTTCTGGAAGTCGGGGATCAGGTAGGCGAGGCGGGCGGCCGACTGGCGCATCGCACAGGTGAGCAGGTCCAGGTGCCAGCCGTCGTCGGGGATGCCGACCGGGACGATCCGGGCGCCGCGCATCCTCGCCACGTCCATCGCGTGCGGGTAGGTGGGCGACTCCAGCAAGATCGCGTCGCCCGCCGGCAGCAGCATCGCGGCCAGCAGGTGGAGCGCCTGCTGGGCCCCCGTGGTGACCAGGATCTGCTCGGGCCGGGTGGCCAGCCCCCGCGTGGTGTAGCGGGCCGCGATCGCCTCGCGCAGCGGCGCGATCCCGAGCGGATCGTAGCCGATGCCGAGCGCGTGGCGCTGGTAGTGTTCGGCGGCGTAGGCGACCGCCGGGGCGAGCGCCGAGGGCGCCAGCGGGGCGGCGGCGTGCAGCGGCAGCAGCCCGTCGTCGTTGGCGGCGATCCACGGGTTCTCCGCGCCCATCGAGCCCGGGTCGGGCAGCGCGGTCCAGCTCCCCGCCCCCTGCCTGCTCTCCAGGTATCCCTGCTCGCGGAGCCGGTCGTAGGCGGCGGTCACGGTGGTACGGCTGACGCCCAGGGCCTCGGCGAGGTGCCGCTCGGCCGGGACGCGCATCCGCACGGGCAGCCGGCCGTCGAGGATCAACAGCCGCACGGCCCCGGCCAGCGCGCTGTAGTACGGCCTGGTGTCGGGGTCGATCGCCACGAGGCGGGCGAGCTGGGGCCCGCTCAGGTACCGGTCCATACCGACCACTATAAGGCCACTTTCCATGATTGGCCCTTTTGGTTCAGGCCAGTGGCCTAGATGATTAAGGCCATTATGAGCGAAATTTCTCTCCCGACTCTTGGCTCCCTTCCCAGCCGGCTCACGCGCCTCTACGCGGGCCTGGCGCTCTACGGCGCCGGGATCGGCCTGCAGATCGAGTCGCACCTCGGCGGCAGCCCCTGGGACGTGTTCCACCAGGGCCTGTCCATCCACCTGGGCCTGTCGATCGGCACCTGGATCATCCTGGTGGGAGCCCTGGTCATGCTGCTGTGGATCCCGCTCAGGCAGAAGCCCGGGATCGGCACCATCAGCAACGTCGTCCTGCTCGGCGTGTTCGCCGACGCCGTCATGTGGCTCGTCCCGACCCCGGAACCGCTGGCCGCGCGCTGGGCCTACCTACTGCTCGGCGTCGTCGCCACCGGCGCGGCGACCGGCCTCTACCTCGGCGCGGGCCTGGGCCCGGGCCCGCGCGACGGGCTGATGACCGGCCTCAACCGCCTCGGCCTGTCCATCCGCACGGCCCGCACGAGCATCGAGGTCACGGTGCTGGCCATCGGCTGGCTGCTCGGCGGGACCGTGGGGATCGGCACCGTGGTGTTCGCCCTGGCGATCGGACCCCTGACCCAGTTCTTCATGCCGCGGATGCGCCCCAAGGGCTGAGCGGCGGCCGCAGGGAGGCATTAGCGTCAAGGACATGCGGATCGAGGATTACGCGCTCATCGGAGACATGCAGTCAGCCGCCCTGGTCGGGCGGAACGGCGCCATCGACTGGCTCTGCCTGCCCAGGTTCGACTCGCCGGCGTGCTTCGCGGCGCTGCTCGGCGACAAGCAGAACGGGCAGTGGTGGCTCGGCCCGGCCGACGCCGGGCGGACCGCCGCCACCCGGCGCCGCTACAAGGGCGAGTCCCTGGTGCTGGAGAGCGAGTGGGACACCCCGGACGGCACGGTCCGGGTAACCGACTTCATGCCCGCGCGGCAGGCCAACCCCGACCTGGTCAGGATCGTGGAGTGCGTGTCCGGCACGGTGGAGATGGCCACCGAGATCCGCATCCGCTTCGACTACGGCCGGATCGTGCCCTGGGTGCGCCGCACCGACGGCCTGCTGCAGGCCGTCGGCGGGCCCGACTCCGCGTGGCTGCACTCCCCCGTCCCCCTCCAGGGCGGCGACTACGCGCACAAGGCGAGGTTCCGGGTCTCGGCCGGTGAGCGCCTGGCGTTCGTGTTCACCTGGCACCCCTCGCACGAGTCCAGGCCGGTCGAGATCGACCCCTTCGAGCAGCTGACCGAGACCGAGGCGCTGTGGGCCGAATGGGTGGAGCAGTGCACCTACCAGGGCCCGTGGCGCGAGGCCGTGGTCCGCTCCCTCATCACCCTCAAGGCGCTCACCTACGAGCCCACCGGGGGCATCGTCGCCGCCCCCACCACCTCCCTGCCCGAGGACCTCGGCGGGGTCCGCAACTGGGACTACCGCTTCTGCTGGCTGCGCGACGCCACCATGACGCTGGAGGCCCTCATCGGCGGCGGATACCTGGGCGAGGCCCGCGCCTGGAGGGCATGGCTGCTGCGGGCCATCGCGGGCCGGGCGCAGGACCTGCAGATCATGTACAGCGTGTCGGGTGAGCGCCGGCTGACGGAGCTGGAGCTTGACTGGCTGCCCGGCTACGAGGACTCCCGGCCGGTCCGGATCGGCAACGGCGCGGTCGACCAGCTCCAGCTGGACGTCTACGGGGAGGTGATGAACGCCCTGTACCTGTCGCGCGTGTCGGGCATGGAGCCCGACGATCGGGCCTGGACCATCCAGCGCGAGCTCATCGAATACGTGGAGCGGCACTGGGACGAGCCCGACGAGGGGCTGTGGGAGGTCCGCGGTCCGCGCCGCCACTTCACCCACTCCAAGGTGATGTGCTGGGTGGCCCTGGACCGGGCCGTCAAGCAGGCGGAGAGCTTCGGCCGCACCGGCCCGGTGGAGCACTGGAAGGAGGTGCGCGACCAGATCCACGCCGAGATCTGCGACAAGGGCTTCGACCAGACGCGCCGGACCTTCACCCAGTCGTACGGCTCGCATGAGCTGGACGCCTCCCTGCTGCTGATCCCGATCGTCGGCTTCCTGCCACCGGAGGACCCGCGCGTGATCGGCACCGTGGAGGCGGTCCAGCGCGAGCTGATGGTCGACGGCTTCGTACTGCGCTACCCCATGGCCTCCGACAACGACGTGGACGGCCTGCCCGGCGGCGAGGGCGCGTTCCTGGCGTGCAGCTTCTGGCTGGCCGAGGCCCTGTCGATGATCGGCCGCAAGGACGAGGCGGTGGAGCTGTTCGAGCGGCTGCTGACCCTGCGCAACGACGTCGGCCTGCTCGCCGAGGAGTACGACCCCCGTTACGGCCGCATGGTCGGCAACTTCCCGCAGGCCTTCAGCCACGTTCCGCTGATCCACACCGCCCGCGCGCTGAGCTGAGCTGAGGCGGCGGCGCGGTCCCCGGGCGGACGTCCGGCGAGAATTCTCCGGTCCCGGTGTAACAATCCGTCGCGGCCACGACTCTCCGCTGACGAACACCATTCGAAAGGATCGGAAAATGAGCGATTTCGACGTGACCTCCACGGACCTGATCGACTATGACGGTGACGGCAGCGCCGACGCCCAGCTGATCGACATCGACGGGGACGGCATCGCCGACGAGGAGCGCTACGACGTCGACGGCGACGGTGTCACCGACATCGTCTACCTCGACAACGACGGCGACGGCTACATCGACGAGGCCCGGGTCGACGTCAACGGCGACGGGGTCTCCGACTACACCCAGACCCAGGGGCCCTTCCCGACCGCCTGATCACCCGATCCGGCACGCGCCCGTGTGATCTCACCAGGGGGGAACCCGGACTCGGGTTCACACGGGCCCGCCGACGAGGAAGACGATCGATGACAGACCGACCCAGGGCGCCCGCGGCCTCCGGGGCGCCGCCGCGGCGGGCCGCCCCCGCCGCGTCCGGCCCGATGGCCGAGGCGCTGGCGGAGGTCGCCGGGAGCGGGATCAGCCAGGCGCTCGCCCAGCAGGTGGAGCGCCTCTTCGCCGAGGGTCCTCCGGGGCGTGAGGCCCTGGTGGAGGCCTGCATCGGCTGCCGGGACCAGATCGCCGAGCGGCATCCCCGGCTGGCCGGCACGCTGCTGGACGGGCTGAACCGGGCCGGGGTCCGGGAGATCGTCGCGGACGGGCAGCGCTTCGACCCGCGCGTGCACGAGGCGTTCGGCATCGAGCCGACCGAGCGGCCGGAGCTGCACGACGTCGTCGCGGAGACCGTCAAGCGGGGGTATGCCGACGGTGACCGTGTGATCCGCGTGCCGCAGGTCGCCGTCTACCGGCACGGGGCCCCCGGAGCCGGGACGGCGCCGTGAGGCGCTCAGCCGCCGGCGAGCCCGGCCTGAAGCCGCCGTCTGGCCCGGTGGATCCAGGCCCTCACCGTGTTGAGCGGCACCTCCAGCGAGGCCGCCACCTGCTCGTAGGTGAGGCCGCCCGCCCACAGCAGCAGCGCCTCCCGGTGGGAGGCCGGCAGCGTGGCCAGCGCCCGGCGCAGGTCTGCGAGCTGGGCGACGGCGTCCTCGAAGGGGGCCGCGAGCACCGACTCCTCGGCCACCTCGGCGAAGAGCACCCCGCCGGGAGAGCGGCGCCGGACCGCCGCGTGGGCGGCGTTGCGCGCGATGACGAGGACCCAGGACCGGAAGGACGCCCTGCCCTCGAAGGAGGCCAGTCCCTTCCACGCGGCGAGCTGCGTCTCCTGCAGCGCGTCGAGCGCGTCGGCGCGGTTTCCGGTCAGGTGATAACAGACGCCGAAGGCCTGGCGCTGCGCGGTCGACCACAGCTCGGCGAAGGCCCGCTCGTCACCCGCCCGCGCTGCGGCGACGAGAAGACCCTCGTCCTCGGCGGTACTGCTCAGCGACCCGCTCGTCATCGGCCACACATCCTCCCGGGGTGGAAATCAGCCAATGACACCACGCCGCGCGATCATCCGGCATGAGGTGACACGTCATGATATTGGACCGTGACAATTCGGACCTCGGATCTCCTCGCGAGGAGTCAGACGGCCTGACTGAGCTGCGTCGACTCCTCTTCGAGACGATCCCGGAACCGACCGAGGAGGAGTACCGGCACATGCTCGACCAGACGTTCTCGTCCGACGGCGGCGACCTCTCCCTGCTGCCCGATCCGCCGCCCGGTCCGGGCCTCCCCGTCCACCGCGAGGACCCGCTCCGCGGCGGTGCCGCGTGAGGGCCGGCCCGGCGGAGCTGCTGCGCCGCCTGTGCGACACCACCTCGGCCAGGCTGGCCGGGGCGGAGCTGCGCGAGCGGGTCGGTCAGGTACGCGCCGGCCTCGACGCGCCGCTGCGGGTCGCGGTGGCGGGCGCGGTGAGCAGCGGCAAGTCCACCCTGGTGAACGCGCTGCTCGGGCTGCCCGTCGCCCCCGTGGACGCGGGCGAGTGCACTTTCGTGGTCACCCAGTACGAGTACGGCGAGGACGACGGCCGCGTCACCGTCGAACTCCTGGACGGCGGCGTGGCCCACTCCCGGCTGCTGCCCGGCCACCGGCTCCCCGCCGACCTCGGCGTCGACGTGGCCCGCATCCGGCGCCTGCGCGTCACGCTGGACCTGCCGTCCCTGCGCACGGTCACCATCATCGACACCCCCGGCATGAACACGGTGACGGCCGCCAACGAGCGGGCCGCCAGGAGCATGCTGTTCGGCTCCGGCGAGGAGGACGACCGCGCACAGGCGATGATCTACGTACTGCGTTATGTCCAGAAATTCGATGACAACGCCCTCGCCGAGTTCCGTGGCCTCACCGACGCGTGCGGCATGAGCTGCGTCAACACCCTCGCCGTGCTGGGCCAGGTCGACCGGCGCGGCGACGAGGACGATCCCTGGCCGACCGCGCGGCGGCTGGCGGCCAAGGGCTACCGGGACCTGCGCACCTCCGTCTTCGACGTGGTCCCGGTGATCGGCCTGCTGGCCGAGACCGCGCGCGCGTGCCCGCTGGACGCCGAGGAGGTCAAGGCCCTGTCGCAACTGGCCGACCTCGACGAGGACGACCTGGAGGACTACCTCCTGGACCTGAACGACTTCCGCACGGCGCCCGACCTCCCCGTGCCCGCCGGGATTCGGCAGCGGCTGGTGGAACGGCTGCACCGCTACGGCATCGCCACCGCGATCGGCGCGCTGCGGCGGGGCGAGGCCCCCGACCCCGCCCGGCTCGCCGCCCACCTGCTGGAACGCTCGGGATACGCCTCGGCGGGACAGGCCGCGACCGGCTCCGTCGCGGCGGGCCTGGCCCACTTCGCCCGCCGCGCCGACCAGCTCAAGGCGCTCGACGCCCTGACCCGGCTCCGCCGGATCGCCCGCTCTCCCGCGATGGGCTCCGACCGCTCGACCCTGGACGCGCTGGCGGCCCAGCTCGACGAGAACCGGCCGATCGCGACCGCCCTGGGCGGCCTGCGGATCTTCGCCGCGGCCGAGGCCCTCGGCCGGGGGACGCTGGTGCTGAACGAGGAGATGACCGCCGAGCTCCTCCTCCTGGCCCGCCACGACGATCCCGCCGAGCAGCTCGGCCTGCCGGCCGGAGCCTCGCGGGAGGAGATCGCCGCCGCGGCCACGGCGGCGTCGATGCGCTGGCGCACCCTCGCCATGATGAGCGAGGGCCGCACCGGCGGGCACCGTGCCAGAGACGTGCTGACGGTCCTGGAGGACCTGGTCTGCACGGCCCTGGACGAGGGGCCCGGCCCGGACACCCCGGAGCGAGGCGGCCCGCTCCCCCCGATCCCCGTGGATCCCGTCTCGGTCGAGACCCTGCGCTCCTCCCCGATGGTCCCGGCCGGCGACCGGCGCGCCATGGAGACCCTGCTCGCCGGCGCCGAGCTGGCGACCCAGCTCGGCGCGCCCCCCGGAACCCCGGGCAGCGAGCTCGCGGGCTACGCCGCCGCCCTGGGCGCCCGGTTCCGTGTCCTCGCCCACCGGCCGCTCTCCCTGCGGCAGCGGCGGGCGGCGGAGGCTCTCTGCGACGCCTGCGAGGACGTCTGGGAGCGGCACCACCAAGACGGCCCCTGAACGACAGCGCCACCGGCGCCTTCCCCCTTCCCCCGCCCGACAGGAAAGACGACGACATCATGACGACTCCCGGCCCGAACGGCCCTGTGGCCCGGCTGCTCCGCTACGCCAACGAGGTTCACGCGCTGGCCGGCCGGTGCGGCAGGGAGGACCTGGCGAAGGTGCTCGCCGCGTGCGCGGGCCGCTGGAAGGACGAGTGCACCGACATCGTGGTCGCCGGGGCGCAGAAGCGCGGCAAGAGCCGCCTGCTGAACACGCTGGTAGGCCACCCCGACCTGCTCCCGGTCGACGCCGACGTCGCCACCAACTGCTTCCTGTCCCTGCGTCGCGGCCCCGCGCTGACCGCCGTCGTGCACCGCAGCACCGACAGCGGGCCGGTCCAGACCCCGATCACCGTCGAGTCGATCCCCGACTACGCCTCGATGCGCGGCGACGCCGGCAAGCGCCGTGACGTCGTCAGCGTGGACGTCACCCTCGACACCCCCCTGCTCGCCGGCCTGCGGCTGCTCGACACCCCCGGGGTGGACAGCCTGACCGTGGGGCACCGGCAGGTCACCGTCGCCATGCTCCAGCGGGCCGACGCGCTGCTGTTCACGCTCAGCGCGCAGGACCAGCCGGTGCTCCGGCACGAGCTGGAGTTCCTCGCCGAGGCCGCCGAGCGGGTTCAGGCGATCGTGTTCGTGCTGACCAAGGTTGAGGACTCAGCCAACTGGCAGAGCCTGCAGGAGGAGAACAAGGCCCGGCTGAGGACCTTCGTGACCCAGGCCGTCGCGGAGAACCCGGCCAGGGCGGCGACGCTGTGCCCACTGCTGGAGGCGCCCTGGATCCCGGTGAGCTCCAAGCTCGCCGAGGCCGCCGAGGCCAGACGGCGGGAGGGCCGCCAGGAGCGCGCGGACACGCTGCGCGCGCGTAGCGGCATGGACGTGCTGGAACGGCACCTGCGCGGCTTCGCCGAGGGCAGGGACTCGGCCCGGGGCGCCACCGTGGTCGCCGCCGCGCTGTCGGTGCTGGACGCGCTGACAGCCGGGGCCCAGGACGACGTCGCCGCGGGCTCGGACGACGAGGGCGACGTGACCGCCCGGCTCGCCGAGGTGGAGACCGAGCTGACGGGGCTCGCCGAGCTGGCCGGCCGCCGCAGGGCGGGCGCGGTGGCCAACACCTTCCTCGGGCGCGAGGTGGCGGGGATCGTGGCGGCGCGGGTGGCCGAGATCCGCCAGCCGTACGAGAACGCGATCGCCACGCTGAAGACCCAGGCCCAGCTCGACAAATACATGGCGGAGCTGCCGGAGAGCGTCCAGCGCTCGCTGGAGGCCGTCTGGTCGCAGATCGTCTACGACGTGGAGAACCTGGCGAAGGGCACCCTGAACGCCTTCGCCCGCGATCTCGGCCTCGATCCGGTGGAGCTCGCCGCCGACGGCCGGGCCATGCCCAGCCTGACGCAGGTCCAGGTCAAGGGGGATCTGGCGGCCGACGACCCGGGCCATGTGGACCTGGTCCGGGACGTGCTGCCCGCCTCATCGATGGGGTTGTCGTTCGGCGGCCTCGCCGCCGCCCTGCTCGGCCCGGTGGGCTTCATCCTGGTCGCCCCGGCCATCGGGGCGGCCATCTTCCTGGGACGGCGCTCCCTGGAGAAGGTGCAGCGCAGCCAGGCCGCGATCCGAGGGGCGCTCCGCGACCAGTTCGCGGTGGTCGCCCGGGAGATGACGCTCGACCTGGAGCGGATGGTGGCCACCTGGCGGGTCGGCGTCGAGCAGACGGCCGACGAGAGCCTCATGCGGCGGCGCAAGGAGCTGGAGGGCAGGCGCGCCGAGCTGAAGACCGCCTCCACCCGTTCGGCGGCCGACCGGCGCAGGGCGCGGCAGTCCGGTGAGGATCGGATCACCGCCATCGCCTCCCTCACCACGCGCGGACACGAGCTGCGCAAGGAGCTCGCGGCCGCGGTGGCCGCCCTGGGCGCCGCCCCTGCCGGGACCCCCGGGAACTGACACGCCCTCCCCCGGCGCCGCCTCTCGCCCGGGACAGGGGCCGCCGGAGCGGCACACGCCCCAGAGGCGCGGGCCGGTCGCGGCCGGAAACCGTCAGAGCGGCAGGGGCGCCAGCCGGTGGCGGCCGGAGACCGTCAGATGCACCAGAGGCGCCAGCCGGTGGCGGCCGGAGACCGTCAGAGCGGCAGGTGCACCAGGGTGGCGGGCCGGTCGCGGGTGGTCCCGGCCGCGTCCGCGGGACGGTGCAGGCAGAGCAGCCCCGTGGGGACCCGGGCGACCGGCTCGAACATCCCCGGGGTGCGATGCACCTCCCGCGCCCCGCCCGGAGTGACGTGCAGGAGCCTGCTGCGGCCCGCGTCCTGCATGGTCATCCACATCGAGTCGCCGTCGGCGACCAGTCTCGGGCGCTCCCAGCGGTGACGGGAGGTGAGATGGCCGGCCAGGGTCGCCGACTGCTTGCCCATCAGGAACTCCAGCGTGTGGGACCGCTGGTCGAAGATCCTGACCGACCAGCCCCGGGCGGGGCTCACCTGGTCGGCGCCGACCGCGTAGATCTGGTTGCCGGCGGGGAACCAGCGCAGGGCGCCGGCCGGGGGCCGCGGCATGACCAGCTTGGTCTGCCCGTCCGCGGTGTCCGCCTCGAGCCCCGCCGAGCTGGAGGTGAACCATCTGCCGTTGTGCAGGACCACCTGGTGGAGCCAGCTCCGCCCCGGCTCCCGCACCGTGGGGCGCACGGTGCCGCCGGGATCGACCAGGCACAGCACCTGCCACGGCCTGAAGTCCTGGTGCCGGTTCTGAAATATCGGCTTGTTGCTGCTGAACTGCCCGAGGACCACCGTGCAGCCCGGCGCGCCCACGGAGGGGGACGGCTCGGTGCCGCTGGGCCCCTCCTGGTCGAGCAGGCGGCGCAGCCGGTTGTCCTCGTTCACAAACCACCGGGCATACGGGCCCAGGTCGCGGGCCGGGGGTGCCTGGAAGAAGAACCCACCACCCAGGTCGAGCTCGATCATCGCCAGGTGCCCGGTCTCCCCCCAGGGCAGGCCCACCGTGGTGTCGACCGCGACGGTCTGCCGGGGCTGGAAGAAGACCCACGCCGTACGGCCGTGGGCGATCACGGTGGGGTCGCCCCACATCTGCAGCGGATGGGTGGCGCGGATGGCCAGCTCGGAGCTGAGCGTGCGGACCAGCACCTGTGCCGGCCCGACCTGCTCCACCGCCACGACGCCCTCACGCGACGCCGCCCACTCCACCAGCCGGCCGAACCCGAGCTCGCGGTCGTGGCGGCCCTCGATCCCGTCGAGCCTGCGCAGGAGGTGACCGCTGTCGAAAGCCTGGTGGACGAAGACCCGGCCCGCCTCCGCACGCGCCTCCAGCACGCCGTCCAGCACCTTCTCGATCCCCTTGACCGTGGGACCGCCGGCGGGGGCGCCCTCCCCACCGGGGACGACCGCCTGACCTCCGGTGGGCCCGCCCGGCATCGGGCCGGCGCTCCGGGCGGGGTCGCGATGCTCGACCTTGAGCTTCCAGGCGAGCTGCGCGGCACCGTAGGCGACGACGATCTTCGGGTCGTCGTAGGTCCGCACCCGGTCTCCGAGGCGCTCGCGCACGACCTTCTGGACCAGCGGCATCCGGCTGGCCCCACCGGTCATGAACACCGCGCCCAGCTCCTCCTCCCGGATCCCGGAGCCACGGATCGTCTCGTCCAGGATGTCGACCGTCCTGACGATCTCCCCTCCGATCAGATCCTCCAGGTCGGTCCTGCTGATGTGCACGTCCTCGTTGATGCCGACCACGTAGTGGGAGGAGGTGTCGAACTTCGACAGCGACTCCTTCGCCTCCCTGGCCATCTTGAGCAGGTCGGCGGCGTAGCTCACGTAGCGCCGCTCCGGGCTCGTGGTCACCTGCTGCCACCATTCGGGGTCGAGGCGCTCGATCTGGGCGCCGAGGAAGGCGAACACCTGCTCGTCGAACCCCTCACCGCCGATCTCGTCGCTGCCGCCCGGCTCCCCCAGGACGCTGAAGTCGCCGCCGTCCACGCTGAGCACGGCGGCGTCGAACGTGCCGCCGCCGAGGTCGTAGACGGCCAGGTGCGATCCGCCCGCCGCTCTCCCGGCGGAGGCGAAGTAGCGGGCCGAGGCCACGGGCTCGTCGATGAGCACGATCCGCACGCCGCGCACGACCTTCCTGGCCGCCGCCAGGAGCACGGCCTTGCGGTCCGCGCCCCAGGCCACCGGGTGGGTCAGCGCGACGCAGTCGGGCGCCGCACCGTCGAACCGCCGTTGCCCCTCGGTCACGAACAGCTCGAGCAGAGCCGCCATGGCGTCGGTCACGTCCACCGGGACCCCGCCGAGCAGCATCCGGCCGCGGCCGACGTAGCGCTTGGGGTTGCGCTCGACGCGTTCGGGGCTGACCGCGATCCCCCGCTGGGCGATCCGGCCGGCCACCAGAGTTCCGTGCTCGTCGAGCATGACGGCGGAGGGAATGCGCCGTTCTCCCTCGACCTCCAGGACGTCGAAGCGTCCTTCGGCGGCTATCACCCCGGCGGAGAAGCTCGTCCCGAGATCGACACCGAGGCACCACTGCGCCATTTCCCCTCCTCGCAGATACGGACCCGATCATCTCGCATCCACAGACCACGGCGGGAGCGCGGGCGGGCACGCCGGGAACGGTCCAGGGACGCGCGAGAATCATCGGGGCCGGTGCGGAGCGGGCGGCCACGTTCCTACGGCCCGCGGTGATCCGTCACCACAGACCACGGTGGTCCGTCACCACAACCCGCGATAGTCCTTCACCACGACCCGCGGGAATCCGGTGATCTTCCCGGTGCCCCGCGGCGGCGTGCCGTCAGGTGTCGCCGGCCCCGCCCTCGGAGCGGACGGCCAGGGCGGCGAGGACCCGGGCGAACTCCGGCGGCGGGGCCACCACCAGCCGGGTCTGCCCTTCCTGGCTGACCAGGTCGGCCCGGATCAGGGTGAGGCGGCCGTCGTGCCACCAGTAGACCTGCGGGCTGAGCGCGCCGGCGCCCCGGTCGAACTCCCGCAGGGCCAGCAGCCGCAGCCGCTCGATCGCGCGGACCACACCGATGCCCTCGACCGCGTGGACGACCAGCGTGGCGGGGTCGGGCAGCACGACGAGCACGCCGTCGGCGGGAACGGCCAGGTAGTCGTCCAGGCGGCGCAGGTGGGCGGCGGCGCTCGCGGCGGGGCCGCTCAGCCGCCGGATCGCCACCCCGCCGAGGTCGGCCTCGGTGACCGAGAGCGGCTCGTCGACCTGGACGTTGCCGGCGGCCAGGTCCAGCGCCTGGGCGGCGGTGATCGGCCAGCAGCCGACCTCCTCCGGGCGGACCGGGCGTCCGGCGGCGCCGTGTCCGACGGTGAGCACCTCCACCAGGTCGGTGCTGAGGTGACGGCCGACCACCCGGGCCGTCCCCAGATCCTCGGAGAGCCGGATCCGGGTCCGCAGCAGCGGGCGGACCTGGGCCAGGTCACAGGCGTCGAACGGCTCGTCCACCGTCGCCAGGGCGTGGGACAGGTGCTCGGAGACGAGCATCGGCCAGTCCTCCCGCGAGCGCCGGCGCGCCTCCGCGTGCAGCCCGGTCAGCCGCACCACGATCCGGCGGGGGCCCGACAGCGTCAGCGTGCCTCCGTCGGGGGCGAAAGAGCAGGTGTATCCCAGAGATTCGGCGACCAGCGCGAGCAGGGAGTCGAGATCCACTTCTTCGACCGGACGCGACGGCCTCTCGGCCTGCCGGTCACGATGCCGGTTGGTCTGCCGGTCACGGTGCCGCCGGAACAGCCTCACGCATGCATCCCCTCTGCCGGTTTCCTCCTAGGTCCGCACCTAGACTGCCTCCACGGGGTCGATGATTGAGCCGGTCAGAGAGCACGATTCTGCATCAATAGCACCAAGTGCCCCTAGAAGCACACTGAACTGTGGTGATCCGTGCCCCACCGGCAGTCCGGCGATCACCGGCACCCCGAGCGGCGCGAGCCGCTCCTCCAGCGTCGGGTAGGGATCGCCGCAGCCCTCCCAGGAGCCCAGGACGAACCCGGCGGCGCCGTCCAGCGCCCCCGACCGCAGAAGCTGGGTGAGCATCCGGTCGATCCGGTAGGGCTGCTCGCCGACGTCCTCCAGCAGCACGATCCGCCCGCGCGCCCGCAGTCCGTACGGCGTGCCGCACAGCGCGGCCAGCAGACTGAGATTGCCGCCCGTGACCGGGGCGACGACATCGCCCGCGACGATCACCCGATCGCCGGTGATCGGCGGCGCGCCGCCGAACAGAGCCGCGCTGAAGTGCCCGAAGGAGCGGGGCTCCGGCCCGCCGGGGTCGCTGATCGTGGCGCAGGCGGGCATGGGCCCGAACCAGGAGGCGATGCCCAGCTCGACGGCGAACGCCCGGTGCAGCGCGGTGACGTCGCTGGAGCCGGCCAGCGTCTTGGGCCCGGCGGCCCGCAGCGCGTCCCAGTCGAGCAGGTCCAGGATCCGGGTGGCGCCGTAACCGCCCCGGGCGCAGATCACCGCGGCCACGGCGGGATCGCACCAGGCCTCCTGCAGGTCCGCGGCCCGGTCGGCGTCGGATCCGGCCAGATAGCGGTCCCGGTCGAGCGCGTGGGCCCCGGTGACGACCTTCAGGCCGAGTCCTTCGAGGACGCGGGCGCCGCGCGCCAGCCGTACCGGATCGGGAGGCCCGCACGGAGCCACCAGCGCCACCACGTCGCCGGCGCGCAACGGAGGCGGGACGATCATGCCTTCTGGCCGGGCTGCGATGGACGTGGCCGGTTCGTTCACCTCCCAAACGGTGCCACACTGGGCTCACATATGCGACCTCCGACCCACATCCTCGTGGTCAACGGGATCAAGGTCCGCCAGCCGGTGTTCGTGCTCTCCGCCCCTCACTCCGGCGCGGATCTGCTTGCCCGTGCCCTGAAGCGCTCCCCCGGCTTCCACGTCACGATGGGGCGTCCCTCGGTGGCCCATGTCGTGTACGCCTTCGCCCGGCGCCCGTCCATCGCCGGCCGGGGCATGGGCGCCACCCGCGTGCTCCGCGACGCCCTGGCCGAGGCCTGGCAGATCGTCCCGGGCGCGTGCCTCGACTGCCCGGCGGTGTGCCGGGAGGCGGGGGGCGTGACCGGGGAGGGTCCGTGCGCGGCGCCGGGCGCGGTGGCCCGGTTCGGCGACGCCAGCCCCGACCTGCTCTACAGCGCCTCGGTGCTGCTGCAGGCCTTCCCCGACGCCCGGTTCGTCCAGCTCATCAGGGACGGCCGCGACGTGGCCGCCGACATGCTGGCCGACCCGGCGACCCTGTCGTGGTTCAAGCCGGTCATGCTGAGCGACGAGACGGAGTTCCCCAACCCGTTCCTCGGCGTCAACTCCGCAGAGCACCGCGACCGCTGGAAGGCGATGCCCACGGCCGGCAAGTGCGCGCTGCGCTGGCGCAGCGCGGTCCGGCTGTCGGCCACCCTCCGCCAGGAGCTCCCCCGCGAGCAGCTGCTGACCCTGCGCTACGAGGACCTGGTCTCCTCCCCCGCCGAGACGGTGGAGGGGCTCTCGGCCTTCCTGGAGACGCGGGTCTCCAAGGTCGCCCTGTACGGCGGGAGCGCGCCGAAGGTGGGCGCCTGGCGCACCCGGCTGCGGGGCCAGGACGCCGAACTGGTGGAGAAGGTCGCGCGCGAGGAGCTCAGCCGCCTGGGCTACCAGTGACCGGCCGGGCTCACAGCTCCGAGCTGAACTGGGTGCGGTAGAGCTCGGCGTAGACCGCGCCCCTGGCGAGCAGCTCCTCGTGACGGCCCCGCTCCACGACGCGGCCGTCCTGGACCACCAGGATCTGGTCCGCCTCGCGGATCGTGGACAGCCGGTGGGCGATGACCAGCGAGGTCCGCCCGGCCAGCGCGATCTTGAGCGCCTGCTGGACCGCGGCCTCGGACTCGGAGTCCAGGTGCGCGGTGGCCTCGTCGAGCACGACCACCCGGGGCGCCTTGAGCAGCAGCCTCGCCAGGGCCAGGCGCTGCTTCTCACCACCCGACAGCCGGTAGCCCCGGTCGCCCACCACGGTCTGGAGCCCCTCGGGCAGTCCTTCGACCAGATCGGCGATCTGCGCGGCGCGCAGCGCCTCCCAGATCTCCTCCTCGGTGGCCCCGGGCCTGGCATAGGCGAGGTTGGCGCCGATGGTGTCGTGGAAGAGGTGAGCGTCCTGCATGACCACGCCCACGGTGTCGCGGATGGAGTCGAGGGTGGCCTCGCGCACGTCCAGGCCGTTGATCCGGACCGCGCCCTCGTCGGCGTCGTAGAGGCGGGAGACCAGGCTCGTGATGGTCGTCTTGCCCGCGCCGGAGGGGCCGACCAGCGCGATCATCTCTCCTGGCCGGGCGGTGAAGGTGATCCCGCGCAGCACCTCCTGGCTGGGACCGGTGTCGGGCCGGGCCACCGCCTCCAGGGAGGCCAGCGACACCTCCGAGGCCGCCGGATACCTGAACCGGACGGCGTCGAACTCGACGGAGGCCGGGCCGTCGGGGACGGCCCGCGCGCCGGGCCGCTCGGCGACCATCGGCTCGAGGTCGAGCACCTCGAAGACCCGGTCGAAGCTGACCAGCGCGGTCATCACGTCGACGTGCACGTTGGACAGGCTCGTCAGCGGGCCGTACAGGCGCATCAGGAGGGCGGTGAGGGCGACGAGGGTGCCGATCTCGAAGACGCCGCCGACGGCCAGCAGCCCGCCCCCGCCGTACACCAGGGCGGTCGCCAGCGCCGCGACCAGGCCGAGCGCGACCCGGAACACCGTCCCGTACATCCCGACCGTGACACCGACGTCCCTCACCCGCCCGGCCCTGCGCCCGAAGGCGGCGGCCTCCTCGTCCGGCCGGCCGTACAGCTTGGCCACCATCGCGCCGGCGACGTTGAAGCGCTCGGTCATCATGGAGCTCATCTCGGCGTCGAGCTCCATCTGCTCGCGGGTGAGCCCGGACATCTTCCGGCCGACCCACTTGGCGGGGAAGATGAAGATCGGCAGCAGCACGAGGGCGACGACCGTGATCTGCCAGGACAGCACCAGCATGGCGCCGAGCACCAGCACCAGCATGACCACGTTGGACACGACCGACGACAGCGTGCTGGTCAGCGCCCGCTGCGCGCCGATCACGTCGCTGTTCAGCCGGGAGACCAGGGCGCCGGTCTGGGTCCGCATGAAGAACGCCACGGGCATGCGCTGCACGTGGTCGAAGACCTCGGTGCGCAGGTTGTAGATCAGGCCCTCGCCGACCCGCGCCGAGAACCAGCGCTGGGCCAGGGTGAGCCCGGCGTCGGCCACCGCCAGGACCGCGATGACCACGGCGAGGGTGACCACGACCCCGGGCCGCTTGGGGATGATCCCGTTGTCGATGATCGCCTTCATCAGCAGCGGGTTGGCGATCACGATGCCCGAGCCGATCACGACCAGCGCGAGGAAGGCCGAGATGTGCCGTGAGAACGGCCGCGCGTAGCGGGCGATGCGCCTGACCGTGCCCGGCGTCAGACGCTCCTTGGTCACGGAGCTGTCACGCCGCAGCGAGCGCATCATCTGCGGGCCGAAGCCCCCACCCATCATCGCCATCTGGCCTCCTCTCCCGGTGCGAGCACCGGGAGAGGCACCTCCATTCCCCCGTCAGCTTCCGGCGAACAGCGACTTGATCCGCACGACCTGCTCACGCCGTTCGGCCGCGCACTGCTCCTCCAGCGTGCGCCCGGAGGCTCCCTGGAGCAGCCGCTTGGTCGCCGTCGCCGCGTCCCGGCCGGTGGCCAGCAGCGCGGCGGTCAGGTCGCGTACGGCCCCCTCAAGCTCCTGCGGCGCGACGACCAGCTCGGCCAGCCCGAGCCTGGCCGCCTCCTCCGCTCCCACGGTACGGGCCGTGAGGCAGATCTCGACGGCACGGGACAGCCCCACGAGGTCGACCAGCGGCTTGGTGCCGGTCAGGTCGGGGACCAGCCCGAGTGCGGGCTCCTTCATGCAGAGTTTGGCGTCGTCGGCGAGAACTCGCAGGTCACAGGCGAGCGCAAGCTGGAACCCGGCACCGATCGCGTGGCCCTGAACGGCCGCGACGGAGACGATGTCGGGACGTCGCAGCCACAGGAAACCCTGCTGGGCCTGCGCTATCCGCTGCTCGAAGGCCGAGCTGTCGAGTGCCGCCGAGGCCGCGAACGAGCCCTGACCGGGAACCCCCTCGGGGGTGAACATCCGCAGGTCGATGCCTGCCGAGAAGGACGGCCCCTCACCTCTGATCACGACGATTCTCACCTGCTGCGGCAGGGTGTCACCGATCTGAGCCAGCGCCGACCAGGTCGCGAACGTCTGAGCGTTCCTCTTCTCCGGCCGGTCCAGCGTGATCGTCGCGATCTCGCCGTCCACCTCGAAGCGCAGACCGACCTCCTCGAGGGAGATCTTCTCCGCACTCCCCCCGAACGCCACTTCCGCCATCACCCGTTCTCCCACCTGTCGTCTGCCGTCTCGCCCGAGCCTATCGGCACTCTAGAATGAGGTTCTACAGGCTCGAGCGGGACGTCTCAGCATGGGGACGAGCGGCTGCGGACGCGCGTTCCGAGGCGGGGTCAGCGCTTTGACTTACCTCGGGTGGCGCCGCCGCGCCCGCGCAGAGTCACACCGGACTCGCTCAGGATGCGGTGGATGAAGCCGTACGACCGGCCGGTCGAAGCGGCCAGCGCCCGGATGCTCTCACCGGCGCTGTAGCGCTTCTTTAGATCGGCGGCCAGTTTGTCGCGATCGGCCCCGGTTACCCGGGTGCCTTTCTTAAGAGTCTCGGCCACGAGTACCTCCTGTAGTGCCAGACTTCCGCAGCGTTACTCACGCCATGATCAGTCATTTCAGCGAGATCGGCTACCTACTCCATGGGAAAAGATCCGTACCCGCTCAAATTAAGATCAGGCAAGTGCCACAAGATCGGAAAATTCGTCGCTCCAAGCGTCTTCAACTCCGTCAGGCAGCAAGATCACCCTATCTGGTTGTAGAGCCTCGACAGCACCCTCATCGTGCGTGACGAGCACAATCGCCCCAGAATAGGACCTTAGTGCCGAAAGAACCTGCTCACGACTCGCCGGATCGAGGTTGTTGGTGGGCTCGTCGAGGAGCAGGACGTTGGCCGCCGACAGCACCAAAGTGGCCAGGGCCAGCCGGGTCTTCTCGCCTCCGGAGAGCACTCCGGCGGGTTTGTCCACGTCGTCGCCGGTGAACAGGAACGAGCCCAGGACCTTGCGGAGCTCGACGTCGGCGAGCATCCCCCCGGCCGAGCGCATGTTCTCCAGGACGGTCCGGTCCGGGTCGATCGTCTCGTGCTCCTGGGCGTAGTAGCCCAGTTTCAGGCCGTGGCCGGGCCTGACGGCGCCGGTGTCGGGCTGCTCGATGCCGCCCAGGATCCGCAGCAGGGTGGTCTTGCCCGCACCGTTCAGGCCCAGGATGACGACCCTGGTCCCCTTGTCCACGGCCGCGTCCACGTCGGTGAAGACCTCCAGCGAGCCGTAGGACTTCGACAGCCCCTGCGCGGCGATCGGGGTCCGCCCGCACGGCGCGGGCTCGGGGAAGCGCAGCTTGGCGACCTTGTCGCTGCGCCGCTCGACCTCCAGGCCGGAGAGCAGGCGCTCGGCGCGGCGCTGCATGTCCTGCGCCGCCTTGGCCTTGGTGGCCTTGGCCCGCATCTTGTCGGCCTGCGACATCAGCACAGAGGCCTGCTTCTCGGCGTTGGCGCGCTCGCGCCTCCTGCGCTTCTCGTCGGTCTCCCGCTGGGCCAGGTAGGTCTTCCAGCCGACGTTGTAGGTGTCGATCGTCGCGCGGTTGGCGTCCAGGTGCAGAACCCTGTTTACCGTCGCTTCAAGAAGCCCGACATCATGGCTAATAATGATCAAGCCGCCCTGATGCGATCGTAAAAAATCACGAAGCCACCCGATTGAGTCTGCATCGAGGTGGTTTGTCGGCTCGTCAAGCAGGAGAGTCTCCGCCCCGCTGAAGAGGATCCGGGCCAGTTCCACCCGCCGGCGCTGCCCTCCCGACAGGGTCTCCAGCGGCTGGCCCAGCACCCGGTCGGGCAGCCCGAGGCTGGAGGCGATCGAGGCCGCCTCCGACTCGGCGGCATATCCGCCCAGCACGTGCAGCCGGTCCTCCAGACGCCCGTAGGCGCGCACCGCGCGGTCCCTCCTGCGCTCGTCCTCGGAGGCCATGCCGAGCTCGGCCTCACGCAGCTCGCGCAGCACGTCGTCCAGCCCGCGCGCGGACAGGATCCGGTCGCGGGCGAGCACCTGCAGGTCGCCGGTGCGCGGGTCCTGCGGGAGATAGCCGACGGCGCCGGTGGTGGAGACGGTGCCCGCGGCGGGAGCCCCCTCACCCGCGAGCACCCTGGTCAGGGTGGTCTTGCCCGCCCCGTTACGGCCGACGAGCCCGATCTTGTCACCGGGGTTCACCCGGAACGACGCGCCCTCGATGAGCAGCCGGGCCCCGGCGCGCAGTTCGATGTCAGAAGCTACGATCATGGTTGGAGAACACTCCCAGACTGGAAATAAACCGGCTCACCTCGCTGTGGCCGAACCCGCCGCGCCCTGTCTCCTCCGGCTCTCGGTTCGGCTGTCTCGCCTCATCAGGGCGGCGTCAATCGGAAGTGCGCATACCGATCAGTGTACGGCGCACACATGGCCGCTTCTGCATGATTATTCGGGGTCGATCACCTTGATGCGGACCGCTCTGAACTGAGCGGGGGTGTCCCGGAGCACGACCAGCCGGGGATCGGGGACCGTCAGGAAGGGCCCGGTCTCCAGCGCGAAGATCGCGGCGATCCTGCGGTCGGGCCGCAGAGCGTCCACAGCGCGCCGGTCACCGCCCAAGATCACCGCCTCCAGCTCGGCCACGTGCGGGCCGAGGACCCGCAACGCGACCTCGGCCGCCGCGTCATGCGCCTGGCCGGCCTGATTCTCCCTGCGCCGGGCGAAGCGCTGCTGGGACCAGCCGCCCGCCGCGCTGCGGCCGTGGACCAGCCGCGACCCCACCTTGGAGGAGACGAGCTCGTCACCCTGGAAGATCCCGGCCGCGTGACCGCCGAGCCGTACCAGCAGCACGCCGATCCGGCGCTCCGTGCGCGCGTGGGTGATGAGGCGCGCCAGCGGCCCGCCGCCGGCGGAGGTCAGCGGAGGGAACGGCACCTGGCATTCGGCCACCGCGCCGTCGGCGCCCCGCAGCCGCACGACCCCGTCGGCGACCGTCACGTCTAGCGGGCCGTGCCGCTCGACGAAGCCGTCCACCCAGCGGCCGAGGCGCTCGGGGCCGACCGAGACCCAGCGCCCCCCTCCTTTGGCAGGTCGTGACGTCATGGGACGGGACACTACCGCCCGAGCCTCCCCCGCCCGCGGGCCCTGTGGCCGCCGACTCCAACGAACAGCGAAATATCGGTGAACATCACTGAACGTGGCTTATGCGATTGCTGAGAGTGGTTCATCCTCTGTACGTGGCGAGTCGAACGCACCTCCTCCCGGCCTCCGCGGCGGCCAACGTGGACATCACACCGATCGTCGATCTCGACACCGGAGGCGTCATCGCCCTCCAGGCGATCGGCGACCACCACGGCAACGTCGCCTCCCTCGCCGGGACGCTCCTCGGCGCGGCCCGCAATGAGACCCTGCTCCCGCTGGTGCTCGGCCTGCCGGCGGAGGCGGTGATCGGCGGTTCGGCCGCGCTGGCGCCGCTCCACGAGGCGCTGCGCGTGACCGGGCGGCGCCCCCGCGAAGTGATCCTCATGCTCCGGGGCGGCTTCTCCCAAGCCGAACGCCGGGCCCTGATCACCGGCCTGGACGGCCTGCGCGCCATCGGCTACCTGATCGCGGTCGGCGACCTGGGAACCGGCCACATCCCGATGGACCTGCTCACCGACGCGGCGCCGTACCTGGCGGCGCTCTCCCCCGAGCTCATGGCACGCATCCCCCGCGACCCGCGCCGCGCGGCGCTCGCCGAGGGGCTGGCCAGGCTCGCCCGCGAGGTGGGCGCGCACGTTCTGGCCCCGGGCGTGACCGAGGAGGCCCAGCTCGCCGCGGCCCGCGGCTGGGGAGTACGGCTGGCGCAGGGCCCGCTGCTGGTCCCGGGCCCGTCCGGCCGGGTCCACGTGCCGCTGCCGATCCTCGCCCAGGAGCCGGTCCAGGCCCTGCTCGGCCCCCGCGTCCAGGAGTTCCTGCTGCCCGCGGTGACCCTCCCCTGCGAGGCCACCGCGGAGGACGCGGTCGGGGCCTTCGGCAGCGAGCCCTCCATCACCAGCGTGATCCTGGTGGACGAGTACCAGCGTCCGAAGGGCAGCCTCGACCGCAGCCGCTTCCTGCTGTCCATCGCCGGCCGGTTCGGCCACGCCCTGCACGGCAAGAAGCCCGCCGGGCGCCTGGCGGACTCCGCCCGCACGGTCCCCAAGACCACTCCGGCCATCGCCGCCATGCAGGTCGCCGGCCGCGACGCCGAACGCGTCTACGACGACCTGGTCGTCGTGGACGAGGTCGGCCGCTGCATGGGGATCGTCCGGGTCTCCGACCTGATCCGCCAGGTGGCCGCGGCCCGCTAGGGCCGGTACGGACTTCGGATCTTCAAACGGGTCGGCAGGCCTCGGCCCGAAGCGAGGGTGAGGTCTTGCACGGAATGAGGGATTCGCTGCGCTGTGGTTTCCAGGGTCCGGCAGGCCATCGCCATGGCGTGTGGAGACCTCACCGACGGAGCGCGGCCCTTGATCGAGTGGGCTCGATCGACGGCGAGGAGCCCCGAGGTGCCGGAGGTTTCCGGGCTCCACCCGGAGGTCTTCGCATCCCATCGGGACGCCCGCCTGTCGCGTCCGGCCCCGTCTGGCGACTCGCCGCCCGACGGCGCCGGACCTTTACGTTGTAGATTCGCCGGTGAGCGCCTCGGCCCACCTGGCGGTGTCGGTGACCTGCACGAGCTTGACGATCAGACCGTCCCTCAGGTGCAGGTCGTGGACGAAGGCCGCCTCGTGGGCACGGCCGGTGGCCCGCGCCGTTCCGCGGTAGTGACCGAGCACCACCACCCGGCCGGCCCCCGACCAGACCTGCTCCTCGGGCTGCGGGCCGGTGTCGAGGTGCTGGAAGACGACCCCCCAGCAGTCGCGGAGCATCGCCTCCGGCCCCCGGTGGACGCCTCCGACGCCCAGCGGCATGCCCGCGCTCACCACCCCGGTGAAGTCCGGGTGCAGTGAGGCGAGGATCTCCCCCGGGTCACTCGCGGCGAACCCCTTGTAGAGCCGCTCGACGGCGTTCACGATACCTCCAACAGTTTTAGAGAGTAATCTCTATAACTATGCGCACACCGCCCGCCCCGATGGCAAGCCCGCAGAGACGGCCCCTACTCCCGAAATGCCCGTATGCTACAACTTAGGGTTACCTAATATGAGTTGACCGGGAGTGGCATATGGCGGATGACAGGCCCGCGCGGAAGACGACTCGTGGCGAGGTGAAGCGGGTGGAGTGGCTCACCCCGCACATGATCCGGGTGGTGCTGGGCGGCGACGGGCTCGCGGGGTTCGGCGCGGGCGAGTTCACCGACCACTACGTGAAGCTCCTGTTCGCCCCGCACGGGGTGACCTATCCGGAACCGTTCGACCTCGCGGCGATCCAGCGAGATCTGCCCCGCGAGCAGTTCCCCACCACCCGCACCTACACCGTCCGCGCGTGGGACCCGGAGGCGGTGGAGCTGACTCTCGACTTCGTCTACCACGGCGACAGCGGCCTCGCCGGCCCCTGGGCCGCCCGGACGCGGCCCGGCGACGAGATCCACTTCTTCGGCCCCGGCGGCGCCTACGCGCCCGACCCGCAGGCCGGCTGGCACCTCCTGGTGGGCGACGAGAGCGCGCTGCCCGCCATCGCCGCCGCGCTGGAGCGCCTGCCCGCCGGCGCCCTGGCCCACGTGTTCGTGGAGGTGGCCGGCCCCGAGGAGGAGCAGCCGCTGGACACCTCCGCCGACGCCAAGATCGTCTGGCTGCACCGGGGCGGCGCGCCCATCGGCGAGGCGCTGGTCGCCGCCGTGCGCGGGCTCGACTTCCCCGCGGGCGCCCCGCACGCCTTCGTCCACGGTGAGGCCGGCTTCGTCAAGGAGCTCCGCCGCCACCTGCGGACCGAGCGCGGCATCCCGCTGCCGCGGCTGTCCATCTCCGGCTACTGGCGCCTCGGCCGCGACGACGAGGCCTGGCGGTCCTCCAAGAAGGAGTGGAACCGGCAGATCGAGGAGGAGGAGGCCGCGGCGCTGTCGTCCTGAGCCCCGAACCCGCCGTCAGTGCGCATGATCCGGGGTCGGCGGTGACATGTGCCAGTTCGGCCCCGCCCCGGGCGGGCCGCCGTTCAGAGGCGGCAGGCGAAGATGGCGGTGACCAGGATGGCCTTCGCGCCGATCTCCCAGAGCTGGTCCATCACCTGCTGGTGCCCCTTGCGCGGCACCATGGCGCGGACGGCGACCCAGCCCTCCCGGTGCAGGGGGGAGACCGTGGGGCCCTCCATGCCCGGGGTGAGGGCGATGGCCTCCTCGATCCGCTCGGCCCGGATGTCGTAGTCCATCATCACGTAGTCGCGCGCCACCAGCACGCCCTGCAGGCGGCGGACGAGCTGGCGCAGCCCCGGGGTCTCCACGCCGCCGATCCGCTTGATCAGCACGCCCTCGGAGCGGGCGATCGGCTCGCCGAACACCTCCAGGCCCATGTTGCGCAGCGTGGTGCCGGTCTCCACGACGTCGGCCACGGCGTCGGCCACGCCCAGCCGGACGGCGGTCTCGACCGCGCCGTCCAGCTTGATCACGCGGGCTTCGACGTCCTGCTCGCCGAGGTAGGACTCCAGCAGGCCGGCGTAGGCGGTGGCGATGCGCCTGCCCTTGAGGTCGGCGACGGAGGAGAAGGCGCCCGGGTCGGCGGCGAAGCGGAAGGTGGACCTGCCGAAGCCGAGCGGCAGGATCTCCTCGACCTGCGCGCCGGAGTCGCGGAGCATGTCGCGGCCGGTGATCCCGGCGTCCAGGGTGCCCTCGCCGACGTAGACGGCGATGTCCTTGGGACGCAGGAAGAACAGCTCGCAGGAGTTGTCGGGGTCGACGACCACGAGCTCCTTGCTGTCGGTGCGGGCGCGGTATCCGGCTTCTTTGAGTATCGTCTGGGCGGCCTCGGTGAGGGCGCCCTTGTTGGGAACGGCCAGACGGAGCATGGTGTGAAGATCCTTACGTGGATGTCGGTCCCTACGAGGCTGGAGCCGGGCGCACCGGCTCACAGATGCTTGTAGACCTCGTCCAGCCCGATCCCTTTGGCGATCATGAGGACCTGCACGTGGTAGAGGAGCTGGGAGATCTCCTCGGCCGCCCGCTCGTTCGACTCGTGCTCGGCCGCCATCCAGCTCTCGGCGGCCTCCTCCACGACCTTCTTGCCGATGGCATGGACTCCGGCGTCCAGCGCGGCCACGGTTCCCGACCCCTCGGGCCGGGTGCGCGCCTTGTCGGACAGCTCGGCGTACAGCTCTTCGAAGGTCTTCATGATCTCTCTCGGCGTCGTCGGATGTGCCCTCCCAGACTAATGGGCCTTCAGGACCGCAGGTGTGCGCGTCCACGCTCTGGACAGGGATTGGCGATCCTCCGGTCATTCGTTGACGCGGCGCGGGACCGGCCGGACCCCAGCAGCCTCAGCACGCCCGTCCACGGCTCTGTGCTGTCGTTGGCGACGACCACGGCCCGGCCTGGGCCCATGGCAGCCGGTCGGCGTGAACGCGGCGCAGCGCGTACCACAGCGGCTTGCGGCGGGCACCGCCTCATCGCCTGGGGAGCACCCGGACCTCGGCACCGGGCAGCGTGGCCCACCAGCGGTCGTGGCGCCGGCGGGCGCGTTCCGGAATGCCCGCCGGCGGCGCGACCGCCGGCCCCCGGACACGACGAAGGGGCCGCTACGGCGAATGCCGTAGCGGCCCCTCCGGGGTCAGCTGGGCCGACCGGCCGCCGTGGCGGCCTGTCGGCCTGATCAGCCGCGTTGTCGGTCCGCGGGTCCGGCCGGCCGCCGTGGCGGCCTGCCGGTCAGCCGCCGTAGCGGCCCGCGGGCGTGGTTCAGCGGCTGTAGCGGCCCCCGGCGTGGTCGCCCTGGCGCCCACCGCGGAAGCCGCCGCCACGGCTGTCACCGCGGCTGTCGGAACGGCCCTCGGCGCGGAACGGCTCACCGCTGCGGAACGGCTCACGCCGCTCGCCGGCGCGGTAACCGCCGCCGGCGGCGGGACGGTCGCCGCGGAAGGGCTCGCGGTCGCCCGCGGGACGGTCACCACGGTAGCCGCCGCCGGTGGGGCGGTCGCCGCGGTAGCCGCTGGAACGCTCGGAGCGGTACTGGCCACGCACGTCGCTCACGCTGGCGTTGCCGCCGCGCTCGCCACGGCCGGCGTCACCGGCGGAGCGCTCGCGGGGCTGGTAGCCCTCGCCGCCGTGGGCGGGACGGTCACGGAAGCGGCGCGGACCGCGGCCACCGCCGCCGTTGCCGCCGAAACCGCGGCGCTCGCGCTGCTTGGCGGCCGGAGCCGAGGGCTCCCAGACCGGGATCGGCTCGCCGCTGGGCTGACGCGCACCGGCGACCTCCTCCAGGCGCGGGTGGCCCGGGGTGGCCTTGAGACGGAAGGGCTTGATGCCCGCACGGCGGGTCATCGCGTCGGTGGAGCGGCGCTCGTTGGGGAGCACCAGCGTCATGACGGTGCCCTTCTCCCCGGCGCGGGCGGTACGGCCGCCGCGGTGCAGGTAGCTCTTGTGGTCCTGCGGCGGGTCGACGTGCAGCACGAGGCTGATGTTGTCGACGTGGATGCCGCGGGCCGCGACGTCGGTGCAGACCAGGACGTTGATCGCACCTTCCTTGAACTCGGCCAGGATGCGGGTGCGCTGGTTCTGGCGCTTGCCGCCGTGCAGGCCGCCGGCCTTGATGCCGACCTGGGCGAGCTGCTTGCAGAGACGGTCCACTCCGTGCTGGGTGCGCACGAAGATGATGGTGCGGCCCTCGCGGTTGGCGATCTCGGCCGTCACCGGGAACTTGTCGTCGCGGTGCACCTCGAGCACGTGGTGCTCCATGGTGTCGACCGAGGAGGCGGCCGGGGCCATCGAGTGGGTCACCGGGTCGGTGAGGAAGCGGCGGACGAGCTTGTCGACGTCGCCGTCGAGGGTGGCGGAGAACAGCAGGCGCTGGCTGTCGCCCGGGGTCTGCTGCAGGATCGCGCTGACGACCGGGAAGAAGCCGAGGTCGCACATGTGGTCGGCCTCGTCCAGGATGGTCACCTGGACCTCGTCCAGCGTGCACTCGCCCTGCTGGATCAGGTCGGTCAGCCGGCCCGGGGTGGCCACGACGACCTCGACGCCGCGGCGCAGCGCCTCGATCTGCCGGCCCATCGACATGCCGCCGACGACGGTCTTCATCCGCAGGGACAGGCCCCGGCCGAGCGGCTCGAGCGCGTCGGTCACCTGCATGGCCAGCTCGCGGGTCGGCACGAGGACGACGGCGAGGGGACGGCCCGGGCGGGCCTTGCTCCCGGCGATGCGGGTCATCATCGGCAGGCCGAAGGCCAGCGTCTTGCCGGAGCCGGTCTGGCCACGGCCGAGAACGTCATGACCGGCGAGGATGTCGGGGATCGTCGCCCGCTGGATGGGGAAGGGGCTGTCGATGCCCTGGCGGGAAAGCCCGGTCACCAGCGGCTTCGGCAGGCCGAGGAGGATGAACTCGGACGGCCCGGCGGGAACCTCGGGAAGAACGGTGATTTCGGGCAGGGCAGCGTCAAGCATGGTCACGAAGGTTCGTGCCTTTCGATAGAAGAACGGGGCACGTCACTTCTGCGAAAGGACGAGCCTGGAGCGCGTGGCATGAGGCCACACTGAATCAACGCCCACTTCGGGGCGGTAGTGCGGTGCAAGTCGAGGCGCACCGCACGGGGCGGGTCTAGCTTACCCGCACGCAGTCAAACCACGATCAAGCATACCCGGCCTTCGCAGCGCCAGGTGGTCCGGGGCGTCCGACATCATGTGGACGCTTGCCCGTTGGTAGAGCCAACGCTCCGAGCCGAGCTTTTCTTCCCGGCATCGGGCATCCTCTCACACAATTCGGTACGGCCCGTACCTCGGAAGGCGCGAGCCGTACCGGAAAGGGGAGATCAGACGTTGAAACCGAGCATGCGCAACTGCTCGCGCCCATCGTCAGTGATCTTGTCCGGGCCCCACGGCGGGAGCCAGACCCAGTTGATCTTCACGTCGGAGACCATGCCGTCCAGAGCGGAGTGCGCCTGGTCCTCGATGACGTCGGTCAGCGGGCAGGCCGCGCTGGTCAGCGTCATGTCGATGGTGGCGATCGGCGGGGTGCCGGCCTCGGCCGCGTCGAGGTTGACCCCGTAGATCAGGCCGAGGTCGACGACGTTGATGCCGAGTTCGGGGTCCACGACGTCCTTGAGGGCCTCCATGACCTCGTCAAGGGTCGTCTCCCCGTCGTACGCCGCGGTCGGCGTCTCAACAGGCTTGCTCATGTAGAACTCCTCACAACCGCGTCCTTGTAGGCCATCCAGGCCAGCAGCGCGCACTTCACCCGGGCCGGGAACTTCGCCACCCCGGCGAACGCCACCGCGTCCCCGAGCACGTCCTCGTCCGCCTCCACCTGGCCCCTGCTCTGCATGAGCCGGGTGAACTCCTCCACCACCGCGAGCGTCTCGTCCACGGTCGAGCCGGCGGCCAGCTCGTGCAGCACCGAGGCGGCGGCCTGGCTGATGGAACAGCCCTGGCCGTCATAGGAGACGTCCTCGACCTTGCCGCCGTCACCCAGCTTCACACGCAGGGTGATCTCGTCGCCGCACGTCGGGTTCACGTGGTGGACCTCGGCGTCGTACGGGTCGCGCAGCCCCCGTCCCTGGGGGTGCTTGTAGTGCTCCAGGATCAACTCCTGGTACATGGACTCGGCGATCATCTCAACTGCTCCGGCATGGCTAGGCGAACACCTTCTGCACGTGGTGGAGGCCGCGGACCAGGGCGTCGATCTCGGCCGGGGTGTTGTAGAGGTAGAAGGAGGCCCGCGTGGTGGCGGGAATCCCGAACCTCAGGTGCAGCGGGCGGGCGCAGTGATGCCCCACGCGTACCGCCACACCGAAGTTGTCATCCAGGATCTGCCCGACATCGTGCGGGTGAATCCCCTCAAGGGTGAACGACACCGTGCCACCGCGCCGGTCCAGGCTCTGCGGGCCGATTACTCTCAGACCGGGGACCTCCCGCAGCGCGCCGAGCGCGTAGCCGGTCAGCTCACGCTCGTGCCGGACGATGGCGTCCATGCCGATCGCGGACAGGTAGTCGACCGCGGCGCCGAGGCCGATGGCCTCGACGATCGGCGGGGTGCCCGCCTCGAACTTGTGCGGCGCGGGGGCATAGGTCGAGTGGTCCATCCAGACCGCCTCGATCATCTCTCCGCCGCCCATGAAGGGAGGCATGGCCTCCAGCAGCTCCCCGCGACCCCACAGCACGCCGATGCCGGAGGGGCCGACGACCTTGTGCCCGGTGAAGGCGAGGAAGTCCACGCCGAGCGCGGCGACGTCCACCTGCTGGTGGGGCACCGACTGCGAGGCGTCCAGCATCATCAGCGCCCCGACCTGGCGGGCTCTGGCGAGCACCTCGGCGACCGGGTTGACCGTGCCGAGCACGTTGGACTGGTGCACGATCGAAACGATCTTCGTGCGCTCGGTGACCAGCTCTTCGAGGTTCGACAGGTCCAGGCGGCCCTCGTCGGTGACCGAGAACCACTTCAGCGTGGCGCCGGTGCGCTGCGCGAGCAGCTGCCACGGCACGATGTTGGAGTGGTGCTCCATCTCGGAGATGACGATCTCGTCGCCGGGGCCGAGACGGAAGCGGGGGTCGTCGTTGGTGGGGTTGCCGAAGCCGTAGGCCACCAGGTTGAGCGCCTCGGAGGCGTTCTTGGTGAAGACGATCTCGTCGCGGCTCGGCGCGCCGACGAAGGCGGCGATCTTATCGCGGGCGTTCTCGTAGGCCTCGGTGGACTCGGCGC
The DNA here is from genome assembly GCF_900113865.1 of Streptosporangium canum. Taxonomy (GTDB): domain Bacteria; phylum Actinomycetota; class Actinomycetes; order Streptosporangiales; family Streptosporangiaceae; genus Streptosporangium; species Streptosporangium canum. Next base: position 90,471 of record NZ_FOQY01000008.1, on the reverse strand, counting down.
CCAGCGCGTGCATGGCCCGGCCGACGTTGCTGTAGTGCATGGCCAGGTGCTCGCGCATGACGTCGATCACCTGGGTGGGCTTCTGCGCGGAGTTGCCCGAGTCGAGATAGACCAGCGGCCGACCGCCGGACAGCTCGCGGGAGAGGACCGGGAAGTCCTTCCTGATCCTCTCCACGTCAAAGCCGGTGTTCATCAGACCGAGGCCTTCGTGTAGGCCTCGTAGCCCTCGGCCTCGAGCTTGTCGGCGAGCTCGGGGCCACCCTGCTCCACGATCCGGCCGCCCGCGAAGACGTGGACGAAGTCCGGCTTCACGTAGCGCAGGATGCGGGTGTAGTGGGTGATGAGGAGGACGCCGGTCTCGCCGGAGTCGCGGAAGCGGTTGATGCCCTCGGAGACCACGCGCAGCGCGTCGACGTCGAGGCCGGAGTCGGTCTCGTCGAGGACGGCGATCTTCGGCTTGAGCAGCTCGAGCTGGAGGATCTCGTGGCGCTTCTTCTCGCCGCCGGAGAAGCCCTCGTTCAGGTTGCGCTGGGCGAAGGCGGCGTCGATGGACAGGGCGTCCATGCCGGCCTTCAGGTCCTTGGCGAACTCGCGGAGCTTGGGGGCCTCGCCGCGCACGGAGGTGACCGCCGAGCGCAGGAAGTTGGAGACGCTGACGCCGGGGACCTCGACGGGGTACTGCATGGCGAGGAACAGGCCGGCGCGGGCGCGCTCGTCGACCGACAGCTCCAGCAGGTCGACGCCGTCCAGCAGGACCTGGCCGCCGGTCACGGTGTACTTCGGGTGGCCGGCGATCGCGTAGGCGAGCGTGGACTTGCCCGAGCCGTTGGGGCCCATGATGGCGTGGGTCTCGCCGGACCGGACGGTCAGGTTGACGCCGCGCAGGATTTCCTTGTCCTCGACGGCGACGTGCAGGTCACGGATCTCAAGGGTGGATCCCGAGCGGACTCGGCTCGAATCAGACACTGTTATGACTCCTTCGAGAGCGAGACGAGGACGTCATCGCCGTCGATCTTGACTTGGTAGACGGGAACGGGCTTGGTGGCGGGCGGGCCGGTGGGCTTGCCGGAGCGCAGGTCGAAGCACGAGCCGTGCAGCCAGCACTCCAGGGTCTCGTCGTAGACCTCGCCCTCGCTGAGCTTCACCTCGGCGTGGGAGCAGACGTCGTGCAGGGCGAAGACCTCCGAGCCCCGGCGGACCAGGGCGACGGGGGTCTGCCCCACCTCCAGGCCGATCACGCCGTCGTCGGGGATGTCGCTGAGCTTGCAGACCTTTTCGAACGTCACTTCTCGAGCTCCGCCTCGACCTTGCCGAGCACCCGCTCACGCAGCTCGGGAAGCTCGATCTTCTCCAGCAGTTGCGCGAAGAAGCCCCGGATGACCAGGCGTCGCGCGTCGTCGAACGGGATGCCGCGGGCCTGGAGGTAGAAGATGTGCTCGTCGTCCAGGCGGCCCGAGGCGCTCGCGTGTCCCGCTCCGGCGACCTCGCCGGTGAGGATCTCCAGGTTCGGCACCGAGTCGGCGCGGGCGCCGTCGGTGAGCAGGAGGTTGCGGTTGAGCTCGTAGGTGTCGGTGCCCTCGGCCTCGACCCGGATGATGACGTCGCCGATCCACACGGCGTGGGCGTCCTCACCCTGCAGCGCGCCCTTGTAGACGACGTTGCTCTTGCAGTTGGGCTGGGAGTGGTCCACCAGCAGGCGGTGCTCCATGTGCTGCCCGGCGTCCACGAAGTAGAGGCCGGTCAGGTCGGCGTCGCCGCCGGGGCCGCTGTAGGAGACCGACGGCGACAGCCGTACCAGGTCGCCGCCGAGGGTGACCACGAAGCTGCGGAAGGTCGCGTCCTTGCCGAGCAGGGCGTGGTGGTGGGAGACGTGCACGGCGTCGTCGGCCCAGTCCTGCAGGCTGATGACCTTGAGCGTGGCGCCCTCGCCCACGACGAACTCGACGTTGTCGGCGTAGACCGCGCTGCCCTGGTGGTCCAGGACGAAGACCGCCTCGGCCATCGGCTCCAGCTTGACCAGGATGTGGCCGTAGGCGGCGCCCGCGCCGGAGCCGGTGAGCGTGATCACGGTCGGCTTGGAGGCGACGGCCTCGCGCGCGACCGTCAGGACGGTGGCCTTCTCGAAGACGGCGAAGGCCTGGGCGCTGACCCGGTCGGCGGGCACGTAGGCCTTGCCGAGGCGCTGGTCGTCGCGGCCCACGGTCTCCACCGTGACCTCGGGGGCCGCATCGACGTGGACCAGCACGCCACCGGCCGCGGCGGCGCCGTTGTGCAGGCCCTTCAGCCGCGACAGCGGGGTGAAGCGCCACTCCTCCTCGCGGCCGGTCGGGACCGGGAAGTCCTCCACGTTGTAGGAGGCCTTCTCGTGGAGGGTCGACAGGGGCTTGGTTTCGAGACCCATCAGCCGACGGCTCCTTCCATCTGCAGCTCGATGAGGCGGTTCAGTTCGAGGGCGTACTCCATCGGGAGCTCGCGCGCGATCGGCTCGACGAAGCCGCGCACGATCATCGCCATCGCCTCGTCCTCGTTCAGACCGCGGCTCATCAGGTAGAAGAGCTGGTCGTCGGAGACCTTGGAGACGGTGGCCTCGTGTCCCATGGAGACGTCGTCCTCGCGCACGTCCACATAGGGGTAGGTGTCGGAGCGGCTGATCTGGTCGACCAGGAGCGCGTCGCACTTGACCGTGCTGGCGCTGCCGTGCGCCCCCTCCTCGATCTGGACCAGACCGCGGTAGGAGGTACGGCCGCCGCCGCGGGCGACGGACTTGGAGATCACGGTGGAGCTGGTGTTCGGCGCGAGGTGCACCATCTTGGCGCCGGCGTCCTGGTGCTGGCCCTCGCCGGCGAAGGCGACGCTCAGCGTCTCACCCTTGGCGTGCTCGCCCATCAGGTAGACGGCCGGGTACTTCATGGTGACCTTGGAGCCGATGTTGCCGTCGATCCACTCCATGGTCGCGCCCTCGTAGGCCACGGCGCGCTTGGTGACCAGGTTGTAGACGTTGTTCGACCAGTTCTGGATCGTCGTGTAGCGGCAGCGGGCGCCCTTCTTCACGATGATCTCCACGACCGCGCTGTGCAGCGAGTCGGAGGAGTAGATCGGCGCGGTGCAGCCCTCGACGTAGTGGACGTAGGAGTTCTCGTCCACGATGATCAGGGTCCGCTCGAACTGCCCCATGTTCTCGGTGTTGATCCGGAAGTAGGCCTGGAGCGGGATCTCGACGTTGACGTTCGGCGGCACGTAGATGAAGCTGCCGCCGCTCCACGTGGCGGTGTTCAGCGCGGCGAACTTGTTGTCGCCGACCGGGATCACGGTGCCGAAGTACTCCTTGAAGAGCTCCTCGTGCTCCTTGAGCGCGGTGTCGGTGTCGACGAAGATGACGCCCTTGTCCTCGAGGTCCTTCTGGATCTGGTGGTAGACGACCTCGGATTCGTACTGGGCGGCGACACCGGCGATCAGGCGCTGCTTCTCCGCCTCGGGGATGCCCAGCCTGTCGTAGGTGTTCTTGATGTCGTCGGGCAGCTCTTCCCAGGAAGCCGCCTGCTTCTCGGTGGAGCGCACGAAGTACTTGATGTTGTCGAAGTCGATTCCGCTGAGGTCGGAACCCCAGTTCGGCATGGGCTTCTTGCCGAACAGGCGCAGGCCCTTCAGGCGAAGGTCCAGCATCCACTCCGGCTCGTTCTTGAGCGCGGAGATATTACGGACGACCTCCTCGGACAGGCCACGGCGGGCCGTCGATCCGGCAGCGTCCGAGTCGGCCCAGCCGAACTTGTAATTCCCGAGGCCTTCCAGCTCCGGGCGGTCGGTGACAGTCACCTTCCGGTCTCCTTGCTCGATTCGTCATCGATCGTTTGTTGCCTTATGGATGGTCGCGATCGCTCGGGTGCCCGCCGGTTCGCTTCCCGTTCCCGCGCGTCCGGCTCGACCGCTCTGTGCGGACTCACGTGGGTGGTGCACACCCCGTCGCCGTGGGCGATGGTCGCGAGTCTTTGGACAGGTGTGCCGAGGATCTGCGCGAACGCCTCGGTCTCCGCCTCGCAGAGCTGCGGGAACTCCGCGGCCACATGCGCCACGGGGCAGTGGTGCTGGCACAACTGCTCGCCACCGAGACTGGCCTTGCTCGCCGAGGCCGCGTAGCCGTCGGCCGACAGGGCCTCGGCCAGGACGCGGACCCGCTGGTCGGCGGGGACCTTGCGCATCTCCGGCTGCAGCCGCCCGACGAGGCCGGACACCTGCGACCGGGCGAACTCGGCCACCGCTTCCTGGCCCACGCGCTCGGCCAGGAAGCGCAGCGCGTTTCCGGCGAGCCCGTCGTAGGCGTGCTCGAAGGCACTGCGCCCGGCGTCGGTTATGGCGAAGAGCTTCGCCGGTCGCCCTCTCCCCCGCTGACCGCGGGGCCGGGCCGTACGAGGCTCGATCATCCCCTCGGCGAGCAGCGCGTCCAGATGGCGGCGGACGGCGGCCGGAGTGAGCCCGAGCCGTTCGCCGAGGGCGGCGGCGGTGATGGGGCCGTGCTCCAGGATGAGCCGGGCGACACGCGCACGCGTGCTGCGCTCGGCGGACACGCCGGAGAGCCGCACGGCGGCGGTCTCCTCGGTGCCCGGCATCTGGCTCACGTATTTCACAACATCAGTGTGGCGTAATTCCTTCCCCGCATACAAACCGATGGGCGGTCCAGCCGAATGCGGTTTGTCACGCAGGCAAGCCTTACCTAACCTGCGGGAACGTCCTTCGCGGGCTTCCGCAGGCCGACGAAGGCGACGAGCGAGGCGAGGGTGAGCCCGGCCAGGACGACGGCCATCGGCAGCGCCGAGTCCTCCCCGCCCAGCCCGACCAGCGGCGCCGCGAGCGCGCCGATGGCGAACTGCAGCACTCCGGTCAGCGCCGAGGCGCTCCCCGCCACCTGCTGGGGCTGGCCGGCCAGCGCGAGCGCGCCGGCGCCCGGCAGGACGAATCCGGCCCCGCACATCATCACGAACAGCCCGGCGATCAGGACGGCGAGGGGCAGCCCGAGCAGCACGGCGGCCAGCAGTGCCACCACCCCGGCCACGGAGATGAACAGCCCGATGAGGATCAGCCGCGCCGGAGCCACCCTGCCCCCGGCGAGACGGCCGCCGATCTGCGCGGTGACGGTCAGGCCGATCGCGTTCAGCGCGAACACCATCGAGAAGGTCTGCGGCGAGGCGCCGTACACCTGCTGGAGCACGAACGGCGAGCCGGAGATGTAGGCGAACATGCCGCCGAAGCCGAGCCCGCCGGCCAGCGCGCTGGCCATGAAGCACCGGTTGCGCAGCAGGTGCCCGAAGGTGACGAGGGTGTGCCGGAGGCCGCCGCTCTCCCGCCGTTCGCGGGGAAGCGTCTCGCGCACCCCGAACAGGGCGGCGGCCAGCAGCAGCAGTCCGGCGACGCTCAGCGAGACGAACACGCCGCGCCAGGAGGTGTGCTCCAGCAGCTGCGCGCCCGCGATCGGGGCCAGGATCGGCGCGAGACCGCTGACGAGCATGAGGGTGGCGAAGATACGGGCGATGGCCGCCCCCTCGTACAGGTCGCGGACGACCGCACGGACGATCACCAGCGCGGCGCCGCCCGCCACGCCCTGCAGCAGACGGAAGCCGACCAGCCCGTAGACGGAAGGGGAGAACGCGCACAGCAGGGAGGCCACGGCGTAGGCGGCGATGCCGATCAGCAGCGGCATCCGCCGGCCGCGCACGTCGCTGAGCGGCCCGGCGACGACCTGTCCGACGGAGAGGCCGATGAGGCAGGAGGTCAGGGTGAGCTGCACCTGGGCCTGTCCCGTGCCCATCTCCCCGGCGATGGCGGGGAACGCGGGCAGATACATGTCGATCGAGAGCGGGCCGATGGCCGACAGCGCCCCCAGGACGAGCAGTAGCAGTCCTCTGCGCCGCGTGACCGGCGCGACCTCCGGCTCGGCGACCGCCGCGGTCATATCAGATCCCCTTTACCTTCACAGGCCACAGTGAGCCCATGAGGGCCAGGGGTTTCCAACCGCAATCAGGTCACGCAAATTCCCATGTTTAGGAAACTCCACAAAAAAGATCTACCTGCCCCGGAAGGGCGTCGTGGGGTCACTCTCGCGCCCGGCCCGGCGGGACCGTGCCGTGCCCATGCCCGCGGCCCGTCAGCCGGGCGGGGGCGCGCCGTTCGGACACGCCGAACCTCCTCACGTCGTGATCCGGGACACACGCAGCGTCACATGGGCGGCTTGGGCCGCCCGGTGGGCGATCAGGGGGCTCGGCGGGATCCGCCCGACGCCTTTCACCGGGCAGGGGAGGCTCCGGGCGGCAGGTCCGGGAACGTGACCGTCCGGCGCAGTCCCTAAACTCGTGGCCATGGAATCCCCAGCCGTCGAGATCATCGATCTGGTCAAGAGATACGGCCGATCGACGGCGATCGACGGCCTCAGCCTCAGTGCCACCCGTGGCGCGGTCACCGCGATCCTCGGGCCCAACGGCGCGGGCAAGACCTCGACGGTCGAGATCTGCGAGGGATTCCGCCGAGCCGACGGCGGCATCGTGAAGGTGCTCGGGCTCGACCCCTCCCGCCCGGAGCTCCGGGCGAGGGTCGGGGTGATGCTCCAGGCCGGGGGCGTGCCCCCGGCGATGCGCTGCGGTGAGTGGCTGCGCCTGATGTCCCGCTTCCACGCCCACCCGCTGGACCCGGCGGCGCTGCTGGAGCGGCTCGGGCTGACCGGGCACGCCCGCACGCCGTACCGCAGGCTCTCCGGCGGCCAGCAGCAGCGCGTGTCGCTGGCCTCGGCCGTCATCGGCCGCCCCGAGCTGGTCTTCCTCGACGAGCCGACCGCGGGGCTGGACCCCCAGGCCCGGCACGCGTGCTGGGAGCTGGTCGGCGACCTGCGCGCCTGCGGTGTCTCGGTGGTGCTCACCACCCACCACATGGACGAGGCGGAGAAGCTCTCCGACCGGGTCGTGATCATCGACCACGGCAAGGTGGTGGCCGAGGGCACGCCGTCCTCGCTCACCGGCGCCGAGCGGCAGCTCCGCTTCCGCGCCCGGCCGGGGCTCACCCTGGACGAGCTGCTCACCGCCCTGCCCGCCGGCAGCGCGGCCAAGGAGTCGCCGTCGGGGCACTACATCATCGAGGGACAGGTCGGCCCCGAGCTGCTGGCGACCGTGACGGCCTGGTGCGCCGCCGAGGGCGTCACCGCCGACGACCTCAGCATCGAGCGCCGCACCCTGGAAGACGTCTTCCTGGAGCTGACCGGCCGGGAGCTCCGATGACCCCTCGCCGAGCACGGCCCGCGCCAGACCGCAGGAGAGCACAGTGACGACCCTGGACCTGACCCCCGCCCCGGGGGCCGCGCCGCTGCCCCGGATGGTGCTGGCGCAGACGGGCGCGGAGATCCGGGCGATGCTCCGCAACGGCGAGCAGCTCCTGCTCACGATGATCATCCCGGTGCTGCTGCTCGTCGGGTTCTCCGCCGCGCCGCTGGTGGACGTCGGCGGCGGCCCCCGGGTGAACTTCATCGCCCCCGGCGTGCTCGCGCTGGCGGTGATGTCGACGGCCTTCACCGGGCAGGCCATCGCGACCGGTTTCGAGCGCCGCTACGGCGTGCTGAAGCGGCTGGGCGCGACCCCGCTGTCACGGACCGGGCTGATGCTGGCCAAGACGCTCGCGGTGGTGGCCGTGGAGGTCATCCAGGTGGCCGTCATCAGCGGGGTGGCGCTCGCCCTGGGCTGGCGCCCGGCGGGCTCCCCGCTGGCCGCGCTCCCGCTGATCCTGCTGGGCACCGCCGCGTTCAGCGGGCTCGGCCTGCTGATGGCGGGCACCCTGCGCGCCGAGGCCACCCTCGCCGGGGCCAACCTGGTCTACCTGGTCCTGCTCGGCTGCGGCGGTGTGATCTTCCCCATGTCGAAGTTCCCCGACTCGGTGCAGCCGGTGCTCGAACTGCTGCCGATCTCCGCCCTGACCGGCGGGCTCCGCTCGGTCCTGACCGAGGGCGCCGGCCTGCCGGTGGCCGCGGCGGCGATCCTGGCGGGGTGGGCGGCGGTCTCACTTCTCATCACCTCCCGGACGTTCCGCTGGGAGTGAGCGGAAAGTTTTGGCATCCCGCGGACAGTCATTACCCGGACGCGCCATCCGGAATGATCAAGGACCCTTAGCATCCCCTGAGTGATCATCACCGGAGCGCGCGCTCCGCGGCCACCGGCGGCACGGCGGACGGGACCGTTCTGGCCGAGTCCGGCCGCGGGCCTCGCCGCGACGATCGTCGCCGTCGCCGGCTCGTCGAGGGTCTCCCAGTCGTCGGACGAGCTGGCCACCCTCAGCGCGGCCCGCCGGAGCGCGGCGGGCCTGTGGGAGCTCGCGCAGCACGTCGACGGGCACTTCCTGCCCTACTACGCGTTCATGCACCTGTGGGCGGGGTTCGGACAGGCCGAGTGGTGGCTGCGCCTGCCCTCGGCGGTCGCGACGGGCGCGGCGGCCGCGCTCATCGCCGGCCTGGGACGGCGCCTGCACTCCCCGTCCGCCGGGGTGACGGCCGCCGCCGTGTACGTGTTCCTGCCGTCGGTCTCCCATCACGGGCAGAACGTCCGCCCCTACGCCTTCGCGGCCGCCGCCGCGGTGCTGGCCGCCTGGGCGCTGCACCGCGCGATCGAGGAACCGGGACGGCGCGGCGGCCGGTGGGGATACGCCGCGGCCGTCGCCCTGCTCGGCTGCACGCAGGTGTTCGCCCTGCTCGTGCTGGCCGCCCACGTGCTCGCCCTGGCACTGCACGGCCGGGGCGCCCTGGCCAGGATGCTGCCCGCCCTGGCCGTGGGATGCGTTCCGGGAGCCGTCTGGGCGGTGGTCGGCTTCACCGAGCGGCACGCCATCAGGTGGATCGACATGCCGGGGCCGGCGGTCTTCCTGGCCCTGCCCAGGACGGTCGGGGGCACCGTGCCGGCGGGCTGCGTCCTGCTGGCCCTCGCGCCGGCCGCCCTGCTCCTGCTGCGGCGGGACCGCGCCCACCGGCTCTGGACCACGCTGCTGGCCGGCTGGGCCCTGCTGCCGCCCGTCCTGCTGTTCGCCCTGTCCCACCTGCTCTCCCCCGTCTACGTCGACCGCTACCTGTTCGCGACGGTGCCCGCCTACGCGCTGCTGGCCGGTCTCGCGCTCGCCTCGATGCCCCGCCTGCTCGCCGTGCTCGCCCTGACGACCGTCCTGACCGCCGGACTCCCCGGGCAACTGGCCGTCCGCCGCGAGGACGGGCACCGCGAGAACTTCCCCCTCGCGGTGCGGATCATCTCGGCCGACGCCCGCCCCGGTGACGCGATCATGTACAACGGGTCGTGGCTGCGGACCGGAATGCTCTACTACGGCGGGCGGAGCCTGCCCGACGACGTGCTGCTCACCGGCGCCCGTCCCCGGCCGGACTCCTTCGACTACCCGGAGCGCACCGACGTCACCGCCGTCCTCGACGGGCGCGAGCGGGTCTGGGTACTCTGGCGCGGGAAGCGCGGGAGCGCGAGCTCGGGAAGCGACAGGCCCGGCGCGCTGGTCCGGGCGGGGTTCACCCGGGACCGGTCGTGGCAGGTGGGACGGGCGCCCGGCATGACCGTGGCCCTCTACACCCGGTAGGCCGATCTCGCATCGCGGACGTCTTTTCCGGGGGCCACGCCGCGCTTAGTAAGGTGTGAAAGACCGTGTAGCCCCTGGCATGAGGAGTCTGATGACCGCCGAAGCCCTGCCCGGGCCCGCCGAGCCGTACAAGCCGGGGCTGCCCAGGCCGGGAGCGTTGCTGAGGGCCGCCTCCGACGCCATCCCGCCGTCCGGCCTGGTGCTGCTGGCGATCCTGTCGGTCCAGGTGGGCGCGGGCTTCGCCAAGGACCTCTTCTCCCAGTTGCCGCCCAGCGCGGTGGTGTTCCTGCGGATCGCGATGGGCGCGCTCATCATGGGGGTGGTCGCCCGGCCCCGGCTGAAGGGGCTGACCCGCGTGGACGTCGGGCTGGGGGTGGCCTTCGGCGTGACGCTGGGTGTGATGAACCTGTCGTTCTACGAGGCACTGGCCCGGCTGCCCATGGGCATCGCGGTGGCGATCGAGTTCCTCGGGCCGCTCGGGGTCGCGGTGGCCGCCTCGCGCCGCCGCCTGGACCTGCTCTGGGTCGCGCTGGCCGGTTCGGGCGTGGTACTGCTGGCGCCCTGGGGGACGGCGGCCTCGCGCATCAGCTGGGCCGGGATCGGATTCGCCCTGGTAGCGGCGGTCTGCTGGGCGGGCTACATCCTGCTCTCGGCCGCCGTGGGCCAGCGCTTCCCCGGCACGACCGGCCTGTCCTTCGCGATGATCGTGTCGTTCCTGCTGATCGCCCCCGTGGGGATCGGCACCGGCGGCGCCGACCTGCTCCAGCCCGAGCTGCTGCTGATCGGGCTCGGGGTGGGCCTGCTGTCGTCGGTCATCCCCTACTCGATCGAGCTGGAGGCCCTGCGCAGGATGCCGAAGCAGGTGTTCGGCATCCTGATGAGCCTGGAGCCGGCGGTGGCCGCGATGGTCGGCCTGCTCGTGCTGGGCGAGGTGCTCGACGTGCGCGAATGGGCCGCGATCGGCTGCGTGGTCGTCGCCAGCGTGGGCGCGACCCGCGCCCGCCGCTGAAACCGGGGGCCGGCTACTCCGGCTTGCTGGCCCAGATGCCCCGCACATGCTGGATGTGGTTGCGCATCAGCCGCTCGGAACCGCCGGCGTCTCCCGCGGAGAGCAGGTCGAGCAGGTCGAGGTGCTCGCGGGCGGAGTCGACCAGCCCACCGCGCGCCGACAGCGCGGACAGGCCGTACAGGCGGGCCCGCTTGCGCAGGTCGCGCACCACCTCCACCAGGTGCGCGTTGCCCGCCAGTGCGAGGAGCTCCACGTGGAAGCGGATGTCGGCGTCCACGTAGGCGAGCAGGTCGCCGCGCTCGGCCGCGGCGACGATCTGCTGAGCCACCGGGCGGAGCAGATCGAAGCTGTCCGCGCGGGCCCGGTCGGCCAGCCGCGCCACCGTGGGCACCTCGATGAGCCGGCGGATCTCGGTGAGCTCGTCCAGGTCGCGGTCGGACAGCTCGGTGACCCGGAAGCCCTTGTTGCGCACCGCCTCGACCAGGCCCTCCTTGGCCAGGTCGAGCATCGCCTCGCGCACGGGCGTCGCCGAGACGCCGAACTGGGCGGCCAGCACCGGCGCCGAGTAGACCACCCCCGGCCGCATCTCACCGGTGATCAGGGCTGCCCGCAGCGCGTGGGCCACCTGCTCCCGCAGGCTCTGCCGCTCGCCCACGACCGGCAGGTCGAGCCGGTCCTCCGCCGAAGGAGCCATTCCCGCGCCTCTCATCTCACTCGCATCCACGCCTCGTAGGCGGCGGCCGCCACCACCAGGTCCTCCCACGCCATGCCCACGCTCTTGAACAGCCGGGGCCCCGGACCGCGAGGCACCGCGCCGGCGACCAGCTCCCCGAGGTTACCGGCGAGGTTACCAATGGTGATCGTACCGTTCCGCAACGGGATGATCAGGTCTCCCGCCTCGGCGAGAGCGGCACTGCGGGCTTCGACGACCACCGTGGCACGCGCGACGAGATCGTCGTCGACCTCCCGGGCATCCGGCTCGTGGGAGCCGACCGCGACCACGGTCGCGTCATCCCGGGTGAGCCTACCGTCGAACAGGGGAGTCCTGGCGGTCGTACAGCAGGCGATCAGGTCGGCCTGTCCGGGATCGGCCACCGTAGCGGCCCGCAGGCCCTCGGCGGCGCACCGGGCGGCGAAGGCACGGGCCTTCGCCGCGTCCCGGGCGATCACGCTCACCCGCTCCACCGGCCGGACCGCGCGGAAGGCCTCCACGTGCCCCCACGCCTGCGGTCCCGTGCCGAACACCGCCATCTCCGAGGCGCCGGGCTCGGCCAGATGCCGTACGGCCAGCGCGGAGACGGCGGGGGTGCGCAGCGAGGTGAGCGCGACGCCGTCCATCATGGCCAGCGGAGCCAGGCTCTCGCCGTCCATCAGCAGGTAGGCGCCCTGGATCCGCGGCAGTCCGCGCGAGGGGTTGGCCGGGGCCACCCCGGCCACCTTGATCCCCACGTGACGGCCCCACGCGGCGGGCATCAGCAGCAGCTGCCCGGCGGGTACCTCCACGACGGGCCGCCGCGGGGTGTCCTCGGGGTCGAGCCCCGCCAGCAGCGCGTCCTGGAGCGCCTGCACGGCCCGCGCCATCGGCACCAGCTCGCGCAGGGTCTCCCCGTCCAGGTAGGGCAGCGCGCTCACCGGAGGGTGAACCCGGTGCCGACGGGGTCGCGCGGGTCCAGAGTGAACCGGTGCTCCCCGGTGCGGTAGGCCATGCCCTCCACCTCGGGGACGATCCCCTCCTCGGTCACCTCGGCCACCCGGGCCCGGAAGGAGGTCCCCACGATGCCCTCGTGGACGAGCGTGCCGGTGAAGCCGTCGGCGTGCAGCAGCGCCAGCCGGGCGGCCGTGCCCGAGCCGCACGGCGAGCGGTCCACCTCGCCGTCGGCGAAGACGGTGACGTTGCGCTGGTGGCCGGGGCCCAGCTCGTCGTAGAAGATGACGCCGTAGATCCCCGACAGCCGGTCGTCGCCCGGGTGCCGGGAGGCGGGGTGACCGGCCAGGGCCGCCTTCACCGCCCGGCCGAGCGCGATCAGCTCGGTGAGGTGCTCGGGCGCCACGCTCAGCCCGAACGCCGCGGCCGGGACCGAGGCGTAGATGGCTCCGCCGTAGGAGACGTCGGCCCTGACGCCGGCGAGCCGGCCGATCCCGGAGCCCGCGGCGGGCGCGTCCGGGCCGGTCCCGGCGAGCGGGCCCAGCTCGACGTCTCGCGCGAGCACGTAGGACGGCACGTTCCGGAACGTGACGGCCTCGACCCGGCCCTCCACGCAGCGGACCCGGGCCGTCACCCTGCCGGACGGGACGTCGACGACGACGTCGGTCTCCCCGTCCGGATCGGCCCGGACCAGGCCGCTGTCCACGGCGTAGACCCCGAGCGCGATGGTGCCGTGGCCGCAGGCGGTGGAGTAGCCGTCCTTGTGCCAGAACAGCACGCCGAGATCGGCTCCCTCGTCGTCCGGCGGGACGAGGAAGCAGCCGTACATGTCGGCGTGCCCCCGCGGCTCGTGGCAGAGCAGCCGCCGCACCCCGTCGATCTCCGGGGCCGCCGCCGACTCGCGGCGCTCCAGGACCGTGCCGCCGGGGATGTCGGGCACGCCGGAGGCGACGATCCGGAACGGCTCGCCGCCGGTGTGGTAGTCGATCGTGTGAACCATCGTTCCCCCTCCTGTCATAGTCCGCCTCACACTCCGCCGAGGTAGGCCTCGACCACCCGGGGGTCCTCGCGCAGGCCGGCCGCGGGGCCGTCCAGCACGCACTCGCCGTTCTCGATCACGTAACCGCGGTGAGCGATCTTGAGCGCGGCGGTGGCGTTCTGCTCGACGAGCAGCACCGAGGTGCCCTCGGCGTTGATCCCGGCGATCAGCTCCATCACCGAGGCGACCACCAGCGGGGCCAGGCCCATGGAGGGCTCGTCGAGCAGCAGCAGCCGGGGCCCGGTCACCAGGGCCCGGCCGATGGCGAGCATCTGCTGCTCGCCGCCGGACAGCGTGCCGCCCTGCTGGGCGCGCCGCTCGGCCAGGCGGGGCAGCAGCTCGTAGACGCGCTCGATCCGCTTGCGGATCTCGGCCTGGTCGCGGACCAGGTAGCCGCCGAGCTGCAGGTTCTCGTGCACGGTGAGGGTGCTGAAGACCCTGCGGCCCTCGGGGACGTGCACCAGGCCGCGTTCGGCGATCTTGTGGGGTCTGTCCCTGGTGATGTCCCGCCCGTCGAAGACGACCTTCCCGGCGGTGGAGCGCACCAGGCCGGAGACCGCCGACAGCGTGGTGGTCTTGCCCGCGCCGTTGTTGCCCAGCAGGGCGACGATCTCCCCCGGCGCGATGGTCAGGGACAGGCCGCGCAGGGCGTGCACACCGCCGTAGTGGACGTCCAGTCCGTGGATCTCAAGCATGGGCGTCACTCCCGAGGTAGGCCTCGATGACGGCCGGGTTCCGGCGGACGTCCTCCGGGCGGCCGTCGGCGATCTCCTTGCCGAAGTTGAGCACGACCACGCGTTCGGAGACCTCCATGACCAGGCCCATGTCGTGTTCGATGAGCACGATCGCCACGCCCAGCGCCTGGATCCGCCGGATCAGGTCGAGCATCTCGGCCTTCTCCCCGTGGTTGAGCCCGGCGGCGGGCTCGTCCAGCAGCAGCAGGTCGGGGCGGCGGGCCAGGGCCCTGGCGATCTCCGTGAGGCGTTGCTCGCCGTAGGGCAGGTTGCGGGCCTCGCTGTAGCGGTCGCCGCTCAGGCCGACGAAGTCCAGCCAGTGGTGGGCCTGCTCGGTGCACTCGCGTTCGGAGCGGCGGTAGCGGGGGGTGTGCAGCAGGGCGTCGAACACGCTCTGCTTGAGCCACAGGTGCGATCCGGCCCGCACGTTGTCCAGGACCGACAGCTCGCCGAACAGGCGCAGGTTCTGGAAGGTGCGCGCGACGCCGAGGCCCGCGATGGCGGACGGCCTCAGCCCGGGAAGGTCCTTGCCCCGCAGGGTGATCCGGCCCGAGGTGGGACGGTAGAAGCCGGTGACGCAGTTGAAGGCCGACGTCTTGCCCGCGCCGTTGGGGCCGATGACGGAGACGATCTCCGCCTCGCCCACCGAGAACGTGAGCCCGTCGATGGCCAGCAGTCCGCCGAAGGACAGGCGCAGGTCCTCCACGCTCAGCAGGCTCACGAGACCTCCTTGGATCGGGCGGGCCACAGCCCCTGCGGGCGCAGGATCATGACCGCGATGAGGAGGACGCCGAAGATGAAGAACCGGTAGTCGGCGAGGTCGCGCAGGATCTCCGGCAGGATGCTGATCACGACGGCGCCGATGACGACGCCGGGGATCGAGCCCATGCCGCCCAGCACGACCGCCATCAGGACCAGCGCGGACTGCAGGAAGGTGAAGCTGGTCGGGGAGATCGCCGACAGCTGCGCGGCGAACAGGACTCCGGCCAGGCCGCCCCAGACCGCTCCGGCGATGTAGGCGGCGAGCTTGACCCGGTAGGTGTGCACGCCCATGGCCTCGGCGGCGTCCTCGTCCTCGCGGACGAACCGCCAGGCCCGGCCGAGCCGGGAGCGGCCCAGGCGGGCCGCGCCGAGGACGGCCAGGGAGACGACCACCACGGTCACGTAGTAGAAGACCACCGGGCTGTCGGTCAGGTGCGGGATGCCGTAGATGCCCGAGGGCCCGCCGGTGACGTCCAGGTTGTTCGCGGTGATCCGGATGATCTCGCCGAAGCCGAGGGTGACGATGGCGAGGTAGTCGCTGCGGAGCCGGAGGGTGGGCGCGCCGATGATGATCCCGGCGATGACCGTGACCACGATGACGGCCGGCACGGTGACCAGCAGCGGCAGGTCGAGGCGGGTGGACAGCACCCCGCTGGTGTAGGCGCCGACCGCGAAGAAGGCGACGTAGCCGAGGTCGAGCAGGCCGCAGTAGCCGACCACGATGTTCAGCCCGGCCGCGAGCATCACGAAGATGGCCGCGCTGGTCATGACCGACAGCGCGTAGCCGCTGGCGTTGACGAACGGCGCCAGGAGCGCGATCAGCAGGCCGGCGATCCCGGCCCACCTGTTCTGCAGCAGTTTCGAGGCACGGGTCGGGGGCTTGGCGTTGCCGACCCGGCGGACCTTCGTCGTGCCGGTCATACCCGCTCCGTCACACGTTCGCCGAGCAGGCCCGTGGGCCGCACGGTCAGGAACAGGATCAGCACCCCGAAGGCGAACACGTCGCGCCACTCGCCGCCCAGCCAGAACGTGCCGAACGACTCCAGCAGCCCGAGCAGCAGTCCGCCGAGCATGGTGCCGGGGATGTTGCCGATGCCGCCGATGACGGCCGCGGTGAAGGCCTTGAGCCCGATCAGGAAGCCCATCAGGAAGTCGATCTTCCCGTAGTAGGCCCCCGCCATCACCCCGGCGGCCCCGGCGAGGGCCGAGCCGATGAAGAAGGTCCGGGAGATGACCGCGTTCACGTCGATGCCCATCAGCGAGCTGGTACGCGGGTCGAGGGCGATGGCCCGCATGGCCCGGCCCTCGCGGGTCCTGGTGATCAGCAGGTTGAGCCCGATCATGAGGACGACGGCCACCCCGACCAGGACGAGCTGCTGCAGGGTCAGCCGGGCTCCGAGCACCTCCACGGAGGTGCCGCCGAGCCGTACCGGGTAGACCCGCGGGTCGGCCCCGGCGGCGGCGCGCATGCCGTACTCCAGGGCGAAGGACGCGCCGACCGCGGTGATGAGCAGGGAGAGCCGGGGCGCGCGGCGCAGTGGCCGGTAGGCGACCCGTTCCAGTGCCACCCCGGCCAGGCCGGTGAGGACCATGGTCGCCAGGAGCACCACGAGCAGCAGCGGCAGGGCCATCGAGGAGGACACGCCGCCGACCGCGCCGAGGATGGCGAAGCCGACGAACGCGCCGAGCATGTACAGGTCGCCGTGGGCGAAGTTGAGCAGCTTGATGATCCCGTAGACCATGCTGTAGCCCAGCGCCACCAGGGCGTAGAACGAGCCGACGAACAGGCCGTTCCAGACGAGCTGTGTCATTTGAGAGAGTCCTGCAGAGTGATCTTGCCGTCCTTGACGACGAGAATCTGGAAGCCGCCGTTGGACAGCGTGTGCTCGGGGGTGAACTTCAGCGGCCCGGAGAACATCGAGAACCCGTCGATCGCCTCCAGCGCGGAGACGACCTTGGCGCCGTCGGTGCCGCCCGCCTTGGTGACGGCCTCGGCGGCCAGCCGCACGGCGTCGTAGGCCTGGTTGGAGTAGGGGCCGGGGTCGGCGTTGTACTTCTTCTTGTAGGCCGCGATCCAGCCCTCGGCGCCTTCGAGCGTGTCGGGGGTCTGGGTCATCGTGGCGTAGACGCCCTCGGCGGCCTCGGCCCCGGCGATCTCGACCAGCTTGGGCGAGACCGAGCCGTCTCCGACCATGATGGAGCCCTTGTACCCGGCCTGGCGGAGCTGGCGGGCGATCAGGCCGCCCTCCTGGAAGTAGCCGGTCCAGTAGACGAAGTCGGGCTTCTTGGCCAGCACGTTGGTGATGTTGGCGCTGTAGTCGCTCTCCTTGGGCGTGACCGTCTCGACGAGCACGGCCTCGGCGTCGCCGGGGGCGTCGAGCAGCGCCTTGGTGCGCAGCGCGATGTCCTTGGAGTAGCTGGTGTTGTCGTGCATCAGCACGACGCTCTTGGCGCCCTGCTTGGCGATCCACTTCTCCGCCGCCCCGGCCTGCTGGGAGCCGGTGCCGTTGATCAGGAAGACGTGCTTGAGCTTCTGGTCGACCAGCTCCTGGGAGTTGGCGGCCGGAATGATCATCGGGATGTTAGCCTTGCCGAAGATGGGCAGGGTGGGAAGCGTGGCGCCGGAGCAGTATCCTCCGACCGAGATGTCCACGCCTTCGGTGACCAGTTTGTTGGCTCCGGCCGCCGCCGACTGGGCGTCGCAGGCGTCGTCGGCGGTCTTCAGCTCCAGCTTGCGGCCGAGGACTCCGCCCTTGGCGTTGATCTCGTCGAGCGCCAGCTGTGCCGCGTTGCTCATATAGGGACCGATGGCGGCCTCGCTGCCCGACTGGGGGATCAGCATGCCGAGGACGATCGGGTCGTTCGCGGTGGCGGCCTTGTCGCCGTCGTCGCCGCCGAGCAGGCCCTGACCACATCCGGTGGCCAGGAGGCCGACGACGGCCAGCGAAGCGAAGGACTTCAGGGGGATGGCGCGCATTTGCGGCTCCTCACAAATAATGATATGTGACATTGCACTAGGTGTGGAATGTCCACGTCAAGGGCCGAAACAAGACCGTTAAACTTCACACATCTTTGATCTTCCCGTGGTGCGCATATGCGAAGGGGCACCCCCGGGCGGGGATGCCCCTTCACGGACGGCGGGCTCTCAGCCTGCCGGGCTTATGGTGACGGTGTGGGTCGAGGTGTAGAAGTCCTGGGCCGCCTTGCCCTGCTCCCGGCCTCCGTAGCTGGAGTCCTTCTCCCCGCCGAACGGCAGGTAGAAGTCCACGCCGCTGGTCGGGGCGTTCACCTTGACCAGGCCGGTGTCCAGCCGCGCGCCGAGGTCCAGGGCCCGGTCCAGGTCGCTGGTGTAGACGGCCGAGGCCAGGCCGTACCGGACGCCGTTGGCCAGCGCCACCGCCTCGTCCGCCGAGGCGGCGTCCTGGACCACGCAGATCGGCCCGAAGACCTCCTCGCAGGCCAGCGGGTGGCCGGCCGGCAGGCCGTCCACGAGCGTCGGCTCCACATACCAGCCGCCGAGCCCGCCCTCCTGAAGGCTGTGCACGGCGCGGCCCCCGGTCAGGATCCGGCCGCCCGCGGCGACCGCGCCCGCCGCCGCGTCCACGACCCGGTCGCGGGCCGCCTCGTCGATCAGCGGGCCGACGGCCGTGCCGGGGTCGGACGGGTCGCCGAAGCCGAGCTTGGCCACCGCCGCGAGCACGGCCTCGCGGACCTCGTCGCCGTTGCCGACCGTGATGATCCGCTTGGTGGCCGTGCACTTCTGCCCGGCGAAGCCCATCGCCGCCGCCGCGATCTGGGCGGCCGCGGCCTCCAGATTGGCGTCCGGCAGCACGATGCTGGCGTTCTGCCCGCCCATCTCGGCCTGCACCGGCACACCACGCCGTACGGCGGCCTCGCGCACCAGCGCGCCCACGGCGGCGGAGCCGGTGAAGGAGACCACGTCGGCGGCCTCCACCAGCGCGGCGCCCTCCTCCGCGTCGCCGGGCACGACCTGGAACTCGTTGAGGTTCAGCAGCTCGGCCAGGCGCAGCGCGCACGCCAGCGCCTGCGGGGCGGGCTTGAGCACGACCGTGTTGCCGAACGCCAACGCGGGCGCGGCCTTCCACAGCGGGATGGCCAGCGGGAAGTTCCACGGTGTGATCAGGCCGGCGACGCCGAGCGGCCGCCGCCGGGTGAAGAGCAGTCCCGCGCCCGACGGCTCGTGGACCGCGCCGACCGGGTCGAACACCTGCTGGGCGTAGTAGCGCAGGATCGACACCGAGCGGGCGACCTCGCCGCGCGCCTCGGTCACCGGTTTGCCGACCTCGCGGACCACCAGGGCGGCCAGCTCGTCGGCCGCCCCCTCCACGGCGTCGGCGGCCCGCGCCAGGGCCGTGGCCCGCGCGGCGGCGTTCCTTGACGCCCAGTCGTGCTGTACGGCCTGCGCCAGCCGGACCGCGGCCTGGACGCCCGCCTCCCCCGCCGCGGGGAAGGAGGCGACCAGGTCGGCCGGGTTGTGCGGGGAACGGCTCTCGATCAGATTGATCACGTGTGTCAAAGCAGGAAACCTTCGGGGAACGGGTCACGGGGGTCGAGGAAGTACTGGGCGGTGCCGGTGACCCATGCCCGCCCGGTGATGGTCGGAACCACCGCGGGCAGACCGGCCACCTCCGTCTCCTCGACGAGCCGGCCGACGAACCGCGTGCCGATGAACGACTCGTTGACGAAGTCGGCGCCGAGGGGGAGCTCGCCCCGGGCGTGAAGCTGGGCCATCCGGGCGCTGGTGCCGGTGCCGCAGGGCGAGCGGTCGAACCAGCCGGGATGGATGGCCATCGCGTGCCGGGAGTGGCGGGCGTCGGAGCCGGGGGCGGTGAACTGCACGTGGTGGCAGCCGCGGATGCCCGCGTCCAGCGGGTGGACGGGCTCGTCCTGCCCGTTGATCGCGTCCATGATCGCCAGGCCCGCGTCGAGGATCGGCTGCTTGTGCGCCCGGTCGAACGGCAGGCCGACCGACTCGATCGGCAGGATCGCGTAGTAGTTGCCGCCGTAGGCCAGGTCGTAGGCGACCTCGCCGATGCCGGGCACCTTGACGGTGCGGTCCAGGCCGGCGCTGAAGGAGGGCACGTTGGTGATGGTCACCGCGGTGGCGGCGCCGTCCTCGACCCGCACCTCGGCGACGACCAGCCCGGCGGGGGTGTCCAGCCGGATGGTGGTGACCGGCTCGACCACCTCGACCATCCCGGTCTCCACCAGGACGGTGGCGACGCCGATGGTGCCGTGGCCGCACATCGGCAGGCAGCCGGAGACCTCGATGTAGAGCACGCCGTAGTCGGCGTCGGGCCGGGTCGGCGGCTGCAGGATGGCCCCGCTCATCGCCGAGTGACCGCGCGGCTCGTACATGAGCAGGGTCCGGATGTGGTCCATCTCGGCCAGGAAGTGCTCGCGGCGCTCGGCCATGGTCGAGCCGGGGATGACTCCCACTCCCCCGGTGATCACCCGGGTGGGCATGCCCTCGGTGTGGGAGTCCACCGCGTGGAAGACCCGTTTCGTCCTCATTGATACTCCTCGCAGGGGGTGAGCTGCCTTTCGGCCCCGTGGCCGGCCGCACTCAATGGTGCGCCCGGCCACGGAGTGCGGACGACCGGCCCGCGGTTACCGCAGGCCCTCGGCCAGGGCCTTCTCGGTGGCGGCGCGGACGAGGGCCTCCTCCTCGGCGACCAGCGGCAGCCGCGGCGGCCGGCACGGGCCGCCCTTCCGCCCGGCCAGGTCCATGGAGAGCTTGATGGCCTGCACGAACACGGTCTTGGAGTCCCAGCGCAGCAGCGGGTGCAGCGCGCGGTAGAGCGGGAGCGCGGTGGTCAGGTCCCCGGCCAGGGCCGCCTTGTACAGGGCCACGCTGGACTCGGGCAGCGCGTTGGGGTAGCCGGCCACCCAGCCGACCGCGCCGGCCAGGGCCATCTCCAGCAGCACGTCGTCGGAGCCCACCAGCAGGTCCAGCTCCGGGGCGAGCTCGGCGATCTCATAGGACCGGCGGACGTCGCCGGTGAACTCCTTGACCGCCACGATCAGGCCCTCGGCGTGCAGCCGGGCCAGCAGCGCCGGGGTGAGGTCGACCTTGGTGTCGAGGGGGTTGTTGTAGGCCACCACCGGCACGCCGGCCTTGGCCACCTCGCGGTAGTGCTCCACCACGATCCGCTCGTCGGCCCGGTAGGCGTTCGGCGGGAGCAGCATCACCGCCTGGCAGCCGGCGTCGCGCGCCTGCTCGGCCCAGCGGCGGGCCTCGCCCGCCCCGTAGGCGGCGATCCCCGGCATGATCCGGTCGCCGCCGATGGCCGCCACCGCGGTCTCCACGACCTTGGCCCGCTCCTCGGGCGTCAGGGTCTGGTACTCCCCCAGCGAGCCGTTCGGCACCACGCCGTCACAGCCACCCGCGACCAGCCATCGGCAGTGCTCCGCGTAGGCGTCGAAGTCGACCGAGAGGTCCTCACGGAGAGGCAGCGCGGTGGCCACCATCACGCCGCGCCAGGGTTTCACACGGGTCGTCATTGAATCATCCTTCCAAGGGGGATCGGGTCGGCGCGGCGAGGTCGCCCAGCCGGATGGGCTGGGCGATCGGGCGCCGGGGTGCCGCGGGATCCTCGCCGGCGAGGCATGCCACGGCGTAGCCGCACATACGGCCCTGGCACCAGCCCATTCCGGGGCGGGCCAGCAGTTTGACGGAGCGCGCGTCGGTGGCGCCCAGGTCCTGGGCCTCGCGTACGGCCGACAGGGGCACCTCCTCGCAGCGGCAGACCAGCGTGTCGTCACGGAGCCACCCCTGCCAGCCCGGCCGTACCGGGTAGGCCTCCAGCAGCGCCTTCGCGAAGGCGGCCAGGCGCTCCCTGCGCCGGGACAGGCGGGGCAGGGGCGGGACGCGCCGGCCCAGGTCCGCGGCGGCGCTCCGGCCCGCGATGCGCCCCTCGACCTCGGCCAGCACGGCTCCGCCGACACCGGTGGACTCCCCCGCCGCGTAGACGCCGGGCACGCTGGTGCGCAGCCCCCCGTCCACGGTGACGACGGGGCTGCCGTCGGCGTCGGCGCGGGTGGCGCAGCCGAGCTGGACCGGCAGTTCGAGCTGGGGGACGAAGCCGTAGCCGTAGGCGAGGGTGTCGCACTCGACGGTCCTCGTCGAGACCGGCCTCCAGGCGGAGTCCAGCCTCGCCACGGTGACGTGGGTCAGCGCGTCCTCGCCGTGCGCCGCGATCACCGCGTGGCGGCCGCGGTAGGGCACCCGGTGCCGGGCCAGGGTCGCGCCGTACCCGAGGGCCTCACCGGCCTTGCCCGCGGCGAGCAGCGGGTGCCTGGCGAGCCCGAGCCGGCCGTTGGCCTCGTAGACGCCGCGCACGTCCGCGCCCGCCCCGGCCAGACCGGCGGCGACCGGGAGCAGGAAGGGGCCGGTCCCGGCGACCACGACCTTCCGGCCCGCCACGACGAGGTTGCCCTTGAGCAGGGCCTGCGCGCCGCCGGCGGTCAGCACGCCGGGCAGGTCCCAGCCGGGGAACGGCAGGGGCCGGTCGTGGGCGCCGGTGGCGATCAGCAGCCCGCGCGCGGTGACCGTGCGGGGCCGCTCCTCGCGGTCCCCCTCAAGGCACCGTACGGTCACCGTCCCCTCGGCGCGCTCCACCGCCCAGACCTTGTGGCCGAGCAGCACGTCGGCGCGGGCGCGCAGCGTCTCCCACTGCCGGGTGAACCCGTCCAGGCCGTGGTGGAGGGCCCCGGGCGCCTGGGCGTTGAAGCCCTGCGGCAGGTGCCGGAAGTACTGGCCTCCGGGCCTGGGCGCGGCGTCGATCAGCACGACGTCCAGCCCGGCGAAGGAGGCGGTGAGCGCGCCGGCCACTCCGGCCGGGCCCGCGCCGATGACGGCGAGATCGTAGCGGGGCTTCACCGGCCGTTCACCGTCTTCCCGCCGTCCGTCCCGTGGCCGCCGCCGTCCCCGGGCCGGCCGCCCGGCCCGTCCTGTCCGGCTCGCGCGCCGGTGCTCACCCGGTCTCCGGGGCGGGCCTCCGTCAGGCAGGCCCGCAGGGACGGGCTGCCGTTGACCGTGACCAGGCAGTCGAAGCAGACGCCGATGCCGCAGAACAGCCCGCGCGGGCGGGCGCCGATCCTGGTGGTGCGCCACGACCGGATGCCCGCGCCGTGCAGGGCCGCGCCGATGGTCTGGCCGGGGATCACCGGGACGGGGGCGCCGTCCACGCTGATCTCGAACTCCGGCTCTGGCCGCGCTCGCACGAGGTCGTACGGCTGGTTCATCGGCGCTCCTCGAAGCGGTCCGGGCGGAAGGGCGTGAGGTCGAGGTCGGGGCGGTGACCGGCCAGCGTCTGGGCGATCAGGTGGCCGGTGGCGGGCGCCAGGCCGATGCCCGCGCCCTCGTGGCCGCAGGCGTGGTGGAGGCCGGGGGCCCGGGGGTCCTCGCCGATGACCGGCAGGTGGTCGGGGCAGTAGGGCCGGAAGCCGCAGTAGGCCCGGATCGCCCGGCGGTCGGCCAGCGCCGGGAACAGCTCGACGGCCTGGCGGGCGAGGCGTTCCAGCACCGGCACCGAGACCGTGCGGTCGAAGCCGACGCGCTCGCGGCTCGCGCCGATGAGCACCGGCCCCGAGGGGGTCCCCTCCACGACGGCGGACGTCTCCAGGCCCTCCGAGTCGCTGGCCACGTTGGTGACATAGGCGGCGGTGTAGACCTTGTGCCTGATCAGCGGCTCGTCGAAGGGCTCGGTGACCAGGATGAAGCCGCGCCTGGGCAGGACCGGGACGTGCACGCCGGCCATGGCGGCCACCTCGCCGCCCCAGGTCCCGGCGGCGTTGACGACGGCTCCCGCGAGGATGTCGCCGTGGTCGGTCGTGACGCCGCCGATCCGGTCGCCGTCGCGCAGGAAGCCGGTGACCGTGACGCCGGTGCGCAGCATCAGGGTGCCGCGGCCGAAGCGGTCGGCGCCCCGCCGGATCAGCCTGGCCGCCGCCAGCATGGGCTGGACCTGGGCGTCCTGCGGGTAGAACACGCCTCCGGCGAAGCCCTGGGCCAGGTGGGGCTCGTAGTCGTCGAGCCCGCCGGAGGGGACCACCGTGTGCTCGACCCCCTGCTTGCCCGCCAGGCCGGTGAGCGCCTCCAGCACCTCGCCGGTCTCGGCGACGACGAGGCCGCCCTTGGGCTCGAACTCGAAGCCGTCGAACTCCGCCAGCTCGCGCCAGAGGCCGTTGGAGAGCAGGGCGAGGTCGAGCTCGGGGCCCGGCTCCTTGTCGGAGACCAGGACGTTTCCCTCTCCCGCGCCGGTCGTGCCGCCCGCCACGGGCCCGCGGTCGACGACGACCACGTCCAGCCCTGCGCGCGCCGCGTAGTACGCGCACGCGGCCCCGACGACTCCGGCGCCGATCACCACGACGTCCGGCATGACTCACCTCACTCCCGCAACCTGACCCACCAGTACTATGTCACATACTGTTGCACGGATCAATCGGGCGCTCCCCGCCGTTCCGCCAGTTCAGCCGACCCATACCCGGCGGTACACCGCACAAGCCGTACCGACAGGGGCAGATCATCTCAGGGCGAGCGCATGGGCCCGCGACGGGACCGTCCCTCTCGCCGCCTAACATGTGAGCCGTGAAGCACCTCCTTGACCAGGCCCGTCGGCAGACCGTGAACCTGACGCGGTCCCTGTGGTCCCCCACGGCCGCCACCCTGCGCCGCTGGGCGCTGGTGGCGGTGGTGGTCAACGCCGGCATCACCGTGACCGGCGCGGCGGTCCGGGTCAGCAAGTCGGGACTGGGCTGCCCCACCTGGCCCAGGTGCACCCCCGACAGCTTCGTCCCGATCGCCCACGGCGAGATCTCCCCGATCAACATGGCCGTCGAGTTCGGCAACCGGCTGCTGACCTTCCTGGTCCTGGCCGTCGGCCTGGCCTGCCTGCTCGCCGCGGTGCGGCTGCTGCCCCGGCGCCGGGACCTGGTCCGGCTCGCCTGGCTGCAGCCGATCGGCGTGGCCGCGCAGGGGCTCTGGGGCGGCGTGGTCGTGCACAGCGTGCTCAACCCGTTCACCGTGGGCATGCACTTCCTGATCTCCATCGGCCTGATCGCCGCCTGCGTCGCCCTCTACGCCCGCTCGCGGGAGGGCGACGCGGCGCCGGAGCGGCTGGTCCGCCGCGACATCCGCACGCTCGGCTACGTGCTCACCGCCGCGGTCGCCGTCCTGCTCGTCGCGGGCGTGGTGGTGACCGGCACCGGACCGCACTCCGGAGACGAGATGGCCTCCCGGTTCCCGTTCGACATCGAGGTCGTGGCCAGGATCCACGCCGACGTCGTCTACGTCGTGGTCGGGCTCACCTTCGCCCTGCTGTTCGCACTGCGCGTGACCGGCGCGCCCGCTCCCGCGCGGCGGGCGGCGCTGACGCTGCTGTCCGTGGAGCTGGCGCAGGGGATCATCGGATACGTCCAGTACTTCCTGGCCGTGCCCGCGTTCCTGGTCGGCCTGCACGTGCTCGGCTCGACGCTGGTGTGGATCTGCACGCTGCGGGTGGTGTTCGCGATGCGGACACGGGGGCCGCTGGACGCCCAGACCGCCCGCGGGGACAGGCTCGACTCCGTCCCCGCATAGCCGGACAATGGCCGGATGCCGCTGTCACGCACGACCCTGCGCCGCTCCTACCAGGCGGCGGTGCTGCTGAGCGTGCTCGCCGTCGCCCCGCTGACCTGGGCGTGGCTGACCGTCGTCACCCAGGTCTTCCACCTGCCCAGGGCCGTCGCGCTGTGCCGTACGGCGGGCCTGGAGACCTTCGGCGTCGGCGACGACTCGGCCCGGCAGTGGGCCTCCACCTACTCCTACGCGGCCCGTGAGTTCGCCGCCTCGGCGAAGGGCTTCCTCGACTCGGTGGTCCTCGACGCCGCCCCCGTCTTCCCCGGGCCGCGCGAGACCACCCTCGACGACGCCCTGCGGGCCGGCTGAGCCCCTACCGGTAGGGCGGGTGCGGGCCGGCGCCCGGCGGAGGCTGCGGGGCGGGGCCGGGCGGGGCGTAGCCCTGGGCGGCCGGGGGCGCCTGCCCGGCCGGCACCGGGAAGTGGGCGCGGGCACCCGCCATGCACTCCAGCAGCGCGTGCTGCTCCTCGTTGAACGTGCGCTCACCGATCATGTGACGCCTGGCCCGCTCGTGGAGCAGGCCGAGCTCGGTGGCGGCGAGCTGGTAGTCGTTCATCGCCCGCAGCCCGGCCCGGCCGCCGTTCGTCCTGGCCCACTGCCTGGCCTGGCGGCGGCTCGGCAGCGAGGAGAGCATGGCGACGTCGTGCGGACCCACCAGCCCCGTCGCCTGGTAGGCGGGCAGATAGGTCTGGATGAGGGCGACGATGCGCTTGCGGTCGCGGAAGACGATCCCGATGAGGACGAAAAGCACGATCATCAGCAGCACGTAGGCGACGGCCAGGCCGCCGATGCCGACGTAGGAGGCGAAGCCGTTCCATATCCCGTGCAGCAGCATCGCGCCGATCCAGCCGGCCGCGATCACGACGACCCGCACCCGGCCCTGGCGCTGCGCGGCGTAGGCCACCGCGACCCCGATCATCGAGGTGAACAGCGGATGCGCGAACGGCGACAGGATCCCCCTGAGCACGACGGTCACCGCCAGCCCCTGCGCGCCCATGTCGTCGAGCGCGGCCACGTAGTAGCTGACGTTCTCGCTCATCGCGAAGCCGAGGCCGACCATGCTGGCGTAGATGATGCCGTCGGTGGGCCCGTCGAGCTCGGCCCGCTTGAACCTGAGCAGGCCCAGCAGGACCAGCCCCTTCATCGTCTCCTCGACCACGGGGGCGCCGAAGGTGGCGGCGATGTTGCGCGAGCTGTCATAGCCCAGCTGGACGGTGTTCTCGATGTAGACCAGGTTGAAGGAGTTGACCAGGCCCGCGATCAGGACCGCCACGCCCGCCCCCCAGGCGAACGCGAAGATCAGGTTGCTGCGCGGCTCCGGCTCCATGCGGTCCAGTGCGAGCACGGCGGCCAGCAGCACCGGAACCGGGGCCAGGGCGAGGGCCAGGGCGATGAAGAAGTAGACCGGATCACCGTTCAGCACGTCGAACGAGAACGACGCCAGCGCGCACAGACCGGTCACGACAAGACCGGCGATCAGTGCGACAGACGGGCGGTCCTTGAACACCCACCGAGGATCACGGCTTGCCATGTGGCAACCGTAACCGATCAAACACGACGTGTCCCCCCTCCCTCTCCCGCGGCCGGCGGCCACCCGGGGACACCGCCGTCGCGCGGATCGGGGGGCCGGGCGTCACGGACGCGGAGGAGGGCCGGGAAAGGGCGGGCCGCAGCGGGCGCATGCCGTACCTGGAGCGCTCAGACGAGCATCGAGTCGACGGCGACGGCGAGGAAGAGCAGCGCCAGGTAGGCGTTGGACCAGTGGAAGAAGCGCATCGGGCGCAGATCCACGCCGGTCTTGCCCGCGTTGACCCGGCCGAGCAGACGGTAGACCTCCCACAGGCAGGCGGCGCCGAGGACGACGGCCACGGCGGGATAGAGCAGGGTGGTCCCGGCGATCGGCCACAGCAGCAGCGAGCAGGCCACCGTCGCCCAGGTGTAGGCGATGCTCTCCAGCACCACGCGGCGCTCGGTGGCGACCACCGGGAGCATGGGGACCTTCGCCGCGGCGTAGTCCTCCTTGTAGCGCATGGCGAGGGTCCAGGTGTGCGGCGGGGTCCAGAAGAACACCACGCCGAACAGCACCACCGGGGCCCAGTCGAGGCCGCCCGTGACGCCGGCCCAGCCGATCAGCACCGGCATGCACCCCGCCAGGCCTCCCCACACCACGTTCTGGGAGGTCCGCCGCTTCAGGATCATCGAGTAGACGAGGACGTAGAACAGGTTCGCCGCCAGCGACAGGCCGGCCGCGAGCCAATTCACCGTCAAGCCCAGGCCAAGAGTCGACAGCACGCCGAGGACGACGCCGAAGATCAGCGCGTTGGCCGGCGGGACCTGGTCGCGGGCCAGCGGACGGCGCCGGGTACGGCGCATCGCGGCGTCGATGTCACGGTCGATGTAGCAGTTCAGCGCGTTCGCGCTGCCCGCCGACAGGGTGCCGAAGACCAGGGTGGAGACGGCGATCCACAGCGGTGGCAGGCCACGGGCTGCCAGGAACATCACCGGCAGCGTCGTGATCAGCAGCAGTTCGATGATCCGCGGCTTGGTGAGGGCGACGTAGGCCTTCACGACGTCGCCGAACGAGCGCGGCGTGACGGTGTCAGCCGTGCCCGTCGCGGACGGGGCCGTCGATTGCTTGTCGGTCAGCACCATCTAAGGCGCTTCCAGCACGTGCGGGGTCAACGCGTAACCTCTGATTAGAGCGAATCCGTGAATGCGGGCACCAGCCAGCCTTGAATGCTCAACTCTAGTTGTTGGGGTGGCCGGTTCCGGCATGGGGTGCGGAGACGGCACGACGGGACGCCTCACGGGGGTTCTGTCCGCGCTGATCATCACTCCTGCGGGCTCGCCCCGGATCGGCCTACGCAACGGTAGCAAGGCCGACCCGTTAGGGTCCGGTGTGGGCGGGAAATGCCAAACCGGCGCCACCATCACACGACTAGATCCGGAGATCGAGCACTTGAGCAGCGAACTCGTGCCAGCCCTTGAATGGAGCGACCTGGACCGTCAGGCGGTCGACGTCGTACGGGCCCTGGCGATGGACGCGGTAGAGAAGGCGGGATCGGGCCACCCCGGCACCGCGATGAGCCTCGCACCCGCCGCGTACCTGCTTTTCCAGCAGACGTTGCGGCACGACCCGTCGGACCCCACGTGGGCGGGTCGGGACCGGTTTGTCCTTTCCGCCGGGCACACCAGCCTGACCCTCTACATCCAGCTGTACCTGTCGGGCTACGGCCTGTCCCTGGACGACCTCAAGGCCCTGCGCCAGTGGGACAGCCTGACCCCGGGCCACCCCGAGCACGGCCACACCATCGGCGTGGAGACCACCACCGGCCCGCTCGGCCAGGGTCTCGGCAACGCCGTCGGCATGGCCATGGCCGCCCGCCGCGAGCGGGGGCTGTTCGACCCGGACGCGGCGCCGGGCGCCAGCCCCTTCGACCACATGATCTGGTGCATCGCCTCCGAGGGTGACATCGAGGAGGGCGTCAGCCACGAGGTCAGCGCCATCGCCGGCCACCAGAAGCTGGGCAACCTGGTCGTCGTCTTCGACAGCAACCACATCTCCATCGAGGACGACACCCAGATCGCGCTGAGCGAGGACATCGCCAAGCGCTACGAGGCGTACGGCTGGCACGTCCAGACCGTCGACTGGACCAAGAACGGCGACTACTCCGAGGACGTCGAGGCGCTGCACCAGGCCCTGGAGGCCGCCCGCGCCGAGACCGACCGGCCGTCGTTCATCCGCCTGCGCACCATCATCGGCTGGCCGGCGCCGAACAAGCAGAACACCGGCAAGGCCCACGGCTCGGCGCTGGGCGCCGAGGAGATCGCCGCCACCAAGACCGTCATGGGTCAGGACCCGGCCAAGAGCTTCGACGTGCCGGCCGAGGTCCTGGAGCACGCCCGCGAGGTCGTCGGCCGCGGCCGGGCCGCCCGCGCCGAGTGGGAGAAGGCATACCAGAGCTGGCGGTCGGCCAACCCCGAGCGCGCCGCCGAGTTCGACCGGATCAGCGCGCGGCAGCTGCCGACCGGCTGGACCGAGGCGCTGCCGGTCTTCGAGACCGGCGCCTCCGTCGCCACCCGCAAGGCCTCCGGCGAGGTGCTCAACAGCCTCGCGCCCGTGCTGCCCGAGCTGTGGGGCGGCTCGGCCGACCTGGCCGAGTCCAACAACACCACGATGAAGGGCGAGCCGTCCTTCATCCCGGAGGAGTACCAGACCAAGGAGTTCCCCGGCAACCGCTACGGCCGCACGCTGCACTTCGGCATCCGCGAGCACGGCATGGGGTCGATCCTCAACGGCATCGCCCTGCACAACGGCACCCGGCCCTACGGCGGCACGTTCCTGGTCTTCAGCGACTACATGCGCCCGGCCGTGCGGCTCGCGGCGCTGATGAAGCTGCCGGTCACCTACGTGTGGACCCACGACTCCATCGGCCTGGGCGAGGACGGCCCGACCCACCAGCCGGTCGAGCACCTGTGGGCGCTGCGCGCCATCCCGGGCCTGGACGTCGTCCGCCCGGCCGACGCCAACGAGACGGCCGCGGCGTGGCGGACCGTGCTGGAGCACGGCGACCGCCCGGCCGCGCTCGCGCTGACCCGGCAGAACCTCCCGGTCTACGCCGGCACCGCCGACGCCGGGAAGGTGGCCCGGGGCGCCTACGTCCTGGAGGAGGCCTCCAACGGCCAGCCCGCGGTGGTCCTGATCGGCACCGGCTCCGAGGTCGAGCTGGCCGTGCAGGCCCGTGAGCTGCTGGAGGCCGAGGGCATCCCGGCCCGGGTCGTGTCGATGCCGTGCGTGGAGTGGTTCCAGGCCCAGGACTCGGCCTACCGGCAGACGGTGCTGCCCCCGGCGGTCCGCGCGCGCGTCGCCGTCGAAGCGGGAATCTCGCTGGGCTGGCGGCAGTTCGTGGGAGATGAAGGGGAAGTGGTGAGCCTGGAGCACTTCGGTGCCTCGGCCCCCTACAAGACCCTTTACGAGCAGTTCGGCCTCACCGCCGAGCGGGTGGCTGCCGCCGCTAAGGCCAGCCTCGCGCGGACCGGGGCCGACAAGGGCGAGACGACAGGAAACTGATCATGAGCGAGATCCTGAAGAGCCTTTCCGAGCACGGCGTATCCATCTGGCTGGACGACATCAGCCGCGAGCGCCTGCGCACCGGCAACCTGGAGTCGCTGATCCGCGAGAAGTACGTGGTCGGCGTCACCTCCAACCCGACGATCTTCGCCTCCGCGCTGAGCAAGGGCGACGCCTACGACACCCAGCTCCACGACCTCTCCGTGCGCGGCGTGGACGTGGAGGAGGCGGTGCGCGCCATCACCACCTACGACATCCGCTGGGCCGCCGACGTGCTCAGGCCGGTCTACGACGCCACCGGCGGCGTGGACGGCCGGGTCTCGATCGAGGTGGACCCGCGTCTGGCCAAGGACACCGACAAGACCATCGCCGAGGCGCGCGCGCTGTGGTGGATGGTCGACCGGCCCAACCTGCTCATCAAGATCCCGGCCACGGTCGAGGGCCTGCCCGCGATCACCCAGGCGATCTCCGAGGGCATCAGCGTCAACGTCACGCTGATCTTCTCCCTTGAGCGCTACCGCGCCGTGATGGACGCCTGGCTGACGGGCCTGGAGCGCGCGCGGGCCAACGGCCTGAACCTGGCCGGCATCGAGTCGGTGGCCTCCTTCTTCGTCAGCCGCGTCGACAGCGAGATCGACAAGCGTCTGGAGAAGATCGGCACCCCGGAGGCCAAGGCCCTCAAGGGCAAGGCGGCGGTCGCCAACGCCCGCCTCGCCTACGCCGCCTTCGAAGACGTGGTCAACTCCCCGCGCTGGCAGGCCCTGGCCGCGGCCGGAGCCCGCCCGCAGCGCCCGCTGTGGGCCTCCACCGGCACCAAGGACCCGAGCTACCCCGACACCCTCTACGTCGACGAGCTCGTGACCGCGGACACGGTCAACACGATGCCGGAGAAGACCCTCGACGCCGTGGCCGGCCACGGCCGGATCACCGGCGACACCATCCGCCCCTCCTACGAGGACGCCTGGAACACCATGGCCGCGCTCAAGGAGGCCGGCATCGACTACGACGACGTGGTGAGGGTGCTGGAGGAGGAGGGCGTGGAGAAGTTCGAAGCGTCCTGGAAAGAGCTCCTGGCCACCGTCTCCGCCGAGCTGCGGAAGGCGTGAACCCCATGTCAGTGTCCGTAACGTTCGGCGAGGAGAGGCCGGCCGAGCAGGCCGCGGAGACGGCCGGGCGGCTCGTGGCCGAAGGGGTCCACGAGGCCCTGGCCGCCGGTGATCCCGCCCTGTGGGGTCCGGAGGCCGAGCCCGAGGCGGCGATCCGCCTCGGCTGGCTTACCCTCCCCCAGACCAGCAGGGAGCTGCTGCCCGAGCTCGGCAAGCTCGTCGAACGGGTCCGCGCCGAGGGCCTGGACCACGTGGTCCTGGCGGGCATGGGCGGCTCCTCGCTCGCCCCCGAGGTCATCACCGCCACCGCCGACGTGCCGTTGACCGTGCTCGACACCACCGACCCCGGCCAGGTGCGCCGCGCGCTCGACGACCGGCTGGACCGTACGATCCTGGTGGTCGCCAGCAAGAGCGGCGGCACGGTCGAGACCGACAGCCACCGGCGGATCTACGAGAAGGCCTTCCGCGACGCGGGAATCGACCCGGCCGAGCGGATCATCGTGGTCACCGACCCGGAGTCGCCGCTGGAGCAGACCGCCAGGGACGCGGGATACCGGGTCTTCCTGGCCGACCCCAACGTGGGCGGCCGCTACAGCGCCCTGACGGCGTTCGGCCTGGTGCCCAGCGCGCTCGCCGGGGCCGACGTGGAGCGGCTGCTCGACGACGCCGCCGCCGTGCAGCCGCTGCTGTCGCAGGCCGAGGGCAACCCCGGCCTGGAGCTCGGCGCCGCCCTCGGCGCCGCCGCGCTCTCCGGCCGCGACAAGCTCGTGCTGGAGGACAGCCTCTCGGAGATCAACGGCCTGCCCGACTGGATCGAGCAGCTGGTCGCCGAGTCCACCGGCAAGCAGGGCAAGGGCATCCTGCCGGTCGTCGGCGCCGAGCCGGGCGAGGCCGAGGACGAGCTGGTCGCCGGGATCGACTCCGACGGCGCCCTGACCGTCAGCGGCCCGCTGGGCGCGCAGTTCCTCGTCTGGGAGTACGCCACGGCCGTCGCCGGCCGCGTCCTCGGCATCGACCCGTTCGACCAGCCGAACGTGGCCGAGTCCAAGGAGAACACCGGCAAGCTGCTCGACCGGCCGGAGCTGCCGGTCGGCACGCCGATCCTGGTCGACGGCCCGGTCGAGGTGTACGGCGAGCTGCCCGGCTCGGAGGCCCCCAAGGACCTGTCCGACGTGTTCACCCGGCTGCTGGAGGCCATCCCCTCCGACGGCTATCTCGCGATCATGGCCTACCTCGACCGGGAGGCGGCGTTCGACGCGCCCCACGCCGAGGGAGCCTCGTTCGAGGAGATGACCGAGGCGTGGAGCGCGGCCGACCCGGCCACGCTGCGCGCGCAGCTCGCGGTCCGGACCGAGCGGCCGATCACCTTCGGGTGGGGCCCCCGGTTCCTGCACTCCACCGGCCAGTACCACAAGGGCGGCCCGCAGAACGGCGTGTTCCTGCAGATCACCGGGGCCGTGGAAGAGGACGTCGAGGTGCCCGGCAAGCCGTACACCCTGGGCCGTCTCCAGCTCGCGCAGGCCCTGGGAGACCAGGGCGCGCTGGCCAGCCGCGGGCGTCCCACCGTACGGCTGCACCTGACCGATCGTGCGGCCGGTGTCGCACGTCTGCTCGCGGCAGCGCGGGAGGTCTGAATGAGCAAGGAACGCTCCGTGGTGCGGGCCGACGCGGTGCGGGCCGAGCCCGCGCAGGGCGACGCCGAGCAGAGTGACGCCGCGCAGAGTGACGCGGCGCAGGCCGGCCCGGTGCGCTCCGACGGCGCGCACCACACCGCCGGGGCGCATGCCGAGGAGCCCGTGGCCGCCGCCTCGGCGGCCGCGACCGCCTCCATCACCGACGAGGTGGTGGCCGCCAACCCGTTGCGCGACCCGGGCGACAAGCGCCTGCCGCGTGTGGCGGGGCCCTGTGTGCTGGTGCTGTTCGGCGTGACCGGCGACCTGGCGCGCAAGAAGCTGCTGCCGGCGATCTACGACCTGGCGAACCGGGGGCTGCTGCCCCCGGGTTTCTCCCTGGTCGGCTTCGCCCGCCGCGACTGGCAGGACCAGGACTTCGCACAGCTCACCCATGACGCCGTCAAGGAGCACGCGCGGACGCCCTTCCGTGAGGAGGTCTGGAAGCAGTTGTCGGAGGGCATCTTCTTCTGCCCGGGCGAGTTCACCGACGACGGCGCGTTCGACGCCCTGGCCATGATGCTCAAGGAGATCGACCAGACCCGGGGCACCGGCGGCAACTACGGCTTCTACCTCTCGGTGCCGCCGAAGTTCTTCCCCGTCGTGGTCGAGCAGCTCAAGCGGACCGGCCTGGCGCACGGACCCGAGGGGTCCTGGCGCCGGGTGGTGATCGAGAAGCCCTTCGGGCACGACCTGAAGAGCGCCCAGGAGCTCAACGCGATCACCAGCGCGGTCTTCCCGGAGAGCTCGGTGTTCCGCATCGACCACTACCTGGGCAAGGAGACCGTCCAGAACATCCTGGCGCTGCGGTTCGCCAACAACCTGTTCGAGCCGATCTGGAACCGGGGTTACGTCGACCACGTCCAGATCACGATGGCCGAGGACATCGGCATCGGCGGCCGGGCGGGTTACTACGACGGCATCGGCGCGGCCCGGGACGTGATCCAGAACCACCTGCTCCAGCTGCTGGCGCTGGTGGCGATGGAGGACCCGACGTCGTTCGAGGCCAACTCGCTGCGCCGGGAGAAGGAGAAGGTCCTCAAGGCCGTCCGGCTGCCGCAGGACCTGGCCGAGGCCACCGCGCGCGGCCGCTACGGGAAGGGCTGGCAGGGCGGCGAGCCGGTCGTCGGATACACGCAGGAGGACGGCATCCCGCCGGACTCCATCACCGAGACCTACGCCGCCATCAAGCTGGAGATCGCCAACCGCCGCTGGGCGGGGGTGCCGTTCTACCTGCGCACCGGCAAGCGGCTGAGCCGCCGGGTGACGGAGGTCGCCGTGGTGTTCCAGCGCGCGCCGCACCTGCCGTTCAGCAAGGACGACACCGAGATCCTGGGGCAGAACGCCCTGGTCATCCGGGTTCAGCCGGATGAGGGGATCACGGTGCGGTTCGGCTCCAAGGTGCCCGGCACCGCCATGGAGGTCAGGGACGTCTCGATGGACTTCGCCTACGGCGAGTCGTTCATGGAGTCCTCCCCCGAGGCATACGAGCGACTGCTGCTGGACGTGCTGATCGGCGACCCGCCGCTCTTCCCGCACCAGCGCGAGGTCGAGCTGTCGTGGAAGATCCTGGACCCGATCGAGGACTTCTGGGCCACCCAGGGCCCGCCGGAGGAGTATCCGGCGGGCACGTGGGGCCCGGCGTCGGCCGACGAGATGATGGCCCGCGACGGGCGCGCGTGGAGGAGACTGTAGATGGCGAGCTTCATGCTCAGCGGCACGACCGCGTCGAAGATCTCCTCACAGCTCACCCAGCTGCGCCACCAGATGGGCACCCCCGCGGTCGGCATGGTGCTGACCCTGGTGGTGGTCTCCGACGAGAGCAACCAGTACGACGCGGTCCGGGCGGCGACCGAGGCGGCCAGGGAGCACCCCTCCCGGATACTGGTCGTCATCCCCCGCGACCCGCAGGAGCCCAACCGGCTCGACGCCGAGCTGCGGTTCGGCGAGTCCACCCCGGGTGAGGTGATCCTGCTGCGCCTGTACGGCGAGCTCACCAAGCACGCCGACTCGGTGGTCGGTCCGCTGCTGCTCACCGACACCCCGGTGGTGGTCTGGTGGCCGGGCGACTGCCCGGACGTGCCGGCCAAGGACTCGATCGGCATGCTCGCCCAGCGCCGCATCGTCGACGCGCGGTCGGCGGCCGACTCGGTGCAGGCGATCACCGGCCGGGCCCGGGGCTACGTCCCCGGTGACACCGACCTGGCCTGGACCCGGCTGACGACGTGGCGGAGCCTGCTGGCCGCCGCGTTCGACCAGCCGGTGGGCAAGGTCAAGAAGGGTTTCGTGGAGGCCGTGCCCGGCCACGCCAGCGCCCTGCTGCTGGCGGCCTGGCTCAGCGAACGCCTCGGCGCCCCGGTGAAGGTCTCCGAATCGGCCGGCCCCGGCCTGACCGCGGTCAGGCTCGTCACGGCCGACGGCGACATCTCCATCGGCCGCGGCGACGGCCGTCTGGCCACGCTGTCCCGCCCGGGCCAGCCGGACCGCCGGGTGGCGCTGACCCGCCGCCCGACCTCGGAGCTGCTCGCCGAGGAGCTCCGGCGTCTGGACCCCGACGAGATCTACGAGGCCGCGATCCGGCGACTCGCCCGGACGCACAAGTCCTGACCTGTGAGCGCCCCGCGGCCGACCGCGGGGCGCTCTGTCATCGACAGCACGTTGAAAGAGAAGTCCCGTGAGCGTTCCCAACGTGATCATCCATCGTGACGCCGACATGCTGGCCAAGGCCGTCGCCGCCCGGGTGATCACCCGCACCGTCGACGTGCAGTCGGGCAAGGGCTCGGCCTCGCTGGTGCTGACCGGCGGCACCGTCGGCATCGCCACCCTGGCGGAGATCGCCGCCAGCCCGGCCCGCGACGCCATCGACTGGCGCAACCTGGACATCTGGTGGGGTGACGAGCGCTTCCTGCCCTCCGGGCATCCCGAGCGCAACGAGACCGGCGCCCGCCAGGCCCTCCTCGACCACGTCGACGTCGACCCCGCCCGCGTCCACGTGATGCGCGGCCCCGACTCGGGCATGACCGCCGAGGAGTCGGCCGCGGCCTACGCCGACGAGCTCCGCAGGGCCGCGCGTCCCGAGGACCACGGTCCGGCGCCGTCGTTCGACGTCATGATGCTGGGGATGGGCCCGGACGGCCATGTGGCGTCGCTGTTCCCGGGCATGCCCGCGCTGTACGAGACGCGCCCGGTGGTCGCGGTGCACGGTTCCCCGAAGCCTCCGCCCACCCGCATCTCGCTCACGCTCCCGGTCATCCAGGGGGCGCGCGAGGTGTGGCTGATCGCCGCCGGCGAGGAGAAGGCGGGAGCCGTACGGCTGGCGCTGTCGGACTCGGGGCCGATGCAGGTGCCCGCGGCGGGCGCCCGCGGCCGCCAGCGGACGTTGTTCCTGCTGGACAGGGCGTCCGCCTCGAAGATCCCGTCGTCCCTGGGACGGCTCTCCTCCCCCTGAGTTCCCCGGTCCGCCGCCCCGCTGACCCCCGCCGAGCCTGTGCGCACGGCGGGGGTCAGGACGTTGCGGGGGCCTCGGCCAGCGCGTCGATCTCGGCGAGGATCTCCCTCCTGCCCGCCGCGTCCAGGCAGGAGGCGTTGACGGCGTTGCGGGCCAGTCCCGCCAGCGCCCGCCGGTCCAGGCCGAAGACGCCGGCGGCGATCCGGTACTCGTCGCTCAGGGTGGTGGCGAACATGGGCGGGTCGTCGCTGTTCAGGGTGACGAACAGGCCCTCCTCCAGCATGCGCGGGAGGGGGTGTTCGCTGATGTGGGCGACCTGGCCGGTGCAGACGTTGGAGGTGGGGCAGACCTCCAGGGGGATCTGGTTGTCGCGGAGATGGGCGACCAGCCGGGGGTCGTCCATGCAGGCGATGCCGTGGCCGATCCGTTCGGCGCCCAGGCCGTCGAGTGCCTCCCAGATGGTCTCCGGGCCGCTCATCTCACCCGCGTGCGGGAGGCTGCGCAGCCCGGCGGCGGTGGCGGCGCGGAAGGCGTCCCTGAAGGCGTCCCGGTGGTGCGGGCGTTCCTGCTCGATACCCCCCATGCCGAAACCTACCAATGCCTGGGGAGGTTCTTGCAGGGCGTGGTCCAGGGTCACCCGGGCCGCCTCGGCTCCGTACTCGCCGGGGATGTCGAAGATGTAGCCGACCCGGACGCCGTGCTCGCCGGCGGAGCGCCGGGCGGCCAGGTCGAGCGCCTCGGTGACCTCGCGCATCGGCATGCCGACGACGTGGTGGGAGTAGGGAGTGACCGTCAGCTCGACGTAGCGCGCGTTCTGCGCCGCCAGGTCCCGGGTCAGGCCGAGCACCAGCGTCGCCACGTCCTCGGGGGTGCGGACCAGGGCGTTGACCGCCCCGTAGACCTCGGCGAAGTGCGGGAAGTCACGGAAGGCGTAGAAGTCGCGCAGCTCCTCCTCGGTGACGGGCACCCGGCTGCCGGGGTGGCGCCGGGAGAGCTCCAGCACGGTGGGGACCGAGGCGGAGCCGATCAGGTGGACATGGAGTTCGACCTTGGGGAGCGCGTCGATGAAGGCGTCGATCGTCATGCGGCGACCTTACGCACGCCATGGCGGTGCAGGGTAGATATACGGCATTAATCTCACATGTAAATGTAAGAATTATCCCGCCCGCCTGGTCCGACGGCCGGAGCGGTCGGCCGGTCGCCCGGTCCGACAGGCGGGACGGAGGCCGGGGACGGCCGGTCGGGCGGAGCGGCGTCCGGCGCGGAGGCCGGCCGTCCCGGCCCCGTCCCGGCCCCGTCCAGCGCGGGCGGGGCTGTGGATCTTCTCCCGAAATCGCTCGCTTGCGAGATCCGGGTTCAGTGTGCGCGGATGCCGTCGATGGCGATCGCCAGCAGGCGGTCGGCTTCGGCGGGGCCGTCGGGCTCCTGCTCGGTCGCCAGGGAGATGGCACTGACGAGCTTCAGCAGATGGGTGACGGCGATCTCGGGGCGCACGGCGTTCGCCGCCCGGGCACGCGCGAGGAGAGCATCGCCGGCGTTGACGACCATGTCGTGGCAGGTGCCGCCCAGCGTCGGATCGCCACCGCGCATCAGCGACGCGCCCAGACCCCGGTTGGCCACCGCGTGCGCGCCGACGGCGCGGAGCCAGGTGAACAGCGCCTCTCCCGGATCGGGAGCGGAGAGCAGGTCGTCGGCCCTGGCACAGAGCGCCTCCACCCGGTCTTTGAAGACCGCCTCCAGGAGTGCCCGCCGGGAGGGGAAGTGCCGGTGCAGGGTGGCCGAGCCGACCCCGGCCTGGCGGGCGACCTCCTCCAGGGAGGCGTCAGCGCCGCGCTCGGCGATGAGGACCCCGGCGGCGGCGACGATCCGGTCGAAGTTGCGGCGGGCGTCGGCGCGCATCCGCTGCCGGGGCGGCGCAACGGGCTCCTTGGACACGGCGACTCCTGACGACTTGATAAGTGGGGTGGTCTTCCATATCGTAGCGGACGACAACCGGAGGGCCACCCCACTTAGAGGACGGCTCCTGTTCCGCGTATCCGTGAGGGAGAGACAGTGACGTCGACGAACAAGACCGTCGTGGTGGTGGGAGCGACCGGCCTGCAGGGCAGGACCGTGACGCGACACCTGCTCCGCGACGGCTGGCGGGTGCGCGCGCTCACCCGTGACCCGGACGGGGCACAGGCCCAGGCACTGGCGAGGGCCGGCGCGCAGGTGGTGCGGGCACAGATGGAGGACCTCGATTCCCTGACCGCCGCGGCCGAGGGCGCTTGGGGGCTGTTCAGCGTCCAGCCCACGGTCGGCTCGCCCGGCACCGCACCGGACTTCACCACCGAGGATGAGGTGCGCTGGGGCGTGAACGTCGCCGAGGCCGCGCACGCCGCCGGTGTCGGGCACCTGGTGTTCACCTCGGTCGCCGGCGCGGACCGCCACCTCAGCGAGAAGGTGCCGGTGAACCTGGCCAGCAAGTGGCGGATCGAACAGCACATCGCCGAGCTCGGCCTGCCCGCGACGATCCTGCGGCCGGCCTCCTTCATGGAGAACTTCACCGGCGGCTACGCGCTGCGGAACGGGACCCTGTCCACCGGGATCGCACCGGACACCGCCCAGCAGCTCATGGCCGTCGACGATGTCGGCGCCGTCACCGCGTCGGCCTTCGGCCAGCCGGAGGAATGGATCGGCCGGGCGGTCTCCCTGGCCGCCGACGAGCTCACACCGGTCCAGGTCGCCGAGGCCATCGGGACGGCGCTCGGGATCCCGCTGCCCTACGTCCAGATCCCGATCGAGGCGATCCGGGGCCTCAGCGAGGACTTCGCCTACGCCAACCAGTGGCTCAACGAGCGCGGCTACCGCGCGGACATCGCCGCCACCCGGCGGATCCACCCCGCCGCGATGGACTTCCGC
Organism: Streptosporangium canum; assembly: GCF_900113865.1. Taxonomy (GTDB): domain Bacteria; phylum Actinomycetota; class Actinomycetes; order Streptosporangiales; family Streptosporangiaceae; genus Streptosporangium; species Streptosporangium canum. The sequence goes on along the minus strand of NZ_FOQY01000008.1, from coordinate 50,850 downwards.
ACCTGGCTGGAGCGCACCGGCGCCGCCCAGATCTCCGCGTTCCTGGACTCCGCGCGCACCGCCGGGCAGGACGCGTGAGCGCCCGCACGCCCGGCCTCGGACGCGTCGGGATCCGGGCGGGGGACTTCGACGCCCTCCCGGTGGCCGATGTCCGCCAGGCGGCGACCGCGATCGACGACCTCGGCTGAGGCCGCCCGCATGTCCACGGAGGGCGAAAAAGGATTCTGCATCACTATGCCCCCCTTACCGCGAAACCTGCCGCATAGTGGGTGTTAGGAACTCGGCACCCCCACGGAGGCCACTCGTGTTCGAGCGCTTCACAGACCGTGCCCGCCGTGTCGTGGTTCTGGCCCAGGAAGAGGCCCGGCGGCTCGGCCACAACCACATCGGCACCGAGCACATCCTGCTCGGCCTGCTCACTGAGGAGGACGGCGTCGCCGGCCGCGCGCTGCAGGCCTCGGGCATCGGCAGCGCGCAGGTGCGCAGCGACGTCGAGGAGATCATCGGCCAGGGCGGCGAGATCCCGCCCGGCCACATCCCGTTCACCCCGCGCGCCAAGAAGGTGCTGGAGCTGTCCCTGCGGGAGGCCCTCAACCTGCACCACAGCTACATCGGCACCGAGCACATCCTGCTCGGCCTGATCCGCGAGGGTGAGGGCGTGGCGGCCCAGGCGCTCACCAAGCAGGGCGCCCGGCTGGAGGCCGTACGCGCCCAGGTGATCACGCTCATCGGGCCGCGCGGCCCCGACCGGCCCCTGACCACGGAGGAGGGCTTCTACGGTCTCGGGCCCTCGACCGGCGCGAAGCTGGAGCGGATCCAGGAGAGCCTGGACCGGATCGAGCGCCGGCTGGACGCCATGGGCGCGCCTCCGGACCCGGGCCCGCACGACGGGTAGGGCCCCCGGACCGGCGTCCCGGACGCGGACCGGCGGATCACCCCCGCGACGGGCACGTCACCCCCGGAACCCGGTGGATCGTCTTCGGACCGGCGGACACCCCGGGGAACGCCGGGAGATCTTCCGGGGCGGGCCGCCGCGGCGGACCGCCCCGGAATGCGGCCTCTCCGGTCCGGGGCCCCTGAGTGATCTCGAACCGGTCGGGCCCGGTGATGGGTTCAACTCGGGGATGCCGTCGCCATCACGCCCACGGCCAGCCTGGCTTCCACCACGCCGGGGTCCTCGGTGTAGCTCATGGTCGCGCCGAGCGAGACCAGGAGCCTGCGCATGCGCACGTTGTCGGACAGGAGGGTGGCCTTGACCTCGGCGAAGCCCAGGTCGCGGGCCTCCCCGACGATCATCCTGGCCAGCGCCGCGCCCAGTCCCCTGCCCTGCCAGCGGTCCTCGACCAGGAAGGCCATCTCGGCGATGCCGGGGTCGGGGGTGAACATCAGGTTGGCCAGCGCGACCACCTGGCCGTCGTGCCCGGCGACCAGCGAGTGGCCGCGGGTGCGGTCGCAGAGCCGGTCGAAGACGCGGGGCGGCAGCATGGGCATGGAGGTGAAGTAGCGGAACCGGCGCGCCTCGGGCGAGCAGCGGTCGTGCAGGTCGCGGACCGCCTCGCGGTAGAGCGGCGTGAGCGGGCGGACCTGGGTCTCGGCGCCGTCGGAGAGCCTGACGGCCCGCTCGGTCCCCGCCGGCTGGTGGGGCGGGGGCTGCGCCAGCCGTACGAAGGAGGCGGCCCTGGCGGCCTCGGTCAGGGTGAAGGGCAGATCCGCCCGGCGCACCCGGATGGCGCGGCGCGGGGCCACCGGCACGGTCAGCAGCGTCGGGTCGGGCAGGTCGCTCATGTCTGAACCGTAGACCCAGCGGGAGTCGTCGGCGCGCAGCAGCTCCCCCAGCAGCTCGGGCAGGCGCCAGGGCATCGCGCGCAGGCGGGAGGCGAGCAGGAGGGCGCGGGTGGGCTCGTCGGTGAGCTGGTGGGCGGTGGCGGCGACGACCTTGACCCGGCGTCCGCCGGCCGCCTCCAGCGCCTCGCGGACGACCTCGGGACCGGCGGGGATCTCCGCCACGAACTCGTCCACGGTGCCGTCCGTGTCGGACTGGACGCTCATGCCCAGGATGTTGCCGCCCTTCTCCGCGAGCGCGGCCGCCAGCGAGGCCAGCCGTCCCGGCCGCTCGTCCACCGTCGTGCGAATCCTCAGAAACCCCATCAGAACGCTCCCTCCGTCGAGGACAGCCTGACGGAGTCCTGTTACATGACTGCTACACAGGAGTGAGCGCGCCGTTACGTCGAAGAAGATCACTCATGATGCGGTTCTACAACGGTTTCCGTCGGAAGGTGCGTCCTAATTGACGGATATAGCAGGATATGAGGCCATGAGCACGCGTGTTCCCCTGGCTGGGGACTTCGTCAATGGAGATGTCTCCTTCTGGTACCGCTCCCTCGGCATCCCCACGGCCGGCGAGCCCCTCGCCGGCGACCGCGACGCCGACGTGGTGATCGTCGGCGCCGGCTACACCGGCCTGTGGACCGCCTACTACCTGAAGAAGGCCAGCCCGAGCCTGCGGGTCGTGGTGCTGGAGAAGGAGTTCGCCGGGTACGGCGCGTCCGGGCGCAACGGCGGCTGGCTGGTGGGCGAGCTGGCGGGCACCCCCGAGCGCTACGCGCGGACCCACGGCGTGGACGCGGCCAAGCGGCTCCAGCGGATCATGTTCGACACGATCGACGAGGTCATCGCGGTCGCCGAGGACGAGGGCATCGACGCCGACATCGTCAAGGGCGGCGTCACCACGGTCGCCACCAACGCCGCCCAGGACCGGCGGCTGCACCAGCTGCTCGCCCACGAGCGCCACTGGGGCTGGACCGAGGATGACGTGCGGCTGCTGGACGCGGCCGAGCGGGAGAGCCGGCTGAGGGTCGACGGGGCGGTCAACGCGATCTGGAGCCCGCACTGCGCCCGGATCCAGCCCGCCAAGCTGGTCCGCGGCCTGGCGCGGACCGTACGCGACCTGGGGGTGGAGATCTTCGAGCGCACCCCCGTCACCGAGATCGTCCCGCGCGAGGCCCGCACGCCGTACGGCACGGTCCGCGCCGACTACGTCATCCGCGCCACCGAGGGCTTCACCTCCGAGCTGAAGCAGTACCACCGGGCCTGGCTGCCGATGAACAGCTCGATGATCGTCACCGAGCCGCTGGGCGACCTGTGGGACGCGATCGGCTGGGAGAGCTGCGAGCTGCTCGGCGACATGGCCCACTACTACATGTACGCCCAGCGCACCGCGGACGGCCGCATCGCGTTCGGCGGGCGCGGCAAGCCCTACCTGTACGGCTCCCGCGTGGACGACAGGGGCCACACCCACGAGTGGACCGTCGAGGCGCTGTGGGAGCTGCTGACCGGCATGTTCCCCGCGCTGAGGGCCTCCAGGGTGGCGCACGCCTGGTCCGGGGTGCTGGGCGTGCCCCGCGACTGGTGCGCCACCGTGCACGTCGACCCGGTCACCGGGGTCGGCTGGGCGGGCGGCTACACCGGGCACGGGGTGACCACCGCCAACCTGGCCGGCCGCACCCTGCGCGACCTGATCCTGCGCGAGGACACGGAGCTGGCCACGCTGCCCTGGGTGGACCGCAAGGTGCGAGGCTGGGAGGTGGAACCGCTGCGATGGATCGGCGTGCACACCATGTACGACCTGTACCGGCGGGCCGACGCGAGGGAGAAGGCCGGTCTCGGCCGCACCTCCGTCCTGGCACGCGTCGCCGACACCATCACCGGACGCTGAGGAGAGCGCCATGACCTGCCCGCACGACACCTCTATGGTGACCGAGTGAGTGACATCCTGTTCCGGGGCGGGCGGGCCTTCCTCGCCGCCGACGCCTTCGCCGAGGCGGTGCTGGTCCGCGACGGCCGGATCGCCGCCGTGGGCGCCGACTCCGACGTCGTACGGCGGGCGGCCCCCGGCCACGAGACCGTCGACCTGGACGGCGGCCTGCTGACCCCCGGCTTCACCGACTCCCACATCCACCCGGTCCAGGCCGGTCTGGAACGGGCCAAGTGCGACCTGGCCGAGGTCTACGGCCTGCCGGAGTATCTGGAGCGGATCGGCGCCTACGCCCGGGCGCACCCCGGTCACGAGTGGATCGACGGCGGCGGCTGGGACATGGCCGCCTTCCCCGGCGGTCTGCCGCACCGCTCCCAGCTCGACTTCCTCGACCGTCCGGTCTACCTGATCCAGCGCGACCACCACGCCGCCTGGGTCAACACCCGGGCGCTGGAGCTCGCCGGGATCACCCGCGACACCCCCGACCCCGCCGACGGCCGGATCGAGCGCGACGCCGACGGCACGCCGAGCGGCGTGCTGCACGAGGGCGCGATGGACCTGGTGGGCCTGCTCACCCCCCGCCCCACGGCGCGGGACCTGTCCGACGCGCTGGTGGAGGCCCAGGCCCATCTGTTCTCCCAGGGCATCACCGGCTGGCAGGACGCCATCGTCGGCTCCTACGCGGGCTCCGACGACCAGCTGCCCACCTACATCGCGGCGGCGGCCTCCGGACGGCTGAAGGCCCGGGTCGTGGGCGCGCTCTGGTGGGACCGCACGCGCGGCGCCGAGCAGATCCCCGAGCTCATGGAGCGCCGCGAGGCCGCCAAGGGCCTTGAGCGGTTCCGCGCCACCTCGGTGAAGATCATGCAGGACGGCATCGCCGAGAACTTCACCGCCGCGGTGATCGAGCCCTACTGCCGCTGCGGCGGCACCGGCCTGTCCTACGTGGACCCCGCCCTGCTGAAGCAGTACGTCGCCGAGCTGGACCGGCACGGCTTCCAGGTGCACTTCCACGCGATCGGCGAGCGTGCCGTCCGCGAGGCGCTGGACAGCTTCGAGGGGACCGACCCGGCCAACCGGCACCACATCGCGCACCTGCAGATCATCGAGCCCTCCGACGTGCCGCGGTTCGCCGCGCTCGGCGTGACGGCCAACCTGCAGCCGCTGTGGGCCACCCACCATGCCCAGATGGACGAGCTGACGATCCCGTTCCTGGGCGACGAGCGCTCGGCCTGGCAGTACCCGTTCGCCGACCTGCTGCGGGCGGGCACCCGGTTCTGCGCGGGCAGCGACTGGCCGGTCTCCATCGCCGACCCGATCCAGGGCATGCACGTGGCGGTCAACCGCACCGAGCCGGGCGGCTCGGTGCACGCGGACTACCCGACGGCGCAGACCCCGTTCCTGCCCGGCCAGAGCCTGGACCTGGCCACGGCGCTGACCGCCTACACCGCGGGCTCGGCATGGATCAACCACGACGACGACGCCGGCACGATCACCCCGGGCAACCGCGCCGACCTGGTCGTCCTGGACCGCGACCCGTTCGCCGAACCCCCGGCCGACATCTGGCGGACCCGGGTCGCCATGACGTTCGTCGGCGGGGAACCCGTCTACCGCCGCTGACCTTCACCACGAGAGGAAAGCAACGAGGCAGCCGAGGCCGGCTCCGACCACTGCCACCGGCACCGTCGGACCGGCCCCCGCGATCACCGGCCCCCTGCTCGCGGCATCCGCCCGCCGCACGTCCGGTTCGGCGCCACGCGGATCGGCGCCACGCGGATCGGCGCCACGCGGATCGGCGCCACGCGGATCGGCGCCACGCGGATCGGCGCCACGCGGATCGGCGCCACGCGGATCGGCGCCACGCGGATCGGCGCCACGCGGATCGGCGCCATCGCGACCAGCGAGTTCGCCATAGCGTGCCCCGGTTCACGGGCCGCCAAGGAGCTCCATACTTGTCGCCGCCGGCAAGTGATCACTTTTTGTAGTCACTCCTCAAATTCTCCCCGAGAGATGTGGCTTTTTTCATTGCCTGCGAAAGGGATCGGACCCGATGCGAAAAGAAATGATCCAAATACCTATAGTGTGATCCGTATCACATCTGCCCCATCTTGTCGCGCCGAGTTTGGGATGACACGATTCCTGGAAATTAGTCGATGCGATAGGGGACGACCCATGAAGGTTAGAGCCGGCCTTTCGCTGCCGTTCGCAGCCCTTCTCGCAGTTGTTGTAGTAAATCCGGCCGCCGCCGACAGAAGCGAGAGCGAGGTATGGGCGAGACTCCTGTTCCCTCCCGCCAGCGCCGATAAAATCTACTGCGACGCCTATACCGAAGTGAGAGCTTCCGACGGCTATGTCCGCGGCGCTTTCAGGAGCTGGAATCTCGGCAGCAGCGCTCAGGTATGCGAAGGCTGGCTGGAGCGCAAGCGCTACAACAGCGATGGCAGCCTCCAGTACAACTGGACTCGCGTGAGCGACATTTACCGGATAATCTCCGAAACCAGATGGAGCGGGTATCACTGGAACGGCACAGACGCAGGATCTCGCGTTTGCATCAAGAATTATGCCAGCGGAGAAAAGGCCTGCTCGTACGGCGTCTGGTAACAGGCGTCCGCCCTCCGGCATCGCCGAAGGCAAGGAAATCCCTCACGTTTCGAGTGTATACTTCCGGGGAGCCGCAACACAGTGATCACTTACTGTCGGTGAGAAGTACACAGCGAGGCGCTCGGCTGGAGTTTCCCGGTCGAGCGTCTTTCGTATTCTGAAGCCCAGTTCGACGGCGCGCCCGTCACCGTCGTGGACCAACGGTGCCCCGGCAGGCTTTCGATGCCGGAAAGGGTCCGAAAAACCTATGAGCGTGCTTGAGAAGGGCCGGTCGACCGGCTGGTCGAGGACGTACCTCTGCCGGCGCGTGGCGGAGCTACCGAAACGACCGGGAAACGACCACCCGGCACGAGGATCCGTACGGCGGACGACGACGGCCGCCCCGCCGGCACCGTCCGCCGCTCCGCCGAGCGCCCTGGCCCAGCCCGGCGGGCGGCCCCCTCGTCCGGAGATCAGGGTGCCGCCCGGGAGGCGAGGCGATCAGCCGCGCAGGCGCTTCAGGCATCCGTAGACGCCCACGGCCACCACCGTTTCGGGATCGCTCAGGTCCCCATGGAATTTGTCCGAGATCTCGGACACGGCACCGGTCGCGCACTGGCCCGCCTTCCACCAGGCCCATTCCCCCGCGGCCTTGGCCGCGTCGACGATCTGACGCCAGAACCTCTTGACGAACGCCACGACCGCTCCCCAGGAGCGCGGAGCCTCGGCGAATACCTCGTCGGGGAAGCGGTAGTCGTCCTCCGGGTCGCCGTTCATGAGCGACACGGCCATGGAGTAGACCCTCTCCTCCGAGACGCCCGCGGCCTGCGCCACGGTCGTGAGCTCCCGCGAGAACGAGGCTCCGTCGGCGAAGGCCGCGCCGGCACCGGCCGAGGTCGCCACCACCACCGCCGTGATCAGTGCTGCCATGGTTCCGGCTGTGCGCTTGAGCATGGAATACCCTCCCTGTCGAGTGACGGTCGGCTGGGCGTGTGCGCCCTGCCGCCACCGGACACCGTGCCGCAGGCTGCTCACCCGCCGCTCACCCGACAGTCACTCAACGACTACTCAGCGCCATCGCCGACGCCTCCCGGCCGACCGCGCCCTCGGGAGTGCCGCCGGCCCCGGCCGACCTCGCCCACCCCGTTCCGGCGCGCCACGCCGGGCGCCCGCCGGGGATCGCCACGCCGAGCGCCTGCCGCTTCCCCGACCCTCTTGACCGCACATCTCCGATTACTTAACGAAACTGTGTTATTGCATTACGTAGTGAAGATGGTGAGGCCGGGTTTCGATTTCAGGGTTCTGGGGCCGTTCGAGGTGCTGAGGGCGGACGCCATGGAACAGGCGTCGGCGCTGCTGGGGGAGGCGCTGCGGCTGTGGCGGGGGGAACCCCTGCAGGACGTGCCGTCGGAGACGCTGCGGCGGGAGGTCGCGCCCGCGCTGGCCGAGCGCAGGCTGGACGCGCTCCAGTCACGCATCGAGGCCGACCTGGCGCTGGGCCGCCACGAGGAGGTGCTTCCCGAGTTGCGGAAGCTGACCGCCGGGCATCCGCTCCGGGAGCGGTTCTGGGCGCAGCGGATGCTGGCGCTGTACCGGTCGGGACGCCAGGCCGAGGCCCTGCGGTGCTACCACTCCGTCAGGGAGGTCATCGTCGAGGAGCTCGGCGTCGATCCGGGCGCGGAGCTGCGGGATCTGCATCGGCGGATCCTGGGTGGCGATCCCGCGCTCGCCGTCGCGGGCGGTTCCGGCCACGGCCCGTCGGCGTCCGGAAACCTCCCGGCGGAGATGACGACGTTCGTGGGCAGGGACCGGCAGCTCGCCGACGCCGGGCGGCTGCTGGAGAGCGGCCGCCTGGTCACGCTGACCGGTGTGGGCGGGGTGGGCAAGACCCGGCTGGTGCTGGACAACTGCGAGCACATGGTGGACGCGGCCGCCACGCTGGTGGCCGCACTCCTGCGTGCGGTCCCCGGTCTGCGCGTGCTCGCCACCAGCAGGCAGCGGCTCGGGGTCCAGGGTGAGCACGTCCTGCCGGTGCCTCCCCTCGCCATACCGCCGGTGACCCCGCCCGGCCCGCGGGCGAGAACGCCGGGCCGTCGTTGACGCACTACGAGGCGGTGACCCTGCCGGTCGACCGCGCCGCGGCCTCGGCTCCGAACTTCCGGATCACGCGACACAGCTGCGGCGTCGTCGCGCAGTTGTGCGGGCGGCTGGACGGCATCCCTCTGGCGATCGAGCTGGCGGCGGTCCGGCTGGGCACGCTCTCCGCGGAGGAGATCCTCGACCGGCTCGACGACCGGTTCCAGCTGCTGGCCGACAACGGTACCCAGGGCACTCCCCGCCACCACCGCACCCTGCGAGGCGTCGTCAGCTGGAGTCACGACCTGTGCACCGAGCACGAGCGGCTACTGTGGGCGCGATTGTCGGTCTTCTCCGGCGGATTCGACCTGGAAGCGGCCGAGGCGGTGTGCTCGGGCACGGGCATCGACCGCCAGGACGTCATGGACGTCCTGGCGGGATTGGCGCACAAGTCGATCCTGGTCGTGAGCACCCTTGGCGGCCGGACGCGTTACAGCCTGCTGGAGACCATCCGCCAGTACGGCAGGCAACGGCTTGTCGACCTCGGTCAGGACACCGCGGTGCGACGGCGCCACCGTGACCACTAACGGAGCATGGCCGCACAGGCCGCGGCCGACCGGTGCAGCCCCCGCGAGGTCGAGTGGCTGTCCCGGCTGCGGCGGGAACTGCCGAATCTGCGGGCGGCGCTGGACTTCTGCGCCACGGAGCCGGGCGAGGCCCAGACCGGACTGGAGATCGCCGTCAACCTCACCCGGACCCGATGCTGGTTCTTCAGCAGCACCATCGGCGAGGGCCGCCACTGGCTGGAGCGCGGGCTCGCCCTGTCTCCGTGCCCGCCGGACCCGCTCCAGGTCGGCGCGGTGGCCCTCGTCGCCTGGATCGCCCTCTGCCAGGGCGACAGGCAGGGCGCCGACGGGCTCCTGGCCCGCTGCCGCCACCTGGCCTCGCGGCTCCCCGGTGACGATGTCCCCGCCGCCGTCACCTACATCGAGGGTGCCCACGCGCTGCTCGTCCACGGGGACCCACGGGCCATCTCCCTGCTGGCGCAGGCGCGAGAGACCGTTTCCTCAGGGCCGGCGCGACCGGTGACGCCCACATGGCCACGATGCTCTGGGCCATGGCCTCCGCCTTCCTCGGGGACCGGGACACCGCGGTCGCCGCCTGTGGCGAATACCTGGCCGACGCCGAAGCACGCGGCGGGGCCTGGGCCCACTCCTGGGCGCTGTGGGATCTCGGTCTCACGGAGCTGCGGCACGGCGACCCCGTACGTGCCGCCGCCCTGTTCCGCGACTGCCTGCGTCACCAGCACGACATCGACGATCGCTGGGGACCCGTGTGGGGCCTTGAGAGGCTCGCCTGGACCATCGCCGCCGCCGGTCACCACGGCCATGCCGCCGAGTTGCTCGGCGCCGCGCACCGGTTGCGGCGCACGACCGGTGTGGCGCTCACCGGCCTGCGGCCGTTTCACGACGCCCACGCCGAAGCCGACCGCCTGGTGCGGCGCGCGCTTGGTGAACAGGCCTACGCCACCGCCTTCGAGCGGGAGGCCAGGACCGAGGAGGTCATCGACCTCGCGTGCGTGGCACCGTGACGTTCCGGAGCTCCGGGGACCTCCGGGGCACGTGATCGGCGGGCGGGACGGACGTCGGGGGGATCCCCTGTTCCGGCCGCGAGACGGCCTGCGGCGTGTCCGGAGGGCGGAGCCTGCTCCGGCCCCGCCCTCTGCGGACACGTCGCCGGGGTGCCGGGACCGGAGCCGCCGGAGAGGGCTCGCCCCGGCGCGGACCCCGCCGTCAGAAGTAGTTCGGGGTGAGGTCGGTGGTCGGCCACGCGGTCACGGTGCCCGTCGCCTTGCCGAGCAGCGGGTCGATCGCGTCGAAGTCGAGCGTGCCCTCCTCCTCGCGGCGGTTGAACACGGCGCAGTAGCTGACGCCGTTCTGTATCCGGGCCAGGAAGCTGAACGTGCCGGGCATCGAGCCGTTGTGCCAGGTGTTGAGCCCGCTGCCGTTCGAGCGCACCCACCAGCCGCCGCCGTACCACGACCCGCCCGCGGTGACCCCGGTCTCGGGCTTGGCGAAGATCTTGGCGATCGAGGCCGCGTTGAGCACGGGGCCGGCGGCGTCGAAGATCATGGCGAACTTCACCATGTCGACGGCGGAGGCCAGCCAGCCGCCGTTGGCGTCCTGGTTGGGCATGTTGAAGCCCCCGTAGGGGTAGGGCACGACGGCGCCGGAGGTGTCCACCACCGACTTGGCGGTGTACTTCGACGAGTAGTTCACCTCACCGACGGGAGACTCCGCCCTGAGGCTGCGGCCCAGCCGCATCCGGGTGATGCCGACGGGCGCCAGGAGCTTCTGCTTGACGTAGGACTCGTAGCTCATGCCGGAGACCTTCTCGATGATCCGGCCGAGCAGCATGTAGCCGTAGTTGCTGTAGACCATCTTCGAGCCGGGGTCGAAGTCCAGCGGCCGCGCGGTGGCGTAGCGGATGATGTCGGCGTGGCCGATCGGCAGCGGGACGTCCAGCGTGGCGGAGATCGTGTGGTCGATCCAGAGCTGGTCCTTGGACGTGGCGCGGTCCCAGCCGCCCAGGTGCTGCATCAGGCGGAGCACGGTCACCTGTTCCAGCCGGGGGTCGGCCTCGGCCGACAGGCCCAGCACCGTGGTGACCGGCGCGGACAGGCTGAGCCTGCCGTCCTGGACCAGCCGCATGATCGCCGCTGCGGTGAGGTGCTTGCTCAGGCTCGCGACCCGGAACAGCGAGGTCGGCTGCACGCGCATGTAGCGGGCTATCCTGTTCTGCATACTGGTGCCCGAGGTGCCGGGGACGGTGTAGGTGCCGTAGCCGCGCGCCAGCAGGATCTTGCCCTTCCGCGCCACCGCGAGCTGCGCGCAGCTGATCTGGCGCTCGGTGATGTACTTCTTCACCGCGGTGTCGAAGCCCGCCAGCGCCGCGGGGACGACCCCGCTGACGATCGGACCCGCGGACGCCCGCGCGGGGCTCGCGCCCAGCGCCAGGGCGGGAACGACTCCGGCGCCCGCCTGCAGAAGGCGGCGGCGGGTGAAGCCGGTCATGCTTGTTGTCACTTCGGTCCCCCACGTCACAAACACATCAGGAAGATTCGTATATTACGGACCTTCCTGATATGCCGCACCAGCCCGCCCGCTTCGGGACAGCCGGCACGGGTAGACACGGGCTATGGGGGATATCGTCATCAGACGGGTGTACGACGCGGAACCCACCAAGGGGGCGGTGTTCCTCGTGGACGGGATGTGGCCGCGCGGCGTCCGCAAGGAGGACCTCAAGCTGGACGGATGGGTCCGCGACGTCGCCCCCTCGCCGGATCTGCGCCGCTGGTTCGGCCATCGCCCGGAGCGGTTCGAGGAGTTCCGCCACCGCTACCGCCAGGAGCTGGACCGCGCCCCGGACGCCCTGCGTCCGCTGCTGGAGGCCGCCCGCAGGGGGCCCGTCACGCTTCTCTACGCGGCCAAGGACACCGAGCACAACAACGCCGTGGCGCTGAGGGACTACCTGCGCGACCGGCTCACGACGGCCGGCTGAGTCCCGCCCCGCAGATCTTCGAGCGTGACGGTCCGCCCCGGGCCACCGGGCGGCGGCCGGTCACGGCGCCTCCCCGGCGATTTCGGCGAAACGGCGTTCGAGGGCGGCGAGCCGGTCGGGGATGGGGCGGCTGTGCAGGATCTCGGCGACCTGGTCGGCTTCGTCGTGCTCCATGGTGATGCACTGCAGTGGCACGTCGAGGTCGGCGGGATCGTAAATGAGAAGCCGGCGGCGGTCGGCGTCGTCCACCAGCACGCCGAATCGCTGTCCTCCCCGGGTTACGCAGTGGTGCACGACCCCGGTGCCGGGCACGGTGGTGCGGGTGATGTCCACTTCGCGGACTCCTCCGTTCTTGGGAGCTCGGTGCATCGGGAACACGCGCCGCGACCGTTCGGCGTCGACCCGTCTCCCTCCTGCGTGCGGCGCCTGTCACCCCAGTCTGGCGGTGCCGCCGCCCCGCCACCATCAGGTCCAGCACCCATTCGGGGCGGGGTAGGACTTGTAGGCGGGACACGCGGCGATGGGAGGCCGCCCCCATGGACAACCGCACTCCACGACGACGAGGCTGGTGAGATGAGCGACCACGCCGACCGGCAGAGCGACGGACCGAGGGCCGCGCCACGCGCGCGGACCCCCGCGCGAGCGCTGTTCCGGCGGCTGTTCGTGATCAACGGGCTGGTGTTCACGGTCGGCACGCTCGTGCTCGCGCTCTCCCCCGCCACGGTGTCCTCACCGGTTCTGCTGGCCGAGGTGCCGGTCCTGACGGTCGGGCTGGCGCTGATCGTCGCCGCGAACGCGCTGCTGCTGCGCGCCAGCCTGGCCCCGCTCGACGCGCTCGCCGCGCTGATGCAACGTGTCGACCTGCTGCGGAGCGGCGACCGGCTCACCGACAGCGGCAACGGCGATCTCACGCACCTCATCGACACCTTCAACGCGATGCTGGACCGGCTCGAGGCGGAGCGCAGCACGGCCAGCGCGTACGCGCTGGCCGCCCAGGAGGGCGAGCGGCAGCGCATCGCGCGCGAGCTGCACGACGAGATCGGCCAGAGCCTCACCGTGGTGCTCCTCGGCCTGAAGCGCGCGGCCGACCGGGCGCCCGATGACCTCCGCGAGGAGCTGCACGCCGTCCAGGAGACGGTCCGCTCCAGCCTCGACGAGGTACGGCAGGTCGCCCGCCGGCTGCGCCCCGGCGTCCTGGAGGATCTCGGGCTGCAGAGCGCGCTGAGCGCGCTGAGCAGCGACTTCTCGGCGGTCAGCGGGGTGCCGGTCACCCGCAGGGTGGACCCCGGCCTGCCCGCCCTGAGCGGGGACGTCGAGCTCGTCCTCTACAGGATCGCCCAGGAGAGCCTCACCAACGTGGCCAGGCACGCCCGCGCCACCCGTGTGGAGCTGTCGCTGACCGCGGGATCCGGCCACCTGACGCTGCGCATCACCGACGACGGGCGGGGTGGTGCGCTCCAGGAGGGGGCCGGCATCCGCGGCATGCGCGAGCGGGCCCTGCTCATCGGCGCCCGCCTGACCCTCGCCTCCGCACCCGGCGGCGGCACCGACGTACGCCTGGTCATACCCGACGCGGCGGAACGGAGCTGAACCCGGTGGACACGCCCAAGACACGGATCCTGCTGGCCGACGACCACGCCCTGGTCCGCCACGGACTACGGCTGATCCTCGACGCCGAACCCGATCTCATGGTCGTCGCGGAGGCGGCCGACGGCGCCGAGGCCGTCGAGGCCGCCTCCGCCGATGACGTCGACCTGGCCATCCTGGACATCGCGATGCCGCGCATGACCGGCATCCAGGCGGCCCGGGAGATCTCCCGGCGCTCCCCCGGCATCCGCATCCTGATCCTGTCCATGTACGACAACGAGCAGTACTTCTTCGAGTCGCTCAAGGCGGGCGCCTCGGGCTACGTGCTCAAGTCGGTCGCCGACCGTGACCTCCTGGAGGCCTGCCGGGCGGCGATGCGGGGCGAGCCCTTCCTCTACCCCGGCGCGATCACCGCGCTCATCCGCGACTACCTGCAGCGCGTCCGGCAGGGCGAGCGCGTGCCCGAGAGCATCCTGACGCCCCGGGAGGAGGAGATCGTCAAGCTGATCGCCGAGGGCAACTCCGCCAAGGAGATCGCCGAGACACTGGTCATCAGCGTGAAGACCGTCGATCGGCACCGCGCGAACATCCTGCAGAAGCTCGGCATGCGCGACCGGCTCGATCTGACCCGCTACGCCATCCGCGCCGGCCTCGTCGAACCGTGAGACCGGACGCGGTCGTGTCCCACGGCCTCCGAGGCCGCCACGGTACGGATCTCCGCCCGCCCCCGGCCCGGTCCCCCGGCTCGGACGCGACCGCACGCCGTACGGCGGACGCGGGCCGGTCCAGCCGGAGGACGGCGGATCAGCTGGATCCGGCGGCGTCCGCCTCCTGGAGGATCACCCGGGCGAGGGCGTCGGCGGCGTCGAGGCGGCCGAGCGACCGGGCGGCCTTGGCCATGGTGACGCGAGCCTGCGGGTCGGCGAGCAGGATGTCGAGCTCCTCGAGGAGCTGGCCGGCCTGGGGCCCGCTTTCGAGGAGCGCCCGGGCCGCTCCCGCCTCGACCAGGTAGCGGGCGTTCTGACGCTGCTCGTCCCCCGCGGAGGGGATCAGGGGGATCAGGACGGACGGCTTGCCCACGGCGGTCAGCTCGGCGAGGGTGCCCGCGCCGCTGCGGGAGACCACGATGTCGGCGGCGGCGAGCACGTGGGCCAGCTCGTCGCCGACGTAGGGCACCGGCTGATAGCGTCCCGCGAGCTCGCCGGGCAGTCCCGCCGCGGTCCGGGTGAGCTGGTCGATCCAGTCGGGACCGCACTGGTGGAGCACCTGCGCGCGGGTGAGCAGCGAGGGCAGGATCGCTTCGATCATGGTGTTGATCTGGCGGCTGCCCTGGGCGCCACCGGTCACGTAGACGAGGGGCAGCTCGGGCGAGAGACGGAAGTGCCACCGGCCGGACGGGGCGTTGCCGTTCAGCAGGTGGGGCCGGACGGGGTTGCCGGTGACCACGGCCCGCTCCCGCGCCGAAGCGGGCAGGTGCTCGATCGACGACGGGTGGGTGAGCGCGATCCGGGTGGCGAACCGCGCCAGGATGCGGTTGGCCAGGCCGAGCGCGGTGATCTGCTCGTGCATCACGAGCGGGCGGCCGAGCATCCGGGAGGCGACCCCCAGCGGCACGCACACGTACCCTCCGGTGGACAGCACCACGTCGGGGCGGTAGCGGGCGGCGACGCCGAACGCCTGCATGACCCCGACCGGGATCCGGAACATGTCGGCGAGGTTGGTGAGCAGCTCGCGCGGGCTGGGCGAGCGCCGCAGCTTGCCCGCCTTGATCGCCCGGAACGGGATGCCGTGCTCGACGGCGATGCGGGCCTCCAGACCGGTGGCCGTACCCACCCAGAGCACGTCGAGATCGAGCCCGCGGGCGGCGGCCTGCTCGCGGACGGCCGCGACGGTGGTCAGCGCGGGGTAGGTGTGGCCGCCGGTCCCCCCTCCCGTGACGAGCATGCGCAGGGGGCGATGGTTTCCGGCGTTCATCAGATCTCCTTGAGCGTGGATATCCCCGCCCTCGGGCGGGGGAGGAAACGCGGCGCGGCGGCGCGCGATTCGGTAACGTGTCCGGCGGCGGCGATGACCGAGCCGCCGCTCGCGTGATCGGCGATACCCTCGCCGCCGGGCCGGCGGAGAGATGAAACGCCTATGGAGCCGGTGTAAGACCTCAAAGGAGACTCCCTCCTGGCGGGCGGCTGGCGGTGAAGCAGGAACCCTCACGGGCGACCGCAAAAATCCCCTCCCTTCGGGGAGGAGAGGATGTCACCGGGCGTCTCGGCAGCGCCGAAGCGCTCGACGGCCCCGCGCACGCTACCCGGACTCCCGATGAAGATCCAATTCCTGGCGGGCAGGCGGCCTCCCGCGGACGGGTGCCGGGTGCGCGCCGGCACGGCCGGGTCCGGTACGGAGGGACCGCCGGGGCGGCCTCGCCGGAACATGCCGGAGGCCCCCGTGGAGGGTTCCACGGGGGCCTCCGGCGGGCCGTGCCTAGTAGATCGGGCGCGAGGAGGAGCGCAGGCGCTCCAGAGCCTCAGCCAGGATCTGGGCGCCGTCCTTGTCGCTGCGGCGCTCCTTCACGTAGGCGAGGTGCGTCTTGTAAGGCTCGTTACGCGGCGGCGCGGGCGGGTTGGCCTCGTCCTGACCGGCGGGGAGACCACACCGGGGGCAGTCCCAGAACTCCGGCACGGCCGCGTCGCTGGCGAAACTGGGGCGCGTCTCATGCATATTCGCGCACCAGAACGGGACCCTTACCCGGGGAGCCGCCTCGCCACGCTCCGCCTCCCCCATCGGGCCCGCGCCGACACGGCTGCCACGGATCGCGTTGCCACTACCCACGGATGAACTCCTCGCTCGATGGCCCCGCCGCTCGGTTGGATGCGGGGGGCTGAACCACTGTCACGCTTCGCAAAAGCCAGGTCAGGGCTTAAGGGTCAGGGCTTAAGGAGCAGGCCCAGCGCGATGATGCACACGAACCAGACAACACCGGTGATGATGGTGAGCCGGTCAAGGTTGCGCTCCACGACCGAGGAGCCTCCGAACGACGACGAGAAACCGCCACCGAACAGATCCGACAGACCACCGCCCTTGCCCTTGTGAAGCAGCACAAGCAGGATCATCAGCATGCTCGCCAGAATGAGGGCGATGGAGATTCCGATTGTCACCGTTGACCTGTTCCCTATTTACGCGCGGCCCGCGTCCGGGCGCGACCCTTGTACGACGCCTATGGCGTGACGATTCAAACTTGCTCTAAGAGGGTACGACGTGCTGTCAAGTCGTACCCTCCGAACGGCCTACTCAGACGGACATTTCGCCGAAGCGGCAGATCTTCACGAACTCGCCCGGATCCAGACTGGCGCCACCCACCAGCGCGCCGTCCACATCGGGCTGGGCCATGATGCCGGCGATGTTGTCAGACTTGACCGAGCCACCGTAAAGGATACGGACAGCGGCGGCCACCTCGCCGTCATACAGCTCGGCGAGTCGGACACGCAGTGCCGAGCAGACCTCCTGCGCGTCGGCCGGAGTGGCCACCTCGCCGGTGCCGATCGCCCAGACCGGCTCATAGGCCAGCACGACGGACTTGGCCTGCTCCGCGGTGACCTTGCGCAGCGCCCCGTCGAGCTGCGAGACGCTGTGAGCCACCTGGCCGCCGGCCTGACGGACCGGCAGGCCCTCCCCCACGCACAGGATCGGCGTGAGCGAGTGCCGGTAGGCCGCCTGCACCTTGGCGTTGACCAGGTCGTCGTCCTCGTGGTGGTACTGCCGGCGCTCGGAGTGCCCGGCCAGGACGAAGGTGCAGCCGAGCTTGGCGAGCATCGCCCCGGAGACGTCGCCGGTGTAGGCGCCGCCGTCATGCTGCGACAGGTCCTGCCCGCCGTACACGATCCGCAGCTTGTCCCCGTCCACCAGGGTCTGCACGCTGCGCAGATCGGTGAACGGTGGCAGAACCGCCACCTCGACCCTGTCGAAGTCCTTGTCGTTCAGTGCGAACGCCAGCTTCTGGGTGTGGGCGATGGCCTCAAGATGGTTGAGGTTCATCTTCCAGTTGCCGGCCATGAGCGGTTTGCGCGCCGTGGTCACCTGTCGCTCCTCGCTCCTCGCGTGCTGACGGAATCGCCTGTCCCTGCTGTGCTCTCGTGCCGCGGGCATGTCCGGACGGCGCGATGCTCACTGCGTCGGTCCACTCCTATGCCTCCAGCGCGACGAGTCCGGGCAGGGTCTTGCCTTCCAGGTATTCGAGGCTGGCGCCGCCACCGGTGGAGATGTGCGAGAACCCGTCCTCGGGGAGGCCGAGCTTGCGCACGGCCGCGGCCGAGTCACCGCCGCCGACGACGGTGAAGGCCTCCGACTGGACCAACGCCTCGGCGACGGCCCGGGTTCCGCCGGAGAACGCCTCGAATTCGAAGACGCCCATCGGGCCGTTCCAGAACACGGTCCCGGCGTCGGCCAGCTTGCTCGCGAACAGCTCGCGGCTGCGCGGGCCGATGTCGAGCCCCTGCCGGTCGGCCGGGATCGCGGTGGCGTCGACCACCTCGTACTCGGCGTCCTCGGCGAACTCGGTGGCCGCCAGCACGTCGACCGGCAGGACGAGCTCCACACCGCGCTTGGCCGCCTCGTTGAGGAAGCCGCGCACCTGGTCGAGCTGGTCCTTCTGCAGCAGCGACTGGCCCACCTCGTAGCCCTGGGCGGCCAGGAAGGTGTATGCCATGCCGCCGCCGATGAGCAGCCTGTCGACCTTGGTGAGCAGGTTGCCGATCACGCCGAGCTTGTCGGAGACCTTGGCGCCGCCCAGCACCACGGCGTACGGCCTGGCGAGGTCGTCGGTCAGCT
Organism: Streptosporangium canum; assembly: GCF_900113865.1. Lineage (GTDB taxonomy): Bacteria > Actinomycetota > Actinomycetes > Streptosporangiales > Streptosporangiaceae > Streptosporangium > Streptosporangium canum. The sequence continues at coordinate 32,474 of NZ_FOQY01000008.1, read as the reverse complement.
TCTTGAGCACCTCGACCTCGGCCACGACCAGCCTGCCCGCCGCGTGCGGCAGCAGCAGCGGCACGTCGTAGACGCTGGCGTGCTTGCGGTGCACGGCGCCGAAGCCGTCGCCGACGTAGACCTCGGCCAGGGCGGCCAGCTTCTCGGCGAAGGCCGCCCGCAGGGCGTCGTCCTTGGACTCCTCGCCCGGCTCGAACCGCAGGTTCTCCAGCAGGGCCACCTGGCCGTCCTGGAGGGCCTTCACGACGTCCTGGGCCGACTCCCCGACCACGTCGGTCGCGAAGACGACCTCGGCGCCCAGCAGCTCGCCCAGCCGCTTGGCCACGGGGGCCAGCGAGTACTGCGGGTTCGGCTCGCCCTTCGGACGCCCCAGGTGGGCGCAGACGACGACGCGCGCGCCCTTGTCGGCGAGCTCCCTGATCGTCGGCACCGAGGCCCGGATGCGTCCGTCGTCGGTGATGGCGTCCCCGTCGAGGGGGACGTTGAGGTCGGCGCGGACGAGGACGCGCCGACCCTTCACGTCGAACTCAGACAGATCCTTCATCAGAGGTCGGCGCCGACCAGCTCGATGAGGTCGCCCAGGCGGTTGGAGTAGCCCCACTCGTTGTCGTACCAGCCGACGACCTTGACCTGGTTGCCGATCACCTTGGTCAGGCCCGCGTCGAAGATGCAGGAGGACGGGTCGGTGACGATGTCGGAGGAGACGATCGGGTCCTCGGTGTAGGTCAGGTAACCCTTGAACGGCCCCGCGGCGGCGGCCTTGAACGCGGCGTTGACCTCTTCCACCGTGGTCTCACGGCCGACCTCGACGGTGAGGTCGGTGGCCGAGCCGGTGGGGATCGGCACGCGCAGCGCGAAGCCGTCGAGCTTGCCCTTGAGCTCGGGCAGCACCAGGCCGATGGCCTTGGCCGCGCCGGTGGAGGTCGGCACGATGTTCAGCGCGGCGGCGCGGGCGCGGCGCAGGTCGCTGTGCGGGCCGTCCTGCAGGTTCTGGTCCTGCGTGTAGGCGTGGACCGTGGTCATCAGGCCCTTCTCGATGCCGAAGGTGTCGTTGAGGACCTTCGCCAGCGGAGCCAGGCAGTTGGTGGTGCACGAGGCGTTGGAGATGATCGTGTGGTTGGCCGGGTCGTACTTGTCGTGGTTGACGCCCATCACGATGGTGACGTCCTCGTTCTTGGCCGGAGCCGAGATGATGACCTTCTTGGCGCCGTTCTCGGCGTGCACGCGGGCCTTGTTGGCGTCGGTGAAGAAGCCGGTGGACTCCACCACGACGTCCACACCCAGGTCGCCCCAGGGCAGCTTGGCGGGGTCGCGCTCGGCGAAGGCCTTGATCGACTTGCCGTCGACGACGATCTCGTCGGCGGTGCTCTTCACCTCGTACGGCAGACGGCCGAGGATGCTGTCGTACTTGAGCAGGTGGGCGAGCGTGGCGTTGTCGGTCAGGTCGTTGACCGCAACGATCTCGATGTCCTTGCCGCTGGCAGCGACCGCACGCCAGAAGTTGCGGCCGATGCGGCCGAATCCGTTGACGCCTACGCGGATGGTCACGGTGCCGATCTCCTCGTACGTCGGTGCGCCGGTCCACCGGACCGGCGACTTGGGGCGGGCTGAAACCTCAACCACGAACCCTATCGGACCCAAATTGGTGTAGACCACTGGCGGGGTGGGGTGTGTTCTTCCTTAACCCATGAGTAGGTATCGCCCTCTTCAAGTGGAGTGCCCGAATCGTCACTCCACACGCCTGCAACACCCGCAGGACCTGCTGTGACACGGGCAAATTCCCGGCGCGGAAGCGGCCCGCCCCGGGCGCCGTACGGGGCGGGCCCGCCCGTGGCGCGGAGGCGGCCCGGGCCCGGAGGGACGCGCGGCCCCGGACCGGAACGGAGGCCGCCCGTGACGCGCATGCGAGACGCCCCGGGCCCGGGGGCCGGGGGGCCGGGCGAGGAGGGAGCCGCCGCGCGGGGCGCGGGAGACGCCTCGGGCCCGCGAGGACGCACGGACCGGGTGAGGAGGGGCCGGAGACGCGGGAGCGGGCTCCGCCGGCGGTCGTGCACCCGCCTAAGGCGCCAGCATGTCCACCGTGAGGTTCGCCTCGGTGTTGGGGATGCCGATGTCCTGGGCGCGCTTGTCGGCCATGGCGAGCAGGCGGCGGATGCGCCCGGCGATGGCGTCCTTGGTCAGCGGCGGGTCGGCGAGCTGGCCGAGCTCCTCCAGGGACGCCTGCTTGTGCTCGACCCGGAGGCGGCCGGCGATCACCAGATGCTCGGGGGCCTCCTCGCCGAGAATCTCCAGGGCCCGCTGGACCCGGGCCCCGGCGGCCACCGCGGCTCGGGCCGAACGGCGCAGGTTGGCGTCGTCGAAGTTGGCCAGGCGGTTGGCCGTCGCCCGGACCTCGCGGCGCATCCGCCGCTCCTCCCAGGCCAGCACGCTGTCGTGGGCGCCCAGCCGGGTCAGCAGCGCGCTGATCGCGTCGCCGTCGCGGACCACGACCCGGTCGACGCCGCGGACCTCACGGGCCTTGGCGTGGATCTTCAGCCGCCGGGCGGACCCGACCAGCGCGAGCGCCGCCTCCGGACCCGGGCAGGTGACCTCCAGCGACATGGAACGGCCCGGCTCGGTGAGCGAGCCGTGCGCCAGGAAGGCCCCCCGCCAGGCGGCCTCGGCGTCGCAGGTCGCCCCCGCGACGACCTGGCGCGGCAGGCCGCGGACCGGACGGCCGTGGTTGTCGATCAATCCGGTCTGACGGGCCAAGGCCTCCCCGTCGCGGTAGACCCGCACCACGTAGCGCGAGCCCTTGCGCAGTCCCGCGGGGGCCAGGACGAGCACCTCCGCCTTGTGACCGAACACCTCGCCGATGTCCTTGATGAGCCGCCTGGCCGTGACGTTGGTGTCGAGCTCCGCCTCGATCACGATCCGTCCGCCCACCAGGTGCAGCCCGCTCGCGAACCGCAGGAGCGTCGACACCTCGGCCTTACGGCAGCAAGGCTTCAGGACCGGCAGCCGGCTCAGCTCGTCCTTGACCACACCTGTCATCGCCATGTGCGTTCGTCCTCCCCCATACAGACCTCATGCGGCCCGAGATAAACCAGGCTCACAGAAGTTTCTCGCACTCCTGAGCACCGCTGACCAGGATCAACGCTTCTCACGGAAAATCTCGTCCAGGACGGAGGCAAGACGTTGCGCATCGTGCCGCGGCGAGCCGTCCTGGTCGGCCACGGCGGCCAGGACGAGCCGTCCGCCGAGTTCGGCGGCGGCCTTCGCCAGCTCCTCCCCGTCCTCGGCCACCCCGGTGTCGGCGAGCACCACGTCGACCTCCAAGGAGGGGGCGTGCTGCCGCAGCACCTCCAGATGTTTCTGGGGGGAGAAGCCGTCGGTCTCCCCCGGCTGCGGGGCGAGGTTCAGCGCGACCAGACGGCGCGCCGCCGTGGAGTGCAGGGCCTCGGCCAGCTGGGGCACCTTGAGGTGGGGCAGCACGCTGGTGAACCACGACCCGGGACCGAAGACCACCCAGTCGGCGTCCAGGACCGCCTGGACCGCCTCGGGGCAGGCAGGCGGATCCTCGGGGACCAGCGAGATGGCCCGGACCCGGCCGGGGGTGAGCGCGCAGGCCACCTGGCCGCGCACGGTGCTCACCTCGCCGTTCAGCTCCACCTCCGCGGCGATGTCGAGCGGCACCGAGGACATCGGCAGCACCCGTCCGTGCGCGCCCAGGAGCCTGCCGACCCAGTCGAGACCGGCGACCGTGTCGCCGAGCCTCTCCCACAGCGCCACGATCAGCAGGTTGCCGACCGCGTGCCCGTGCAGGTCGCCCTCGCTCCGGAACCGGTGCTGGACGACCTCGCTCCAGGTCCGTCCCCAGTCGTCGTCCCCGCACAGCGCGGCCAGGGCCATCCGCAGGTCCCCCGGGGGCAGCACGCCGAGCTCGCGGCGGAGCCTGCCGCTCGACCCCCCGTCGTCGGCCACGGTGACCACCGCCGTCAGCTCGGAGGTGACCCTGCGCAGCGCCGTCAGCGACGCGTACAGCCCATGCCCTCCACCCAGCGCGACGACCTTGAGACCTTCGATCACTCCCGGCCCACATCCCGATGGCTTACCTGCACCTCCATGCCTCCCCGGTCACGCAATCGGCCGCCGATCTGCTCGGCCATGGCGACACTGCGGTGCTTGCCGCCGGTGCAGCCGACGGCGAGCGTGGCGTAGCCCTTGCCCTCACGGGTGTAACCGGCCGCGATGATGCCGACCACCTCGTCGTAGGCGTCCAGCAGCTCCTTCGCGCCCGGCTGGTTGAGAACGTAGTCCCGTACGGGGGCGTCGAGCCCGTTCATCGGGCGCAGTTCCGGGACCCAGTGGGGATTGGGCAGGAACCGGCAGTCGACGACGAGGTCGGCGTCGACGGGCAGGCCGTACTTGTAGCCGAAGGAGACCACGTTGACCCGCAGGCCCGGCCGGTCCTCGCCGCCGAAGAAGGCGACGATCTTGCCGCGGAGCTCGTGGACGTTGAGGTTGGAGGTGTCGATGACCAGGTCCGCGTTCGCCCGGACCTCGCGCAGGATGCCGCGCTCGCGGGCGATCCCGTCGACCAGCCGGCCCTCCCCCTGGAGCGGGTGCGGACGGCGGACGTTCTCGAACCTGCGGACCAGCTCCTCGTCACTGGCCTCCAGGAACACCACCCGCACGGCGACGCCGCGCCCGTCCAGCTCCTCGATCGCGGCGTTGAGGTCGGTGGTGAACGCCAGACTGCGCACGTCGACCACCGCGGCCACCTTGTCGGCGGCCAGCTTGACCCTTCCGGCCTCCTCCGCCATGGCGAACAGCAGGCCGGGTGGCAGGTTGTCGATGACGAACCAGCCAAGGTCCTCCAGGGCCTTGGCCGCTGTGCTCCGTCCCGCCCCCGACATGCCGGTGACGATGACGAACGCTGGCTCTTTTCCGTTCATGGGTTCTCCCCCTTCAACGCCGACACGATCGTCTCGGCCGTAGCGGGGCCGATCCCGGGAATCTCGCAGATCTGGGCCGCGGTCGCCTCCCGTAACCGCTTCACCGATCCGAAATGCTTGATCAGGGCCTGTCTGCGGGCCGGACCGAGCCCGGGAACCTCGTCCAGGGCGCTTTCCTTGACGCTCTTCGACCGCTTCGAACGATGGTAGGTGATGGCGAATCGATGGGCCTCGTCGCGCACGCGCTGCAGGAGGTAAAGGGCCTCGCTCGACCGGGGAAGGATTACCGGCAGGTCCTCGCCGGGAAGCCAGACCTCCTCCAGCCGCTTGGCCAGGCCGCAGACCGCCACGTCGTCCACGCCCAGCTCGTCCAGCGCGCGCTGGGCGGCCGCCGCCTGGGCCGGGCCGCCGTCCACGACGACCAGGTTGGGCGGGTAGGCGAACTTGCGCGGCCTGCCGGTCTCCGGGTCGATGCCCGGTTCGGCGCCGGCTTCGGCGTCGAGCTCTCCGGTGGCCGAGCGCTCCTCCAGATACCGCTTGAACCGGCGTGAGATCACCTCGTAGATCGAGGCGACGTCGCCCTCGGTGGAGCGGACGGAGAACCTGCGGTATTCGCTCTTGCGGGCCAGGCCGTCCTCGAACACCACCATGGAGGCCACCACGTCGGTGCCCTGGATGTGGGAGACGTCGTAGCACTCGACGCGCAGCGGCGCCTGGTCCAGGTCGAGCGCGTCGGCGACCTCCTGCAGCGCCTTGCTCCGGGTGGTCAGGTCGCTGGCCCGCTTGAGCTTGTGCTGCTTCAGGGACTCCATGGCGTTGCGCCAGACGGTCTCCATCAGCGACTTCTTGTCCCCCCGCTGCGGGACGCGGATCTCCACCCGGGCCTTGCGGTGCTCGCTGAGCAGCTCGGTGACCGCCTCCGCGTCGGGCGGGAGCACGGGCACCAGCACCTCCCTGGGCAGCGCCTCGGGAGTCGCGTCGCCGTACATCTGCAGCAGGAACTGCTCGACCAGCTCGCCGGGCCCGGCCTCCTCGACCTTGTCGACCACCCATCCGCGCTGGCCCCGGATGCGCCCGCCTCGGACGTAGAACACCTGCACCGCGGCCTCAAGCGGATCCTCCGCCAGTGCGACGACGTCACAGTCGGTGCCCTCCCCCAGCACCACGGCCTGCTTCTCCATGGCTCTCAGCAGCGCCTGGATGTCGTCGCGCAGCCGGGCGGCCCTTTCGTACTCCTGGTCGGCGGCCGCCTGGCGCATCTCGCGCTCCAGCCGCTTCATGAAGCGGCCGGTGTTGCCCGCCATGAAGTCGCAGAAGTCCTCGGCCAGCGTCCGGTGCTCCTGGGCGGTGACCCTGCTGACGCAGGGCGCCGAGCACTTGTCGATGTAGCCCAGCAGGCAGGGCCGGCCGATCTGCCCGGCACGCCGGAACACCCCCGCCGAGCAGCTCCTGATCGGGAACACCCGCAGCAGCAGGTCGACCGTCTCCCTGATCGCCCAGGCATGGGAGTAGGGCCCGAAGTAACGGGTGCCCTTGCGCTTGGCGCCGCGCAACACCTGGACCCGGGGGAACTCCTCCCCCATGGTGACCGCGAGGTAGGGGTAGGACTTGTCGTCGCGGTATTTGACGTTGAACCGGGGGTCGTACTCCTTGATCCAGGAGTATTCGAGCTGGAGCGCCTCGACCTCGGTGCCGACGACCGTCCAGTCGACGTCGACGGCGGTGGTGAGCATGGTCTGGGTGCGCGGATGGAGCCCGGCGAAGTCGGCGAAGTAGGAGTTCAGCCGCTGGCGCAGGTTCTTGGCCTTGCCGACGTAGATGACCCGGCCCTCGGCGCCTCTGAACCGGTAGACGCCGGGTGATTCGGGGATCGACCCCGGACTCGGCCGGAAACTCGCCGGACCAACCACAGATCTCGCCACACCAGAAAGCCTATCGGCCTTCACCGACAGGATCTCTTCTCCGGAACCCCTACCCGTCCCCGCATCGCGGGACCCCCGCGGCGCCGGCGCCGGGTCCCCCTCCCTCGCCGGCGCCGCGGGCGGTGCTCAGGCGAGGGTGATGGAGTCACCCTCGACCTTGATCGCCTTCTCCGCGAGAGGCTTTTTGGCGGGGCCGTTCGCGACGGAGCCATCGGCGATCTTGAACTTGCTGCCGTGGCACGGGCAGTTGATCGTGCCACCCGAGACGGTCGCGACGTCACATCCCTGGTGGGGGCAGACGGAGGTGAAAGCCTTGAACTGCCCGGCCGCCGGCTGGGTCACCACCACCTTCTGGTCCTTGAAGACCTTGCCGCCCCCCTCGGGGATGTCAGCGGTCTTGGTCAGCGCCGCCGCCCCCGCCGCCGCCCCGGAGTCCGCGCCCGAACCCGCCGGAGCGGAGGAGGCCGGCGCCGCGGCCACCGACGCGCCATCGGCGGCGGGGTCTCCGTACCCCGAGCAGGCGGTCAGCACCGCGGCCATCCCGGCGCCTCCCGCGCCCAGCATCACCGCGCGACGTGTCGTATCAGTCATGGTCACCCTCCAGAGTCCTCATCTTCAGGTACGGCCGCCCTCCCAGTGCCGATTCAGCATGCCGTACCCGGCATCAGGAAACTGTGAAGAAATACGCCCTCGGCGTGTCTCCGGCACCGTCCCGGGCGGCCATCCCGATGAACGGCCTCAGACGATCACGATGCCGTCGCCGTCGAGCTTCAGCGCGAACTCGACCAGCGGCGCCCCCGCCGGGCCCTTGAGGCACTTGCCGGAGTCGGCGGCGAACTCGCTGCCGTGGCAGGGGCAGCGGATGATCCCGTCCTCGGGCCGGGCGACCGAGCAGCCCTTGTGCGGACAGCTCGCGGTGAACGCCTTGAACACCCCCGCGGTGGGCTGGGTGATCACGATCTTCCACTGGGTGATGACCTTGCCGCCGCCCACCGGCACGTCGGCGGTCTGGGCGATGACCTTCCCCTTGATGCCCGGCGGCACGATACCCGGGCCGGGCCCGCCACCGGCGCAGCCGGTGAGCGCGGCCCCGCACGCCACGGCCGCCGTGGCGCCGATCACATGCCTGCGTGTGGGCATGCTTGAACCTTCACTGCTGCTCATTGCAGCCCTTCTCGCAATGTCCCCCGCCAAACCGGGCCTACGCGTCAAGGGTATTGACGCGCAGGCCCGGTCTCGCATCCGGCCTCAGGTACCGAGGATCTTCCGCAGGAAACGGCCGGTGTGGCTGTCGTCGACCAGGGCGACCTCCTCGGGCGTGCCGGTGGCGAGCACGCTGCCGCCCCGGGAGCCCCCCTCCGGGCCCATGTCGATCAGCCAGTCGGCGGTCTTGATCACGTCGAGGTTGTGCTCGATGACGATGACCGTGTTACCGCCGTCCACGAGCTTGCCGAGCACGCCCAGCAGCCGCCGGATGTCCTCGAAGTGCAGGCCGGTGGTCGGCTCGTCCAGCACGTAGATCGTCCGGCCGGTGGAGCGGCGCTGCAGCTCCGAGGCGAGCTTGACGCGCTGGGCCTCGCCGCCCGACAGCGTCGTGGCCGGCTGGCCCAGCCGGACGTAGCCCAGGCCGACGTCGTTCAGCGTCTGGAGGTAGCGCTTGATGGACGGGATGGCGTCGAAGAAGCCCAGGGCCTCCTCGATCGGCATGTCGAGCACCTCGGAGATCGTCTTGCCCTTGTAGTGGACCTCCAGCGTCTCCCGGTTGTAGCGCGCCCCGTGACAGACCTCACACGGCACGTAGACGTCCGGCAGGAAGTTCATCTCGATCTTGATCGTGCCGTCGCCCGAGCAGGCCTCGCAGCGACCGCCCTTGACGTTGAAGCTGAACCGGCCCTTCTGGTAGCCCCGGACCTTGGCCTCGGTGGTCTGCGCGAACAGGTCGCGCACCTTGTCGAAGACGCCGGTGTAGGTCGCCGGGTTCGAGCGGGGGGTGCGGCCGATCGGCGACTGGTCCACGTGCACGACCTTGTCGACGAGGTCCATCCCGTTGACCCGCGAGTGACGGCCCGGGACGGTGCGCGCGCCGTTCAGCTCCTTGGCCAGGGCGTTGTAGAGGATGTCGTTGACCAGCGTGGACTTGCCCGACCCCGAGACACCGGTGACCGCGGTGAACACCCCGAGCGGGAACTCCACGTCCACGCCCTTGAGGTTGTGCTCGCGGGCGCCCTTCACCGTGATCTGCCGCTTCCTGTCGCGCTTGCGGCGCTTGGCGGGAATGGCGATGGTCCTGCGCCCGGACAGGTAGGCGCCGGTCATCGAGTCCTCGGAGGCCAGCAGCTCCGCGACCGTGCCCGAGACGACGACCTGGCCACCGTGCTCGCCGGCGCCGGGACCGATGTCCACCACCCAGTCGGCGGCGGCGATGGTGTCCTCGTCGTGCTCGACCACGATGAGCGTGTTGCCCATGTCCCGCAGCCGGATCAGGGTCTCCAGCAGCCGCTGGTTGTCACGCTGGTGCAGGCCGATGGACGGCTCGTCGAGCACGTAGAGCACGCCGACCAGGCCGGAGCCGATCTGGGTGGCCAGCCGGATGCGCTGGGCCTCGCCGCCGGCGAGGGTGCCCGACGCGCGGTCCATGGTCAGGTAGTCGAGACCCACGTCCAGCAGGAAGCCCATCCGGGCGTTGATCTCCTTGACCACCCGTTCGGCGATCTGCATGTCCCGGTCGGACAGCTGGAGCCCGGCCAGGAACCTCGCGCACTCGCCGATCGACATCGCCGAGACGTCGGCGATCGAGCGGTCCTCCACCGTGACGGCCAGCGAGACCGGCTTGAGCCTGGCCCCCTTGCAGGCCGGGCACGGGATCTCCCGCATGTAGCCTTCGTACTTCTCCCGCATGCCGTCGCTCTCGGACTCGGCATGACGGCGCTGCACCCAGGGGATGGCCCCCTCGAAGGCGGTGTAGTAGGAGCGCTCACGGCCGTAGCGGTTGCTGTAGCGGACGTGGACCTGCTCGTCGTGACCGTGCAGCAGGGCGTGCTGCGCCTTCCTGGGGAGCTTCTCCCAGGGGGTGGTGAGCTTGAACCCCATCGCGAGGCCGAGCGCCTCGACGAGGCGGACGAAGTAGTCGCTGGTGTGGCCGCCGGCCCATGGGGAGATCGCGCCGTCGCCCAGGGCCGTCTCCGGGTCGGGCACGATCAGGTCGGGGTCGACCTCCATCCGCACTCCGAGGCCGGTGCACTCGGGGCAGGCGCCGAAGGGCGAGTTGAAGGAGAACGAGCGGGGCTCCATCTCCTCGAACGACAGGTCGTCGTAGGGGCAGTAGAGGTGCTCGGAGTAGAAGCGCTCACGGTTGGGGTCGTCGTCCGGCAGGTCGACGAACTCCAGCGTGATCGTGCCCCCGGACAGCTGCAGGGCGGTCTCCACGGAGCCGGTGAGGCGGCTGCGCGCGCCCTCCTTCACCGCGAGACGGTCGACGATCACCTCGATGTCGTGCTTCTCCTGCTTCTTCAGCGTCGGCGGCTCGTCCAGCCGGACCACCGTGCCGTCGACGCGGGCCCGGGCGAAGCCCTTGGCCTGGAGCTGGCTGAAGAGCTCGGCGTATTCGCCCTTACGGCCGCGGATCACGGGGGCGAGCACCTGGAAGCGGGTGCCCTCCGCGAGCTCCATCACCCGGTCGACGATCTGCTCGGGGCTCTGCCGGGCGATCGTGCGGCCGCACTGCGGGCAGTGCGGCTTGCCGATGCGCGCCCAGAGCAGCCGGAGGTAGTCGTAGACCTCCGTGATCGTGCCGACCGTCGAGCGCGGGTTGCGGCTCGTCGACTTCTGGTCGATCGACACCGCGGGCGAGAGCCCCTCGATGAAGTCGACGTCGGGCTTGTCCATCTGCCCGAGGAACTGGCGGGCGTAGGCCGACAGTGATTCGACATAGCGCCGCTGGCCCTCGGCGAAGATGGTGTCGAAGGCCAGACTGGACTTGCCCGAACCGGACAGTCCGGTGAAGACGATCAGAGAGTCCCGCGGGAGGTCCAGCGAGACGTCCTTGAGGTTGTGTTCACGTGCGCCACGCACGATGAGGCGGTCAGCCACAGCAGTCCCGACGTCGTTGTAGAGGGTTAAGAGCGGTCGCGGGAAGACTAGCGACGGGGTCCGACAATTTTCGGAGCCACGTCTCGGGGCCGAGGGTTTCCCCGCCTTCTCCAGACTACGGCCTTCCGGTGGGCCCCACGGGACACTTGACGGTTCGGCCACATGTTCCAACCACGGGGACACGGTGGTTTATGCCCTGGCCCCGGCCCCTGTCCCGATGATGGAGTGAGGGGATGGATGTCATAGAAACGCTCACTACCGAGCTGACCGGCTCCACCGCCCGTCTCCTCGCCACCGCCGCCGGGCTGTCCGACGCCGATGTCAGCGCCCCCTCCCGGCTGCCCGGCTGGAGCAGGGGGCACCTACTGACCCACCTCTCCCGCAACGCCGACAGCCTCGTCAACCTGGCCACGTGGGCCAGGACCGGTGTCCGGACCCCGCAGTACCCCGATCCGGGTTCACGCGACGCGGAGATCGAGACGGGAGCCGTACGGCCGGCGAAGGAGCAGCTGGCCGACCTGGAGGAGAGCGCGGCGCGGCTGGCCGGGGCGCTCGCCGCGATGCCCGCCGAGGGATGGTCGGCGATGGTGGGCGGCATGCGCCCGCCCGACCATCCGGCCTGGTACGTACTGGTCCGGCGGGTGCGCGAGGTCGAGGTGCACCATGTGGACCTGGGGGCGGGCTACGAGTGCGCCGACTGGCCGGAGGCGTTCGTCCGCAGGGATCTGCACGACGCGATGGTCTGCTGGCCGCACGAGCTCAGCACGGTCAGCGAGATCGTGGTCGAGGAGGTCAAGGACGGCGACAAGCACCACCAGGTCTGGCGGGAGCTGGGGTCGGGACCCGTGCTGCAGGGCGACGCCTGGGCCCTGCTGGGCTGGCTGACCGGCCGCTCGTCGGGAGCGGGGCTTAGGGTGATGCCGGAGGGGGCCAGCGGCAACCGGCCCGCCGTGGCCGACGCCGGGCCACTGCCCGCGCCGCCGCCGTGGCTGACCGTGCTCGCGCCTCCTCACCTGCCCGCTACCCCGCCCGAGGAGTATCCGTGACGTACACCGGTGACGTGCAGGTCGGCGGTCCCGCCGACGTGCGGGAGCTGCCCGCTCTGACGATCTCCAAGCTGGCCGTCGGCCCGTTCGACAACAACGCCTACCTGGTGCGGTGCAACGACACCGGCGACGGCGCGCTCATCGACGCCGCCGCCGACGCCGACCGCCTGCTGGCGCTCATCGGCGACCGGCCGATCAGCAAGATCATTACTACCCACCAGCACGGCGACCACTGGCAGGCCCTGGAGCAGGTCGCCGCGGCGACGGGCGCGACGGTGATCGCGCACGCGCTCGACGCGGCGGCGCTGCCGGTGCCGGTGGACCTGGAGGTGGAACACGGCGACCGGATCACCGTCGGCGCGGTCACACTTGAGGTGATCCACCTGCGCGGGCACACGCCGGGCTCGATCGCCCTGCACCACCCCGGCCACCTGTTCACCGGCGACTCGCTGTTCCCCGGCGGCGTCGGCAACACCAACAAGGACCCGGAGCGCTTCGCCCAGCTCTTCACCGACGTGTCGGAGCGCCTCTTCGACCGGCTGCCCGACGAGACCTGGGTCTACCCGGGCCACGGCAAGGACACCACGCTGGGCGCCGAGCGCCCCTCACTGCCGCAGTGGCGGGAGCGCGGCTGGTAGCCGCTCTCCCCCGCACGGCCGACGCCCGGGGCGTCAGCCGTGCGGACGGCCGAAGGCCCGCACGGCCCGCATGGCCCGATCCGCCGCGGCGCCCGCGCGGGCCCGGCCTCCGCGCGGGCGGTACGGACATCGGCACACGGCGGTCCGCCTCCGGCGGGCCGTGTGCCGTCGTCCGTCAGCTGATGCTCTCCGACTCCTTGCGCTCCTTGCGCTTCTCCCGCTTGAACATCAGGACGCGCAGCGGGATGGCGGCCACGATGGTCACCTGCATCAAGGCGCCGACCTTGATCAGCGTGTCGCCACCGGCCAGACCCGCGGCCCAGATGGTGAGGCAGGCGACGTTGATCATCATCCAGGCCAGCACGGCGGCGGCCAGGTTGCCCTTGGGCTTGGGATACTCGATCCGGCTGACCATGAGGTAGGCCACACCGAAGATGGGCAGCAGGGTCACGATCGACGGCGGGAACAGCAGCACGATCGAGACCACCGTCATGGCGCCCATCGGGATGGGCAGGCCCATGAAGTCACCGCTCGTGGTCTTCACGCAGGCGAAGCGGGCAAGCCGGATGACTCCGGCCAGCAGCACCGAGGCCGCGGCGACCATCACCAGTGGGAACGGCACCTTCTGGGTGAAGCCGCCCCAGATGACCACCATGAAGGCGGGGGCGAAGCCGAAGCTGATCACATCGGCCAGGTTGTCCAGCTCGGCCCCCATCGCCGAGGCGCGGAACTTGCGGGCCACCAGGCCGTCGAACAGGTCGCAGGTGGCGCCGATCAGGAGCAGCACCACCGCGGTGCCGAAGAACTGGGGAACGGCCGCGAACTTCCCGTTCGTCTGGAGCTGGTTGATCGCCGACCAGGCCAGCACGCAGACCGCGAGGAAGCCGCACAGCGCGTTGCCGAGGGAGAGGGAGTCAGCCGCCGAGAGCCGGAACGCCTTGCCGACGGGCCCCCGGGGCTCGTCGTCCGTCTCGTCCAGCGGCCAGCTCGCGTCAGCCGTGGTCAAGAGCCGTCACCCCCGCGACGGTCCGCTGGCCGACCGACACGGCGGGAACGATTCCCTCGGGAAGATAGAGGTCCACGCGCGAGCCGAGCCGGATGAGCCCGATCCTCTCGGCCTTGGCCACCTTCGCCCCGGCCGCCAGGTAGGGCACGATGCGGCGCGCGACCGCACCGGCGATCTGGACCAGCTCGATGTCGCCGAGCGCGGTGTCCAGGTGCCACACGACCCGCTCGTTCTTGTCGCTGTCCTTGTTGAAGGCGGGCACGAACCCTCCGGCCACGTGCTCCACCGAGGTCACCGTGCCGGCCAGCGGCGCACGGTTGACGTGCACGTCCAGGGGGCTCATGAAGATGGCCACCCTTGTGCGGCCGTCCGGCCAGGGGTCGATGCTCTGCACCACGCCGTCGGCGGGCGACAGGATCCTCGCCGGTCCCGGCGTGCGCTCGGGGTCGCGGAAGAACCAGAGCATGCCACCGGTGAGCGCGGCCAGGGGGGCCGCCGCCAGCGCCCAGCGCCGGTCGCGGCGGCTGAGCAGTGAGGTCACTGCGGCGGCGGTCACAGTCGGGAGCAACCACGGGGAGACGCCACGTGCCAGCCGTACCCGGCCTGGCTGGTGGCTTGCTGAATCGTGGGACACAGGGAACCTTTGTGATGTCTTGCGGCATTAGACCGGTATGTCTACCTGCCTTGGGGCAGGATGCTACCCATCTCTCAGCCCTTATGCGGCGCAACTAGACAAGCAAAGCCGCTCACGCGCCGATCCGCTAGCCCTGCTTGCCACTCGCGGAGGTGGTGATTTCCTTGCTTTCGCGTCCGTCGCGACGGGCCTTGATCAGGCTGGCCGCAGTGGTGATCACCATAGTGACGCCGATGACCGACAACGACAGCCAGATCGGCACCTCGGGTGCCCAGGACACGCCACTGGAGTGCAGCGCCTCGAGAATCAGCTTAACCCCGATGAAACCAAGGATGAACGCGAGACCGTAGCTCAGGTAGACCAGGCGCTGCAGCAGACCGCCCAGCAGGAAGTAGAGCTGACGCAGCCCCATCAGGGCGAACGCGTTGGCGCTGAAGACGATGAAGGCGTCGGTGGTGAGACCGAAGATCGCGGGAATCGAGTCGAGCGCGAACAGCAGATCGGTGGTGCCGATGGCGATCATCACGATCAGCAGCGGGGTGACCATCCGCTTGCCGTCGACCTTGACGACGACCTTGGAGCCCACGTAGTCGTCGGTGTGCGGCAGCGCCCGCCGAGCCCAGCGCAGGACCGGGTTCTCCGGGACGTCGTCCTCGTCCTGGCCGTGCTGGCGGATCAGCTGCACCGCGGTGTAGAGCAGGAACAGGCCGAAGACGTAGAACAGCCACCCGAAGTTCGCCAGCGCGGCGGCGCCGACGGCGATGAAGATGCCCCGCATGACCAGCGCCATCAGGATGCCGACCAGCAGCACCTTGTGCTGATGGATCTTGGGCACCGCGAAGCGGGTCATGATGATGTAGAAGACGAAGAGGTTGTCGACGCTCAGGCTGTACTCGGTGATGTAGCCGGCGAAGAACTGGCCTGCCGGGGTCGGCCCGGCGAAGATCCACAATACGACGCCGAAGACGACCGCGAGGGCGACATAGAAGGCGACCCAGTAACCGGCCTGCTTCAGGGAGAATTCTCGCGGCTCGCCCCGGTCGACGATCCACAGATCAAAGGCGAGGACGACGAGAAGGCCACCGATGACGGCAATCCATGCCCAAAAAGGAACAGCCACGACTAATAACCCTCCGGCGGCGCGCACGACTGACTGCCGGAGGTCTCTCCCGCCCGCGAAAGTCTGATGCGGACCGACAGCCCCGGGGGCCTCGTGGAGCGAGGCAGCACCGTGATGACGAGACTGTCACGAAGGGATACTCCCCCCCTAACCAAGCCAGTATAGGTGTGCGGCTCGGCAGCGCCTAATTCGACGATCAGCCGCGATCCGATGTCCCGGCCCGCGAGATGCCCGCGTACACCGCCGCCACAGCCTCCAGCGCCTCCTCCCGCCCGGGCAGCCCGGCGCCCCGCCGGGCGGCCGCCCCTGCCAGAGTCCGGACGAGCTCGTCGTCGGCCAGCACCCTCTCCACCGCCTCGCGCAGCGCGGCGACGTCGCCGTACGGCACCAGCAGCCCGCCCTCGCCCACCATCGGCGGGATGCCGCCCACCGCGGTGGCGATCACCGGTGTCCCCGCCCGCAGCGCCTCCTGCACGGTCAGCGGCTGCCCCTCCCACCGGCTGGGCACCAGCAGCGCCCTCGCGACCCCGAGCAGATCCCCGACGTCGCTCCGGTTGCCCAGCAGCCGTACCGGCAGGTTCTCCCGGTCGACGCGCCCCTGGAGCTCCGCACGCAACGGCCCCTCCCCCGCGACCAGGAACACCGCCCGCGGCGCGGATCCGGCGGGCGCCCGGCCGGGGCCGAAGGCGGCCGCGACGTCGAGCAGGCTCTCCAGGCCCTTCTGCTGGGCGAGCCTGGCGACGGTCAGGAAGACCGGCCCATCTCCCGTGCCGAGCTCGGCGCGGACCTCCCGCGACGAGCGTCCGGAGGGGGGCAGCACGGGCGCCGGGACGACGGCGGCCGCGACGTGCCCGGCGCCCAGCCCGGCCATCCGCTCCCCCAGGTCGGGGGAGACCACCAGGATCCGATCGGCTCGGCGGGCGACGATCCGTTCAAGGACCCCGTAGACCGCACCGACCGCACCGCCCGCGGTGGCGGCGTTGTGCAGGGTCACCACCAGGCCGGTCCGGGTCCCGGTCAGCGCGAGAGCGGCCAGCGCCCCGGCCCGCAGCCCGTGAGCGTGTACGGCGTGCGCCCCGCGCAGCGCCCTGAGCGCCCGCACCGCCCGCAGGTCGTTCAGCGGGCGGGGCCGGTCGGAGATCGGCACCGGCACGAACCGCGCCCCGAGCCGGCCGAACCCGAATGCCTCCTCGGTCTCCGGCGGCCCGGCCACGACCACCTGGTGGCCCCGCCCCACCAGGCCCTCCGCCAGCATGGCCACATGCCGGCCGACCCCGCCCGCGCTGGTCCCCAGCACGAACGCCAGCCGTGCACCCGCCTCAGTCATCGCCACGGTCCCCTCCTGGAGTGGGCACCCGCCTGAGCCGTTCCAGCAGCAGCCGGGTATCCGGTCTGTCGATCACCGCGGCCACGGCCGCGAACGCCACCGAACCGGCGACCGCCGCCACCGTCCCGACCACCACGCACATCCACCATGACACCTTGCCGGAGACCGTCACCACGGCCAGGCCGGCCCCGTAGGCGGCCGCCCCGCCGAGCACCGCGGCGGACAGGGCCCGCCAGGCCCCCTCCAGCGCGCCCGCGCCCGCGGCCCTGGACACCGCGAGCGCCAGCAGACCTCCGCCGACGGTCATGCCGACGGTGCTGCCCAGCGCCAGCTGTCCCACGACGTCGGACGGACTGGGCGCGGCCCGGGCCAGCAGGATCTGGGCCACCAGCGCGACGGCCCATCCGGCCACCGAGGCGACCGCCGCCGACCGGCCCCGACCGCAGGCGTACAGGACCCGCGCGAGATGAAGCATCAGCGCGTATCCCACCAGACCCGGTGCGAACAGCGCGACGGCGTCGGCCATCTCCCTGGGATCGCCGCCCGGCGTGCCCTCCACGAACACCCGGGACACGGGCATGGCGACCGCCGCCATCACCCCGGCCGCCAGCCCCGCCACCAGCAGGATCACCCGCGTGCTGGACGAGGCCAGGCTGTCGAAACCGGCCCGGTCCCCGTCGGCCGCCCGGACCGACAGCACCGGGAACGAGCTCGTGGCGATCGGCACCACGAGCACCGCGAAAGGGAGCTGGTACAGCGCCCAGGAGTAGGTGTAGATCCCCGCCACCCCCGCGCCGCCCAGGTCGTTGGCCAGGCGGATCACGCCGATCAGCGCGACCTGCTGGGCGATGAGCACGGCGACGCCCGCACCGGCGAGCTGCCGCGCGCGGGCGGCGACCCCCGGGGGGAAGGACAGCGAGGGCCGCAGCCGCAGCTTGAGGCGGCCCACCGGACCGGCCACGGTGAGCACCATCGCCGCGGCGGCGATCGTCGCGCCGAGCGAGAGCGTCAGCTGCCCCGCCGTCGTGAGATTCGACAGGTCGGCGGCGGCCCCGTCGCCGAACGGCTCGAACACCAGGAAGGAGGCGACGATGAGCAGGCTGGAGACCAGCGGCGCCAGGGCGGGGCCCATGAACCGCCGGTAGGCCTGGAGCACGCCGTACAGGACCACCGCGACACCGAAGAAGATCATGCGGGGGGCGAACACGACGAGCATGTCCGTGCCGGCTCCGACGACCTCCGCCACGTCGCACCCGTCGGGATTGCCGGTCAGCAGCGTGACGATCGGCCCGGCGAACGCGGCGATGAGCAGGGTCAGCGGCACCAGCACGAGCATCACCCAGGTGAGCAGGGCCGAGGTGGTCCAGCCGACCTCCGCCCTGGCCTCGGGGTCCTCTCCCGCCCGGGAGGCCGCCGAGGCCAGCACCGGCACCACCATCCCGGCCAGTGCGCCGCCGGCCACCAGCTCGAAGACGATGTTGGGCACGTAGTTGGCGGTGTTGTAGGCGGTGCTCAGGCAGAGGTTGCCGACGGTCTGCGACTGGACGAGATAGCGGCCGAACCCGACGAGCCGGGCCGCGACGGTCACGATCCCGATGAGGAGTGCCGCCCCGGCGACCCCCTGCCCGATCTTTTTGATCATCAGTTGCCGGGTGCCTGCTCCACTGGACGACGGCCGAGCAGGTCGATGCGGTTGAGCACGGGGTTGCCGGCGATGAACTTGGTGAAGCTGACCTTCTCCGAGGCGGCGGTCAGCGCGACCACGGTGCCGAGGACGGCCAGGCGTCCGGGACGGCCGAGAGCGACGGAGGCGGCCAGGCCGAGCAGCGCGCCCAGCGCGTTCGCTCCCGCGTCCCCCAGCATCGCCCGCTCCCCCAGGTCCTCGGGCAGGAGCGCGACGGCGGCGCCGATCGGCAGGGCGGCCAGGGTGACCGGGACCGGGGCGTCACGCCAGATGCCCGCGGCGAGCAGGGGCGCACCGGTGAGCAGGCCGACCTTGATGGCGCGGCCCGGCCGCAGGTCGAAGAGGTTGGCCAGGTTGGCGGCGCCGGCGACCAGCGCGCCGTTGACGGCGGTGTCGACGGGGCCCCGGGAGGTCAGGGCGGCCGCGGCCAGGCCCGTCACGCCGATGCCCAGGAGCTTCACGGCGCCACTGGTGACCTCGCCCTTGGCCAGAGCGCTCAGGTGGCCCTTGAACCCCTTGGAGGACGTCGCGCCGTACAGGTCGTCGTAGGCGCCGAGGGCACCGCTGCCGACCACGGCCGTCAGGACGGCCGCACGGACCCTGACGGGCAGGCCGGGCAGCACGGCCGCGGCCGCGCCGGCGCCCGCGACGAAAGCCGGCCCCTCCAGCAGCGTGATCGGCTCGCCCCGGTGATTGGTCCGGTCCCAGGTCTCCGCGTCGCCGATCGGCGGCCTGCGGGTGAAGGCGGCGTAGGCGGCGCGGGCGGCCGCCGCGCCGAGAAAAGCGCCGGCCAGAGCGCCGAGAAAAGCACGACGGGCCATCGGGTCATCCTCCGGAGGTGGCCGTGGGGGTGGGGGGCGCACTGGGCTCGATGCCCGAGACGCCGGGGCCGATGCCGTAGTGCCCGGCAACCCCGGACAATTGCTCCCGCAGAGCGTAGACCACCACGACTCGGCCCGCGGGCATATCGAGGGTGTCGACGCTGGAGACCTTCTCCGCGGCAGCGGTGTCCTCGCGCAGCGCGGCGATGGCGCCTCCGGCCGCGGTGCCGGTCAGGGCGCCGGTCAGCACCGCGCCCCGGCCGCCCTCGTCCAGGCCGAGGGCCATCGACACGATCGCGCCCGCCTGCTGGGCGGCGTTGTCGCCGGTGTAGGGCTCCGGAGGGGCGATCAGCACGGCCAGGTCCGCGCGCTTGGCGGGCTGGTCGGTGACGGTGAGCAGGCCGCCGCGCTGGAAGGCTTCCAGGATCCCGGTCGCGGTGGGATTCACCTTGCCCATTTGGGCGGGGTCGCTGGTCACGATCGCGCTGGCGAGCAGCACGGCCGCCTTGTCATAGGTCGTCCCCTCGACGGGGAGCGTCATGTCGGCGGGCTTGGCCTCGGTGACCAGCGCGTCGATGGAGGCCGACCCGCTGGGGTCGATGTATCGGTCGGTGAGGGTGACCCTGCCGGTCACGGTCGCCCCCGACGCGGCGATCACCTGCTGCGCCGCCTCACGCGTGCCCGCCGTCACTCCGGGGGCCTCCACGATCACCACGCGCTCGGAGGCGAGGGCGTCCTGGACGAGCCGGGGGGTGCTGGAGGTGATGAGGGCGTCGTTGCCCGCCTCGCGGCTCTGCAGGGCGTCGACCTGGTCGCGGAGCTCGTCGTTGCCCACGCGGAGCTGGTTGGCGAGGCTCTCGGTCGCCTTGATGACGGGATCCTCCAGGAAGCTGGTGCCCAGCACGATGCCGACCGACAGCGCGAGGAAGATCGCGACGATGGAGACGAGGTGATAACGGAAATCGATCACGAGAAGAGTCCGACCAGCCAGAAGATGAAGCCGTTCCAGCCGTCGCGGACGCTGTCGAGCCAGATCTTGCCCACCGGGGAGACGATGATCGCCACCCCCATGGTGATCAGCGTGGTGGCGACGAGCAGGAGCAGGGACGGGGTGGAGATCCGGCTGCGGTAGAGCCGGCTGACGCCCTTCGCGTCGACGAGCTTGCTGCCCACCCGGAGCCGGGTGAGGAAGGTGCTGGCCATGCCCGAACGGCCTTTGTCGAGGAACTCCACCAGGGTCGCGTGGGTGCCGACGGCGACGATCAGGTCGGCGCCCTTGTCGTCGGCGAGCAGCATCGCGATGTCCTCGCTGGTGCCGATCGCCGGGAAGATCACGGCATCTCGGCCGAGCTGCTGGACGCGCTCCAGGCCCGGCGCCCTGCCGTCCCGGTAGGCGTGCACGACCAACTCGGCGCCGGAGGTGAGGGCCTTGGTGGAGACCGAGTCGAAGTCGCCCACGATGATGTCGGGCACATAACCGGCCTCGATGAGCGCGTCGGCCCCGCCGTCCACCCCGATCATGATCGGGCGGTATTCGCGGATGTAGGGCCGGAGTGCGGCGATGTCCTCCTTGTAGTGGTAACCGCGCACCACGATGAGGACGTGCCGCCCCTCCATGACGGTCCGGATGTCGGGCACGCCGACCCCGTCGATCAGAAGGTCGCGCTCGCGCCGGACGTATTCCATGGTGTTCGCCGCGAAGGCCTCGATCTGGACGGTCAGCCCGGCCCGCGCCTCGACCATCGCGGCCTCGACGGCCTCGGCCGTCTGCACCTCGCCCTTGCCGACCAGCTCGTCCTCGAGGTAGACGGCCCCCTCGTGCACCCGGACCAGATCGCCGTCCTTGACCCGCTCGAACAGCTCGGGGCTGGCGTTGTCGACGAACGGCACCCCGGCCTCGACGATGATCTGCGGGCCCAGGTTGGGGTAGCGGCCGCTGATGCCCGCGGCCACGTTGACCACGCCCGCCGCGCCGCACGCGACAAGCGCCTCCGCGCTCACCCGGTCGACGTCAACGTGATCGATAATCGCGATTTCCCCGGGCCGGAGGCGTTTGGTCAGCCCCTTGGTCCGCCGATCGATTCTCGCCACTGCCGTCACCCCGGGAAGGTCCGTGACCTTCCTGCGGCGGAGGTAACCGGTGAGCCTGCTCTGAAGCTCGTCAATCGGCACCTTCATCACGACCATCCTGCCAGAGCGAATGACCAGGAAAGCCAAACCCACGGCAGCATGTCAGATTCGTCACGGAAGATCCCCACGAGTCTCTGCTCCCCCGAGCATCCGAAAACAGTCCTTCTTCTACGCCTTATCTGCGGCGGCGATCGAGAGGAGCTCCTCCGCGTGCGCGCGGCCCAGCTCGGAGTCCTCCAACCCCGCGAGCATACGGGACAGCTCCCGCGCCCGGCCGTCCTTGTCGAGCGCGACCACCCCGCTGCGCACCACGCTGCCGTCGCCGGCCTTCTCCACGACCAGATGCTGGTCGGCGAAGGCGGCCACCTGGGGCAGGTGAGTGACGACTATCACCTGGGCGGTGCGGGCCAGACGCGCCAGACGCCGGCCGATCTCCACCGCCGCCTTGCCGCCCACGCCCGCGTCGACCTCGTCGAACACGAACGTCGGCACCGGATCGGCGCCGGCGAACACGACCTCGATGGCGAGCATCACCCGGCTGAGCTCACCGCCGGAGGCGCCCTTGTTCAGGGGCAGCGGCGGCGAGGCCGGATGCGGGGACATGCGCAGCTCGACCTCGTCGACACCGTGCGGGCCGAAGTCGGCCGCGGCCGTCATGCCGACCACCACCCGGGCGTGCGGCATGGCCAGCGCGGTGAGCTCCTCGGTGACGGCCTGGCCGAACCGTTCGGCGGCGGCGGCCCGGATCCTGGTCAGCTCGGCGGCCAGCTCGGTGAGGCGGCCGGTCAGCTCCTCGTGCTCCCGGGTGAGGTCGCCGATCCGCTCGTCGTCGCCTTCGAGCTCGGTGACGCGCTGCGCCGCCTGGGCGGCCCAGGCGAGCACCACGCCGGTGTCCTCGCCGTACTTGCGGACGAGATGGGCGAGCACGGCCTGGCGCTCCTGCACGACCGCGAGCCGGACCGGGTCGGCCTCGACCGACTCGGCGTAGGCGGCCAGCTCGGTGGCGACATCGGAGATGAGGTAGCCCGCCTCGGCGAGCCGGTCGGCGAGCCCGGCCAGCACCGGATCGAACTCCCGCACCGCCTCGACGGCCGTGCGGGCCTGGCCGACCAGCGCGATGGCGTCCTGCATGACCTGCTCACCGGACATGGGATCGCCCAGCAGCGCCCGGTGCGCCGTCTCGGCCGCGTTCCGGAGGGAGTCGGCGTGGGAGAGCCGGTCCACCTCCTCGCGGAGCTCGGCGTCCTCGCCCGGCTTGGGGTCGGCCTTCTCGACCTCGTCGAGCCCGAACTTGAGCAGGTCGGCCTCCTGGGCGCGCTCCCGCGCCCGGGCGGTCAGCTCGGTCAGCTGGTCGGCGACCTGCTTGTGCCGCTTGTAGGCGTGCTCGTAGGAGCGCAGCGGCTTGACCAGGTCCTCACCCGCGTAACGGTCGAGGGCGGCCCGCTGGCGGCCGGGCTGGAGCAGCCGCTGCTGGTCCATCTGGCCGTGCACGGCCACCAGGTCCTCGGCGAGATAGGTGAGCGTGCCCACGGGGACCGTGCGGCCGCCCAGCCAGGCACGGCTACGGCCCTCCGCGGAGACGGTCCGCGAGATGATCAGCTCCCCGTCCTCGATCTCGCCGCCCACGTCCTGCACCTGCTGGGCCACCCGCCCCGCCGGGTCGACCACGAGCGTGCCCTCGACGGTGGCCTTGTCCGAGCCGGGACGGACCCGGGCGGGATCGGCCCTGCCGCCGAACAGCAGCCCCAGACCGGTCACCACCATGGTCTTTCCCGCACCGGTCTCGCCCGTGAGCACGGTGAATCCCGGCGACAGCACCAGGACGGCCTCGTCGATCACGCCGAGCCCTTGGATGCGGACCTCCTCGACCCTGGGTCGCACTGGTCCCTCCCGTCACATCGAATTCACCGAACATCAGTGCGGTGCGCGGGCACGATCCTACGCGCTTGGGACAGCAATCGCCCGGACGCGCTACGACCGCACCCGGCCACGCCACCCCTGTACAGGGAGATCGAATTTGGCGACCAGCCTGTCGGTGAAAGGCGCCCCGGTGTCCTCCAGGCCGTGCAGCCGCGCCAGCCGTACCGGCACCTCGCCACGGCGGACCTCGACCCGCGCGCCGGCGGGCAGATCGAACCGGCGGCGGCCGTCGCACCACAGCACCGCCCCGGCCGTCTCCGGCTGAACCTCCAAGGCCAGCGTGGAGCGGGGAGAGATCACCAGCGGCCGGGAGAACAGCGCGTGGGCGCTGATCGGCACCAGCAGCAGCGCCTCCACCTCCGGCCAGACCACCGGCCCGCCGGCCGAGAAGGCATAGGCGGTGGAACCGGTCGGAGTGGCGCAGATGACCCCGTCACACCCCCAGCGTGACAGCGGCCGCCCGTCGATCTCCGCGACCGCCTCGAGCATCCGGTCGCTCTTCTCCACGGTGGCCTCGTTGAGCGCCCAGGTGTCGGCCAGCAACTGGCCGTTGAGGCGGGCGGTGACCTCGATGGTCATCCGCTCCTCCACGTCATAGCGGCCCTGGACCACGCAGTCCACCGTGACCGCCAGGTCCTCCACCTCCGCCTCGGCCAGGAAACCGACGTGCCCGAGGTTGACGCCCAGCAGCGGCACGCCCGCCGGACGCGCGAGCTCGGCGGCCCGCAGCAGGCTGCCGTCACCGCCGAGCACGATCATCATCTCGGCGTCCTGGACCGCGGCGGCGCTCGCGGGCACCACGTCGGCGCCCGCGCAGGCGATCGCCTCGGCCTCGGCGTTGAGAACACGCACGGTCAGCCCCGCCTCCACCAGGCGGCCGATCACCGTCCGAGCGGTGTCGACAGCCGCCTCCCGCCCGGTGTGGGCGGTGACCAGCACGGTGCGCTTGGTAGTCATGTTCCACTCTTTCGGGGGATAGCCACTACTGAGGGCCTTCTGCCACCGCGCGTTCGATCTCGGCGTCGATGTCCGCCACCGGGGGCGCGCCTTCTCCCTTGCCGAGCCAGATGACGTACTCCACGTTTCCCGACGGGCCCGGCAGCGGGCTCGCGGTGACGCCCCGCACGGTGAGGCCGAGCGCCTGCGCGGCTCCGGCGACATCCCGCACGGCCTGCGCCCGCAGGACGGGGTCGCGCACGACCCCGCCGGCGCCGACCCGCTCCTTGCCGACCTCGAACTGCGGCTTGACCAGCATCGCGAAGTCGGCCCGCTCGGCGGCGCACAGCGTCAGGGCGGGCAGCACCAGGCGCAGCGAGATGAAGGACAGGTCGCCGACGATCAGCGTGGGAGGCTCGCCCACCATGTCGGGTGTCAGATCCCTGACGTTGACCCGCTCCATGACCGTGACCCGTCCGTCGGTCCGCAGCGACCAGGCGAGCTGGCCGTACCCGACGTCGACGGCGAGCACGTGCGCCGCGTCGTTGCGCAACAGCACGTCGGTGAAGCCTCCCGTCGAGGCCCCCGCGTCCAGGCAGCGCCGTCCCGCGACGGTCAGGCCCCGGGGGCCGAAGGCCTCCAGGGCGCCGACGAGTTTGTGCGCCCCCCGCGAGACGTAGTCGGGGCCCTCGGCGGCCTCGGTGACCACGATGGCGGAGGCGGTGTCCACCTGGGTGGCGGGCTTGGCCGCCGGCTGGCCGCCGACGGTGACCCGGCCCGCCTCGATGAGCTGGGCCGCCTGCTCCCGGGACCGGGCCAGCCTCCGGCGCACGAGCTCGCTGTCGAGGCGCGTCCGCCGGCTCACCGCTGCCGGTCCGGGGTGCCGTCCACCGTGGCGAGTGCCTGCTCGAGCCCGGTGAACACCTCCTCGAACACGCGCACGTGCGCCGAGACGGGCATCGCGCCGAGCCGGGCGAGCCCGCC
Organism: Streptosporangium canum; assembly: GCF_900113865.1. GTDB lineage: Bacteria > Actinomycetota > Actinomycetes > Streptosporangiales > Streptosporangiaceae > Streptosporangium > Streptosporangium canum. The sequence goes on along the minus strand of NZ_FOQY01000008.1, from coordinate 7,280 downwards.
CAGCGCGGTGTCGACCCGCTCCTCGCCGGTCTCTTCCGGCAGGTCCGTCATGCGCCCCCTCCGGAGGTGCTCTTCGCCGACTTGGTGGTCGTCCGGGCGCGCGGCGCGTGAGCCGCCTTGCCCGTGGACGCCTTGACCGTATCGGAAGCGGCGGCGCTCGTCGCCTTGGTGCCCTTGCCCTTGCCCTCGCCCGTGTCCTTGACCGCCCTCCCCGCCCTCGCGGCCCCCCTGGCGGGCCTGCCGGAAATCTCGCCCTCGGCCGTCGTACGGCTCCGCTCGGCGGGCCCGTCAGGAGAACCGGCCCCGGCCGTCGTACGGCTCCGCGTGGCGGGCCCGCCGGAAGCGTCGCCCTCGGCCGTCGTACGGCTCCGCTCGGCTGAGACCTTCCCGAGCGCCTCCTCGGCGGAGGCGACTCTGGCCTCCAGCTCCCCCACCCGGGCCCGCAGCCGGTCGACGTCCTCACTGCGAGTCAGGTCGAGCGCACCGAGCAGCCGGTTCACCTCCAGCCTGACGAGCTCGTCGAGCTGCTCCCGGTTGGCCTTGCCCGTCGCGACAAGCTCCTTGGCCATCTTGTCGACCTGGCCGGACATCTGAGACAGACCAGTCTCTCCTGAGGAGAGCAGTTCGCGAACTACCGCACGGGCTCTGTTCGTTGTCATCTCCGTGAGACCCGTAGCCGCCTGCACATATCCCCGCAGCGCTTCGAACGCCATGACAGGAGACTCCTTCCTCCGGCGCATCCCCGCGTGCCGGATCGCACGTTGCATTCATGTGGAACGCTACCGTCCGTAGGTTCAAGGGATTCGGGCCGGTCCGAACAGAAAGGAGCGCCACGCGATGGCGACCGTCGACGAGTGCCGGGTGGCACTACGCAAACTCGGTGAGCAGTTCGACGAGGTTGACCAGGAGAGCCGTAGCAAACACGTGGTCGAGCGCAGCATCAGCTGCCACATCCGCGACCTCGACGTCACCTTCTACGGCCGCATCCACCATGGCGGCCTCGGCCCCTTCGGCGACTCACCTCCCGCCGACGGCAGACCCGCCGAGGTGAAGCTGACCATCGGCAGCGACGACCTGGTCTCCCTGGTCAACGGCGAGCTCGACATGGGACGCGCCGTGTTCAGCGGCCGGGTCAAGATCGACGCCAGCTTCGGCGACCTTCTCCGCCTCCGTAAGCTCCTCTGAACGAGCCGCTCCGGACGGCCCGGCTCCGGAGAGTGACGGAAGAGCACGTCGGCGTCCCCGTCCAGGGGACATGCCCCTCAGGGGTGCCGTCGGAAAGATTCAGGAGGTTCCGCCGGAAAGGGAGGAGACAAGGACAGCCTTCACCGCGTCCTCGTCCGCCTGCCCCTCTCCGGCCGCCTCCCACGTCGCGGCGGCGGCCGCCCGGAGCCCGTCGAGCGGGTCCCCCCGCCCTTCGAGGCGGAGACGGCCCTCCTCCCACCGTGCCGACCATCCCGCACAGGCCCACCCCTCCCCGTCCCGCCGCACCTGGGGGTAGGGCCTGTGCAGGGCCGACAGGTCGGCGGCGACATAGGTGGGCCGATGCCGGGGGCCGGCGGTCAGCAGGTCGAGAGGGGTCGCCACACCGGTCAGCACCAGCAGGCTGTCCACTCCCGCGTTGGTCGCCCCCTCGATGTCGGTGTCGAGCCGGTCGCCGACCACCAGTGGCCGACGCGACCCGGTCCGCAGCATCGACTCGCGGTGCAGCGGCGGCTCGGGCTTTCCCGCGACGATCGGCTCCACCCCGGTCGCCGTGGCGATCACCCGTGTCATCGCGCCGTTCCCCGGCAGCTCGCCCCGGCTGGTCGGCATGGTCGAGTCGGCGTTGGCGGCCACGAACAACGCTCCTTGCCGCACGGCCAGCGTGCCCTCCGACAGCAGACCGTAGGACAGGCCGGGCGCGATGCCCTGCACCACCGCGACCGCGCCCTCCATGGCGGTGCTGACCGGACGCAGGCCGTGTGCGCGCAGGGCGCTGCGCAGCCCCATCCCTCCGACCGTCAGCACCGCCGCGCCAGGGGCGACCCGCTCGGCCACCAGTCGCGCGGCGGCCTGGGCCGAGGTGACGACGTCTTCCGGAGTCGCCGGAGCTCCGAGCGCGCTCAGGTGTTCGGCGATCGCACCCGGAGTGCGCGAGGCGTTGTTGGTGACATAGGCGAGCCGCACACCACGTCCCGCCGCCTCGCGCAACGACTCGGGAGCCCCCGGCACGGCATCGCGCCCGAGATACACCACCCCATCGAGATCAAGGAGAAGGGTGTCATACGGGTCGATCAGCGTCTTTATGTCCACGCCTCCATTCCATCACCCACGAGGATCAGCTCCGGCGGGCACGTAACGTGGCACGGACGCTTTTCAGCGCCGTCACGTAATGCCGCTGGTCAGGACGCATGGCCGCGGCGATGGCCAGCGGCTCCTGGGCTGCTTCCATGTCTCCGGTACGCCACAGGGCGAGACCGAGACCGAAATAGGCGTAGTCCTCGGCCGGATTGGCATCGACGATCCAGCGGAAGCTGTCGACCGCGTCGGCGTACTGCCGGGAGTTGAACTGGGCGCGGGCGAGCGCCTCTCGAATACTCCGTGATTCCGGCTCGGCCTCGGCGGCACGCTCCAGCAGCGCGACAGCCGCCGCCGGGCTCCCCTCAGCCAGGAGCTTCATCCCTCGTTGGAACCAGTCATAGACGTCCCCGGCCGGAGCGCCCGTCTCGGGGCTGGGGGAATCAGACGGACCGCTACGTCCTTGGACCATACGTGAGGCCTCCTTCATCGACAGACGACAGATCTGACCGATTTCCTGACGGCCCGGGCACCACCGCGCCATCGGAGCGGTCCCTGGACGTTTCAGGCCTTTATGGCAGCATGCCCCCTATGGCGAATCCTGAACTGCCGGTACCCGACGGGCTGGTGCTACGCCCGTTCCGCGGTGTGAGGTTCACGGTCGACGATCTGGCAAAGGTGACCTCTCCGCCCTATGACCTGGTCGAAGAAGCCGACATACGAGACTTGCTCGGCTCACACCCCAACAATGTGGTGCGGCTGATCCTTCCCGGCGCCGACCGCCACCGGTACGCCGAGGCTCGGGAGACCCTTCAGGCCTGGCTCTCCTCCGGTGTGCTGGCGCCCGACGAGACACCCGCCGTGTACGTCTACGAGCAGACCGGCCCGGGAATCCTGCAACGAGGGCTCATCGGCGACGTGGGCCTGGCAGGTCCGGAGCAGCACGTCATCCTGCCGCACGAGGACGTCATGCCCGGACCGGTCGCCGACCGGCTGGCCCTCATGCGCACGACCGAGGCCAACCTGGAGCCCATCTTCCTGCTCTACGAGGGCGACGGCGGCGCCGCCACGCTCCTCGTCGACCAGATCGCCACCTCCCAGCGGCCACTGGTCGAGGCGGAGACCAGTGACGGGGTCAGGCACCGTCTGTGGGCCGTCACCGATCCTCAAGAACTCGCCTCCCTCAACGCCGACCTCCGTACCCGTCAGGCCCTCATCGCCGACGGTCACCACCGCTACGCCACCTACCTCGCCCTCCAGCACGAGCACCACACCCTGCGGCGCGAGCGCCGGGACACGGCTGGGGCGACCGCTTGCGAAGGCCCGGTGAACCCGGGTCCCTGGGACTTCGGCCTGGCGCTCCTGGTGGACTCCACCTCCTATCCACCCGATCTGAAGGCCATCCACCGGGTGATCGCGGACCTGCCTCTGGAGGAGGCACTGGCCAAGGCCAAGGGCGCCTGGCAGGTGCACGAGCACGCAGGCCTCGCCGAAGGGCTGGCCGCGTTGAAGGACGCCACCGGCCCGGCCTACCTGCTGTCCGCCGGAGGCCCGGCGCATCTCCTCACCGACCCGGACCCCGTTCAGGTCGAACACGCCATGCCCGCCCACCGGTCCGCCCGCTGGCGCTCGCTGAACACCTCCGTTCTCTCAGAGTTCCTGCTGCCGAAGGTCTGGGGAATGAACGACGACGAGCGTTCGGTGCGCATCGTGCACCACGACCCGGAGACGGCGGTACGGCTGGCGCAGGAGTCCGGAGGGACCGCGGTGCTGCTGAATCCGTTGACGGTCGACGATGTGCTGGCGGTCGCGGCTCAGAGGGAGCGAGTGCCCCGTAAGTCCACCTCTTTCGGCCCCAAGCCCCGCACCGGACTGGTCCTGCGAACATTCGCCTTCGACTGATCCGTGACTCCGGCCGGGCTACCGCGCGGCGAGCGGTTACGGACGGACGGCTGCCCGGTCCCGGCCGAGCGGCCGTAAGGCAAGCGGTCACCCGGTCCCGGCCAGGCGGCCCTAAGGCAAGCGGTCACCCGGTCCCGGCTGAGAGGTCATCGCAGGGAAGGCACCTCCACACGGCGCGGCACGGACGCCGGCGTGTTTCCCCCGACGGCATGAGACGGCTCCGGGGCGACGGCCGTGAACGCTCGTCCCTCCTCTGCCGTAACGGTCCCGGTCTCCACCGGACCGGTCTCGGCGCGTGTAAGCGACCGCACCGGCCGGGGTGGGGCGGGGGTCGGAGCCGGATCCTCCTCCTCACCGGTCAGGACCGTGGTGACCCGGCGTTCGAGACGTCTCACCGAGTGGACCTCGACCTCGTAGCCGGACGATTTGGCTCCCTCACTCCCCCACCATCGGCGGCGCAGGGAGCCCACCACCTCGACCATGTCGTCAGGCAGCCATTCGGCCACGACCACGGTGACCTCGGGCTCGAACGACACGCAGGGGATGGTGTCGACGCGGGTCCCGCGGCCGCGCTGCTGCCGTCGGACGATCACCCTCCAACTGCCGAGGGTGCTTCCGCTCTGCAGCGACCTGATCCGCACCGCCTCGGGCAGGCGGCCCACCAGGACGACCTCATTGCGATCCATCGAATCCTCCTCAGATCTCTGCCGATCGAGGATGACTCTTTACGATGTGAGCTATGCCAGGACGGCCCGAACTCCGTTCTGGGGACGCTGGTTCCAGTTCTGAGGTGGCCTGTGGACAACATCACCGCCCTCGGCGGCGACGTCTATGAGATCGACACGAGAATGGCCGGATACTCCGGCATCACCGCGGGATACCTGATCCTCGGAGACCGTCCCTGCCTGGTGGAGACGGGCACCTCCACCTCCGCTCCGGTGGTGCGTGACGCCCTGACCTCGTTGGGTGTCGGTCCGGGCGATCTCGCCACCGTCGTCGTCACACATATCCATCTGGACCACGCTGGCGGAGTCGGCGACATCGCCGGGTTCTATCCGGAAGCGGAGATCGTGGTCCATGAGAAGGGAGCGCGGCATCTCGCCGATCCGTCCCGGCTGATGGCCAGCGCCCGGATGGTCTGGGGGGACAAACTGGACACTCTGTTCGGTGAACTGTCCCCCACGGAGTCCTCACGGATCCGCGCGCTGGGAGACACCGGAGCCATCGACCTCGGTAACGGGCGCACGCTGAACAGTCACTACTCTCCCGGCCACGCCAAGCACCACGTGGGACTGATCGACTCGGGCACCGGCGACCTCTACGTCGGAGACGCCGCCGGGGTCTACCTCCCGCAGACGGGCGACCTGCGCCCGGCCACTCCGCCGCCGGACTTCGACCTGCGGACCGCGCTGGACTCGATCGGCCTGTTCCAGGCACTCGGCCCGCAGCGGCTGCTGTTCAGCCACTACGGGCCGGTCACCGACGTGGAGGAAACCCTGGGACGCTCGGCGGAGGAGCTTCGCGTCTGGGTCGACCTGACCCGCCAGGCCCACTCGGAAGGCATGGACCTGGACCACGCGGTGGCCATGGTCAGGGAGCGGACGCAGGAACGCTACGCGGCGCTGAGGGCCGACGACGCGACCGCCGAGCAGTTCGAACTCCTCAGCGGCGCCCCGTCCAACGTGGCCGGAATCCTTCACTGGCTGGACCGGGTGCAGCCGTAGGAGACCTTCCGTCTCGGGTGAACGGACTGGTTCACCCGAGACGGAACGGAATCACTTCTTCTTCTCGGCCTTGTCCTCGTCTTCGTCTTCGCCGTCGACATCCGCGGAGTCGTCGAGGATGTCACCGAAGTCGGGCTCGATGAAGGCCGGCCCGACACCGGTCTCGACCTTCTCGCCGGGCTTGTCCTGGGCCTTCTCCTCAACGGCGGGAGCCTTGTCTTCACGAAGCTCGTCGATGAGGGGCTCATTGTCGTCGAGCTCGTCCTCGGCCTCGATCTCCGCGTCGAGAGTGGCGACATCATCGATCTTGATGTCCGCCTCGTCCTCGTCCTCGTCCTCGTCGTCGAGGTCGTCGTCCTCGGGCTCGTCCTCGAAGTCGTCGTCGAGCTCGGCGCCGGTCTCTACGTCTTCGAGCTCGACGTCGAGCTCGTTGTCGACATCCTCGTCGTCCTCGTCCTCTTCGAGGTCCTCGATGACGGCACCGGTCAGCTCCGCGTAGCGCTCGGCCGCGTCGGTCTCCCCGTCCTCGTCGAAGGCCATGGCCCGGCCGAACCATTCGGTGGCGGGCTCCTCATGACCGGCGTCAGCCAAAGCATCGGCGTAGGCGAAGGCGAGACGTGCCGACCAGGGCTGCGGACGGGTGTCGCGCAGCTCCGGCAGACGCTGCAGAGTGATGACAGCGGCGTCTTTCTGGTCAAGGTCCCGGCGGGCGCCGGACTCCACGATGGCGAGCTCGATCTTGCCCATCCGGTCGAGGCGCTCGGCCTCCTTGGAACGGACCAGATCGAGAGCACGCTCAGGACGGCCGAGGCCGCGCTCGCAGTCCGCCATGATCGGCAGGAACGAGTCGGAGCCCGTCATACGACGCGCCGCGCGCAGATCGCTCAGCGCCTCGGCGAAGTGCCCTGCGTGATAGGCGGCGATGCCGACGGCCTCGCGGATCACACCGATCCGGGCTGCGAAGCGACGGGCGACCTTGGTGTGCTCGTAGGCCTGCTCTGCGTCGCCCTCACCGAGGGCACGCTCAGCCGCCACGAGATGGCGGGAGATCAGATCGGCAAGGTCGAGCGGGAGAGAACGCAGCTCCTCCCTGACCTCCTTGTCGAGTTCCTCCGCCGTGATGTCCGGAGCGAGAGGGGGAAGTTCCTCACGTTCCCGGCTCGGAGCCTCGTCACGGCCGGCAGGCCGGTCGTCTCGGCCGTAACGGGCACGGGAGCCTTCGCCTTCACCGCGGAATCCGCCTTCGCGGGCGCCGAAAGGCCGCCCACCACGGTCATCGCGGTTGAACGGGGGACGCTGACCGCCATCACGCGGGCCGTACTGGCTACGCGCCTGGTCACGGTCACCGTAGGAACGACGCTCACCGCCACCCGG
>NZ_FOQY01000060.1 GCF_900113865.1 Streptosporangium canum | reverse complement strand
GCAACATCCAGGCCCTGTCTGCGCCCTGCGGCCTGCCGCTGTGGGTGTCCGACGTCGAACCCGGCTCGGTCCATGATCTGACAGCCGCCCGCACCCACGTCCTCGGGGCGCTGTACAAAGCCGCCGCCGACGGGCTGCCCACCCTGGCCGATTCGGGCTACGACGGCGCCGGCATCGGCATTCTCACCCCGGTCAAACAACCGGCCGACGGCCGGCCTCTCGACGTCGACACCCGCGCCCGCAACGCGCTCCTGCGCGCCTTGCGCTGTTTGGGGGAACGAGGCTTCGCCCTACTCACGCAACGCTGGCGCATCCTCCAGCGCATCACCGCCAGCCCCAGCAGAATCGGCGACATCATCAAAGCCGCGCTCGTCCTCACCCATTTCGAACACGGCTACTCAACGTGAAGTCGCTGAGATCACCTCAATGACCTCTCACGGTGGACCGACTTCGCTGCAGCGAACTCCTCCTGGCTGCGGGTGGTGCAGTGGCCGACGTATGCGCCGGAGTTGAATCCGGCCAAAGGGGTCTGGGCGCTGCTCAAGCGGGCCATCGCCAACTTCGTCGCCGCCGGTCTGGACGGCCTGGTCCGGATCACCAGGCGCAAGCTGAAGAAGACCCGGCACCGGCCTCAGTTGCTCGACGGCCGCCTGGCCGCGACCGGCTTGGTCATCGAACCCTGGTGATCACTCAGCCGGACCCCACGAGTTCAACCGGAGTAACCGCCCAGATCGGCTGCTCCCTGAATTTGTACTACACCCAATTCATTAAAACGCGGGGTCACAACCATATCGGCGAGTGGGTTACGTGCAGTGATCACGGAGAATCTCGTCCCCAACACTGAGAACAATCTTTACTTTTATCTTTGCTTTATGTGATGATCACTCCGTTTTGTCGCATCTGTCCGAAAGGCTATGGGTGAACCCACGCCAATTAGCGTCCGGCTTATCCGCCCGGACGCGCCGCCGTGCTGCCCTGATCGCAACTTTGACCCTGCCCCTCTCGCTCTTGAGCGTGCCCGCAGTCGCCCAGGGCCCCACATCATCCCCCGCCCCGTCCTCCGCAGCGACGACACCACCGGACGCCGCCTCGGATCCGGTCCTCAAGACCGCCTGGGACAAGGCAGCCGCGTCAGGCAAGCCCGTCGAGGTGCCTTCCCGGTTCACCGAGACCATGAAGGTCTGGGCCGACCCCGACGGCAAGAACCTGCGGGCCCAGCTGCACACCCGGCCCGTCCAGCTCAAGAACAAGGCTGGTGCCTGGGAGCCCGTCGACACCCGCATCGTGACCCGCGACGGCACACTGCAGGCCGCGCGGGTTAAGACCCCGCTGACCTTCGGCGGGCGCGGCACCAAGCACCTGGTGTCCGCGGCCGGGGAACAGGGCACCAGCGGCCTGGGGGTGACCCGCGTGCTGCCGGAGCCGAAGATCTCCGGCAGCACGATCACCTACCCCGACGCCGTCGCGCCGGGAGCCGATCTGGTGGTGCTGGCCCTGGCCGACGGGTTCGTCTCCCAGGTAGTCTTTCGCCGCAGGCCGGACGGCCCGGTGACGGTACGGCTGCCGCTCAAGCTGCCCAAGGGCACCTCTTTCGGCAAGGGCCCCGAGGGGCTGCCGCAGCTGAAGGACGCCAAGGGCAGCGCCAAGGCGGCGCCAGTCGTGCTGACCGCGATGGACGCCAAGGTGGAGGCCTCTCCGGAACAGGGCAAGAGCTCCCCGGTCACCGCCCGGGTGGAGACCTCCGGCAAGACGTCGGAGCTGGTGTTCACCCCGGACGCGGCGTTCCTGGCCGATCCGGCGGTCACCTATCCGGTGACGATCGCCGCCGCCTCCGAATGGTTCGGCGGCGGCGTCCCCGACGACGCCTGGGTCAGCAAGAACAGCCCGAGCAGCAACAACGCCGCGGCCGGATGGCTGCGCGCCGGAACCACCCAGACCAGTGCCGACATCGCTCGGGTGTACCTGAAGTACGACACCGACGTCCCGGAGCTTGAGGGCGCCACGGTGGTTGACGCGGATCTGTATGTCTGGAACTACAAGTCCGGCGGCCCCAACGGCCAGCTGTGCGGCAACGAGATCGGGTCGGGCATCGCCGCCTCGCTCATCACCTCCGCCTGGACTCCCACCGGCTTGAGCTGGTCCAACCAGCCTTCCAACGCCGGCATCATGACGGGCTCAGGCAACAAGGCCGGCTACAACATCGACGCCAGCGGCACCTGGTGCGCCAGTGAAGCGGCGCTCGTGCACCGGATCACCGGCATGGCCCGCGCCTGGATCGAACAGGGCGTGGCCAACCATGGGCTGGTGCTGCGAGCGGTCACCGAGAGCCCGGCGATCAACTGGCGGCAGTACTACGCCAGCGAGTACAGCGGTGATCCGTACCCGGGCTACCGTCACCCGCCCACTCTCATGGTGGAGTACACGCCTGCGGAGAAGCGCTACACCATGCACGCCAGCGTCGAGGAGGACGTAGTCACCTCCGAGGTGCTGGCTCGGTACTCGGACCCGATCACCAGTACCCCGCCTCGCGCGACGGCGCTGAGCTGGACAGAGACCCAGGCCGAGCTGCGCAGCAGCGGTGAGGTGATCGGCCGTAACCCGGACACCTTCTTCACTCCGCCGAGCGACTGGACCCCCGACGAGACCGCTGCCATCCTGGATCCCGACGGAGAGCCCGAGGTGCCCGCTGAGGAGGCGGTCCTTGGTCACTGGTCCTTCGACGAGGGCGCGGGCACGACCACGACCGACTCCTCCGAGTGGAGCAACACCGCCAACCTCAACGACACCGCGCGGTGGACGCCCGGCAAGAGCGGAACAGCCCTCACCAACGCCACCCCGGCTCCCCCTGCGACGGCGAAGAGCTCCGCCGCGCCCCCCTCACGGCTCGGGGCCGCCGCGGCCGCCCCGACTCTGAGCGGATTCACTGTGAACCCCTCCCAGACGGTGAACGGCACCATCGTGACCTCGTCGTTGACCCCGACGCTCAAGGTGACGGCGACCGACGCGGCGGCAGCCGCGTCGACGGTCGAGTTCCGGGTGCTGAAGTACAGCGACGACAGTCTGGTGTGGTCGGGTTCGGTGGCGAACGTACCCTCCGGCACTCAGGCGTCGATCACCGTCCCGGCGGCGAAGCTGGTCGACGGCACCCAGTACGAGTGGCAGGTGCGCGCCACATCCGCGGGTGGTACCTCGGCCTGGTCGGCGTACCAGTACTTCACCGCGGACGTCCCCGAGGCGGTGGTCGACCAGTTCCAGATCACGCCGTCACTGGTGGTGGGAACGACGACGGTGAGCTCCTCGCTGACCCCGACCCTGCTGGCCCGGGTGACCGATCCTCTCGGCGGAGCGTCCACGGTGGCGTTCGAGGTGGCGCGCTACTCCGACGACGTGACGGTGTGGTCCGGCACGGCGACGAACGTCGCCTCCGGCTCACAGGCGTCGGTGACGGTTCCCACCGGCAAACTGCTCGACGGCATCCGCTACGAATGGCGGGTCAAGGCCACCACACCGAACTCGACCCCGGCCTGGTCGGCGTACCAGTACTTCACCGCGGACGTCCCCGAGGTGGTGGTCGACCAGTTCCAGGTCACCCCGTCGCGGACGGTGGGAACGGACGCTGTGAGCTCCTCGCTGACCCCGACCCTGCTGGCCCGGGTGACCGACCCACTGGGCGGAGCGTCCACGGTGGCGTTCGAGGTGGCGCGCTACTCCGACGACGTGACGGTGTGGTCCGGCACGGCGACGAACGTCGCCTCCGGCTCACAGGCGTCGGTGACGGTTCCCACCGGCAAACTGCTCGACGGCATCCGCTACGAATGGCGGGTCAAGGCCACCACACCGAACTCGACCCCGGCCTGGTCGGCGTACCAGTACTTCAAAGTGGACGCCGCCCCGCTGGTCGACCAGTTCCAGGTGAGCCCCTCGAAGGTCGTCGGCGACACCGTCACCACGACCTCGCTGACCCCGACCCTGCTGGCCCGGGTCGTCGATCAGCTGGGCGGTACCGCCACGGCCGATTTCGAGGTGGCGCGCTACTCCGACGACGTGACGGTGTGGTCCGGCACGGCGACGAATGTGACCTCCGGCACCCAGGCCTCGATCGCCGTTCCGGCGGCGAAGCTGGTCGACGGCACCCGGTACGAGTGGCGGGTGAGGGCCACCGCCGGCGGTGCCACCTCGGCGTGGACCTCCTACCAGTACTTCACGGTGGACGTTCCCGAGGCGGTGGTCGACCAGTTCCAGGTCACCCCGTCCGAGACCGTCGGCACCGCGACCGTGACCCCTTCGCTGACCCCGGCACTGCTGGCCAGTGTGACCGACCCGCTCGGCGGCGCGGCCACGGTCGAGTTCCAGGTCGCCGACTGGGCCACCGACACCGTGTTCTGGTCGACCTCGGTGACCGGCGTCGCCTCCGGTGCCCAGGCATCGGTGACGGTCCCGTCCGGAAGGTTGTCGGACAAGGTTGACTACGAGTTCCGAGTCAAGGCCACCACATCCGGCTCGACACCGGTCTGGTCGAACTGGCAGCGGTTCCGGATCGACCTGTTCGATCCGGCCACCGATCCGGCGGTCAGTCAGCTTCAGGTGATCCCCTCGCAGAACCAGGGCGGTGTCACCACCGCCTCATCGGTGACCCCGGAGCTGCGTGCTCTGGTGTCACATCCGCAGGGCAGCGCCTCGCGGGTGGAGTTCGAGGTCGAGCACGACCCGTCCGCGCCGCAAGGCCAGGGCAGCGGTCAGATCTGGAGCACGGCCCTGGACAACGTGCCATCCGGTACGGCTGCCGCCGTCGCCGTCCCGGTGGACAAACTGGCCGACGGCTGGCTGGTGCGCTGGCGGCTGCGTTCCCTGGTGGGCGGTTCGTCGTCGACCTGGTCGGCCTGGCAGCAGGTGAAAGTCGCCGTGCCCAAGCCCGGCGTGGGCCAGTTCCAGGTCACCCCTTCGCAGGTGGTGGACGGCAAGACGGTCACCACGGTCACGACTCCCTCGTTGCACGCCCAGGTCACCTACGCCCTCGGCGGTACGCTACGGGCCGAGTTTGAGGTCGAGCACGATCCCGCCGCCCCCACAGGTCAGGGCAGCGGCCAGATCTGGACCGGCGGCGTGGACGGCGTCTCGGCAGGCACGCAAGGCGTGGTGACGCTGCCTGGCGGAAAACTGGCCGACGGCTGGCAGGTGCGCTGGCGGGTGCGTTCCCTCGTCGGGACGCTCGCCTCACCCTGGTCGGCCTGGCAGCAGTTGACCGTGGACCTGCCCGGCTCGGCGCCTTCGGTGCAGGATCTGCAGATCACCCCGGCGGCCCAAGTGGAGGGTGAGACCGTCACGTCCACCCTGACGCCGCACTTGCGGGCCACCGTACTGGATCCGCGTGGTGAGCCGGTGCGGGCCGCGTTCGAGGTCGAGCACGATCCCGCCGCCCCCACAGGTCAGGGCAGCGGCCAGATCTGGACCGGCGGCGTCGACAACGTGGCGCCCGGCAGCCAGGCGGCCCTCGCCGTGCCGGACGGGAAGCTGAGCGACGGCTGGGTCGTGCGCTGGCGAGCCCGCGCCACATCGGCCACCGCCGCCTCCGACTGGTCGTCCTGGCAGAAGGCGACGGTCGAGATCCCCAAGCCGGGCGTCGGCCTGCTGCAGGTCACCCCGTCTCAGGAAGTCGACGGCAAGACGGTCACCTCGATCCTGACGCCTTCGCTGCACGCGCGGGTCACCTATGCTCCTGGCGGGGCACTGCGGGCCGAGTTCGAGGTCGAGCACGATCCCGCCGCCCCTGAAGGCCAGGGCAACGGCCAGATCTGGGCGACGGAGGTGAACCAGGTGCCGGCCGGCACCCAGGCCGCGGTTGCGGTCCCCGCCGGTGAGCTGACCGATGGCTGGGTGGTGCGCTGGCGCGCCCGTTCGATCGCCGGGACGCTCACCTCTCCGTGGTCGGCCTGGCAGCAGCTCACCGTCAAGCGACCAGCCTCAGCGCCAGAAGTGAACGACCCGCAGGTCACACCCGCGCAGACGGTCGGTGGCAAGACTCTCGCCCTGTCGCTGACCCCCGAGTTGCGCGCGACGCTGACCGACCCGCGCGGTGACGCGCTCACCGCCGAGTTCGAGGTCGAGCACGATCCGGCCGCCCCCGAGAACCAAGGGAGCGGGCAGATCTGGGCTGGGAGCGTGCACGGCATCGCCGTGAACAGCCGGGCTGTGCTCGCCGTACCCAGCGGAAAGCTGACCGACGGCTGGCAGGTCCGGTGGCGGGTCCGCGCGACCTCGGAGACCGCGGCTTCTGACTGGTCGGACTGGCGGCTGTTCACGGTCGACCTTCCCAAGCCGGACGTGGCTGGACTGCAGCTCACACCGGCCAGGACGGTGGACGGGGTAACCGCCACCGAATCCCTCACCCCCACCTTGAGCGCGATCGCCACCCATCCGCAGGCGGCGGTCTCACGAGTCGAGTTCCAGGTCGAGCACGACCCGGCCGCTCCCGAGAACCAAGGGAGCGGGCAGATCTGGACCGGTGGCGTGGACGACATCGCCTCGGGAGGCCCGGCGGCCCTGACCATCCCGGCAGGGAAGCTGACCGATGGCTGGCTGATCCGGTGGCGTGCCCGCGCCGTGGCCGGAGGTGTCTCCGCGGGCTGGTCGTCCTGGCTGACGGTCAAGGTTGACCTCATCCTGCCAGGCGAGGAGCCGCTGGCGGAGGCCACGACGGCCCTTGTCCCTTCGGAGTCGAGCTTCACCGTCGGCGCGTGGGTTCGCTGGGCGGACAAGGACGGTGACTACACCGTCATCGAGCAGCGAGGCACGCATCAAGCCGCCTTCCGGCTGGGCAACACCGTCGAAGACGGGTTGGTCTTCACCTTCGCAAGCGCGGACACGCGCGAGGCGAGCACCGGCGGTGTGCTCTCGCAGGTGGAGCCGCCGGTCAACCAGTGGTTCCACCTGGCGGGCGCGTACGACGCGGCCACGAAGCGAGCGACCCTGTACCTCAACGGGGTCGCGATCGAGTCGGCCACGCTCGGCTTCACCACCTGGCGCGCCGACGGCGTGACCACGCTGGGCACCAGGCTGAATGGGTCCCTCGACGACATCTGGATCTACGACAAGGCCATTACCGCGGAGGAGGCGGCGGTCGCGGCGGGGGTGACGGCATCGGCTGCGCGCGTCAAGAGCTCGGTGAAGGCCGCTGCGGCCGCGTCCGCGACTCCCACCTACCATCGGATCGCTCCCGCGGACTGCATCAAGGAGAACTCCAGCTTCTACTTTCCACCCAGATTCCCGGTCCCGGTCAGGAACCCGAAGGGCTGGAACCCCGGCCCTCACGACTGGTGCGTGTCCCAGAAGCCCAAATTCACTGTCGAGGTCACCGATCCGCGCACGTTGCGGTCGCGGGTGACCGACGAGGCGAGCATGGTGCTCATGACGATCGGGCGGGTCTTCAACGACTCCCGGACCGCCGAGATCGAAGTGATCAACCTGCAGTTGGACGACACCGTGCAGGGATCGGTCTTCGACGGCCAGGTCTTCGCCCTCGGCCTCGACGTGCAGGGTTCCCCCGCTTCCTCGTGCCGGCAGGTGGTCGACTCCAGCCACCTCTCGGTCTATGCCGGGAACGAGAGCTACTGGAACAACAGGAAGGTCGCCTTCAAGATCGAATCACCGGAGAGCGGGTGGACACCGGCCGACACTTCGCAGTGGCTGTCCGAGTGCACCATCCAGTTGAAGCTGACTGTGCGGGATCTTCCGTTGATGTACAAGGGCGCCATGGCGAAGGGAGTGGTTCGATGTGACTCCGCGAGGGAGAACCAACTCTTCCCGCGTGGCTGCATCTTCGACCACAAGATGCGCGCTGTCGAACTGCATGAAAACACCTTCCCGGACGCCTACGCGCACATCTACAAGGCCTACAAAACTCCTAACCTCACCACTCCGGAAACGACCACGACGAACCCGAGGTTGTGGCCGAAACATGTCCCCTTCGGAACCGGCAAGGAGTTCCCCGGATTCAGCACCGACACGCCGCTGACTCGGCTCAACAAGAAGGACAGCGATCCCAACGTCATCAAGAACCGGGCATCGCGGAACTACTATCGATCCTTCAGAATATGCGCGATCGACTACAAGTCCAGCTGGAAGGGTGGCGCCGCCCCCTGGGACACTTCGCTGAAGGAGTGCGACGAGTATCCCTTCCAGAGCACCTACCAGGGTTCCTGGGTGAGCTGGCAGGCGAACAAGCCCGCTGACAAGGGCGCGCCCTACAAGCCGGGAGTGGCGGTCTCGGTGTCACTGATCCCCAAGCAGCAGAACACCAACTGGGGGGCGACCTACCATCTCGCGGGGCTCGGGCGCTTCTACATGAACGACCGGATCCTCTACAAGGAGAACTTCATCCTGCATCTCTACAACGCCGCGGGGAACCTCGTGAACCCGGGGCCATAGCGGAAAACTGAGCGCCCGGCGGATCACCGCTGGGCGCTCGGCCTATCCTTGCGTCAAGCTGTGTCGGCGCGACGTTTACGGAGAACCATGGCAAAGCTCATTGCCCGCGTCGCGGGTCCATTCCTAGTGATGTATGGCTCATTCACCGTCATGGACCTCGACGGGCTCTCCTTCTCGTCCGCCGCGCTCGCCCCGGAAGAGCTGTACGAGCTGGTGAGACAGGGTGACCCCTGGTTCGCCGCCACGGAGAACATGGCAATCGTGTGCAGCCGCCAGGGTTACCACCACATAGCGGACGTCGCGCTCGAACTGTGGGACGGCGAGCCGCCTGCCGACCCGGAGGGTCAGGCGGGGACCGCCGCTGAGCCGATGCGCAGCAGTTCGGGCCGGGTTCGGGCGGGCAACTCCATGGGCAACGGCGGCCCGGTCCTCGACCTGGGAGAGCCGGCCGCCCTGTGGTCGGTCCGCGCCCAGCGGATCAAGAAGGCGAGCCAGGCCGTTGTCTACTTCTCATCGGATGAGGCATATGACGACGAGGACGATGACGACGGTGGCTACCCGGAGGGTTTGGAGGAGTTCCGCATCCAGTTCTGGCCGGCTGCCCGACCTCTCGGTTACTGAGGTTGAACTGGTGGTGTCATAGCTCCTGATGAGCCTTGATTACCGGGTAGACCGACGTCATGAGGTACGCACAAGGCGGAGGGTTGTCCGCCGAGCGAAGAGCGTTCCGCGAACGACTACGGCTGCAGGCGGCCGAGCGGTTCGCCCGTGATGAATCCAGCACGGCCATCGCCCGGGACCTGCGAATCAGCCTGCGGTCCGTTCAGCGTTGGAAGAGGGACTGGCGAGCCGGCGGGGACGGAGCGCTGCGCTCGCACGGGCCGGCCTCCCTGCCCCGGCCCGGCGACGCTTGTCCAGCAGGAAGTCCGAGAAGTAGGAGCCCTGCCGCAGCCGAGGCACCGCCAACTCAATCGATCCGGCCCGGGTATCCCACGGTCGGGCGCGGTAACCGTTGCGGGTGTTGGTGCGCTGGTCGCTGATCTCGCCGTAGCCGGCGCCGCAGAGCTGTTCGACCTCGGCGTCCATCATCCGCTGGGCGAACTCGCGGATCATCGTCCTGAGCAGGTCGGGGCTCGCCGCAGCGAGCGTGTCTTCGAAGTACTCCCCGGCAGCGGGCCCAATGTCATTGACGGCTACTTCGTCCCCTTCGTGTTGATGTGAGCGAATCGAAGGATTACGAAGTGGCCGTCTCTTGTCACATGGATCTCACCCGTGCTAGCACCAGGGCTTGATCACCCGCACACCATCTCCCAGGACGTGAACTGCTTCTTCTCCCGATCCACCGAGCAACCTGGGCGCATATTTGGGCGCCGGCTGCTCGTACGGCGAGGATCCCGAAGGGGACCGGGCTGCATGGCCTGCGACACTACTTCGCGACTTTGCTTATCCACAGGGGAGCCAGCGTCAAGGCCGTACAGCTCGCACTTGGCCACAGCACACCCATGGTGACGCTCAACACCTATGTGGGGGAGTGGCCTGAGGCGCAAGAGAGGACACGCGTCCTGGTTGACGACGCCCTCGGGCATGTACCCCGCGTACCTGCTGGCTGATGGGCGCTACAGCTACTCCTGCCGTAGATCCGTGGTCGATTCCCATTCTTGTATCCGATAGGCGATCGCGAAGAGATCTTCTGCCGTGATCAAACCGGCTATTGCGAGCGCCTGTATGTGATCCGTCAGAGATCCCCGTACGGAAGCCTTCTCTTTTTGGGAAAAATTTTGCTTCCGAGGAGGCTGGGAACGTGCCAACTCCTCTCCGTAGTGCTCGGCAAGTAGGGCCTCAAATCGTTTGGCAGCGGGATCTAGGCGCTCTCCTAGCCCTTTGAGCATTTCAAGAACAGGTTGTGCCTGGTAGATGCTGGCTTTACCGGCGGATGGGATCTTGTATTGCTTGATCATCCGTTGAATCGTCTGCAAGTCGCCGGGTACAGACGCCATGACTACTGGATCAAAGCCCTTTTGGGCGGCCAGTTGCGCAATCTGTAGGGCAACGCTCTTCATCTGAGCTTCATTGCCTACCGTCCGAAGACGTAGGTCGCCGCCGTGGCCTTCTTGAATGAAGACGTTGAGCCGTTGCATCATGCTCCGCGACATCCGGGGGGTGGGGGCCCGTCCCGTGCGCTCCAAAGCAAGGGATCAAGGTATGGCGATTATAGGAGCAACGCCGTAGATGTCTGCCCTGTGTGGCAACAGAACCCGACGAGTTTCCCTGAGGTGAGGCGAGAGGAGTCGGAGCGCAGAAGCCGGCTGGTCTGTCCTCGCCGCGTTGCTCATGTGCCCTGGATGTGCCCTCTCAAGGAAGGAAGGCCCTGACGTAGCAGGTCAGGGCCTTGGTTCCCCGGGCGTCAGCGGTAGTTCGTGAACTGAAGGGCGATTTCCAGGTCCTTGCCCTTGAGCAGGGCGATGACCTCCTGCAGTTCGTCCCTCTTCTTGGAACTCACCCGAAGTTCCTCACCCTGGATCTGAGCCTTGACCCCCTTGGGCCCCTCATCCCGGATGATCTTCGAGATCTTCTTGGCGTGCTCCTGGTCGATGCCCTCCTTGAGGGTGACCACGAGACGGTAGTCCTTGCCGGACAGCTTGGGCTCGCCCGCGTCCAGGATCTTGAGCGAGAGCCCCCGCTTGATCAGTTTGTCCTTGAACACGTCAAGGACGGCGTTGGCGCGCTCCTCGCTGTTGGCCTTGATCTCGACAGCCTTCTGGCCGCCCGACCAGGCGATGGACGCGCCGGTGCCCTTGAAGTCGAATCGTTGCCCGACCTCCTTGACCGTCTGGTTCAGCGCGTTGTCGGCCTCCTGATGGTCGATCTTGCTGACGATGTCAAAACTGCTGTCGGCCATGCGTCGACTATCCTTTCTAGCTCTCATGTCGACCCTAGCGCTTTGCTTATCGGCCCATGATGAACGTGACCGTCAACGTTCAGACGGCGGTGTCGAACGAGGCTCGTTCGCGAGACCGCCACCATCCTGCGCATCCGAGCGACACGACGCCCGCGCCCGCCCTCTCCAAGTCGCCCCCACCCACCCCGGCGCCCCCGGCCTCCGCCCGTCGCCCACGGTATCCGCCGCGTGGCGTCGCCGCCGGGCGCAGCCGTAAGTCCCGAAAGTCTCGGTACGGCGGGCTGTCGATGGGCGGTCTCCGTCGATGTCACGTCACGCCCGGAAGTCCGCTATTCTTCTTCCTGTCACCGCCTCGAGCGGATGACACGGCAGGTTGCCCGAGTGGTCAAAGGGAGCGGTCTGTAAAACCGTCGGCTCAGCCTACGCAGGTTCAAGTCCTGCACCTGCCACCAGGGATTTTCCCAGCTCAGAGCCCCGCAAGGGGCTCTTTTGCTTTTCCGGGGTATGCAGCCGCAGGCAGCCAAGAGCAGCCGTATGTCAGTGCTCGCGGGATATGCGCGGGATGGATCATGGAGCATTTCCCCAGGTCGCGCTGTGCGGTGCGGGACATACGCGGGATGGAACCCCCGGAACGCCGAAGGGGCTCCGGGAGTGTGTCCCAGAGCCCCATGGCAGAGGTGATCTTCACGCGGCCAGCGCGTCATCAATCCTCCGATTGACCGTCTCCTCTTGGCCGTCGATGCACTTCGCGTAGACGCGGAGGAGGACGTCAACGCCGTGACCGGCCCGCCTCGCTATCTCGGGAGCGGGTACCCCGGCATTGAGCCAGAGCGACACCGCCGCGTGCCGCAGGTCGTACGGCCTGCGAGCGAGGGGAGAGGCAGCCTGTTCCGGCGTCAGCGCGAGGAGCCGAGCCGCGGCCCACACCTCGGTATAGGCCGTCGAGCCGACCACCCCGCCGCGTTCAGTCTGGAACAGCCGGCCATCCTTGGCGGTCCCGAACTCGTCGAGATGCTCACGGAGGATCTTCACCAGGACCGGAGGGATCGGAACAGGCCGTGTGTCCTCCTGCGCCCGATGCTTGAGCCCCCGTGTCTCGTGGCCATCCCCGGAATCGGTCCATCGGGTGTTCACCTCGGGCCGGGAGACGTCGAGGCTGAGCCGACCCCAGCCGGTTGCCGGAAGACGACAGTCCTGCTTGCGCAGCGCGACCGCCTCACCAGGGCGGATACCCGCGTAGTACATGCAGGCGAACAGCGCCATGAGCCGGCGACCACGGCCGCGCCTGCCCACATAGGTCACCATGGTCAGCAACTCGCGAACCTGCTCGGGATTGACGACCACGCGAGGATCGACCGTCTCGGAGACCTTCACCGGCTTCCAGCGGACTTTCGTCACCGGGTTCGCGGGCAGCTCTTCCAGTTCGACGGCGTACTGAAGCGCGTTGTAGAAGACCGCCCGCTTGCGCCGGATCGTGTTCGAGGCCGCGGCCTTGCCGTTGAGGAGCAGGGCGAGCGCGTCGAGTCCGGCCCGGACGGTCTTGGCCTCTTGGAGGTCTGTGAGCGGCACAGAAGCCTTGTCGAGCCACCGCAGCGCCTTGGAGATCTCCACTGGTCGCGCCTTGTCCCGAGCGTTGGGAGGCAGCGCGTAGTGGCGCAATGCCGTACGAAGGACGGAGACCTCTGGCTTGCCAGGGAGATCCCGCGTCAGCGCGGGGACCACCGTTGCCAGGGCATCGGTCATCGCGTCTCGGGTCTTGGCCGCCGCGTGGGGCCACTTCATGTCGATGTACGCCAGGACGAAGGCATACCAGTTCTGCGCCTCCTTGGCCTGAATCATCGACTCGGGGAGACCCGTCTCCATGTCGAAGGCCTCACCCCGCTTGGCGGCCTGCCGCAGGTCAGATAGGAAGTTCTCGCCGAGAGCCTTGGCCCGGTAACTCTTGGACTTCTCCCGACCGCCCACCTTCCAACGGACCTCATAAGACGCGGCCTTGCTGGACTTGTTCCGGCGGATCTCCCAGAACTTCACGTCGTACGAGGTGTTCACGCCGCCTCCCGGAGGGTCTCAAGCCACGCCTCGAACTCACTGCGGTAAAGGCGGATCTCGTCATTGGGCAGCCGCAGACCGCGGGGGAACTTACCGATCTCACGCCAGCGGTAGAGGGTCCGGACGGACACCCCGCCGAGCTCGTCGAGGATCTCGGGGACGGTCATGAGCTTGTCGTCGTCTTTCTTCTTCACGCCGCCTCCCTCATTGCCGAAAGATCTTGGGTGGGTTGCCCACTGGCTTGCTCTTGGAGAGCCAGCAGGGTTGCTCGCCAGCGCTGGCGTTCGGCGACCATGCGCAGCAGCCGCAGGGCCAGGGAGGGGATATCGCCGTCGCTGGCCGGGACGGGCTTCCAGACATAGCGATGCGGGTCAGGGATCTCGTCGACCAGGCCGAGCGCTTCCATCACCCAGGTACGGCGGTCGCGCTTGTGCTCGGACAGGGTCTTGTTCGACCACTTACGGGAGACCAGGACGCGGCGGCCCGCGTAGCCGAGGTGTTCGGGCTTGTGCGCCTTGCCCCGGCACCGGCCCGGAGCCATGCCCGCTTTCGCGTTCTTGGGCTGCACGCCGTAGCGCAGCCAGTTCGGGCAGGCAGGGGAGCACGGTTCGTAGCGCAGCGCCTCCGTCATTCGGGCGACATGCGCGCGCTGAGCCGGGTTGTCGGGGTCGAGGGTGTCGCCGAGGCTCTTGGTCAGGTACTTGCTCAGGTAACGGATGCACTGATCGGCGTCCGGGGTGCCGGACAGGACGCCTTGAACGTCGACTTGGGGGCCGAAGCGGACCATGTGCAGAGGTTCGGCCTCGTCGTCCTGGCCGAGCTGGTCGAGCGCCTCGTGCCAAGTTGGCAGGAGTTCCCCGGTGGCCGGGTCGAGATAGTCGCCATCCTGGCCGTCGCTGTAGGTCTGCCCGTCAGGAAGGTCGGCCCGTGGCGTCCACACCGGTAGGTGATCGCCGTCGAACTTGACCTTGTCGACGGATGGCCACCACACCTGGTGATAGGTCGCCGCCGCGATGGCCTTGATCTCTGCACGCGGCATGGTGCCCCGAACGGCCATGTGCAGGTGAGGCGCGAGCCGCTTCTGAGGTTCGACGGAGGAGAAGTACTGCACGTCATAGCCCGCGACCCGGCGGAGGTTCTGCACGAAGCGGTCGACGAGCTTGGAAAAGTGCAGGGCGTCGCGAGCCGCGCGCGGGTAGTCATAGGTGTCCGGATCGACGGGCACGCCCTGCCCTGCCCGGATGCGGCCGTAGGAGGGCAGGGTCAGGGTGATGAACAGTGACGGCCGGTAGGTGGCCCCGTCCGAGCCGGTGAAGGTCCGCCCGAGCGTAGTGTGCTGCCGGACCTTCTTGGGCAGGTCAGGCGCGTCCTGACGGCGTCTCGTGGAGCGGTTGCGCTTGGCGGTGGTACGGCCGAGCAGGTTGCCCCGCATCCCGGCCGCGTTGATCTCCTCATCCAGTCCGGTGAGCACCGCGTCGAGATCGGTGGTGTCGTCGCCGGCCTTGTCGGCGGCATCGCGTCGGGCCTGCATGTCGGCGCGGAACTCCACCAGCCAGCGCTGTTCCTCGGTCGGCTCATCCGGCGTGATGGAGGGTTCGGCCTCCAGGTGCCAACCTTCCCGGCATTGGGCCATCCGCAGGTAGCGGTTGCGCTTGGCGCACGGCGGGCACTTGGCCTCCATCGTGGCCCCGCACGGGACGTTGACGTCCTCGGTGGTGCCGGTGTGGGTGTCCAACCTGCGCAGGATCACGGGACGGATGCACACGCCGTTGTGCTTGGCGATCTCCACCGCGACGTCCAGCGCCACCGGCATGGCCTGTCGTTCGGCACGGGAGAGGGCGCGGTCGGTCGGGTCGGTCATGCGTCCTCCCATTCGTCGCCGGGGTCGATGAGCGCGCCCTGTCCGCACTCTCGGCACTCGACCAGGCCGCGGATCAGGTCCAGCCACAGCGTGTTGACCGCGTGGCAGGCCGCGCAGCGCAGCCCGTCGAGGATGTGAGCCAGCTCAGTCACGGTTACTCCCCTCCACCTCGGTCAGATCGGCGCACAGGCGGAACAGCGACCCGTAGGGGTCGGTGGTGACGCGGATGTTGAACAGTTCGAAGGCCAGCACGGGCTGAGAGCGCAGCGGCCCCAGCAGCGCGAGGACGGGTCGTTCACACAGCCGGGTGATCTCTTCGTCGGTGCCGTAGAAGCAGATCCTCATCGGGCCACCTCCACCACGGGCAGCGGCGCCGTGTCCGAACCGGGAGTGAAGCTGGCGGCCATGGCGCGGATGTCGGCATCGGAGACGTAGGCGGCGCGGACCCGGATCGGATCGGGTGAGCACTCCAGCCGCACGTAGGCGATGCCCGCGCCTTGGTCGGGGATCGGGGAGATGTGATCGGCCAGCGCGCCCCGGTCACGGGCGCCGTCGCCGAGGACCATGTCCACCTGTTCGGACTCGTCCAGCCGGAGTGCGATCTTGTCGGGGAACAGGTTGCGGATGTTCAGCACGTCTTTCCGCGGGTCCTGCAGCGCGGCCAGCACGCCGACGCCGACCGCCCGCCCTTGGGTGGTCAGGGTCGCCAGGGCAGCGGAGATGCGGAGCTTGAGGCCCTTGTCGGACTGGTAGGCGGTCAGGAACGCCACCTCGTCGACCACGGCCAGGACGAACGGGTCCTCGACGGTGGGGGTGTGGTTGCGCTGGAGTCCGGCGAACCGGTCGGCCCGTTCCTGCATGACCGCCACGGCCGCTTCCAGCAGATCGGCGCAGTCAGCCGGGCTTGCGGCGTAGCGGTCGCCGAACAGGTCCCGGCCGAAGGACAGCTCCATCCGCTTGGGATCCAGCGCCCAGATGTCAACGAGGCCCGCGCGGACGGCGGGCAGCAGGCTGCGGATGGTCGACCAGATGACCGAGCCCTTGCCCGCCCCGGTGGCCCCGGCGACCAGGACATGCGTGCCGTGCACCTTCAGTCGCCACGGTGTGCCGTCCTCACAGGTGCCGATGTGCACCGGCCCGACTGACGCGGTCTCCGGGATGGGCAGGGCAGGTAGCGGTGTGGCGAGGGGGTCGTGGCGGGGGAAGATGAGCAGCAGCCGGCCGGCCCGAGCGACGGAGACCCGGCAGGAACGCGCGCCGAACCCGTGCGCGAGGTGGTCGGTGCGGTCGGACCAGTCCTTGACGGCTTGGCCGTGCAGCATCTTGACCGTGACCAGGTCGGCCCACGAGGTGCAGCGGATGGAAACCAGGCGGGGTAAGTAGTCCCGGCCGCGTAGGTGCCGCCCCAATCCGGAAATGATCATTACCGGTTGCCAGTGTCGCCGGTACACCCACACCAGTCGCCAGAAGGCCAGCAGCCGCCAGCCGATCCAGCGATTGAAGGAGACCCGGCCGAGCAGCGCCCAGCAGGTGAGGCCGAGCAGCACCAGGGCGACGAGGCCGAGACCGTACTGCCAGCCGTACAGCCAGGCCAGGACGCACGGGACGGTGACGATGGCCGAGGCGATCGGGTGCCGCCACACCAGCCGCAGCAGGCCGGCCAGCAGCCGCCAGACGAAGATGACGATGGTGACGAACGCAGGGGTACGGAGCACAGCCGGGCGGAACACCACGGCGGTGTCCGGGGTGGTGGAGACGAGCTGTTGCGCCTCGTCGCCAGGCAGTTTTTTGAACATTAGGCTTGAGCCCTCTCTTGATTCGCATCTGGGGAGAACCGAGGGGCCGCCGGAAGTTGCACCTTCCAGCGGCCCCGCTTCCATGTCAGGCCGGGATCTCATCCAGGCCCGGCAGCGTGGGGCCGGCCGCCTGTTCGGCGTGCAGGCGCTCGCAGTCGGTCAGGTAGCGCGCGGCGGCGTTGAAGATGTCCCGGGCGAGGGACACATCCTGCTCGGTGACCGGCCCGCCGCCCGTGGTCGAGACCGATACCTGGGCCTCAGGGGTGGCCAGGTCCAGGAACGGCCGCTTGTTGTCGGTCACCGCGGCCAGCACCCCGACCTCAGAGGTACTGAAAGCGACATCCAGCCGGATCACGCCGCCCCGCAGAACGGCCGTAACGTAGGTGTAGGGCTTGCGTGCACTCATGCCGCCACCTCCTTGGCAGCCGCAGCGGCGGCGTTCTTGACAGGAGCCGGAGCGGCAGCGCTACGGGGAGCACGCATGGCCCGTGCTCGGATGGACCAGGCCAGGCGGCCGGTGTTCTGGCCGACGTACGGCGTGACGGTCATGGCATCGAACTCAACCGGGATGAATGGCAGGCCGGGCAGCGGCGCCGGGGGGACCGGCTGCACCGGGGACAGGATCTTGACCGAGACGGTCTTCTGTCCGGCCTTGACGGTGGGGTCGGCGTCCATGACCGCGACCTGCCAGACGAGTTCGCCGGTGGTCTTGTCCTTGGCGTAGACGGTGCGCCCGTTGGTGGAAGCGTCGAAGTCCTTGACCTGCTCGACCTCGCCGACGATGTAGCAGCCGTGCGGGAAGACCTGGTCGAAGCCGATCGGGATGGGGCCTTGGATAGCCATGGTGGCGTTCCTTTCACTTGGGACAGACCGACGTTCGGTCGTCCACTTGTCCGCACAAGCTGAGAGTAGCTTCTCCCACTCGTCCGCACAAGTGATTGAGCGGAACGGGTGGGAGAAGGATTAGCTCACCTGGTAGACATCCTGGAGTTCATGCAGGTCACCAGGGAGAGCGGCACTCATCACCAAGAGCACGGACCCCGCAGCGTCATGCACGGTGGCTAGCACGCCGAGCACGGGCTTGGGGGAGCCGAGCAACTCGGCCTCTTCCTTGGTGGGGTTACGCGCGGTCAGCCGCTCCGTGACGTGATCGAACCGCAGGTGCTTGACCGCCTGAAGATGCTGACGGACTCCATGCCGGAGCGGTCCGGGCTTGTCCACATCAGTGCCGAGCGCGACCTCCAACGGAAACCACAGCGTCTCCACCGCAGAGGGCCGGCCACCTTGCTTAGCCACCCGTCGACGAGCGATCACGGGGGTCCGCTCCGCGACGCCCAGGAGACGGGCGATGTGCCGAGGGGCCGCAACGCGCTCAACCTCGGTCACGCTCTCGGTGCTCTCGGCCTGCTCAGCCACTGCCAGGCCCGGCCGGACGCGATCCGGTGGACTGTCCGGGCGACCCTTCACGAAAGAGCCGCGCCCATGCTCCCGCTCAATCCAGCCCTGCATGGCCAACGTCTGCAACGCTCGAACCACGGTCGTGCGTCCCACGGCGAACTCGCGGACAAGCTGCGTCTCGGACGGCAGCATGTCCCCAGGGGCGTACTCACCAGCCTCGATCCGCTGCTGAATCGCCTTCATCACCTGGGCATACTTCGGCGGAGCGAAGTCCATGCTCATGTCAACCGCCCGATCACTCTTCCACTTGTCTGCATAAGCACAGTACCGGCTGAGCAGGAGCCTGTCAGGACCCACAGCAGTAGCCAGAACGGCTATCTCACCATTCCGGACAGCAGCGCGATCCACACGGCGCGAGCCTCCCGAAGCGGCCAAGCCTCGCTCTGCGAAACGACCTTTTTCTTCTTGTCGCTGAACGTTCGCTGGATAAAGGCCAGGCCGCCCGCTTCGCAGAACTCGTAAAACGTCACCCGGTGCTCATGGCAGGTCCAGGCCGTCACGCGAATTCGCTCGAACCGACGCGTTTCATTCCAGGACAGAGCCCGATGCCCGTCCCTCATCGGCGGCAGATGGAAAGCCGGGCACGGTGCCCCCGGTATGGCTGTCTGTCCCGTCACGGCATTGTCCGTGTAAAGCGCACCGATCCGGCCGGATCCACCGTCGCCCGGAAGATCACCTGCCGTGACCAGTCGTCGGGGACCGTGCCGAAGTCGTAGACCCGGTGTGTGATCCGACCCCAGGCCCCGGTGTTCGGAGCCATCTGGCGCAGTGCCGTACGGAGCGCGTCCATCGACGGCGCCTGTCCCGAGCTGGTCCCGCACGGCCCGAGATCGTCGGTTCCGCCGGAGGTGGTGAACACCTCCCACTCGAACATCTCGACAACCTGTTCCGGGCCGGCGCAGTAGAGGCAGTCCTCCCGCGCGGACAGTTCCATGTGCAGGCCCATGGCGGCGACGCATCCACGACGGGTGACGATCTTCCAGCCGCGCCCGTCGCACTCCGTGCACTTAACTGGTGTTGTCATGCCGGAAAGGATGTCCGGGATAACTTTCCGCTCCTATCCCACGTGGATATACCACCGAGAGATATAGAGTTTTGGCCTGTAGCGATGCACCACCTCGGGGAATGATCACCGGAGGACAGCATGCACAAGAACGCTTTCAATCCCGTCGAGATCCCGGCATGGGTCTGGGATCGCGATGAAAGCAGAGAAATCCTTCAAAAGCGCGACGTAGCGGGACTATTCAATCTCGCAGTCAAGTACGACGGTGCCAGCCAAGTCCGCATCAGCACGGCGACCGGGATATCCCAGGGCCGCATCAGCCAGATCATCCGGGGACAACGCCAGGTCACCGACCTTGAGGTCTACGAACGCATCGCCGCCGGTCTTGGCCTGCCCGACCACGCCCGCATGCTCTTCGGCCTGGCCCCACTCGACATCGCATCCCCCACCGGCGACTACGACGACAGCCACCAGGAGCAAACCGACGAGCTGACAGCCCGGATCGAAGCCGCCGCCGTCATCGACCCCACCACGGTCATGATTCTTTCCACCGACACCAACAACCTGCGCCTACTGGACCGCCGTCGTGGCGCAGCAGCGATCGCCGACAAGATGCGCGCCCAGATCGCCCAGATCGAACGCGCCCACCGGCACGCCATCCGGCCAGGCATCCGCGCCCAACTCGCCTACGTACTGTCGGAGACCGCAGCTCTCGCCGGATGGCAGGCCATCGATACCTGCGCACTGTCAGACGCTTGGGACCACCACGAAAACGCCATCTCCGCCGCCCGCGAAGCCGAGGACTCCGCCCTACTCGCCTACGCATGTGGCCAGCAGGCCTATGTCCTGGCTGACCTCGGACGGCCGGCGGAGGCCACAGAACTACTTCAGCACGTTCGCGCCACCTATGACCGCCGCGTCCCCGGCCATCTACGGACCTGGCTTGCCGCCGCCGAAGCGGAAACCGCCGCCATCCTCGGCGACGAGATCACATGCCGCACAGCCCTCGACCAGGCCGCCACGCTCCTCCCCGAGGGAGACGCCGACCCTCATTTGCCGTACGTCTCTCTTAACACCCACCACCTTGCCCGCTGGCGCGGTAACTGCCTCGTCCGATTCGGCGACCCCGACACCATCGAGGATCTCCAATCGGCTCTCACAGGGATGGACGGCACCTATAACCGCGCCGAGGCCGGGCTGAGGTGCGACCTGGCTCACGCCTTCTTGGCCATGGGGGAGCTGGACGCCGCGCAGCCCCACCTCTACCGAGCCGGGCAGCTCGTCACCATGACAGGCTCTCGCCGGCACGGGCGACGCGTTAAGGAACTCACCCGAGCGGCTACCCGCGGCCTCCGTTAAGCCGCTCCCGCGCGTACAGGAGCCCGACCAGCACGCCGGAGTTCCAGACGTCTCCCCGAGCGATCATGTCCGGGATCTCGGCCATCGGAACCCACTCCAGCCGATCGGCCTCCACTTCTCCCACCGGCTCACCGACCAGTTCGGCACCACGGCCGAGGAACACCAGGTGTTCGGAGTCGACCATGCCCACCATCGGTTGGAACGTGATCAGGTGTTCCATCTCCTTGGGCCGGTAACCGGTCTCCTCTTCCACTTCACGAGCGGCGGTGTCCTTCGGGTCTTCACCGACCTCCACCAGGCCGCCGGGCAGCTCCCAGCCCCACCGGTCGAACAGGAACCGATGCCGCCACATCATCAGCACGCGGTTCTCATCGTCGACCAGCACCGTCATGGCCGCCCGACCCAGATGAACCGCGTGATGCTCGAACCGCTCCCCATCCGGGATCTCGACGTCCACGAGCCCGAGCCGGATCCACTCGTTGTCGTAGATCAGCCGCTCGCCGTGCACGATCCAGCGCGTCTGCTCCTCATTGGTAGCCACACAGCGAAGTTACCGCCCAACATCCCCGACGTACATGCAGACGTCCACCCAAGATAGGCGCTCTATCTGTGGTCGATCCGTAGTGTTCGGTTAGCCAGGCCATTCGGTGAGGTTGTACACGTCCATGGCCGCTGATGTCGCCGCCTCAACATCACGTTTCCGGAAGGCATCGATCAGTCGTTCTTTTTGCGCCGAGGTAAGTACCGCAGGGTCCGGAACCGGGATACGTCGGATGTATTGGGCTTGGAATCGGAGCGTCTTCCCGCGCATCTTCACCGCATATGCGTCCACGAAAGCCTCTGCTACTTTGGACAGCAGGATCCCGCCGAGGACTTCCAGATCCCAGACGTCGGAAGTGATGAAGTAAAGATTGTGATGCGGGTAGAATCCATCTTCGCCGCCTTTGTCGAGAACCGGATGACTGCTGAGCTTCATATCGGGAAATAGAAGCTTCGGTTGCCGTCTAAGGCCAGATTCGACCTTATCAATAGTTTTATACCATTTCTCCGGGTTTTTCTTGGCAACGTACCGCCCTCTAAGAGCGGCAGCGTTCCGCATGAAGTACGCCCAAAGCTTCGGGTGCTGCTTAAGATCTACTAGATGGCCGTTGTCATCCCATGGGTTAACTAGATAATGTCCAGACCATTCAAGATGACCGCTGGTTGTATCGCGGACCATCGACATCTGAAGAAGTCGATCAGCCTCGACGAGATCGGGATCACGGGTGATGAAGACCTTGTCAGCTCCAGTTGCGATGCCAATTCCTACCCGGACCCCAGACGCCTGACCTAGAACCGTGAATCGTTCCGTAAGATCTTCCAGGACCGCGAGGCGTGCGGGTGAGCCTGTTGGCCACATATCATCACCTGAGAACCAATGAGGCATCCTCGCGGCCTCGAAAGTCTCCTTCTGGAAGGGCCGATCTTCTCGGCGACCGATCCACGAGAGAAGATCCTGAGCCGCAGTCTCTCCGAAACGACTTGTCGTATCAGCGACCACCGCGGACTCTTGAACACCCCGACGTAGAACCGTCACGGCTGGGTACGCCGAAACTTGTTCCTCGAAAGCGTCGACGTCGTGCATGGTGACGCAAGCATCCAGTGCGAACTCATCACCTACGAGCTTGCGGAGCTCCCTACCGTATTGGTTACGCATCCACCGATCTGCGCAGATGAAGCCGAGTCGGCCCCCTGCCCGGAGGGAGCGGAGAGCAGCCTCAAAGAAACCGACATAGATGTCTGCCCGTCCCACCATCGTGGGCCAAAGAGCCCGGTAGAGGCTCATCCGCTCCTCGGGTAGATCCTCCAGACGGATGTAGGGCGGATTTCCGACGACGACATCCACCTGAGGAGTGCCCGGAGGCTGCTCAAGCAAGTAGTCAGCTCGTCGCACCCAAGCTTGAGCCACGCGAGAGGCGTCATTAGATGCCCAACCCTCCGCCGTCAGGATGCGCTCGACCAGGGCGCGGGATGCCGCCACGTTCCGAGGAAGAAGGTCAGAGGCCCTGACGGCGTCAAGAGCGTCTGTGATGTCTCGCTCATGCTTGCGGCATGAGTTGCTGACACGCTGAGCGATTACGCCGAGAAACGCCCCGGTACCGCATGCGGGCTCGACGAGCCGCAGCAGGGAAAGATCTTGATCGGATCGGTAACCGACGAGGTCAAGGATCATCTCAACGATCCATCTACGGGTGAACACCTCCCCGTGCTCCACCGCCTCGTCTGGCATGTCGGCCAGTGTGGCGCGAGGGACGAGGTCGATGTCCAGGGCAGAAGTTTTCACGTTGTCACCTTACGGGGGTGTAGTGATCCACGATCGCGCACGTGGCCATGGCTGGCCAGCGCAGGGCGAGAGCAGATCAGGATGAGTGGACGAACCGGTGCGATGCAGCGCTTTTCCCTGTTACCTTGATCGGATTCAAGACCCGCATCGGGGCCAAGGAGAGCACTGGCAGTGCGCAAGGAAGAAGTTCAGAAGGCAGTCGAAGAGTTCTGGTCAGAGCGACAGGCGCAGATAGACAAGCTTGAAGATCAAGGAAAAGCCGGCGGTGCCGCTCGTGCCAACGGTCACATGGGCGGCTTCACGAACCTGGTCGCTCAAGAATTCATCAACGCCGGAGTCCCTGCGAAGTGCATCAAAAAGGGCAAGCCTTATTTGCCCGGCTACTATCGGGTCCGTAAGCAATGGGACCTGGCGATCGTCTGGGAAGACATCCTCGTTGCAGCGATCGAGTTCAAGTCGCAGGTTGGCAGTGTTGGAAAGAACATCAACAACCGATTTGAAGAAGCTTTAGGGACCGCAACAGATACTCACGCGGCACACACCAAGAACGAAACCTATGGCGAGGTTCCGCCCTGGCTAGGGTACGTGTTCGTGCTGCAAGAAACAACCGAGACTGAAAAGAAAAATCGGTCAACAAAGGCTCTTTTCTCAACTGATGTGACATTTGAAGGAATGTCCTATAATGAGCGCTATCAGGAGATGGTCAAGCGGTTCATCGGAGAGCGCGTCTATCAAGCTGGCTGGTTCGTGACCACCAAAGTCACCGATGAGGGAATTGTGTACAACGAACCCTTGGCTACAGCAGCAGCCGCGGCATTCGCTGTGCAGATCAGAGGGCAAGTCGAATACGTGAAGACTGTTCTCGACGCGATGCGCTGAATCTCGGGTACGACAACCCGCATTGCCGAATTGTTCTTGTAGGTATCAAGGCGGCGGCGCGGCGCGCCGCCGCACGGCCCTCCCACCGCCCGCCGTCCGGGCGTGCGGCGTGGGCGCCGGTCCCGAACGGCGGCGGGAATCGGCCCGCTCGCCGCACCGCCCGCTCGCCGCCCTCGCCCATCGCCCGCCGCAGTGGGGCCGCACCGCCGCCTACATGCAGCCCTTACGATCGCCCGGCGATGGATGATCATTGCTCATGGCCGGGGGCGATCGACGAGCCGGGACTTCGTTCCTCAGCCCCGGCTCACCGTTCATCACGGATTGCTGTTTGCGGGACGCCTCCAGCAGGAATCTGAAGCTCTGAGATAATCGTGACGGGCACTCGGGACTTACAGGCTGAGCTGGAAGCCTGGCCGCCCCGTCGCCCTGGGACAAATTCGAGCAGGCCAGAGGCCGGAGGCGACGGGGCGGCCAAGTGTCCTGTTTCCCTATGAGTCCCTGAAGCCCATGCGAATGCCACGCTCAATGTCGGCGTACTGCTTCAGGACCTGAGTGAAGGCCGGCACGGCGGCTGCGCGAATCATGGCGGCATGCTGTTCGCGAGACTTGGCCAGCTCTTCCTGGATACGTGCCGTAGCGGGCACGGCGGCCGCGCGAATCATGGCGGC
>NZ_FOQY01000081.1 GCF_900113865.1 Streptosporangium canum | reverse complement strand
CCCCGACCAGCGCCCCGGCGAACCGCCAGCCGAACGGGGTCATGCCGAACAGCTGCTCGCCCACACCGATCATCCACTTGCCCAGCGGCGGATGGACCACGTAGGAGGCGCACTTGTCGATCTCGGCCGGCGCGCACTGCTGCCAGATCTCCGTGCTCTTCTGCATCAGGAGCTTGTCGGCGTCCTTGAGCGCGTTCCGCTCGGCGCCGAAGTTGATCAGCGCCCATGCGTCCTTGGCGTAGTACGTCTCGTCGAACATGACCGCGTTCGGACGCCCGAGGTTGGTGAAGCGCAGGATCGCCCCGAACGCCGCCACCAGCAGCGGCCCCAGCCAGCCCCAGAGGGCGCTGCCGCGCATCGGCGGCACCAGCCGGTCTCGCACGGAGCTCGCCGATTCGCCGTCCGGCGGGGGCTCCGGCTGCTCGGACGCCTGGTTGGTGAAGTCGGTCACGGCCACCCGGACATCGTACGGGGCCCTCCAACCGGGCACCCCAAGAAACACCGCCTACGTGCCTAATTAGGGAACTTCTCCCCGCGATGAAACCCCCCTTGGGGCGGGATCTCATCGGCGATGGGGGAGGATGGCACCGTGATGGACAACGGCAGGCTGGTGCTGGCGGGGGCTCCGATCGGGCAGGTGGGGGACGCCTCGCCCCGGTTGCGTGCGGCGTTGGAGACCGCCGACGTGGTCGCGGCCGAGGACACCCGCCGCCTGCGCCGGCTGGCCGGCGAGCTGGGCGCGGAGATCAGGGGCAGGGTCGTCTCCTACTACGACGCCAACGAGGCCGGCCGGGCGGCCGAGCTCCTGCAGGCCCTCCAGGACGGCAGGACCGTTCTGATCATCACCGACGCGGGCATGCCCGGCGTCTCCGACCCCGGCTACCGCCTGACCCATCTGGCCGTGGAGGCCGGGATCACGGTCACCTCGCTGCCCGGCCCGTCCGCGGTCACCACCGCGCTGGCCGTCTCCGGCCTGCCAAGTGACCGTTTCTGCTTCGAGGGTTTCCTGCCGCGCAAGCCCGGTGAGCGTGCCCGCAGGCTGGACGCCCTGGCCGGGGAGGAGCGCACGATGGTGTTCTTCGAGGCGCCGCACCGGCTGCAGGCCGGGCTGGCGGCGATGGCCGAGGCGCTCGGCGCCGACCGCCCCGCGGCGGTCTGCCGGGAGCTCACCAAGACCTACGAGGAGGTACGGCGGGGCGGCCTGGGCGAGCTGGCCGAATGGGCGGCCAAGGGTGTCAAGGGGGAGATCACCGTGGTCGTCGCCGGGCACGTCCCGGAGAACCTGCCGCCGGTCATCGAGGACCTGGTCGCCGAGGTCGCCCGCCGCGCGGAGACGGGGGTGCCCAGGAAGCAGGCGATCGTCGACGTCGCCAAGGCGGCGGGAATCCCCAAGCGCGATCTCTACGACGCGGTCCATCGCGGCTGAGCTCCCGGAGGCGGAGAACGCGAAAGATCCAAAAGTGATCTGTATTGTGCGCCCCATCAGGGCTGGATTGTCCCC
This sequence comes from Streptosporangium canum, assembly GCF_900113865.1. Taxonomy (GTDB): domain Bacteria; phylum Actinomycetota; class Actinomycetes; order Streptosporangiales; family Streptosporangiaceae; genus Streptosporangium; species Streptosporangium canum. Next base: position 418 of record NZ_FOQY01000081.1, on the reverse strand, counting down.
ATAATTTCCCGAATGGGATCAACGCGGAATCGGCTGTTGCCGCCTATGCCGGGAAATGTCCTATGGGGCTGGCTGGGTCCACTGCTGGTCGCCGGGTTCGGGGCGATCCTGCGGTTCGCCGGCCTGGGACGCCCGCACGCGGTCGTGTTCGACGAGACGTTCTACGTCAAGGACGCGTTCGCGCTGATCACCTACGGTGTGGAACGTGCCTCGCTCGGCACGGTGGAGAACCCGATCGCCGACCGGATGCTCATCGCCGGCGACACCGACATCTGGGTCAGGTGCCCCCAGCCCGAGGCCGATCCCTGCCCGCTGTACGTCGCCCATCCGCCGCTGGGCAAGTGGATGATCGGTGTGGGCGAGCAGCTGTTCGGCATGACCCCGTTCGGCTGGCGGTTCGCCGGGGCGCTGGTCGGGG
>NZ_FOQY01000022.1 GCF_900113865.1 Streptosporangium canum | reverse complement strand
GTGCACTACCCGCCCAAGGTCGCCCTCTCGACGCTGGTGAACAGCCTCAAGGGCGTGTCCGCCCGGCTACTGCGCAAGGAATATCCGGCACATATCCGTAAGTATCTGTGGGGCGGGCATTTCTGGTCGCCGTCGTACTTCGCCGCCTCCTGCGGCGGCGCACCCTTGTGGATTATCAAGGAGTACATCGAAAGCCAGAAGCGTCCGGGCTGAGCCGCTCGACGGCCTACCGGTCACCACACCGCTCGGGCCTTGGCGGCCCTCCCGCGCTGTCGTTTCCTGCCGGGCGTGAACGCCCGGGGTTCCACGCCAGATCACGCTGAAACGGGAGGCTCGGGGGTGAGCGTGATCGCGGTCGACCACCAGGTGCGACAGCCGGAGCTGCGGCCGCTCAGGGCCGGGGAGCGACTGGCGGCTCGCTTCGGCCGCCGGCTCCATGTCCAGCGGTCTGCCGCGGGCCGCCGGCATGTGACGGCAGCGACACGACGATGATCACAGCGCCGAGCGCCACGCAGACCGCACCCGCCGTGAGCCCGGCCGAGTAGCCCATGATGGCCAGCGCGGCCACCCCGACGGCACCACCGATCTGCTGGACGGAGGTGAACAGGGCCGAGCCGAGACCGGCGTCCTCCTCGGTGGTGCCCTCGACCGCGGCCACCGCCATCACGGGCAGGCTCAGCCCGTTGCCCAGACTCAGGATGAGCATCCCGGGCAGGACGTGGGCGGCGTAGGAGTCGCCCGCCGCCACGCCGGCCAGCAGCAGCAGGCCGGCGATGTTGACCAGGAACGCCAGCAGGAGCGCCCAGCGCGTCCCGATCCTGAGTGAGATGCGGGAGGACAGCCACATGCCTGCCAGGATGCCGGCGCCGTAGGGCAGGTAGGCGATGCCGGCCAGGAGCGGGCTGTAGCCCAGAACGGTCTGGATCTGGATCATCAGCAGGAACGACATCGCGTACATCGCCATCGAGAACAGCAGGGTCGCGCCGTTGGCGACCGCCCGCGTCCGCGAGGCCAGGAACGATCTGGGCGCCAGCGGTGCCGCCGCCCGCGACTCCGCCACCAGGAACGCCACCGCCAAGGCGGCGGAGAACACGACGGCCCCGATGGCGATCGGATCGCTCCAGCCGGTCTCTCCGGCTCGCAGCAGCCCGTACACCAGCGACACCGCGGCACCGGTGACCAGGACCGCGCCGGGAACGTCGAGGCGGCGCCGGCCGGGCGCGCGGGACTCGGGGACCAGTCGGGGAAGCACCGCCAGGGCCACGGCGACGATGGGCAGGTTGATCAGGAAGATCCCACGCCAGGACACCAGATCGGTCAGCGCCCCGGACAGCACCAGGCCCGAGGTCCCGCCCAGGGCCGCGATACCGCCCCAGATGCCCAGCGCCTTGGCCCGCTCCTGCGGCCCCGGATACAGCAACGTGATCATCGACATCGCGGCAGGGCTGGCCATCGCCGAACCCGCGCCCTGCACGAACCGCCCGATCACGAGCTGCCACGGCTCCTGCGCGAGCCCGCAGGCCAGGCTGGCCGCCCCGAACAGCGCCACCCCGATGAGGAAGACGCGGCGGCGGCCCAGCAGATCCGCCATCCGGCCGCACAGCAGCAGCAGCCCGCCGAAGGCCAGGAAGTAGGCGTTGACGACCCAGGGCAGCCCGGACGCGCTGAAGCCCAGCTCATCGCGGATGCTGGGCAGCGCCACGTTCACGACGGTGTCATCGAGCACGAGCATGAACTGGACAAGACACAACACAATCATCGGCACCCGACGACGCTATTGATCCGCCGCATTTGGCCACAATCCGCGACGAGGCCAGACTGTGTCGCATGGAGGACATAGGCGCGATCATCGTCGGCCGCTTCCCGCTCGCCTCGGGTGACTGGATCCCCCCGCACAGCCACACCCACCACCAACTCGCCTGGACCCGGCGCGGCGTCCTGAGCGTCGGCGTGGGCGAGGTGTACTGGGTCCTGCCGCCCACCAGGGCGCTGTGGCTGCCCGCGGGTGTCACCCACGCCACCGGCGCCACCCGCGACGCCGTGCTCTGCAGCCTGTACCTGGCACCGGAGCGCTGCCCACTGGACTGGCCCGAGCCGACGGCGGTCGGCGTCGACGGCCTGCTGGCCGAACTGATCGGGTATCTCTCCCGCGACGACCTGGCCGACGGCGCGCGGCTGCGCGCCGAGGCAGTGCTGCCCGACCTGCTGCGCCCGCTGCCCACCCGGCCCATCGACGTTCCGGAACCCACCGACGAGCGGGTCCGGGTGGCGGCGGCCGCCCTGCTGGCCGACCCCGCCGACCCGCGCAGCCTGGAGGCTCACGCCCGCGCGGCGGGCGTGAGCAGGCGGACGTTGACGCGGTTGTTCGTGCGCGACACGGGCATGAGCTTCGACCATTGGCGCACGCAGGTACGGCTACGTGCCGCCCTGCCGCTGCTGGCCGAAGGGCAGCCGGTGTCGCGGGTGGCACACAGCGTGGGGTACGCCACAGCGAGCGCGTTCCTGGTCGCCTTCCGCCGCACCGTCGGCACCACGCCCCGGCGCTACCTGCTCAATCGTTGACTTTGATCTTCTTCGCGGTAAGCCGGGGAGATGACCCGCGCAACGCGCTGACGGCTTGTCCAGCAAGGCCGCGACGGACCCCGGCGGCTGTCCGCGGTCCCCGAGCGGCCATCTCGCCGGTCATCTCACCGGCCGGTACGGCTCGCGCCCCTCGCCGGGCGCGAGCCGTACCGGCGTGACCGATCGGCCCGCGGGCCGGTGCTCAGATCTTCAGCGGGCTACCCGGCATCGACGGCCGCCCGGCGGAACCATCATTCCGGGACGATCTCCTCGATCTTCGTGGCCGTCCCGTCCTTGACCGTCACCTTGGCGTAGAAGGAGGTGCCCTCCTTGAGCGCCTTCCGGAGCTGGTCCGTGGTGCACTTGTGCGGGATCTTGCCCTCACTGCAGACGGCGCCCTGCACGTCCAGCACCTCGGTGAACGGCGTGAGCTCGACCTCCTGCGCCTTCTCACCCTTGGGAGCCACCGCGATCGAGTCCGCTCCCACCAGTGAGAGGTCTCCCAGCAGCACGCCGTCGGTCCCCCGGGGCAGGTCGATGCCCGGCGAGGCCGACGCCGTCGCCTCGGGCGCTGTGGCCGCCGGATCCGAGGGGGAAGAGGAGGGGACGGCCGGCTCGGAGGAGACCGCGGGCTCGGAGACGGACGCGGTGGGGGCCGCCGAGGGGTCGCCCTCGCTCGAACAGGCGGTGAGGCCGGCGGCGAAGGCGGCCACCAGCAGGATGCGCGTTACCTTCGTTGATCTGTTCACGTTGCGCAACGATGCCACGGAGTACCCCGTCTTGCTCAATCGCCGCAAGATCAGCTCGGGGAACGCATACTGGTCAGCGAAGGCTCATCAGAGGCGGTGTTGATGGACAGCGGACTGATCCTGCTGATCTTCCTGGCGTTCCTGTTCGCCTGGGGTCTCAACCGGGTCCGGCGCGCCCTGCGGCTCGGACCGGTCGCCTACGCGGGCGTCGTGATCGTGTTCGTCCTGGTCATGCTCGCGCTGTGGGGACAGACGTTCCGTTGACGCGCTCCCCGGCCTGAAGGCCCGCGACTCCGGTCCCGCCTCACGGGACCCGGACCCACCTCGCGGCCGGTTACCGCGACCCCTCCAGCAGCACCCGGGCGACCAGCTCGGGATCGTCGCTCATCGGCAGGTGCCCGCAGCCCATGAGCAGCTTCACCCGCTGGCCCGACCACCTGGCGGCCCGTACGGCCTGCCGCCGGAGCAGCAGCCGGTCGCGCTCCCCCCAGGCGATGGTGATCGGCGCCTTCGGCGGAGCCGGGGGCATCATCCACGCGAACGAGTCCAGGGTGTCGTCGAATCCGGGGGCGGCCCCGAGCGCCTGGGTGGCCGCGAGCAGCGCCTCGGCGGAGATCCGGGACGGGTGGGCCACCATCACGCCCGCCATGACCATCCGGCCCAGCGGGCTCGCCGCGGCGGCGGTGGCCCGCTCCGGCGGAACGGCGCGGGCCGAGGCCCGCGCCGCCCAGAGCGCCGCCCGCGCGTACGCGAGCTCTCCGCGGCTCCAGAACCCCGCCGGGGAGAGCGCCGTGGCCGTGCGGACCACGCCCCGCGAAGCCAGCTCAAGGGCGACGTAGCCGCCGAGGGAGTTTCCCGCCACGTGAGGCTCGCGCAGGCCGAGCATCGCGCAGAACGACTCGACCGCGTCGGCGAGGCTCTCCGCCGTGTACGGCGAGCCGGGCGGCAGCGGCGGGGAGACGCCGAAGCCGGGGAAGTCGACGGCGATCACGTCCCGCTCGGCGGCGAGCCGGTCGAGCACCGGCAGCCACGCCTGCCAGTGGTGCCCGATGCCGTGCAGCAGAACCAGAGGCGGTCCGGCCCCACGCCGTTCGAAGGCCAATTCCATGCCCCCGAGTCAAGCACCGATCCGGCACTTCTCCTAGTCCCGCCGCGCCACCGCGCTCACCGGGACTTGGTCGGGATCTCGAACCAGACGGCCTTGCCCTCCTTGGTGGGACGCGAGCCCCAGCGCTTGGCGAGCTGGTCGACGAGGTAGAGTCCCCGGCCGCCCTCGTCGTTCTCCCCCGCGCTGCGGATGCGGGGAAGCCGTAGGTCCTGGTCGAAGACCTCCACCCAGACGGCCTCCCCGCCCCGGCGGAGCCGGAGCGTGAACTCCTTCTCGTTGACGACCTCGTTCTCCAGGCCCGGGAGGTCGTCCCAGGTCTCGTCGAACGGCATCGGGGCGCTGTCCAGCACCAGCTCGCGGCGCGGGACGCTGGCGCTGGCGGCGTGCAGCACCACGTTCGTCACCACCTCGGAGACCAGCAGGCAGGCGAGCTCGGCGCGCTCCTCGGGGACGTTCCAGCCCGTGAACGCCTCCGCCGCCATCCGGCGGGCCTCACCGACCATGATCGGCTGGGCCGGGAAGGTGCGCTCCTCGACCTCGAGGTCGGCGGGGGCGGACCTGATCACCAGGATGGCCATGTCGTCGTCGATCTCGCCGGGCACGGCGACCGTCGCGGCGTCCGCGATCCGTTCCACCGAGGAGTCGGAGACCTCGATGAGCTTGCCGGCGAGCAGCGCGAGGGTCTCCTCGTCGTTGGGCGGCCTGCCGTCGGCGTCGCGCACCGGCCTGCGGTCCACGAGGCCGTCGGTGTAGAGCAGCAGCGCGGCCCCGGGGGGCAGCTTGCGCGTCTCCTCCTTGTAGACCAGATCGGCGTGAACGCCCTTGGCGCGGACGCCGAGCGGCTGGCCGACCTCCTTGATGTCGAGCTCGGCGCAGGTGCCGTCGTTGAGCAGCAGCAGCGGCGGCGCGTGGCCGGCGTTGGCGAACGACAGCTGCCGCGACCAGGCGTCGTAGACGAGGTACTGGCAGGTGACGATGGGCGGGACGCTGATGTCCTCGCCGCTGTCGTCCCGCTCGGGGGTGGCGATGATGCGCGTCCACTCGTCGAGCCGGGCGAGGATCTCCGCGGGCGGCTTGTCGTCCTGGGCGAAGGCGCGCAGCGCGGCGCGGAGCTGCCCCATGACGGCGGCGGCCTTGGCTCCCCGGCCCTCGACGTCGCCGATGACGATGCCGACCCGGCCCGCCGACAGCGGGATGACGTCGTACCAGTCGCCGCCGACCTGGGTCTGGATGCCCTGCCCGTGCGAGGCGAGCGGCGCCGCCGGGTAGTAGCGGACCGCGATCTCCAGCCCGTCGAGCTCGGGCAGCGGCGCGGGCGGCAGCAGGTATTTCTGGAAGGACTCGGCGGTGTGCCGCTCCTCCTCGAACAGCAGCGCGTTGTCCACGGCCAGGGCGACGCGGGTGGCGATGGCCCCCACGAAGTCGCGGTCGAAGGCGTCGTAGTGCGGGCTGCGCCGGTCGGTCAGGTTCGACAGGCCCAGGTACATCAGCCCGAGGACCTCGCCCCGCACGCACAGCGGCGCCACGATGGCCGAGGTCATCCCGATCTCGGCCGCCAGGCGGGTGCTGGCCTCGCCGGGGCTGGGATAGTTGGTCTGGGAGAAGTCCTCGACCAGGATCGTCTCCTGGCGGCGCAGCGCGATCTCGGCGTAGTGCCCCACCGGGTAGCGGATCTCCGCGCCGAGCGGCGCCCAGGTGTTGGGCGGCGGGCTCCACCCCTGGACGTGGGTGGAGATCCTCCGGGTCAGCCGCTGGCCCTCCATCAGCTCGATGAAGCAGTGGTCGGCGAACTGCGGGACGAGCATGTCGGCGACGCGCTTGAGCGTCTCCTCGACGTAGAGCGAGCCGGCGAGCCGCTCGCCGATCCGCTCCAGCAGGCCGAAGCGGTCCTTCTCCCGCTCGTTGCTGCGCATCGCCTCGCGGGCGGTGATGACGATGCCCGTCACCGACCCCGACGGATGCCGCAGCGGCACGGCCTGGGCGCGGACGTAGATGATCGTCCCGTCACCGCGCCTGACGTCGAACGTGCCCTCCCAGACGCCGCCCTTGAGCACGTGTTTGGCGAGCTCGATGGCGAGTGGGTGGTCCTTCTCCATGATGCCCAGCGAGAGCGCCTGGTCCCGCGACCCGGGGACTCCGGGGCGGCCGAACAGCTTCTCCGCGAAGGGATTCCAGTAGAGAAGGTTGCTGAACCTGTCGGTGACGACCACCGCCATCTCGGCATGGTCGAGAACGGAACTCGCCGAAAGGTGGTCGGCGGTGTCCTGAGTCACATCCCCCCACCGCTTCATCCGGTGACCACCCCTCGGGGACGGGTGTGCGCAAAGCGAACCACGGTTGCTCCTGCTGCAGTCTCGGCCGGGGAGTGAAGGGGCTCCCGAGGGGGATCCAACCAAGCAGAGGGGCCCCGGTCAGCGGGTGGAGACGAAGACGTGCGCGGCGATGTCTCGCGGGAGGTCCGCAAGAGTGTTCTCCGCTTCGTCGTCACCTGTCACCCGCACACCGTCGTCGCTCGCCGCGAGCGTTACCTCGCGTCCGGGTTGTATCCCAACTTGCTTGAGTTTAAGCATCACAGCCGGATCGCTTTGCACTTGTTCGCTAATTCGCCGCACGACAACGGGTATATCTCTGGGTCCGGCCATCGCGGCCATCGACGGCAGGGTCTCCCACTCACCGCCCCGGGCGCCCTCGACGCCGAGCTCCTCCAGTCCGGGGATGGGGTTGCCGTGCGGGTCCTCGGTGGGGTTGTTGAGCAGGCTGACCAGCCGAGCCTCGACGGACTCGGACATGACGTGCTCCCAGCGGCAGGCCTCGATGTGCACCTCCTCCCAGGGCAGCCCGATGACCTGGGTGAGCAGGCATTCGGCGAGGCGGTGCTTGCGCATGACCCGCGTCGCGAGCGTGCGGCCCAGGTCGGTCATGGTCAGGTGCCGGTCGCCCTCGACCCGGACCAGGCCGTCGCGCTCCATGCGGGCCACCGTCTGGCTGACGGTCGGACCACTCTGCTGCAGCCGCTCGGCGATTCGCGCACGCAGAGGGGTGATCCCCTCCTCTTCCAACTCGAAGATCGTGCGGAGGTACATCTCCGTGGTGTCGATCAGGCCGTGTGCGGTCAAGGCTCCTCCCGTCCTATCTCGATGCCGGGTCCGCCGCGCACCATTCCCATGGGTTCGCGCGGACCGGGAAGTCTCGGACCTCGACCCTATTGTGCGATCCGCCCACCATGACAAAGGACGGCAACACCGGGCCGCGCCGAATCCTTCCCGAGCTGCTCAAAGACCTCGTACGGCGGGACGGTAATTTCTGAACGCCGGTACGGCGAGCCCCACGACGAGCACCGCGACCGCGCAGGCGATCCCGCCGCCGATCCACGCCCCGGTGGCCCCGAACCAGCTCGCCGTGGCCCCGGCCCGCAGATCCCCCAGCCGGGGGCCGCCGGCGACCACCACCATGAACACCCCCTGCATCCGCCCGCGCATGTCGTCGGGCGCGTGGGTCTGCAGGATCGTCTGCCGCCACACCGAGGAGACCAGGTCCGCGGCCCCGCCGAAGGCCAGCAGCGCGACCATCAGCCAGAGCTGTCCCACGAGCCCGGCGGCGGCGACGCTGAGCCCCCAGGCCGCGATGACGAACGTGAGCGCCACGCCCTGGCGCCGCACCCGGCCCACCCAGCCCGACATCAGGCCGCCGAGCACCGAGCCGATGGCCATGCTCGCCGACAGCCAGCCGAAGGCGATCAGCGACCCGCCGAACCGTTCGGCCACGATCTCCGGGAACAGCGCCCTGGGCAGCGCGAACGCCATGGCGATGATGTCGACGACGAACGACATCATCACGACCGGGTGCCCGGCGACGTAGCTCAGGCCGTCCACGACCGACCGCAGGCCGGGCCGGGTCACCTCGCCGACCGGCTTGAGCTGCGGCAGCCGTACCGCGGCGTAGAAGCCAGCGCCGAACAGCAGCGCGTCGATCAGGTAGGCGCCGGCGAAACCGCCCTGGGCGAGCACGATCCCGCCGACCAGCGGGCCGACGACGGTGCCGACGCCGCCCGCCAGGAAGTTGAGCGTGTTGGCCGCCGGGACGAGCTCGGCCGGCACCAGCCGGGGGATGACCGCGCCCCGGGTCGGCCCGGTGATGGCGAACCCGGTGGCGTGCACGGCCACGGTCGCCAGCAGCAGGCCGATGTGCGTCGCCCCGAGGGCCGCCTGGACCAGCAGCGCGAGCGTGGCCGTCCAGGCGATCACGGCGCCGACCAGGAGCAGCCGGCGCCGGTCCACCGCGTCGGCGACCGCCCCGCCCCAGAGCCCGAAGACCACCAGGGGGATCAGGTTGGCGGGGCCGAGCATGCCGACCCAGAAGGAGGACCCGGTGATGTCGTAGATCTGGGCGCTGACCGCCACCGAGGTGAGCTGGAAGCCGATGAACGACACGCCCTGCCCGGCCCAGAGCCGCCGGTAGGCGGGGATCCGCAGAGGACGGGTGTCCATCGCCAGCCGCCGAACAAGATCCCCGAACCTCACGTCGCCCCCCTCTACCCACCGGACATATGCGGATATATCAGTAAAAGGTGGGTAATGGGGTCAGGGGGCCAGGCGCTCCACGACCCAGGAGGCGCCCGAACGGCGGTATCGGAGGCGGTCATGCATGCGGTCGAGCTGCCCCTGCCAGAACTCCACCTCCGCGGGCACGACCCGGAAGCCGCCCCAGAAATCGGGCACCGGAGGATCCTCCGGCCAGCGCTCGGCCAGCTCCGCGTAGCGGGCGTCCAGCTCCTCCCTGGAGTGCACGACGGCCGACTGCCGGGACGCCCAGGCCCCGATCCGCGAGCCGTACGGGCGGGATCCGAAGTAGGCGGCCGACTCCTCGCGCGGCAGCCGTACCACCGCGCCCTCCACCCGCACCTGGCGGCGGATGGCGTGCCAGGGGAACAGCAGACCGGCCCGGGGGTTCTCGGTGAGGTCACGGCCCTTGCGCGACTCGTAGTTGGTGTAGAAGACGAACCCGTTCTCGTCATAGTCCTTGAGCAGCACGGTCCTGGCCGTCGGCCGCCCGCCCGCGGAGGAGGTGGCGACCACCATCGCGTTCGGTTCGGGAAGTCCCGCGTCCACGGCCTCGCCGAACCAGACGGCGAACTGCGACACGGGGTCGGGTGCGAGGTCGGCCTCCAGCAACGGCAGGCCCTGATAGGTACGACGGAGCCCCGCCAGCGACGGCGGGCGCGATGCGGCTTCCACGGGAAGGTATTCTCCCGTGCTTGACAGAGAACGTACGCACCGCCCCCACCTGGGACGATCGCGTTCCGGAGGGTCCCGGCGGCACACCGCCGCGTCCCGCAGGGTTGAATATGACCCGCCGGTATCTCGACATCAAGGCTTTGACTTCAAGAAAGGGAGGCGGCCGAGAATGTCCGACTTCAAACCCGGGCTCGAAGGCGTAGTAGCTTTCGAGACGGAGATCGCGGAACCGGACAAAGAAGGGGGCGCCCTTCGGTATCGGGGCGTCGACATCGAAGAGCTGGTCGGCCGCGTCTCCTTCGGACACGTGTGGGGCCTGCTCGTCGACAACACGTTCCAGCCGGGTCTCCCCCCGGCAGAGCCGTACCCCATTCCTGTCCATTCCGGTGACATCCGCGTCGACGTGCAGAGCGCACTGGCCATCCTGGCCCCCGCGTACGGCTTCAAGCCGCTGCTCGACATCGACGACGCGCAGGCACGCGAGGACCTGGCGCGCGCCAGCGTGACCGCCCTCAGCTTCGTCGCCCAGTCCTCTCGTGGCCTCGGCAAGCCGATGGTCCCCCAGAGCGAGATCGACAAGGGCGAGAGCATCGTCGAGCGGTTCATGATCCGCTGGCAGGGCGATCCCGATCCCAAGCACGTCAAGGCCATCGACGCCTACTGGACGTCCGCGGCCGAGCACGGCATGAACGCCTCGACCTTCACCGCCCGCGTCATCGCCTCCACCGGCGCCGACGTGGCCGCGGCGCTGAGCGGCGCGGTCGGCGCCATGTCCGGACCGCTGCACGGTGGCGCCCCCGCCCGCGTGCTGCACATGATCGAAGGCGTCGAGCAGGTCGGCGACGCCAAGAAGTACGTCCAGAGCGAGCTGGACAAGGGCCAGCGCCTCATGGGCTTCGGCCACCGCGTCTACCGTGCCGAGGACCCCCGCGCCCGCGTGCTCCGCCGCACCGCCAAGGAGCTCGACGCGCCGCGCTACGAGGTCGCAGCCGCCCTGGAGAAGGCCGCCCTGGAAGAGCTGCACGCCCGCAAGCCCGACCGGGTGCTCGCCACCAACGTCGAGTACTGGGCGGCGGTGATCCTGGATTTCGCCCAGGTTCCCTCCTCCATGTTCACCTCCATGTTCACCTGCGCCCGCACCGCGGGCTGGGCCGCCCACATCCTGGAGCAGAAGCGCACGGGCAGGCTCGTCCGCCCCAGCGCCGACTACGTGGGTCCGGCACAGCGCTCGGTCAACGACGTCCCCGGCGCCGCCGAGGTCCTCGGCTCCGCCTGACCGTGTCCTGTACGGCTGTCGCGCGATCCGTCTCGCGCGGCAGCCGTTTCGCGTTCCCGGACACGCCCGTCTCACAATCCGGACTTCGGCCTGGACCAATCGGAAGCCTCAGTAGGCTGGTCAGGTGGCTGACATCGTGATTCCCTCTGACATCAAGCCCGCCGACGGCCGTTTCGGCTGCGGGCCCTCGAAGGTGCGCCCCGAGCAGCTCTCGGCTCTCGCCGCCTCAGGTTCCAGCGTGCTGGGCACCTCCCACCGCCAGAAGCCGGTCAAGGCTCTCGTCGGACGCGTCCGCGCGGGCCTGTCGGAGCTGTTCTCGCTCCCCGAGGGGTACGAGGTCGTCCTCGGCAACGGCGGCACCACCGCGTTCTGGGACATCGCCGCCTTCGGGCTCGTCCGTGAGAAGTCGCAGCACCTGCACTTCGGCGAGTTCTCCTCGAAGTTCGCCTCCGTCGTGGCGAAGGCCCCGTGGCTGGGCGAGCCGACCGTGATCAAGTCCGAGGTCGGCAGCCACCCCGAGGCCCGCACGGAGGAGGGCGTGGACGTCTACGCGCTCACCCACAACGAGACCTCGACCGGCGTCGCGATGCCGATCAGGCGCGTGGGCGAGGACGGCTCGCTCGTCCTGGTCGACGCCACCTCCGGCGCCGGCGGCCTGCCCGTCGACATCAGCGAGACCGACGTCTACTACTTCGCCCCGCAGAAGAGCTTCGCCTCCGACGGCGGCCTGTGGATCGCCCTGATGTCCCCGGCCGCGCTCGCCCGGGTCGAGGAGATCGCCTCCAGCGGCCGCTACATCCCCGAGTTCTTCAGCCTGCCGGTGGCGGTCGACAACTCGTCCAAGGACCAGACCTACAACACCCCGTCGGTCTCCACGCTGTTCCTGCTCGCCGACCAGATCGAGTGGATGAACGGCAACGGCGGCCTGGCCTGGACCACCGCCCGCACCGCCGAGTCGGCCCGCCGGCTCTACACGTGGGCGGAGAAGACCTCCTACACCACGCCGTTCGCCGGTCCGGAGTTCCGCTCCAACGTGGTCGGCACCATCGACTTCGCCGACGGCGTCGACGCCGCGGAGGTCGCCAAGGTCCTGCGCGCCAACGGCATCGTGGACACCGAGCCCTACCGCAAGCTCGGCCGCAACCAGCTCCGCGTAGCGATGTTCCCGGCCATCGACCCCGACGACGTCGAGGCCCTGACCAACTGCATCGACCACGTCGTCGAGCGGCTCTAGACGATCGACCCCGAGGGCTCTGATCGCCTTCGCTCGAACAGTGCTGCGGCCGGCCCGTCCGGGCTCGCCCCGCGGGCCGGCCGCAGCGGCCTCACCTCACGCCCGGTGGGAGCCCGTTCGAGGTCACGGCCGTGGCGGTTGCTGTCAGTTATGCCGCCGGACGGAGTCCGGCCCGGTGTCCCGGCGGCTCTGATGCGTCAGGATTCGCACGGCGTCGGCGGAGCCTGAGTCGTTCGGGGTGTAGATCTCCAGCCGGTGGTCGGGGCTGTCGGGCTGGAGCCAGACCTGGTAGTCGACGCTCACGGCACCGACGGTGGGGTGCCGCAGGCGCATGGTCCCGACGGTGCAGTCGGCGACCTCCCCGACCGTCCACATCATCGCGAACTCGTCGCTGCGCATCGTGAGCTCTCCGATCAATTCCGCCAGGCGTGCGTCCGTGGGGAATCGACCCGCGGTGAGCCGGAGGTAGGCGACGTGGACGCGGGCGAGCTCGTCCCAGTTGCGGTACAGGTCGCGGGTGAGTGGATCGAGGAAGAACATCCGCGGGACGGACGGGCGGCGCGTCGGCTCCTGTGGCGCGTCGAATGCGACGTGCTCGGCGATGAGCGCGTGACCGAGGCGGTTCCAGGCGAGCACGTCACCACGGCGGCCGAGCACGATCGCCGGCGTCGCGTCCCCCAGAGATTCCAGGAGTGCGAGAACTCGCGGGTGGGGCTCCTCCCGGGGCGGTTCGGAGAGACCGGGACGGGCGGACCGCTGAGCGAGATTGTGGAGGTGAACGGTCTCGATCCGGTCGAGCCGCAGCACCCGCGCGAGGGCGTCGAGCACCTGCTTGGAGGCGGTCTCCGCCTGCCCCTGCTCCAGACGCGTGTAGTACCCGGCGCTCACTCCCGCGAGCTGGGCGAGCTCCTCACGTCGCAGGCCGGGAACCCGGCGAGCGGTCCCGAAAGTGCGTAGCCCGATCTCAGCTGGTGTGACCCGATCACGGCGACTCTTCAGAAACGCCCCGAAACCTTCCATGGCATCGAGCGTAGACCGACCGGGCACGCCTGTGGGTGCACCTGCTGGGTGCACCCACAGCAGGGGGATGGTCGCCGAGCCCGTCCTGCCGGACTGTCGGCGACATGTCCCAGCAACGCGCGCACAACTCACCGGGCCTGCGGGCCTGGCTCGGCCTTCTGGTGATCCTCGGGCCCGTACTCCTGGTCTCCATGGACGGGTCGATCCTGTTCCTGGCGATGTCCCGGGTCAGCCAGGCCCTCACCCCGACCGCTGACCAGGCCCTGTGGATTCTGGACATCTACGGCTTCGCCGTCGGCTCCCTGCTGATCGCGTTCGGCAACATCGGCGACCGGTACGGCCGGCTGAGGTTGCTCATGATCGGCACGGCGGTCTTCGGCATCGGCTCCGCGGGAGCGGCGTTCGCGCCGAGCCCCGAGCTGCTGATCGTCGCCCGTGCGCTGATGGGAGTAGCGGGTGCGACTCTCCTGCCATCGGCCCTGGCCGTGTTGAGCGAGCTGTTCACCGACCCGCGGCGGCGGGCGCAGGCCATCGGCGTCTTCGCCGCGGCGTTCGCGGCCGGGTTCGCCATCGGCCCGGTCGCCGGCGGCATCCTGCTGGAACGGTTCTGGTGGGGCTCGGTCTTCTTGATCAACCTTCCCGTCATCGCCCTGTTCCTGTTCTTCGCGCCGATCCTGCTCCGTGAGGTCCGTGCGACCCGCCCGGGTCACGTCGACGCGCTCAGTGTCGTGACCTCCGCGGCCGGCCTCCTGCTCACGATCTACGGCCTCAAGCACTCCGCCGCCGAGGGCCTGTCGACCGTCCCGGTTCTCGTGGGGATCGCGGGGCTGGTACTGCTGGCGTGGTTCGCCCGCAGGCAGCGGAGCCTGCGGCATCCGTTGATCGAGTTCTCGCTCTTCCGCGACCGTGTCTTCACGGTGGCGATCATCACCGGTCTGCTGCCGTTGGCGGCGTGGTCGGCGACCGCGTACCTGGCGGGCATCTACCTCCAATCCGTCCTTGACCTGCCTGTCCTGCGGGCGGCTCTCCTCGCGCTCCCCGGCGCCGCGGTTCTCACCGTCACCTGCGTCGTCACGCCTTTCCTGGTCGATCGCATCGGAAAGCGGACCGCCCTCGTCATCTGCCACTTCTCCATCGCGGCGGGTCTGCTGTTGCTGCTCCCCACGGCGATCACGGGCGGGATCGGCTGGTACGTCGCCTCCACGACCATCGCGGGCATCGGCTACGGCATCTGTTTCAGCGTCGTCGCCGACACCGCCGTCGGCGCCGTCCCCGCGGAACGGGCCGGCTCGGCGGGCGCGATCGCGGAGACCAGCAACGAGATCGGCAACGCCCTCGGCATCGCGCTCCTCGGCTCACTCGCCGCCCTGGTCTTCCGGCTCCAGGGGCCCGACCTGGCACCCACCCTGGACGGAACCCTCCAGCTTCCCGACCTCGCGCCGGCGGTGGTCGTGGAGGCGAAGACGGCCTTCGTCACCGGCCTGCACGTGATCGCCGCGGTGGCCGTCGTCCTCCACACGGCACTCGGCGTCCTCGCCCTTCGCTGGCTCCCCGGATCAGTGACGGCACAGGCCGGCTCTGATATCCGATCCGGGGACACGACAGATCGAGCAGAAGTGTGACTCGGCGACTCACGCCGATCTTGGATCTGTGGCCGAACCCACAGACGCCCCTCTCCGGCGCCGACCCCGGGCACCGGTCTCGGGGGACTCGGGGGCGGATCCGTCGAGGAAGCTCCCGAGCCCCCGCGGTACGGCCGGGGGCCCGGGAGCGCCGGTCAGAACTCGTCGGCCCCGGTGACCTGGGCGATGGGGAAGACGTGGCGGGAGGCCGCGCAGATCGTCTCCAGGGTGTGGACCGGGGTGCCGTCGTCGCCGTAGCCGGCGCGCAGGACCTGCACCACCCACTCACCCGGGTCGAGCTGCAGGGTCGCCGCCTCGAACCCGGTGGGCGGGCGGGCGACGAGGTGCTCCTCCGCGTGACCGAAGCGGTGCCCGAGGGCCTCGATACCGGCCTGCAGGCTCGGCCGTACGAAGTCGGGGGCGGCGATCGGGGTGCCGCCGAAGACGTCCAGCCGGAAGTAGCTGGTGGCGATCCGTACGGGCACGTCGTCGGCGAGCAGCATCTTGCGGCGGGCCAGGACGTCGGCGCCGGGCTCGACACGCAGGGCGGCGGCGACATGGTCGGCGGCCGGCTCGGGTCCGACGTAGAGCATGCGCCGGCCCGCGCGGATGCCCTGCCGCTCCGCCTCGGTCATGAAGAGCGACGCGGAGCCGCGCACCGCGGGCTCGGTGGGGAGCGCGCGCCGGACCACCACCCTGGGCGCCTGGCATGCCCCTGCGTGGCCGCCTGTGGCGTCTCTGGCGCCCGCCGACCGCATCTGTGACACCCTGCCGGGGGTGACCCCGAGCCGCCGTGCGATCGCGTCCTGGCGCACCCCTGAGGCCTGTGCCTCGACCACGGCCTCGCGGCGGAGCCGGGCGAGCTCGGCGATCAGGTCCTGCCGGTCGGCGATGGCGACGCTGATCGCCCTGGCGCGCTCGACCGGATCGGCGATCACGACGAACTCGTCCGGACTCGCGCCGCCCGGCCCCCGCCCATCCGGACTCCCGCCCATCGGGCTCGCGCCGCCCGGACCCGTGTCACCCGGGCTCGCGCCGCTCGGACTCCTGGCGTCCGAAACCCCGTCGTTCACGGGTGATCTCCTCCCTGCGGGGCGATCGTCCCGACCCCGCGGAGCGGTCGTCCCGCCTGCGCGGCGCGGTTGCCGCGCCCTCGTGGAGCGGCCGCCCCGACTGACTTTATCCCCCCTAAACCACAGGGCGGCCCCGGGGCGACCGGCCTTCGCGTTGCGGGCGCCAGGTCACGGGACGATAGTGATACGCCAGGTGGCCGCGGGTACTTCTGGGAGGGAACACCGGGTGGACGGTCCGCTCGGCCGCGAGGCCACGAGGTCCCTTCTCGCTGGGAGAGCCATGAGCACACTCGCCGACAGGACCATCGCGGCCCTGCGCACCAATCATGATGATCTGGCCGCTTTCGTGGGTGGTCTGAGCCCCGGCGGCCTCGCCCGGCCCTCGGGCGCGGCGGAGTGGACCGTCGCCCAGGTGCTCAGCCACCTCGGCAGCGGCGCGGAGATCGGCCTGGCGGTCCTGCGGGCCGCGCTGGCCGGCCAGGACGCCCCCGGCCAGGACTTCAACGAGTCGGTGTGGAGCCGCTGGAACGCCAGGGGCTCCCGGGAGCAGGCCGATGACCTCCTGAAGGCGAACGCCGAGCTCGTCGCCGCCTACGAGAGCCTCGACCCCGGCACCCGCGAGCGGCTGGAGGTCAGGCTGGGCTTCCTGCCGGCGCCCGCCGACGTCACGCTGATCGCCGGGATGCGGCTCAACGAGGCCGCCCTGCACACCTGGGACGTCAAGGTCGCCTTCGACCCGCGGGCCACCGTCGCGCCGGACGCCGTCGAGGCGCTGACCGACCTGCACGCCGGGCCGCTCGACTTCATGGTCGGCTTCATCGGCAAGCCCGACGCCCTCGACCGGCGGCAGGCCACGCTCCGCGTCGAGACGAGCGATCCCGAGCGCGTCCTCGGCCTCACCCTCGGGGAGACCGTCGGCTTCAGCCAGGTGCCGGATCCGGCGGACGTCGTCCTGTCCGCTCCCGCCGAGGCGTGGCTGCGCCTGCTCACCGGCAGGCTGGACCCCGCGCACACCCCCGCCTCGGTGACCGTCACCGGCGACGGCGTCACCCTGGACGACCTGCGCCGGGTGTTCCCGGGACTGTGACAGACCGCCCGGCCCGCCCGGGACGGTCAGTAGGCGGGGACGGCCGCGCGCTTGCGGCGCAGGACCCAGGCCGCCACGATCCCGCCGATCAGCCCGAACAGGTGCCCCTGCCAGGAGATGCCGGCCTCGCCCGGGAGCACGCCCCAGATGATCGAGTAGTAGGCGACCGCGACGCCGATGCCGATCACGATGTCGAGGGCCCGGCGGTCGAACAGGCCCCGGGCGACGACGAAGCCGAAGTAGCCGAACACCAGCCCGCTCGCGCCGACCGTGATCGTCGTCGGCGTGCTGGTGAACCAGACGCCCAGCCCGCTGACGACGATGATGATCAGGCTGGCCAGCAGGAAGCGGCCGAGCCCGCGCAGGGCGGCGAGGAAGCCGAGGATCAGCAGGGGCAGGGAGTTGGCCATCAGGTGCCCGAAGCCGTCGTGCAGGAACGGGGCGATGACGATGCCGCCCAGCCCTTCGGGGTCCCAGGACCTGATGCCGTAGGCGTCGAAGTCGATCGGCAGCACGTAGTCGGCCACCTCGATCGCCCACATGCCCGCGACCAGGACGATGACGAGCATCGCGGCCCCCGCGGCGCCGGCTGCCAGGCTGCCGGCCTTGCGCTTGAAGCGCTCGCCCGCGGACCGGCTCGTCGGGGTGGTCCGGATCGCGTGGTCGTTCATGCACTCTCCCGCGTTGGAGTGGTCGCGTGGACGGCAAGTGCCCCCGCCGCGCCTGTCCACACCTTTACCGTACGCACTCCTTGGCGTGAACGCGCCGGGTGTGACCATACGGATCACACCCGGCGGCGAACCTGTGACCATCGGCCGCCGCCGGCCGCGCACGGCCGGCGGCGGCCGGGAGGGTTACTCGCCCTTCCACTCCGGGGCGCGCTTCTCGGCGAAGGCCGCCGCGCCCTCCATCGCGTCCTTGGACCCGAACACCGGGTTGATGATCTCGCCCTGCCTGGCGAACATCTCGTCCCCGCTCCAGTCGGCGGACTCGACGATCACGCGCTTGGTCGCGGCGAGCGCCAGCGGAGCGTTCGCCGCGATCCTCCTCGCCAGCTCCAGGGCCTTGGCCAGCGCCTCGCCGGCGGGCGTGACGTGGTTGACCAGACCCACCTCGTACAGCCGGGAGGCCGGGAAGTGGTCGCCGGTCAGGGCGATCTCCATCGCGATGTGGTACGGGATGCGCCGCGGCAGCCGCATGATGCCGCCCGCTCCCGCGACCAGGCCCCGCTTGGGCTCGGGCAGCCCGAACTTGGCCTCTTCGGAGGCGACGATGATGTCGCAGGCCAGTGCCAGCTCGCAGCCGCCGGCGAGGGCGTAGCCCTCGATCGCGGCGACGATCGGCTTCTTCGGCGGCGCCTCGACGATGCCGCCGAAGCCCCTGCCTTCGACGACCGGGAAGTCGCCGGTCAGGAAGCCCTTCAGGTCCATGCCGGCGCAGAAGGTGCCCCCCGCCCCGGTGAGGACGTAGGCGGAGACGTCCTTGCGTTCCTCCAGCTCGTCCAGCGCCGCGGCGATGCCCCGGGCGACCGCGCCGTTGACGGCGTTCCTGGCCTGCGGGCGGTTGATCGTGATGACGGCGACACCGCCGTCGACGTCGACCAGAACCTCATCAGACACCGGTGACTCCTACTTGGGCTGGAAGCGGATGCCGCCGTCGAACCGGATGGTCTCGGCGTTCATGTAGTCGTTCTCGATGAGCGAGCGCACCAGGTGCGCGAACTCCGAGGCCTGCCCCATGCGCTTGGGGAAGACCACCGGCGCCACGAGCTTGGCCTTGAACTCGTCGGCGTTGGGCGAGAAGCCGTAGATGGGGGTGTCGATGATGCCCGGGCAGATCGTGTTGACGCGGATGCCGACGGCGGCCAGGTCGCGCGCGGCCGGGAGGGTCATGCCGACGATGCCGCCCTTGGACGCCGAGTACGCCACCTGGCCGGTCTGGCCCTCCAGCGCCGCCACGGAGGCGGTGTTGACGACCACGCCGCGCTGGCCGTCCGCGTCGACCGGCTCGGTCTTCGCGACGGCCGCGGCGCCGATGCGCATGAGGTTGAAGGTGCCGATCAGGTTGACCTCGATGACCTTGCGGTAGGACGCCAGGTCGTGCGGCGAGCCGTCCCGGTTCACCGTCCGGGTGGCCCAGCCGATGCCCGCGCTGTTCACCACGACGCGCAGCGGCTTGCCGGTCGCCACGGCCGCGTCCACGGCCGCCTGTACCTGTTCCTCGTCGGAGACGTCGGTCTTGACGAAGACTCCGCCGAGCTCGTCGGCGAGGGACTTGCCGCGCTCCTCGTTGAGGTCGGCGATGACCACGGTGGCGCCGTGCGCGGCGAGGTCGCGGGCCGTGGCCTCGCCGAGGCCGCTGGCACCGCCCGAGATGATTGCTGCTGCTCCGTTCAGGTCCATGAGCGGACTTTAACGCGGATACCGAATGAAGTTCTACTCGGGGTGGGCTAAATCTCTCCCACAGCGCTGCCGACGTCGGGGTAGACCTTTATCCGCCGGTCGAGTCCCGTCGTGCGCAGGATCCGGGCCACCGGGCCCTGGGGCGCGGCCAGGCAGACCCCGCCGCCCTCCGCCGTGGCCAGCCGCCACGCCTCGATCAGCACGGACAGGCCACTGGAGTCCATGAACGACAGCGCGGTGAGGTCGAGGACCAGCCGGGGACTGTCGAGCTTGATGGCGTCACGGACCTCATCTCGCAGGAACGGGGCGGTGAACAGATCGAGTTCGCCCTCGACGGCCACCACCACGGCGTCACCGACGGCGCGGCGAGCCAGCCGTAGCTTCATCAACTACCTCCTCGCGCCCATGAGGCAGACCCACTTTACTTCGCCATCACCGTACGCGAGGTAACACGACTCACGATCATCGATCCGGATCGGAAGATCGCGGGACGGCCGCCGCGTGCCGCCGCCGGCGCCTCCGTGGCCGTCGCGCCGGACGACCCGCTCAGGGGAGTGCGAAGCCGTACGGCAGTTCCAGCCGGTGGGCGGCGAGCAGTTCGGCGTCGGCGAGGACCTCCCGGGTCGGCCCGTCGGCGGCGATCACGCCGCCGGAGAGGATGAGCGCGCGGTCACACAACTCCAGCGCGTAGGGCAGGTCGTGGGTGACCATCAGCACGGTCACGTCGAGCCCCCGCAGGATCTCGGCGAGCTCGCGGCGGGAGGCCGGGTCCAGGTTCGACGACGGCTCGTCCAGCACCAGGATCTCCGGCTCCATGGCCAGCACGGTGGCCACCGCCACCCGGCGGCGCTGGCCGAAGGACAGGTGGTGCGGCGGCCGGTCGATCGCCTCCAGCATGCCCACCCGCTCCAGCGCGTCCTTGACCCGGTGCTGCAGCTCCTCGCCCCCGATCCCGAGGTTGGCCGGGCCGAAGGCGACGTCCTCCCGGACGGTCGGCATGAAGAGCTGGTCGTCGGGGTCCTGGAAGACGAGCCCGACCCGTCTGCGGATCTCCTTGAGCGAGCCCTTCTCCACCGGCAGCCCGGCCACCGCCACCGTGCCGTGCCCGGCGGTCAGGATGCCGTTGAGGTGCATCACCAGCGTCGTCTTGCCCGCGCCGTTCGGCCCGAGCAGCGCGACCCGCTCCCCGCGCCCGATCGCGAAGTCGACGCCGAACAGCGCCTGCGTGCCGTCCGGATAGGCGTACGCCAGACGGCGCACCTCAAGAGACGGTGTCATGCCAACCCCCAGCTTCCCAGCAGCACCACGAGCGCCGCGCCCGGCAACATACCCGCGACGAGCCACTGGCGCGACGAGGCGGACAGGTCCTGGATGACCGGCATCGAACCGCTGTAGCCACGGCTGAGCATCGCCAGGTGCACCCGCTCGCCCCGCTCGTAGGACCGGATGAACAGCGCGCCCGCCGACCTGGCGACCACCGGGATGTGCCGGACGTTCCTGGCCGCGAATCCCCGCGACTCCCTGGCCACCCGCATCCGGCGCATCTCGTCGACGATCACGTCCATGTAGCGGAGCATGAACATGGCGATCTGGACCAGCAGCGGGGGCAGCCTGAGCCGCTGGGCGCCCAGCAGCATCAGGCGGGGCTCGGTGGTGGCCGCCAGCAGGACGCTCGCGATCACGCCCAGAGTGGCCTTGGCCAGGATGTTCCACGCGGCCCACAGTCCCGCGACGCTGAAGGACATCCCCAGGAAGGACACCCGCTCGCCGAACCCGATGAACGGCAGCGCCACCGCGAACACCACGAACGGGATCTCGACCATCATCCGCCGCAGCAGGAAGGAGGGCGGGACCCGCGCGGCCGCCGCCACCGCCGCCAGCAGCAGGGCGTAGAGACCGAAGGCCCACAGCCACTCGCGCGGCGTGGCCACCACCACCAGGGCGAAGCCCGCCACCGCCGCCAGCTTGCACTGGGGCGGCAGCCGGTGGACGGGCGTGTCGCCCGGCCGGTAGAGCTGGTGGTGGTGACCGGAACCCATCAGGCCGAGACCTCGTCCTTGGCCGTGTCGTCCTTGGTACGGCGGCGCACCGCGAAGAACAGGCCGCCCCCGACCGCGAGGGTCACCCCGACGCCGATCAGGCCGGCCACACCGACCGGGATGCCGCCCGCGTCGCCGTAGTCGGCCAGCGGCTGCTCTCCCAGGGCGTGGTCGGCGGCCTGGCTGCTGAAGCCCTTGTCCTCGGCGACCCGCTCCAGGCCGTCGGGCGAGGAGGAGGCGTAGAAGCTGACGACCCCCGCCAGCAGCGCCGCCACCACGATGCCGGCGGGCAGGAACCAGCCCGGCCGCCGCACTGCGGCCGGGGCCGGGGCACCCTGTGCCACCACGGCCTCCCCGTCGGCGCCGCGCAGGACCAGCGGGGCGGCCAGCCCCCGCGCGCCGTACACCAGGTCGGGCCGGATCGCCAGCACGGTGCTGACGGTGACCGCCGTGATCAGGCCCTCGCCGATGCCGATGAGCACGTGCACGCCGCCCATCGCGGCGGCGACCGTGCCGACCTCGATGGGCGCGGTGCCGCCGATCCAGAACAGCAGGGTGAAGGCCAGCGCGGTGGCGGGCACCGAGAGCAGGGCCGCGACGAACGAGGCCGCGACGACGGCTCCCCTGTTCCGCACGGCCCGGGTGATCATGCGGAAGACCGTCCAGCCGACCACGACGGCGACGACGCCCATGAGGGTGACGTTGACGCCCAGCGCGGTCAGGCCGCCGTCGGCGAAGAAGAAGCCCTGCACGAGCAGGACCACGGCCACGCATAAGACGGCCGTGTAGGGCCCGACGAGGATCGCGGCGAGCGCGCCGCCGAGGAGGTGGCCGCTGGTGCCGGCGGCGACCGGGAAGTTGAGCATCTGGACGGCGAAGATGAAGGCGGCGACCAGGCCCGCCATCGGGGCGGTCCGGTCGTCGAGCTCGCGGCGGGCGCCGCGCAGGCAGACCGCGACCCCGGCGGCCGCGACGACACCGGCTGAGAGCGACACGGCTACGTTGAAAAAGCCATCGGGTACGTGCACGACAAGCCTCCGAAGTGCGGAATTGCCCCTTACTTTAGGCCATGGGCTTGTAGTTGCAAGAAGATGGCATTAACGCAGGATTCGCTTCACGAACGCCCTGGGTGTGAAGACGCGGACCACCGCGCTGAGCCGGCCCTTGCCCGCCGTGGCATACGGCCGCACGCTCCACCGGACCAGACCCCGCCACCACGTGCGCGGCGGCACGAGCCGCTCCGCCTCCACCTCGATCCGGAAGCGCGCGGGCGGCCCCCCGAGGTCCAGCTCCAGGTAGGCGTCCCAGGTGCCCGGCCCCAGCCGGCCCACCGCCTGCCGGGTGGCGAACGCGCCGCCCGCCCAGGCCGTGACCGGCTCGTGCCGCTCCCGCCCCGAGCACCGCTCCCGCCAGACCAGCCGCCGTACGGCGTGCGCCCCCGGCAGGCCCGCGCCGACGGTGACCTCCCCGTCGAGCCGCAGCCGGTGGCCGGCCGTCCAGCGGGTCCCCGTCAGCCGGACGCCGGCGGGCACACTCACCACGTGCCCGCCGACGTCGAGGCTGAGGTTGCCGTGCGGTCGGGTGAAGTACGGCAGGGCGATGACGCCGCCGACCATGCGGGGCACCGGCTGGGCGACCAGCCCGTCCCGGTCGGCGCCGAGCCGCGCCAGCCGGGTGACCCCCTCGCACTCGACGGTCACGTGGACGTCCCAGACCCCCGAGGACAGGCCCGCGACGTCGATGAGGCCGGTGAACCCGTCGCAGTCGCCGGTCACGGGGACCACCAGGTCGGCGGGCGCCCCGGCGCCGTCGTGCCGCATCCGCAGCACCAGGGCCAGGCCGCCGCCGACGAGCTCCGGGCGGTCGCCCTGCGCCGGCGCGCTCAGCGCGACCCGGCCGGAGACGACCAGCCGGCCCTCCCCGTCCCAGCGGAGCCCGGTGAGCTCCCGGCGGACCACGGCCGACTCGATGTGCGCCAGCCGTACCAGGCGGTCGATGTCCTGGAGCGCGGAGATCCGGCTCCGGTCGATGAGGGTGAGCCGGTCGCGGACCCCGTCGGTCAGCCACCGGTCGCACATCTCGGCCACCTCGGCGGCGATCTCCTTGCGCTGGACCTCACCCGCCTCCAGGAAGGGCTTGCCGAGGCTGCCGAAGGCGTCGAGCCGGAAGTGCCGGCGGAGGAGGTGGTCGCGGAGCGCGCCCGGACCCACGTGACCGACGACCAGCTCGATCGGCCGCCTGATCATCCGCAGCCAGGAGACCGGGTCGCGGCTGCCCGTCCGCTGCATGATGCTGCTGCCGTCGGGCCGGGCGACCAGGTGGTAGCAGTCGTAGTCGGCGACCACCGAGATCACCGCCGCGTGGCAGTAGGCGTGGGCGGTGAAGACCACGTCCTCCCCCACCACCAGCGTCTCGTCGAAGCGGATGGTGTGGCGCTCCAGCATCTCCCGGCGGAACAGCTTGAAGCAGCTCAGGCTGTTGTAGACCGCGCTCTCACCGAGCGGGGCCCGCTCGGCGCTCTGGCGGAACATCGAGACCGGCGCCCTGCGGTCGTGTCCGACGATCTTCCCGAGGACGATGTCGGAGTCGTTGCGGTCGGCCATCGCGAGCATCCGCTCCAGCGCCTCGGGGCCGAGGTAGTCGTCCGCGTCGCAGAAGAACACGTATCTGCCGCGCGCGTGCGAGATCCCGACGTTGCGCGGCCGGCCCGCCCCGCCGGAGTGCTCCTGCCGGACGACCCGGATGACGCCGCGGTGGTAGGCGGCGTAGAGGGCGAGCAGGTCGGCGCTGCCGTCGGTGGAGCCGTCGTCCACGACGACGATCTCCCTGCTGACCCGCTGGATCAGCAGGGAGGTGAGGCATCTGTCCAGATAGGGCCGACAGTTGTGGACGGGCACGATCACACTGATGTCTATCTCGGACGTCTGGAACGTCCGGGGCGTCTCGGCCCGGCCCGGAGCCTCCCCCTCGGCATCGCCGCCGTGCCCCGTGCGGACTCGCTGAAGGATCGTCCCCGTCACCGCCGCGCCCCTCGTCGGTCACTCTCCGCTTTCATGAGGTTTCAGTATGTGACCAAGAGCCGCCCGCGCGTGGCGGATCGAACGTCTTGGTCGCCCGCCGCCACGCTGAGATCGTCGCGTCCGATGAAAAGCAGCCGGTTCGTACGACTTGCCCCCTCGACCGCCGGCGGCCCGCATCGCCCGGCTCCGACCGTCGGCCGGTCACGGCCCGTCCCGGGCGGCTTCGATAGGGTACGGCCCGCGTCCCGAGGACCGGCGGCCCCGGCCCGGCGGCCCGTGTCCCACCCGCGAGCGAGGAGAGTCGTGCCGTACGAGATGAAGGCCCCCGGCGCGGGACTCGCCGCGTTCCCGGTCCCCGCCGGCGACCCCGCCCTGCTGCGCCGTATCGACCTGGCCTGGAACGCGCTGACCGAGCTGCCGGAGTGGGTCGGGCGGCTGCCGCGACTGGAGGATCTCCGCCTGGACGGCAACCGGCTGCGCGACCTCCCGGACCTCCACGGCCTCACCGCCCTGCGCGCCCTCCACCTCGACGGCAACACGCTGACCCGGTTCCCCGAGAGCGTCCTGGAACTGCCCGAGCTGCGGACGCTCTTCCTGTACGGCAACGCGATCGGCGAGCTCCCCGAGGGCATCGGACGGCTCCGGGGCCTGCGGCATCTGGCCGTCGGCGGCAACGCCCTGACGTCCGTCCCCGTCGCCCTGTGGCGGCTGACCGGCCTCGTCTCCCTGAACCTCGCGGAGAACGCGATCACCGAGGTGCCCGAGACGATAGGCGAGCTGACCGAGCTGCGCATGCTGGACCTGGGGCACAACGCGCTGACCCGGATCCCGGAGGCGATCGGCGACCTTCACAATCTCACCGACTACCTCTACCTGAGCGACAACCGCTTCACCTCGGTCCCCGCGTCCCTGGGCGGGCTCACCCGCCTCACCTACCTGAACCTGACCGACAACCGCCTCACCGGTCTCCCCGCCGCGATCGGCGGCCTCACCGCCCTGCGCGAACTGCGGCTCTACGGCAACCGGCTCCGCGAGATCCCCGAGACCATCGGCCGGCTCCGCGAGCTGCGCGAGCTCCACCTGATGAACAACGCCCTCACCGGCCTGCCCGCCTCGGTCGGCGACCTGTCGGGGCTCAGGCTGCTCGATCTCAGGAACAACGCGATCACGTCCCTGCCCGGCTCCCTCACCGGCCTGAGCCGCCTCACCCACCTGGACCTGCGCAACAACCGGCTCCGCGAGCTCCCCGGCGGCCTCGCCGACCTGCCCGCGCTGGAGAAGCTCGACCTTCGCTGGAACAAGCTCGACGACGGCGACCCCGAGGTCCTGCGCCGCTTGAGCGAGCGCGGCTGCGTCGTGCTCCGCTGAAGACCGCCGGACGCCGGGCCGGCGACGCAGCACATGGGCAGCCGCACGTGGGACACCGGACACGGGACGCCGGGCCGGTGACGCCGGGCCGGTGACGCCGGGCCCGTCTCAGTCGGGGGCGCGCGCCTGCCGGACGATACCGAGCAGACGCGCCTGGCATCGCCGCCGCGCCCACAGCGCGAGGAGGTAGAACGCCCCCGACACCGACAGCAGCATCACGAAGAGGTGCAGCGGGAAGACGACCACGGTGGCGCTGCGGCTGGACGTCCCGTCCGACCCGGTGACCGACACCTTCGCGTGGCAGACGCACATCAATGGTGGATCCGTCCACCGGACGGTGACGTCCCGGCTGGTCCCGCGGAGCACGGTGAAGTCCGGGAAGGGGATCTCACGTCCGTTGACCTCGACCTTCAGGCCTTCCCCGCCGAAGAAGTCGCGGCGCACGGTCCCCACGTTCTCGACGGTGGCGCCGAACTCCACGGGGCCGCTGATCACGAAATCGGGGGCGCGCAGGCCGCCGACGCGCACGGAGGTGTCGATCGGGCCCGGAACCGTGACGTAGATCGGCGTGCCGATCGCCCGGTTGAGCCTGATGTTGCCCGCACCGGGGCCGGCGGGCGCCGTGAAGATCAGCGCCGCCCGGTGCTCCCCGTTCTCCGGCTCCGCCGGCGGGTCGACCCGGACGGTGACCCGCCGCCGCTCCCCGGGACCGAGGTGAAAGGCCGCGGGACTGACGTGGAGCCACCCGGCCGCCGAATGGGGGGCGTCCTGGTCGTAGATCACATTCCCGGCCGTGTCCGCGGTGAAGCTCGCCCTGTTCACGACGGTGTCGACCGGCGACCGGCCCCCGTTCACGACCCGGAACCGCTGCGGGTCGTCGATGCGGCCCGGCTGCACGACGAGTCGCGCCGGGCTCACCGTCAGCGAGAAATCCGGCGCGGAGGCCGTACCCGACACCCCCGGCGCGTCCGGCCCCACGGCCGGCACGACGCCCCCTGCCATCAGGGAGGCGACGATCACACACCGGAGTCGGCCGGGCCGCCCCGCCGGCGGTTCACAGCGTCGTGACCACATAGTCGAGCGTGCCGCTGTAGGTGTCGGAGCGGACGGGCGGGATGGTGATCCGGTAGTCGTTGCCGACGATGTCGCCGCCCGGCGCCGACCGCACCGCCGAGCTCGCCACCTGCACCGGAGCCCCCGACGCCAGCGAGGTGAAGCTGTTCCTCTGGCCGGGCCCGCGGATCTCCAGCAGGGACGTCGGGATGACGTCGTCGTTGCCCGCGATCGATCCGACCAGCGCGGTGGAGACCGGCCGGACGGTGACGACGTAACCGGCGACGTTGTTCGTCATCACCCTCATGCTGACCGCGCCGTTCTCCGTCACCGTCTCGCCGGGGACGCCGCGCAGGGTGAAGGAGGGGGTCAGATCGGTCAGCGTGATCGACGCGTCCACGATGACGTTGGCGACCGTACTGTCGCCGTCGGAGTCCGCCTGGGCCGTCACCCGCATGCTGGACAGCACGCCGGACACCGCGAGAACCAGCAGCAGCAATCGGACTTTAGGCACTGTTAACACAAAAACCCCCGCGACCTCTTTTACTGACAGTAGTCATGAAATCACATAGCGCACAACATCTAAATAGGGACAACGCTCTCGACCTTGTTGTGTGGTTTTGGAGGAAATGTCGATAAATGCGATTAATGTGCGCCGACTGCGAGGGGCCTTCCCGGTGCTCGCTTTACGCGTCTCAGACCATGGGGACACATGGGACAGTCACCCGCGCCAGCGGAGGCGGCGGCGGAACGCCCCGGTGCGCATGCCGGAGTCCGCGGACGGCGAGCCGACCGAAGAAACGAGCCGCTGGTGTGAAATTTGCGAAATGAGGCCGTTCTCGGCCATTGCCAGTGAGATCCAAGAGAGCGACAAGGGGCCATGGCCATGCTGTCCGGCGGACAACATCACCGTTGACAGGGGGACAGCATGCATCGCCTACTCACCCGTGCGTCGCTGAGCATCGCGGTCGTCATGGGATCACTGCTGACGGGCGGCGCCGCGTACGCCGAGCCGGCGCCGAAGGTCAGGGTCGTCCTGGAGAGCATCATCGCCTACGACCTGGAGGAGAGCGGGCACGACGAGGTCTACGTGATCGCCCAGTACGAGGGGAAGACCCTCCATCTCTTCCCGACGAGAAGCGGCGAGTTCTCGGTGGCCCGCAACGACTGCATCTACATCAGCGGGGACAGCTGCCCGCCCGGCACCAACCGCCTGGGCTACTACTCCGCCAACGAGCCCTCCTACACCGCCAACGGCAAGCTGCTGATGGTGGCGCTCCGCGAGGACGACATCTCGGGAGACGACACGCTGATCAACGTGCCGATCTGGCCCCAGCCGATCAGCGAGACCCAGTACTTCCGCGAGGAGGCCAACATCAACGGCTACCACTACGCGTTCAACTTCCGCCTAGAGCCCTCCTACTGACAGAGGATCGATCACGTGCGCACCATCCTGACCAGGATCGCCACCGCCACCGCGGCGCTGACGCTGACCGCGGTCCTCGCACCGCCCCAGGCGGCTCTGGCCACCCCGACGGCGCCGGCCGACCCGACCACCCCGCCGCCCTCGCTGGTCGAGGCGTCCTCGCTCGCCACCCCGGGCCCCCTCAAGCTCGTGTTCGGCTCGCTCCAGGCCGACGATCTGGAGGAGAGCGGCGAAGACGAGATCCGCGTCGAGCTCAAGGAGTTGGACGGCAGCCACTACTACATCTGGCCCACCAACGGCGATGAGGCCGACACCAAGGTCCGGACCTGCTGGGTGTGGACGAGCTACGCCTCGGACTGCTCCGCCGGCTCCACGCAGCGCGCCGCCGGGCCGTACGTCCATCTGACGGGCTCCCCCGGCGCGACGTTCACGATCGAGGTGTGGGAGGACGACCACATCGGCGACGACCTGCTGCTGCGCATCCCGGTCACCATCGGGAGCGGGGAGGGGACGCAGTACATCAACGCCACCTCCCCGGCCGGCAAGGGCTTCTCCTACCGGCTGGCGGCCCGCATCGAACCCGCCTGACACCTCTGACACGCGCAGACCGGCACCCGCTCGCGACGGCCCTCCCCCTGCGGGGGGAGGGCCGTCACCCCCCGGCGGGAGGCGCCGGGCAGGCGGCGCTGGAACCGTTGCGGATATGACAGCTTCGCAGGTCAACGAGACGGCACCGCGATCCCGCCGCGCGGCGTGGGCGGGGTACGGCGCGGCGGCATGGGGGTTCCTGTTCGCCATGCCGAGTTTCTACTGGGCGCTGGGAGGCACGGCCGGCGCCGCCACGATGATCTCCTCGCCGCTGGCCCGGATGGCGCAGGACCGGGTCACCTGGTTCCTCGTGGTCCTGTGGGTCACCGGCGCGCTCAAGGTCGTCGGCGGGGTGCTGGGGCTCGCCCTGCTGCGCCGCTGGGGCACGGGTGTGAGCCGGCTCCTGCAACTGGCCGCCTGGGGCGCCGGAGTGCTACTCCTGTGGCACGGCGGCCTGTTCGTCGTGCAGGGGCTGCTCCTGCAGGCCGACAGCACCGGGATCGCACCGGAGTCCCTGCCCGCGATCCGCTGGTACACCTATTTGTGGGGCCCGTGGTTCATGACGGGCGGGCTCCTGTTCCTCATGGCCGCGCGCGTCCACCTGCGCGGCCTGAGCGACCGCCCCGGCGCGGTGGTCGCCGGCGCGGTCGGCGGGCTCGGGGCGCTGGGCCTGTCGGCGGCGACGCTGGCCCTGGGCATCGGATAACCGATCCCCGCATCGGGGTGATCCCGCGTCGCCGGGTCGCGGAGCGGACCTACACCTGATTTCAGATGTCCGAGTCGGCTTCACGGCCATAGTCTCGGTCGCGACCAAGCCCGCGGCCAACCGGTGGACCGCCTTTGCCGCCGACGCTATCGCGGGGATCGTCGCCGGGTCCGTCGAAACGACGGTCGAGTCTGGTACGACGAAGAATATCGACGTCCATTCGGAGACCCGGACAGTCTTCGCATGGATTAGTCTTATGGACGATATCACTAAGAAGCAGCGGAAACGCGAGGTCCAGGAGAGAAGGGCGCGGGCCGCAACTACGGCCACCAAGCGCTGACTGTAATCATAGTTATCATCCCGAAATTCAATGGGCCTCGGATGACACACGTCGACCCCTGGTTCACCCAAGCGACGGTGACCACTGGATACAGCGACTGGAAGCGTGGGCTATGAAACGGGAACCGTTGCCAACAGGATGGAAGGATGCTCTTCCGAAGAGGCCACTGTCTTCGGGCGAGCATCCTCCGCGCCCGCTAGGGGTTCGCCGAATCCTGGCATCATTGCTGTGGCTAGGGCTGGGCGCGCTTCCGTTCGCGCTCGCCCTCGCCATCATCCAGACAGATCCCACTCGCAGCGAAATAGCATCGATCGCTCTCGGCTTTCTCGTCATAACTCTGCCATACGGCGCAGTCGGAACAGTGATGGCGCCCAGGGTCTCCATGCGAAAGCGAGATGTCTTCCTGTCCCGGGAATCCTGGATGTGGCGAGTTTCCTGTCTTCCGTACTGTGATTGGACGCCCCGACGTGGCGATCTGGATCACCTGGAAAGGGTAGAGATCGACGATCACGGTCGAGTCACCTCGCACGTCAGATTCAGACGTTGAGTCCGCGTCGCCCGACAGAGGATCTTGAATGGTTCATTGGCCGACAAAGCCGAAGTGACTGACGCCGTCGCCCTGTGAGACATGGCCGTTAAGCTGCTGGATGCCGACCGGGGATCCAGCATCAGCCGGTGACGCCCGCACCACCACGGCCGAAACCCTCCCCGATGCGGCCTCCACCTGACCTCACGTCAACCTGAAGGACTTCCGGGGCCGGCCGCTCAGCGTACGTTTTCGTTCCGCCGCGCTTCGCCCGAACCATGCTGACGGGGGCACACCGGCCGTCGTCGTCGCCCCCGTCGCCGTACCCATCGATCAGCCGGATGGCGGCCTGCCATTGCCGGACGTAGAGGAGTACGCCAAGATCGATGGGTTGATCCGCTGCGGTATGGACCGCAGCCCCCGTCGAAGGGTAGACAAGTGATCAGTTCTGTTACGAGGGTTGTCGCCGTGGCGGCCCTAGCCGCCGGCGTTCTCGCGGCCAATCCGGCATACACGGCGTACGCGGCCTCCGCCCCCTACACTCCCGAGGGCGTCTGCGGGGCGGGGTTCACCCGGGTTCAGGACGGCACCCGCCCCCTCAAGTCGGGACGTGACACCTTCGGCTACGTCTACCTCATGTACAACCGCAGCACCGGTTACAACTGCGTGGTCAGTATCAAGACCGCCTTCTACCGGACCGCCACCTACACCACCGCCACCCTGACGGTGAAGGGCGGCAAGCCGAAGACCGACGCGGGCAAGTTCAAGTACTACGCCGGGCCGGTCAAGCTGAAGGCCCGGGGCGAGTGCGTCTCGTACTGGGGCAGCACCCGAGACACCCGGCTGGACTACGCCGAGGCGACCGGCGGCCGCAAGACCTTCGGCAACTGCGGATAGCGAGACCTCAAGCGCCGGGGCCACCCCCGGCCCCTCGCCCCCAGGACGAGCATCGCCCGGCCCCACGACGGCTGCCAGCCGGTGTCCCCTGACGGCCCAGTACTCCCAAAGCTACGGCGAGCCGCAAAGCAGCTGAGAGTAATCGCCTTCACGCTCTGCGAGTGTTCGCGCATGCCTGGACGACGGCCACCGCTGAGCCGGGGCTTGCATCATCGGGACCACGAGAGCCCCGGACGTTGATTTTGTCGCAACCAATGACGCATCCTATTGCTACAAAGCTTGCGGCAAATGAGGCACTGTGACCCGCGAACCGCTACCGGACACCGGCCCGCCGACGCGCACGACCGATCTGCGCATGGCGGGCGAGTGGCCGGCCCGCCACGACCTGGCCGACACCCACCCGCCCCCGCTGCTCGCCAGCCGGCTGGCGGTCCGCAGACGCGCCCGCCTGGCCACTTACGTCATCCTGGCCGCGCTGATCATCGTGAGCGCCCTCGCCGCCACTTCCGCTTTCGGCGGCCTCCAGCCGCGTCGCCCGCTGCTGGCCCTGGCCGCGTCGGTGGCCGGGCTACTGCCGGCACAGTCGCTGATCGACCGGTGGGTGCGACGCGTCGACCAGCGGGCGGGCGCGACGCCGTCACGCAGGGCCGCCCATACGATCCAGCCCGGCCGGCAGGCCGTGCTCGGCCGGCCGTACGCCGTTTTCGCCGTCGCCACGTTCGCCGGTGCGCTGGTGCCGGCCGCAAGCGCCCTGGCCGTTCCCGACCCCACCCTGCGGCAGCCGGCCGTCGTCGTGCTGATCGGCCTGCTCGGCGCGACGGCCATCACCGCCCTGCAGCTGCGCCACCCGCTCAGTTTCCCGGTCGTGGCGGAGGACGAGGAATCGCCGGCCGCCGACGTCATCATGCGCGTCGAGGACGCCCGCGAGCACACCCCTCAGCCGCCCGGTCACGGGCTCGTACCGACTTTATCATTCTTAAGTTATATAAATAGTGGCTGAGATTGTTGGCCCGTGCGCGCTCGACGTGCTCGGCGGCGCGCTCGGCACCTCCGGTGCCCGTACGGCGTCAACTCCGCGCCACTCGGGGAGGTCGGCATCCAGCTGGAGCGTTTTCGCCGGTTCTGGAGCCGGCGCCTGGGCGCACCGACCCAGAAGATCCGTGAGGGCGGGCGGATCATCAATGTGCGTGTGCCGGTGGCCACAGCGGCCAACGCCAATGGCCGGCGGGAGACCCCCGGCCTGGAGGTCACCTCCGCCGAGGACGGCGCCGGCTGACCGGCGTTCCTGCGCGGCCTGGTCACCCGTGGGCTGGGCGGGGTGCGGTCGGTCATCTCCGACGCCCACGCCGGGCTGGTCGCAGCGATCGGCTTAACCCGCGGAACTCAGGAGCACGCGGAGATCAACTCATCCACCAGCTCCGCTGGACGTGACCGGCTCCGGCCGCAGTGGAGGTCTTCTTACCCGCCGCCGGACAAGTCGTGGCCGGGCGAGCCGAGTTGGAGCGGATCTGGCAGTAGCGCGCTGGAAGCGGCTCGTCCCGGCTCAGGCGACCGAGATTGTCCTCAGGTAGTCGACCACCGCATCGCCTGACCGGGTCCGTACGGCCACATAGCCGTCCGGCCGGACGAGGACGAGTGTGCCCCTGCCGGCGCCGTAGCGCTTGCTCGGGGGCCCTGGCTCCAGCTGGTAGACGCGGATGTCGTCGCCGTGGAGTCCGTCCAGGCGCTCGGCCAGATCCGGCGCCACCGCGCCGAACTGGAGCAGCGTGAAGTGGGTGCCGCGGAAGAGGTCGAACAGCCGCGACTGCTCGCCGGTCACCGGGTGCCGGCACGGCGAGTCGGGTGCCCGGTCGCCGGGACGGACCTTGCCCTTGTCGCCGACCGACAGCTCGGAGTCGCGGTAGTCCACGCCGAGCTGGGAGGTCTTGCTCACGATCGCCTTGGTCACCGCGGGGCTGCGCATCAGCGGCAGGATGATCCAGTCTCGGAGGAAGGTCATCAGAGGCTTGGTGGAGAACAGCGCGGTCATGCCGACGCCGCTGGTCTTGAGCACGGATTCGGCCACCGGGCGGCGCTCCCGCTCATACGTGTCGAGCAGGCTGTCGGGGGCTTGGCCGCGTACCGCGAGGGCCAGCTTCCAGCCGAGGTTGTAGGCGTCCTGGATGCCGGTGTTCATGCCGAGCCCGCCCGCGATCGGGTGGACGTGGGCGGCGTCTCCGGCGATGAAGACGCGGCCGGCACGGTAACGGTCGGCGAGCCGTACCTTGTAGCTGAAGTGCGACAGCCAGGTGGCGTTGTGCAGGCGCACATCCGTCCGGCCGGTGCGCTGCGCGAACAGACGCTGGAAAAGCTCGAGTGAGGGCTCCTGGCCGGCACCCTCCTCGCCGGGGCGTACGGTGAGGCCGAACTGCCACGACAGCGTACCGGGCAGCAGCGCGAGGCCCACGGAGGACTCATCGGCTGCGTACCAGACATAGGAGCCGTCGCGGGGCAGGCCGTCCACCTCCACGTCGCCGAGCAGGTAGTGCTCGGTCTCCGACACCAGCCCGGGAAAGGTGATCCCGGCGGCCTCGCGCACGGCGCTACCGCCGCCGTCGCAGCCTACGAGGTAGGAGGCGTGGATCACCTCACCCGAGGCGAGCTGCGCGACGACCTGGCTGTCGGACTGCTCGATGCCGGCCAGTCGCAGGCCACGCTCCACCTGGCCGCCCAGTTCGGTCAGGCGGGTGCGGAGGATCTGCTCGGTGCGCCACTGCGGCAGCAGGACGAGCGTCGGGTACGGCACATCGGGCCGCGGGCGGACACCGGCCAGGAGGTGCAGCTCCGCGACGAACCGGCGGTCCATGTAGATCCGCGCCGGCATCTCGGATGCCCCCGCGTCCAGGAAGTCCTGGACCACGCCGAGATCGTCGAACACCTCCAGGCTGCGCGGCTGTATGCCCTTGCCCCGGGACTGGTGGTGGAATTCGGGAGATCTGTCGATCACTCGGAAGGTGACGCCGCGCCGGGCCAGCTCGCAAGCCAGCGTCAGCCCGGTCGGTCCGCCTCCGACGATGAGTACGTCTACGTCGGTCATGTCTTCCCTCAGTTCAGGACGGAACCTATCCGTTCCATTTGGAGGATAAGCGGCCCTGAAGTCGGGACGCAACCGTTCCGTCTCGTGTTACCATCGCGGATATGACCGAGATCCGTCCGCGTGGTCGCGGCGCCGCCGTGCTGCGCCAGACAGTCACCGACACCATCGTCGCGGCGGCGGTCGCCGAGCTGGCGGAGACAGGTTACGCCGGTATGTCAATGGGCGCGGTGGCCCGGCGGGCCGGTACGGGAAAGGCCGCGCTCTACCGGCGGTGGCCGTCGAAAGAGGCGATGGTGGTCGACCTCATCGACGTCTTCGCCTCCCGGCAGGTCCCGGCAGGCGGGGCCGGTGACCTGAGTGGCGACGTGCGAGCCTACGTCCGAGCGGTGGCGGATACGCTGTCGGATCCCGTGGTCATGCGCATCGTGCTCGATCTGACAGCCGAGGCCGCTCGCAACCCCGGGCTCTCCGAGGCATTCGACACCGCGATCCGGCAACCGCGCAGGACCGCGTGCGAGCGCTTTCTGAGGAGCGCGGTGGAGCGTGGCCAGTTGCCCGCCGACCTCGACCTCGACCTGGCCCTCGACCTACTGGTCGGGCTCACGCAGTGGCGTGTCCTCAACACCGGCCAGAACGTCGACGACTCCTACGTCGAAGCGACGAGCAAGCTGATCATCCAGGCGCTTCCGCTCTGCCTGGGCGCCGGCGACAGGCGTGGTGTGCGGGGATGACGGTCCCTGTGCGTGCCAGAAACCCGGTGCCCGAAGTTCTGCGCACCGGGCTGCGCCAACTGCTCTGAGCGTGTGGGCGGGTGGCTGTCGTCCGCAACGGTGCCGCGGAACCAGGCCGCTACTCGTCGATCCAGCCGAGCTCGACCGCCCACCCGTGCGTCATGGCTTCGGCCGCGGGCAGCGTGAGGAATGAAACGGCGTACAGAACAACAAGGAGCCCGATCGGAACGGCCCAAGCGCGAGGACGGGTTTCCGGCGGACCGGCCCCATCCTGTCCAGCGTCGGCACGGCGCTCCCGCCGGAGCCGCGTCGCCGGGAGCCGGCGGTCGGCGGGCCTCAACGCCCACGACGCGATGGCGCACGCCCCGAACACCAGCGGCACCCCCCACGTCTGAAGACTGTCGCCGACTATCAGATGCGACGCCACGGCACTCGACCACAGGAAAAAGGCACCCACGTACGCCCATTCCTTGATCAGCGGTAGCCCGGGCGCGATGATCGCGATGGCCGCACCGGCCTGCCACGCGGCGAGAACATAGGCGAAGAAATGGGGGTATCCCAGGTGGCGTAACTGGGCTTCCACCCATTCGATCGGCACAAGGTTCCACACCGATCCGGCAATCAACTCGAAGACGATGACAAACGTGGTGGCCCAAAAGGCGACAGGGCGGATCCGGCCCCGATCCCAGCCGCTCCGTGCGACGGCGGCCGACTTCCCGCCCGTCGCGTGCTGAAACGTCGTGGTCGTTTGAGTTTGCATCGCAGCCTCCTCGTCAAAGCGATCTGGCATGTTCATGAGATTTCTCCTCGCGTTGTGCGCGACTTCGGTGCGAATTCGCAGGTGGCGATCGATTCCCCAATGGAATGGCCGGCCAGGGCCGAGGGCCGCTGAACGCGCCTTCCGCCCGCGTGCTCGTCAACCCCCGTGAACCGTCCGGCATGCTCGCCGGTGGTCACGGGGACGCGACCCCTCGCGGAGCGGAGGCCGGCTGCTCGGGACGCGGGCCGCCCTTGGGCCAGAAGCCGGAACCCGGCTTGCGGGCCTCACGGCGGATCCTCGACACCCCGAGTTTGCAGGTCGCCTCCTTGATCACCGCGGCCATGCGCCCGGCGATGTAGAGGTTCACCGTCGTGTCGTCTTTGCGGGCGAGCTGTCGTATGCCGGCGCGCCGGCCGAGGCTGACGCACGATCCGGTGAAGGCCTGGTCGATCACCGCCGGTTCGGTTCCCGCGATGCGGCTCAGCACGGTGTCGGCGGCCTGCGCCCCGAGCGGCTGCGCAGCCTGGGAGCTCATCCGCAGCGGCTGGCCCGACGGTGCGGCGGCGTCGCCGGCCGCGACGATGCGGTCGTCGTCGACGCTGGTCAGCGTCTCGTCGGTGAGCAGCCGGCCGAGCGCGTCGGTCCGCAGCCCGCTCGCGGCCGCCAAGTCCGGCACGCCGAAGCCGGCCGTCCAGATGGTCAGTGCACTGGCACGCACCCCACCGTCGGCGAAGACGACCGCGTCCGGCCGGACCTCGCTCACCACGGCGGCCTCGAGCACCACGACACCGTGCCGGGACAGCCACCTGGCCACGGATCGGCGACCCGGCGCACTCAGTGACGGCGCCAGGGTCCGGCCACACACCAGCGTGACCGCGCGTCCTTGTTCGGCCAGTTCGGCGGCCGTCTCGACACCGGTCAATCCGGCGCCCACCACAGTGACCGGAGCATCGAACGGCAACTCGGCCAGCCGGGCGCGCAGCCGCTGTGCGGATTCGAGTTCAGCGATGGGGAGAGCGAATTCGGCCGCTCCGGGGATCGATGACGGTATCGCCGCGATGCTGCCGACCGCGTAGATGACGTAGTCGTAGACCAGCGCGCGCCCCGACGCCAGCCGTACTGTGCGGGCGGCGGTGTCGATGCGCGTGGCGCTGTCGACCACCAACTGGATGTCCTCTCCCAGCAGTGTGCCGTAGTCCACCGTGGCCTCGCCGGTGCCGGCCGCCAACTGGTGCAGCCGGATCCGTTCGACGAAATCCGGGCGGGGATTGACCAGAGTGATGTCGACGTCGGCGCGCATCCGCAGATGGTTGGCCGCGAGTGCCCCGGCGTAACCACCGCCGATGACGACGACCTTGCTGGGGGTGTGGACTTCGTGCGTGGACATGGCGAGGCCTTCCCTTCTCAACTTCAAGCGGTTCTTGAGGCTTTGCGAGCCGGCGGAGTCGGTCTTCCGTCACGGAGTGGCCGCCGCACGGACGATCACGTGTTTGGCCGGAGATCCTCGACGGCGATTTCCGCGGCGCGGTGGTGTCAGATGATTTCGAGGTTGGCCATCATCCCCATGTCTTCGTGTTCGGCGTTGTGGCAGTGGAAGAGATAGCGGCCGCGGTAGCCGTCGAAGCGGGTGATGATCTCCACTGATTCGCCCGGCCGCAGGGAGACGGTGTCCTTCAGGCCGGCGTCGTGGGGCAGCGGCGGCCGGCCGCGGCGCGAGAGCACCCGGAAGCCGACCAGGTGCAGGTGGACGGGATGGTGAACGTCGGCGATCAGCCGCCACACTTCTACGTCGCCGAATCCGGCGGTGACGTCGGAGCGGGCGGGGTCGAACGGCAGGCCGCCGATCAGCCATCCGTGACCGCCGTGCATGCGCCCGGCACGGAAGGAGAAGTCGCGCACCCTGACGGCGTCCGACCGGCGCCAGGTCGGGAGATCGGTGGAAAGGACACGCGGGATGCGGCTGTCGTCGGTGACCTCGCGCGCGACCCGGAAGGCCATCACGTCGCGGGTGCGGCCGGAGCCGAGCCGGTTGACGACTCTGACGCGGCTGCCGACCCGAACGCCCGAGAAGTCGATGATCACGTCGTAGCGTTCGGCCGGCGCGATCGGCAGGAGCCGGTGGGTGACCGGTGCCGCGAGCAGTCCCTGGTCGGCCCCGATCTGCACGAGGTCGAGCCGGCGTCCGTCGTCGGTGATCGCCTCGAGTTCGTAGTGCCGGGCGTTGGAGGCGTTCAGGATGCGCAGCCGGTAGCGGGCCGCGTCGGCCTCGTACACGGGCCACGGGGCGCCGTTGACCAGGATCACGTCACCGAGGACCCCGGCGAGGTACGGCTCGCGCACGCCCG
Source organism: Streptosporangium canum (assembly GCF_900113865.1). Taxonomy (GTDB): domain Bacteria; phylum Actinomycetota; class Actinomycetes; order Streptosporangiales; family Streptosporangiaceae; genus Streptosporangium; species Streptosporangium canum. Next base: position 103,255 of record NZ_FOQY01000022.1, on the reverse strand, counting down.
GCCGCTCCCGCGACGTGGGATCGAGGGCGGGATAGTCGAGGTCGCCGTCGGCGGTGAACGCACGGTCCGCGATCATGAGAGGCAGCTCGCGCCGCCCGGCGGGCAGGCCGAGCGAGTCCTCGGCATCGTCGCGGACGATGTGCAGCCCGGCGAGGCCCCGCCAGATGGCGGGGGCGGTGAAGTCCATTCGGTGGTCGTGATACCACAGCAGCGCCGGCCGCTGGTCCAGCGGGAACGTGTAGTCCCGCGACAGCTTGGTCAGCACCGCCCGCGGATCGTGCATGACATGCCCCGGCCCGCCCGCGCCCGTGTGCGTGACGTGGGCGGCGTCCGGCCAGCCCTCAGGCAGGACGAGGTCGGTCGGATACCCGTCGGACTCCGCCGGGGTTCGGCCGCCGTGAAGATGCACGACGGTCGGCACGGGAAGGTCGTTGCGATGCGTAACAGTGACCGGCCGACCGCGGCGCGACTCGATCGTCGGCCCCGGGAAGGCACCCTCGTACGTCCACAGCGGCGTCCTGACACCGGGCAGGATCTCCACGGTCGCCTCGCGCTGGGTGATCTCATAACGGTCGGCCCCGCCCGACCTGCTGACCGGCGCCAGCACGGAGGGAAGCGGCAACGGCACCTGGAACGCGGGCGGCAGCGGCACGGCACTGCGCAGTTCGGCACCGGTGAACGGCGTACGGCGGGCCAGCGCGGCCGAGGCCGACAGCCCGCCGGCCGCCACCAGACCGAGCGCCCCGCCGATGCCCAGTGCCTGACGCCTGGTCACCGTACGGGCACGGCCGGATCGGTCGTCATACGGCTCACGCATCGCCCGCTCCCTGCCGCTCCGGCTCCCGCGCGTTCCGCACCCGCTCGCGCCGGGGGTGCGGTCGCCGCCGGAGGGGCCGGCTCCACACGGCGATGAACAGCACGACGAGCGCGACGACGGTCATCACCCCCAGCGGGAAGTGCAACCACAGGGCACCGTCCAGCCCGGCGAAGTACTGCACCGACTCGGCCGCCATCAGAGCTGACGCGGCAAGGAACGGCCAGGCCTGGCGCAGCCGTACCCAGATCACGATCCCCACGATCACCTGCACCAGGCCGACAGAGGTGACGACGTCGGCGCCGGCCGCATGCCGGCGCAAGCCGTCGTAGTCACCGCTCATGTACATCCCGGCGAACACCGGCTGACCGGCGATCGCGACCACGTGCGCGCTGACGATGGCCCGCAGCACCCAGTCGGCGGGCCTCGTCCGATGCGTGGCATCGGATCGGGCCGACATGGCCGCGCGGAGCCTGTTGGCCGCGGTAACCATTGAGCGTTCTCCTCACTCTGTTCTCGACACTCTGTTCTCGACAAGCCCGCCGGCCGCGACCGCAGATCGTCCTGCTCGGTCGTCGTGGGAGTGGACAGTCGTCGTGGGAGTGGACATGGGGAGGTCCTCCCTTCTCAGGATCAGTGGTGTCCGAGGCTCGCGACCCGGTGGGACCGGTTCTCCACGCTGACGAATTCCGTGATCGACTTGCTTCTTTCCGCGTTCTCCTGGCGCCGCTGGAGCCGGGCCGTGGCAGGGCTGGTGCGCCGCCTGGCGAGACGACCAGTGGAAAGGCGTTGGTCTGACTGGTACGACAAGACAGCCCCTCGAAATGTGAGGCGACGCGTCAACCTCACATTTCGAAGGGCTGTCTTGTCGTCCTACTGACAGCAACTGCGACCGAAGAAGTCGGGGACACCATGACCACCCAGCCCGAGCCAGGAGGCGGCCGGCTCGATCCAAGCCTGAGCGCGATCATGGGCGAGCGGCGTCGGCTGATCAATCTCGCCTACCGGCTCCTCGGCTCGCTGTCCGAGGCCGAGGATGTCGTCCAGGAGACCTATGCCCGCTGGTACGCCATGTCCCGGCAGCAGCAGGACGCCATCGCGTCCCCCGGCGCATGGCTGTCCACGGTCGCCGGCCGCATCTGCCTCAACGTGCTCTCCTCGGCACGGGCCCGGCGAGAGACCTACGTGGGCGAGTGGATCCCCGAGCCGCTGCCCGAACCCACCGAGTGGATCAGCGGGCGGCCGGACGGCATCGCCGTCGACCCGGCCGACCGGGTCACTCTCGACGAGTCGGTCAACATGGCCTTCCTCGTCGTGCTTGACTCGATGACCCCTGCCGAGCGCGTCGCGTTCATCCTGCACGACGTCTTCCGGTATTCCTTCGGCGAAGTGGCCGAGATCGTCGGCCGTACCCCGGCGGCCTGCCGCCAGCTGGCCTCCTCGGCCCGCCGCCGCATCCGCGCCGCGCGGGCGTCTACGACCCCGGCGGCCCGGCAGGCCCGGATCGTCAGGGACTTCAAGCGGGCCTGGGAGGCCAAGGACATCGACGCCCTCATCGCCCTGCTCGACCCCGACGTCACGGCGACCGCCGACGGGGGCGGCGTCGTCGGCGCCGTGCTCCGCCCGGTCGAAGGCGTCGAGCAGATCGTGCGCTCCCTGGTCCATCTCGAAGGCAGGCTCCGTAGCCTGATATTCCTGGAGCGTACGGTCAACGGCCGGCCCGGCCTGATCGCCCAGGAAGACGGCGTCACTGTGTCGGTGTACGCGTTCGAGGTCGCAGGCGACCGGATCAAGCACATCTGGGCGGTACGCAACCCCGACAAGCTCCGGTCGTGGACGGCAGGACCGTAGCACTGCGGTGGTTTGCTGACGTGGGGTTGATGCCGCAGCAAACCGGCGGACAGGGATGATCGGTGCTGTTCGGGGGGCGTGGTGGTGACCGCGTGGCGTCCGTGTCCACCGGTCGCCGGGCCCGTTGAAGGAGTACGCAGCCCGGTTCGATGATCTATGGTGTCCGCTCACGCAGCGCCGGAGGGCCGCGTCCACGGATGCGGTGTACGGGTTCCGCCGGTGGCGGACAGCAATAACGGCTCCCGTTCACCGCCGCCCCGCCCCAGGAGGCGTCCACCTGCGCGACGCCGTACCGGGTGGAAGATCAAAAGCACGGCGAGGGGTGGGTGGGGTGGCCAGGGGCCGCCTGTTCGTGCGGCGCTGTACCGGGGCGAGCCTCAAGGAGTCGATGTCCCGCACGGTGCGACTAAGGATCGGGTCGCCACGGCTGGTATGACCTCGATGACACGCGCCGCTCCAACGGGTGGCCGCGTCTCACGCATGGTGATCATGCTATCCGGCGTGGATCAGGATGCAGGGCTGTGCGGATCGTGGGCCACGGCATCAGTTTTGCACTGGCGGTGACATTCGTGAGCTTCGCGACATCTACCAAGTAAATGCACATCGCATTGGCGCATTGAAGGGGGGATGGAGTGTGAGTGATGAGGTCGGCTTCACCAGCATGTTCGAAGAGCACTACGAGTCGGTTCTGCGGTACGCGTGGCGGCGAGTTGGTCCTGCCGATGCTGCGGACGTAGCCGCTGAGACGTTCAAGGTCGCATGGGAGAAGTACGACAAGGTGCCGCACGCTCAGCCGTTGCCCTGGCTGTATACGACCGCCCGGAATCTCGCGTTGAACTTGATCAGGCGGGGCAATCGGCGAGACGCGCTCACCGACTCGCTGAGCGAGTTATTGACGAGCCGCGGCACTGAAGAGGACCACGCTGTCACAGTTGCCTCTCGTCAAGCGGCGCTTGCCGCGCTGAACAGCTTGAGTGAACGCGATCGGGAGTTGGTGCTGCTGATGTCTTGGGAGGGACTTGATCTCCGACAGGCCGCAACGGTTGTGGGCTGTTCCAGATCAACGGCCGCGATGCGCCTACACCGCATACGCAGACGATTACGGCACCTGCTCGTGGAGGAGTCGCAGCCCATCACCGACCGGCAGCCGTCTTTCGGGAGGAGCGTCATATGACCAACGATCTGAAGCAACTCACGAGCTTGCTCCGGGGACACGATCCTGCCAGTAACGTACGCGCTGACCCGGTAGCGCTGTCTGCCACTCTGGACGACATCATCAGCAACGCCATTCGGATCCCTCGGGCGGCAAAGTGGCACTGGCCCCGGCGGAAGTTGCTCACTCTTCTTCCGGTCACCGCCGTATTGGTGGGCGCGGCGGTCATGCTGCCGATTGTCATGCAGCCCGGTGACGGAGGTCCCCTCGTCCTGGGGCCGGCTAAAGCACTGGCGTTCGCCAAGAAGGGCGACTACATCGATGTCCGGATTGTGGACCCTGACGCCGACCCCCAGCGCTACCGCGAGGATTTCGCGGCGCACGGCCTGAAGGTCGACCTGCAGATGGAGCCCTCATCGCCAAGTCTCGTCGGCACGATGATCTCCATATCCTCCCCGCAACGGATGACCGTCTTCCACCCCGATGGATTCGAGATCAAGGGTGAACACGGCAGCGACTGGATCAAATCCATCAAGGGGACCGAGTGCGGAAACTTTTGGTGCAAGGCCGGAGTTAGCATTCCCCTCAAACTGCGCGGCCCTGTTGAGATCACTTTTGGTCGAGCCGCCCGGCCCGGCGAACGGTACAAAGTCGCAGGAGATGCGACCGCGCACGGTGAAATTCTGGAGGGCGTAGACCTGGCGAATCAGACGGTTGCCGAGGTCAAGCTCTTACTGCGGCAGCGAAACGTCACAGTCGAGTACCGCTACAACAGGCAGGCTGTTCTCCAGCCGGAAAGCGTCTCCGACTTCTGGTACGTGCATGAGGCGTTCAGCGGTCACCACAAGAACTCGGTAATACTCTCCGTCGCATCCTGGCCAATGAACCATCCGCGCATGGGTGGGTCAGGCTGGTTTAAGTTTCTTATCTTGGCTGTCGCGGCACTGATGACTGTCGCAGTTGTCTGGATGATACGAGCATTGCGGCGACAGGCCGGCCAGGTTCTTCGGTGAGCCGGGGTGCGGAACGAACTCCCGGACTGTCGATCGTCCCCGACCTCGTACGGAGATCAGCCCGCATCAGGCGATCGTCAGGGCGGTACTGGTCGCGGCGGTGCGATGCGATGCCACCATCTGGAGACAGGGTCGAGCTGGAGAGGCAGGGCTGTGGGGTTTCTTCTGAGGACTTGCCGGCTCCATAATCACTGCGTGTCCAAGATGCCGGTGTGGTCCAAGTTGGCGCTGGCCCTGATGGTGCTGGCATTGGCGGTCAAGATCGTCACGTTGGCCTCTGGGGCAGCTGGCACCCTGCGCGAAACCTTTGACTGGGTGTTCGTCGTCATCGGTGTTCTCGCCGTGACGCCGTACCTGGCGGCCGGTGTGCGGGGGGTGGCCAAAGTGCGCAGGCATGAGTACCCCAAACCCTTGCCGGGGGAAGCACCTGACGGACCGCGTAAGCGCACGATGGTGTCCTCGGCGCTCCGACTCTGCATTGCCCTGATGGGGCTCTTAGCGATTTCTGTGACTCTCAGGTCTGCGATCGAGCCCGGCTCATATGAAACCGGGCCGCTCGGCTGGGGCATGGAGATCATCGGGCATCTGCCCGTGATCCTGCTTTTCACCGTGACAGGGATCTCCGTGGTGACTGTGGTGTGGTCCTCGATGAAGTCGAACAAGTAGAGAGCCGGCCGAAGCAAGGTCACAGATACCGGAAGAGCTGCGAAGCGTTCGGTCTGCTGGTCAAGGAAACCTGTAGGCGGCGGTGTGGCCCCGTGCGGTGGTCGATGGTCGGGTACGGCGTGCGGGTGGTGCGGTGGGCGGCCCGTGGTCCCGCCGCCGGCCGAGACCGGCGCCCACGCCGCACGCTCGGTCGGCGTTCGGGCGGCGGGCCGTGCGGCGGCGCGCCGCGCCGCCGCCTGGAGAGGTTCGCGGAGCCGGGAGAGAACGGGCGTGTTTTCACCGGCCCCAAGGGCGGGCCGCTCAAGCACTCCGGATTCCGCCGGACGTGGAACAGGACCCGCTCGGCCGTCGGACTTCCCGATCTCCACTTCCACGATCTTCGCCACGTCGGCAACACCCTGGCGGCCTCCACCGGGGCGAGCCTCAAGGAGTTGATGTCCCGCACGGGGGCACTCCTCCACGCGAGTGGCCCTGATCTACCGGCACGCGAGCCAGGACCGCGACAGAACCATCGCTCAGACACTCGGAAGCGCGCTCAGAGCGGCACGGGAAACGAAGATCGAAAACGCTGGTGGCACGCAGCCGGTGGAAGGCCCAGGAACGACGAAGGCCCAGGTCAAGGGATCATCTCCCTGGCCTGGGCCTTTGCACTGCGAGCCGACGAGGGGAATCGAACCCCTGACCTACAGTTTACAAGACTGTTGCTCTGCCGATTGAGCTACGTCGGCATGGTCGCCTGCCGATTGTAGTCGGCTTACGCCCCGGACGTCACCGAGCCGAGGGGACGAGTCGGAAAGATCGGGGCGGATTCTGTGGATCCTCGATCGCGGCGAGGATCCACAGAGCGGGCCTCAGCGGCGACGGTGGCGAGCTACCTCGTAGAGGGCGACGCCAGCGGCGACGCCCGCGTTCAGGGACTCGGCCGCGGCGTTCATGGGGATGCGGACGACCAGGTCGCAGGATTCGCGGACCAGGCGGGACAGGCCCTTGCCCTCCGAGCCCACGACGACGACCAGCGGGCCGTCGAGGAGGTTGGCGTCGCCGATGTCGACCGTGCTCTCGCCGTCCAGGCCGATCACGAACAGGCCGGCCTCACGGTATTCGCGCAGGGTCGCGGTCAGGTTGGCCGCGCGGGCGACCGTCAGGTGGGCCAGCGTGCCGGCGGAGGTCTTCCAGGCGCCTCCCGTCACTCCGGCCGAGCGACGGGAGGGGATGACCAGCCCGTGGGCGCCGAAGGCGGTGGCCGAACGGGCGATGGCACCGAGGTTGCGCGGGTCGGTGACGCTGTCGAGGGCCACGATCAGCGGCACCTCGGCGGCGTCCCGGGCGAGGCCGATCAGATCCTCGGGGTGGGCGTATTCGTACGGCGGGATCTGCAGGGCCATGCCCTGGTGGATCGCCCCCTCGGTGAGGCGGTCCAGCTTCTCCTTGCCGACCTCCAGCATCGCGATGCCACGGTCGGCGGCGATCCGGACCGACTCCTTGACCCGGTCGTCGTTGTCGATGCGCAGGGCGATGTAGAGCGTGCTCGCCGGCACACCGGCCCGCAGCGCCTCAAGGACGGGGTTGCGGCCGCCGATGTATTCCGGGGCGTCCTCGCTCCGCCTGCCGCGGATCGGGGTGCGCGGGGAGGAGGGCCTGCCGGTCCTGTCCTCGCGCTCGATCCGCTCGGTGCGCGCCTTGTCCTTGTGCCAGTGCCGCATGTGCGCCGGCGGGGTCGCCCCCTTGCCTTCCAGGCCACGGCGGACGTTGCCGCCCGTGCCCTTGGTCGGACTCTTCTTCTTCGCGGGTCGCCCGGACCCCTTACCCCCACCAGCCATGCTGTCTAGGGTACGGCCTGCTTTTACCGCGACAGCTCCCAACGAGGACCTTGGGGGGTGTCCTCCACGAGGATCCCGGCTCCGGCGAGTTGGTCGCGGATGCTGTCGGCCGCCGCGAAGTCCTTGCGGCCCCGGGCCGCCTGGCGCTGCTCCAGAGCCACGCTGACCAGCGCGTCCACGGTCGAGCGCAGGCCCACGTCACCGCCTGAGGAGCGCCACTGCTCCGAGCGGGGGTCCAGTCCGAGCACGTCGAGCATGTTCTGCGTCTCGGCCAGCAATCTGGCGACCTGCTCCTTGTTGCCCTGTGCCAGTGCGACGTTGCCCTCACGGACCACCTCATGGACCACGGCGAGCGCCTGCGGGGTGCCCAGGTCGTCGTCGAGCGCGTCGGCGAACGCCTGGGGCAGCGGCGCGTGCGCGTCCACGTCGTGGATGACCTCGGCCGCCCGGGTGACGAAGCCCTCGATGCGCTGGTAGGCCGAGGCGGCCTCGGCCAGTGCCTCCTCGGAGTAGTCGATCGACGAGCGGTAGTGCGGGGCCGCGAGGTAGTAACGGAGCTCAACCGGACGGACCTTCTTGGTCACCTCGGGGATCAGCAGGGAGTTGCCGAGCGACTTGCTCATCTTCTCCGCGCCGATCTTGAGCATGCCGTTGTGCATCCAGTAGCGCGCGAAGCCGTCACCGGCGGCCTGCGACTGGGTCAGCTCGTTCTCGTGGTGCGGGAAGATCAGGTCGACACCGCCGCCGTGGATGTCGAAGGTCGGCCCGAGGTACTTCGTCGCCATGGCGGAGCACTCCAGGTGCCAGCCGGGGCGGCCACGGCCCCACGGGGTCGGCCACGTCGGCTCGCCCGGCTTCTCGCCCTTCCACAGCGCGAAGTCACGCGGGTCCCGCTTGCACGAGTCGGTGTCGGTGTCACCGGCGGCCCGCATGTTCTCAAGCCTCTGGTTGGACAGCGAGCCGTACCGATCGGCGTAGGACATGACGTCGAAGTAGACGTCACCCCTGGAGGCGTAGGCGTGGCCGGCGGCGATCAGCCGCTCCATCAGCTCGATCATCTCGGGCACGTGGCCGGTGGCCCTCGGCTCGACGGTCGGCGGCAGGCAGCCGAGCACCTCGTAGGCCCAGGTGAAGGCGCGCTGGTTACGCTCGGCGATGACGAACCACGGCACGCCCTCGTCCGCCGCGACTCGGATGATCTTGTCGTCGATGTCGGTGACGTTCCGGCAGAAGGTCACCTCGTAACCCGAACGGACCATCCAGCGGCGCAGCACGTCGAAGTTGACGCCGGAGCGGATATGTCCGATATGCGGGGGAGCCTGCACGGTGGCACCACACAGGTAGATCGACGCCCGGCCGGGTTCGACCGGAACGAATTCACGGACCGTACGTACGCTGGTGTCGTATAGGTGCAGGCTCACGAAGGAAAGGCTAACGCCTTACCTCACCTCACAAGCCGGGTTACGAGACGTTGAAGTTGCCCAGGGGTGTCTTTTGTAGTCATTAACGGCGAATGCCGCCCGTACCCGTTGATCGATCAGACGGTCATGAGGGTCCGCGGGAAATCATCCGCGCAGGTAGACCCGCTCGGGGATGACGCGCACGATCAGCCGCTCTGCCCCGGCGTGCGCCTCCACCCAGGACTTACCCGTGTATTTGTGCGACAGCTCGTCGATGAGCGCCCCCGTCGGGTCCTCGCTCACCGTGACCTTCCCCCGCACCTCCGCGTAACGATAGGGGTTGACGTGGTCGACCACCACGATGGCCGTCCGCGGGTCACGCGCGAAGTTGAGGTTCTTGCGCCGCCCTCTGACCGTGGAGAAGACGATGTCGTCCCCGTCGGTCTTCGCCCAGACCACGCTGGCCTGCGGGCTGCCGTCGGCGTTCAGGCTCGTCACGGTGGCGAAGTTCACCCCGTCGAACAGCGTGCGCACGTCCGCGGTCAGTTCTCTCATGGCTCTCCTCGGTCCCGCTTCACTCCATCGATCATGTCAGGTGCGATCGGAGATGGCGGGCGCGGACCCCTGGCTTCAGCCATGGGGAGCGCTTCGATCTGTAGGCTCGAAGCGCCATGGACGTCAAATCCCCCGCGGCGGCAGACTCGATCTCCCGCCCCTCCGCAACCGTGCCCCCGTCCGCCGAGCCGAGCCGGGCCGCCGTCGCCCTGCGCCGCGCAGGGATCGCCGTCACCGGAGTCGGCGTGGCCGCGCTCGCCGCCGCCGCGTGTGTGCTCTCCTTCGACGACCTGCGTGTCCTCGCCATCGTCGGCGAGGCCGACCAGAGGCTCGCCTATCTCTATCCGGCCGCCTTCGACGCGCTGCTCGCCATCGCGATGATCGGCGTGCTGCTGCTGCGGGGCGGGTGGTGGCCGGTCCGCCTGCAGGCGGGGGTGGTCCTGACGCTGCTGTTCGCCGCCGCGGCCGCCGCCGAGGTGACCACGGCCACGCGGGCCACGGTGAACACGCGGCAGGCGGCCGTCGTGGTGGCCGTCGCCCCCTGGGTGATGCTGCTCCTCGCCCTGTGGCTCTGGCTCCTGCTGATCAAGCACGCCGCCGCCCGGCGGGCCGCCGCCGACGCGAGACCGAGGGGCCACGGCCGCGACATCGTGCCGTTCCCGGCCGCCGACCTGCCGACCGCGGAATACCCGGTCCGGCCGGCCGGACCTGGCCACCCCGTTCACCCCGTCCAGCATCCCGTGGCCGAGGTCGCGCTCGATCCGCAGGCCGCCCCTCCGCTGGAGTCCGCCCCGCACCACGACCTCCCGGCCGGCGTTCCGGTGGTCGGCCCCACCCCGGCCCCGGAGACGCCCGAGATCGGGAGACTTCCGGAACCCCCCGCCGTCCCCGGGCCGGCTCCCGAGCCCTTCCTCGAACCGGTCCCCGGTCCGGAGAAGCCCGTGCGCTGGGGTGACCTGGTCCGGCCCCGCCAGGGAGACCTGCTCGTCCACCCGCCCCGCGCCGCCGTACGGGAGCCCGAGCCCGGACCCGAGAGCCGGGTCAGCGAACGGGTGGAGACCTGGGACGCGGACGCGGAGCCCCTGCGGGAGCGGGAGACCGAGGTCGGCGACCGCGACGCCGACACCCAGCCGATCCGGGCGATGTCCGGGGGGCCGTCCCCGGACCCGGCGCACGGAGCCGAGGTGGCCGACCGCGAGGAGAGCGCCGCGGAGGCGGCCTCCGGACCGCACGGGGAGAGCGCCGTGGAAGCGGCCCGGGACGAGCCCCACCGGGAGAACCCCGCGGAGGAGGCCCGCCACGGGACGCACGAGGAGAACCCCGCGGAGGCGACCTCCGGGCCTCGGGCGGAGGAGGCTGGGAACGAGTCGGGCGAAAAGGATGAGAAGGCCACGGCCCCGCCCTCCGGGCGTATGCGCAGCACGCCCACGCCGCCGGAAGAATAAGACTCGCCCCCTGCCGCGAGAGGAGCCGGCCCTGCCTGCGGGCCGTGTCCCCGGCCGGACGTGTCCGCCGGGATCGGCTACGTGGCCGGCGTCCCGTCCGCCCCGCCGTACCCACTGGGCGCCGAACGGCCGGGCCGGGTCCCGGCCGCCGTTCTCCGCCCGGTGTTGGACCGGCCCGCAGCTATTCGCTCACACATCGGTGAGCGGCGCCCCGCTGCGGACCGGCGATCTGCTCACCTCCGGGCCCGTGTCAGGATCGGCCGGAGGCCGGTTCGGCACGTTTCTCGAACCGGCCTGGAACGGCCGGGACCCGCTCGGTATGCCTGACGGAACCGAACGGGTCTTCCTGGAGGGCGGGGACGTCGTGTGCGTCACCGCGTCCGTCTCCGGGCCGGAGGGTGTCCGGTTGAGCCTCGGTGAGGCCGTCGGGATGGCGCACCCCGCTGTCTAGACCCTGGACCGCTTCAGGCCGGCGACCAGGCCGACACCGATGACAGCCAGGACGACCTGCATGACGAGCTCGATCCAGTCGATGCCGTTGGTGGTCGCGACGCCGAGAACCTGGGCGATCGCGGTACCGATGAGAGCGGCGACGATGCCGACCACGATGGTCAGGATCCATCCGATCGCCTGCCTACCGGGAAGCAGGAGACGACCGATGGCGCCGATGACGGCGCCGATCACGATGGCCCCGAGGATGGACTCGATAGTCATGTCTACCTCCCAATGAAGTGAGGTGAGCCCTTCACTCTCACAGGGAGGTGGATACCCCCTACGTCAGGGATATTCCTGGCAATGACAAAATTTCGGTTCAGCGCGCCTTCCCGGCGCGCATCTGAACGACCAGCAGCACCCCGATGACGGCGAGCGCGAGCTGGATGATGTGCTCCCACCAGTCGATTCCCCGCGTGTTCGCGATGCCGAGCAGAGCCGCGATGAGCGTGCCGATGAGAGCGGCGACGATACCGACGATGAGCGTCAGCCCTATCGAGAGATTCTGGCGTCCGGGAATGATGAGCCGTGCCAGTGCCCCGATGATGGCTCCGATGACGATCGCGGAGACAATCGATCCAATCATGCCCTGCTCCCCCCGGTGACGAGACATGGTCAATAGGGAGCTACCCAGGTCATTCATAGATCATTCGAAAAAAGGGGTGGCCCGTACCGCGCCAGGAAACGGGCCACCGCCTCGAATGTATCGGCGGGCATTCCGCGCCGCCCGCCGGAACGCTTTCGCGTTCCGTATTAAGAGACGCCTGAGACCGGCGGCAGGTTCACCACGATCGCGGTCGCCACGGCCGCCACGCCCTCGCCACGCCCGGTGAGCCCCAGGCCGTCGGTCGTGGTGGCGCTGATGCTCACGGGCGCGCCCACGGCCGCGCTGAGCGCCTTCTCGGCCTCGGTACGGCGCGGCGCCAGCTTCGGCCGGTTGCCGATCACCTGGACGGCCACGTTGCCGATCTCGAAGCCGGCGGCGCGCACCTTCCTGGCGGCCTCCTCCAGCAGGGAGACGCCGGAGGCCCCTGCCCAGCGGGGATCGGACGTGCCGAACAGGCCGCCGAGGTCGCCGAGACCCGCCGCGGACAGCAGCGCGTCACAGGCGGCGTGGGCGGCGGCGTCGCCGTCGGAGTGCCCGTCGAGGCCGGTCTCACCCGGCCAGTGCAGACCCGCGAGATGCAACTCGCGCCCGGATGCGAACGGGTGGACGTCGACTCCGACGCCCACCCGTGGAAATGTCGTGTTCAGGAGTTGAGAACCTCGTCGAGCAGGGCCTCGGCCTTGTCCTCGTTGGTCTTCTCGGCGAGCGCGAGCTCGCTGACCAGGATCTGCCGGGCCTTGGCCAGCATCCGCTTCTCTCCTGCGGAGAGTCCGCGCTCCTTGTCTCGTCGCCACAGGTCGCGAACGACCTCGGCCACCTTGTTGACGTCACCGGACGCCAGCTTCTCGAGGTTGGCCTTGTAGCGGCGGGACCAGTTCGTGGGCTCTTCGGTGTGAGGCATGCGAAGCACGTCGAAAACGCGCTCAAGGCCCTCTTGACCGACGACATCGCGAACACCCACGAGTTCTGCGTTGTCAGCCGGCACCTGGACGGTAAGGTCGCCCTTGTCGACCTTGAGAACCAGGTAGGTCCTTTCCTCACCCTTGATGGTTCGGGTCGTGATTGCCTCGATCCGAGCAGCCCCGTGGTGGGGGTAGACGACAGTGTCGCCGACCTGGAAAGTCATGTGACAAGTACCCCTTCCGCTGTACTCAAGAGTACCACGTATCCACAGCCTCCCGGAACAGTGAAATCACCATAACTGCAGGTCAAAGCGGCATATTAAGGCTTGACAAGGGCTCGACTCTATGAATCAAGGGTGAGAAAAACGTCTATGACCTGCACTCCCCGTCTCCCGACGATCAGGTGGGGTGCCGGAAAACCCGGCAAAGCTCACGGATAGGGTTGGTCTCCGCCCTGCATCCTGTGTGACAAGGAGAACTCGCACCGTGACCCGCAACAGCCGTCACTGGGCGATCGCCGCCGCCGCGTTCCTCGCAGCCGCCCCGGTCCTGACCGGCTGTGGTGCCGGATTCGACGCGATTACCAGCCAGCCCTACTCCCCGACCGAGGCGACCACCGCCAAGGTCCGGGGGATCGACATCTCCCAGGCCTTCTTCCTGGGCCCGGACTCCGGCGCGACGCTCCCGTCGGGAGGGGCCACGCCGCTCTACCTGTCCATGGTGAACACCGGGCAGGGGCCCGACCGGCTCCTCGGCGTCGGCGTCGACCCGGCCCTGGGCACCGCGAAGGTCACCGCGCCGGTCGACCTCCCCGTCCAGCAACTGGTGAGCGTCGGCAAGCCCACGCCCACGGTCCTGATCGAGGGGCTCAAGAAGCCCCTCTCCGGCGGCGAGAGCATCTCGGTGCAACTGCAGTTCGCCAACGCGGGCATCGTCCCCCTCACGATTCCGGTCATCACCCGCAGCCGTGAGTTCACCCAGCTACCGCAGGCTCCGGGCGCCACCGCGGCTCCCACGCCGACGCCCACGCCCTCCGCGACGGCGGAGCACGCCGAGGGCGACCACTGACGGACGCCGGAGGGGGTGCACGGCCCGCGGGCCGTACACCCCCTTTTCGCGTGCCGCGCGTGCGCTCCGCCGCGCGGGGCGGGGCACGGCGGGACCGCCGGACGCCTCCCAGTCCGTCGCGGGCGGATCAGTCCGTCGCGGGGCGGATCAGTCCTCCGCGGGGTCGAACTTGTAGCCCAGCCCGCGGACGGTGAGGATGCAACGCGGGTTGGAGGGGTCGGACTCGACCTTGGCGCGCAGCCGCTTGACGTGCACGTCCAGGGTCTTGGTGTCGCCCACGTAGTCGGCGCCCCAGACGCGGTCGATGAGCTGGCCTCGGGTGAGGACCCGGCCGGCGTTGCGGAGCAGGACCTCCAGCAGCTCGAACTCCTTCAGCGGGAGCTGCACCTGCTGGCCGCGGACCGCGACGATGTGCCGGTCCACGTCCATCCGGACCGGGCCGGCGGCCAGCACGGCCTGCTCCAGCTCCTCCACGTCTCCCTGGCGGCGCAGCACCGCGCGGATACGGGCCACCAGCTCTCTCGAGGAGAAGGGCTTGGTCACGTAGTCGTCCGCGCCGAGCTCCAGCCCGACGACCTTGTCGATCTCGCTGTCCTTGGCGGTGAGCATGATCACTGGGACGTTGGAGCGCTGGCGGAGGGAGCGGCAGACCTCGGTGCCGGGCAGGCCGGGCAACATCAGGTCGAGCAGCACCAGATCGGCGCCGTTACGGTCGAAGGTGTCCAACGCCTCGGGGCCGGTGGCCGCGACCGCGACCTCGAAACCCTCCTTGCGCAGCATGTACGACAGAGCGTCGGAGAACGACTCCTCGTCCTCGACAACAAGCACGCGAGTCACTGCGCGGCCTCCTGGGGGATGGTGGTGCTACCGGGTACGGCCACCGCCATGCCGCCGAAGGCGGGCAGGCGGAGAGTGAAGGTGGAGCCTGAGCCTTCCTTGCTCCACACCGTCACCGCGCCGTTGTGGGCGGCGGCGACGTGTTTGACGATGGCCAGGCCGAGGCCCGTGCCACCGGTCGCGCGCGAGCGGGCGGCGTCGACGCGGAAGAAGCGCTCGAAGATCCGCTCCTGCGCGCTCTCGGGGATGCCGATCCCCTGGTCGCTCACGCTGATCTCGACGGATTCGATGTGGGCGCCCGCCGCACGCGCGCTGACCACGACCCGGGTGTGCTCGGGGCTGTAGGCGACCGCGTTGTCGATGAGGTTGCGCAGCGCGGTGACGAGGAGCTCGTCGTCGCCCCAGATCTGCAGCCCCTCGGCGCCGCCGGCGACGAGGGTGATGTCCTTGGCCGCCGCCGTGGTGTTGCAGCGGTCGATGGCCTCGTGCACGGCCTCGTCGATCGGGACGGGGCCGGGGGTGGGGATGGGCTCGGCCCCCTGGATCCTGGAGAGGGTGATGAGGTCCTGGACCAGGTAGGTGAGGCGGGCGGCCTCGTGTTGCATGCGTCCGGCGAAGCGGGTGACCGCCTCGGGATCGTCGGCGGCGTCCTGGATGGTCTCCGCCAGCAGCGACAGGGCGCCCACCGGCGTCTTGAGCTCGTGGCTCACGTTGGCGACGAAGTCGCGGCGCACCGCCTCGACGCGCCGGTGCTCGGTCTGGTCCTCGGCGAGCACCAGCACCTGACCGTACGATCCCAGCGGGGCGACCCTGACCGCGAAGTTGGTCGACTCCTGACCGAACTTGTGCCCGGCCACCTCGATCTCGCTCTCACGGATCTCGCCGTCCCTGCGCACCTGCCTGGCCAGCGCGAGCAGTTCGGCCGCCATCAGGTGGTCCCCCCGGACCAGACCGAACGCCCGCGCGGCCGAACTGGCCCGCAGCACCCGGTCCTCCTTGTCGAGCACGACCGCCGAGGACGGCAGTACGGCCAGCACCGAGGCGACCCCATGGGGCAGGGCGCCGGGCTCGACGTCGTCCACCGGCGTCATCATCCGTCGCTGTGCCATGTTCTGGCGGACGACCATCACGGCCAGCGCTCCCACGACGAAACCGGCCAGCGCGGCCAGGCTCGCCATCAGCTCACTCACGTGGTCCTCCTGTCGGGTTCACGCCCTTGATGGTAGGCGTGAGTTTCGCCGTTCAGGCAGCTCATGAGGGCACGACCATCGCCTTTCCCGCAAAGTTCACTTTACGGTCGGGGTTCGTTCACTGTCGCGCGCGTACGTTGAGGGCCATGCGCGACGCCTATCACGAAGAACTCGATGCCCTCACCGACCGGCTGGTCGAGATGACCCGCCTCGTGCGGTCGGCGATCTCCAGGGCCACCACCGCCCTGCTCGACTCCGATCTCCAGCTCGCGGAGAGCGTCATCTCCCATGACGAGGAGGTCGACCGGATCTTCGCGGAGATCGAGGCGTCGATCTTCGACCTGATGGCCAGGCAGCAGCCGGTGGCCGTGGACCTCCGCACGATCGTCGTGGCCCTGCGGATGGGCACCGACCTGGAGCGGATGGGCGACCTGGCCGAGCACGTGGCCAAAGTCGCCCGGCTGCGCCACCCGGAGTCGGCGATCCCGCCGGAGATCCGCTCCACCATCCTGGAGATGGGCCAGATCGCCGAGCGCCTGATCACCAAGACGGGCAGCTGCATCGCCTCGCGCGACGTGGAGTCGGCCCTGGAGCTGGAGGCGGACGACGACGCGATGGACAGGCTGCACCGCAGGCTGTTCAAGATCCTGATGGCCGACGACTGGAGGTACGGCGTCGAGCCGGCCATCGACGTGACGCTGATCGGCCGCTACTACGAGCGCTACGCCGACCACGCGGTCCGGGTCGCCCAGGACGTGGTCTACCTGGTCACCGGCTCCCGCACGCAGGACGCCGACCTCCGGTAGGCCCACGGACCCGCGCCGGTCCCCTCGATCACGGTGATCCGGGAACGGTGGGAGGGAGAGCGGACGAGGAAGGGCCCGCCGATCGGCGGGCCCTTCCTTCTCGCTGTGGCCCGTTCCGACCCGAGCCTTCCCGTGCTCGGTGCCGGCCCCGGCGTCCGTCCGCCGGGTCCGGGACCTACTTGCCCTGGTTGGCGACGGCCTCGATCGCCGCCTTGGCGGCCTCGGGGTCGAGATACAGGCCGCCCTTGGTGACCGGCCGGAAGTCGGCGTCGAGCTCGTAGCGGAGCGGGATGCCGGTGGGGATGTTGAGCCCGGCGATCTCGTCGTCGCCGATCCCGTCCAGGTGCTTGACCAGCGCGCGCAGGGAGTTGCCGTGCGCGACGACCAGGACGGTCCTGCCCGCCGACAGGTCCGGCACGATCTGGTCGTACCAGTACGGCAGCATGCGCTCGACGACGTCCTTGAGGCACTCGGTCCTCGGCAGCAGCTCGTCCGGCAGCGCCGCGTAGCGCTGGTCGCCGATCTGCGAGAACTCGTCGTCGTCGGCGATCGGGGGCGGCGGGGTGTCGTAGGAACGGCGCCAGAGCATGAACTGCTCGTCACCGAACTCGGCGCGCGTCTGCGCCTTGTCCTTGCCCTGCAGCGCGCCGTAGTGGCGCTCGTTGAGCCGCCAGGAGCGGGTGACCGGCAGCCAGAGCAGGTCGGCGGTGCCGAGCGCGAGGTTGGCGGTCTGGATGGCCCGGGTCAGCACCGAGGTGTGGACCACGTCGGGCCGCACCCCCGCGTCGATCAGCAGTTGCCCGCCGCGCCGCGCCTCCTCCTCGCCCTTGGCCGAGAGCCCCGCGTCCACCCATCCGGTGAACAGACCCTTAGCGTTCCACTCGCTCTCACCATGCCGTAGCAGCACCAAAGTCGCCATGCGGACAAGCTTAGTGGGCGGTCCGTTCAGCGTTCGGGGTCGGCGAACCGGGCGAACGCCTGGAGGTTGGCCAGCGACTCGCCCCGCTTGGCGCGCCACTCCCACTCCCGCCGGATCGAGGAGGCGAAGCCCAGCTCCAGCGCCCGGTCGAAGCCCTCGTCGGAGTAGGTGAGCACGCAGCCGAGGAGCCGGTCGATCTCCTCCTCGGAGACCGCCGCCAGCGGGACCCTGCCGATGAGGTAGACGTCGCCGACCGGGTCGAGGGCGAAGTGCACGCCGTAGGTGGAACCGTTCTTGGTCAGCAGCCAGCGGTAGAACTCGGCGTGGTTCTCGTCGGGCTGACGGCAGAAGAACGCCTCCACGTGCAGGACCCGGTCCCCCACGATCAGCCACGTCATGGTCGCGAGCTTGTGCTGGCCGGGGAGCTTCGCCAGAAAGGCCCCCGGCCGGGGCTCCTCGTAGGAGACTTCCGCGCCCTTGAGCGCGGCCTCGATCACTTCACGCATACGCTCAGCCTACGAGCTGACCGCGATCGGGACGTGGTGCAGGTTCGCCATCGCCCCGGCGTAGACCTCCGCGAGCCGGGCGGCGGTGGCCGACCAGCCGAAGGCCGCGGCCTGGGCCACCGCCCCCTCCGAGAGCGCGTCCCGCCAGGCCGACCGGTTCACGAACCGGCTGAGCACCCGCGCCCAGTCCTGCGGGTCGTGCCCCTCGACGAGCACGCCGGAGACGCCGTCGGCCACCGCGGTGCGCAGCCCGCCCACGGACGCCGCGGCGACGGGCGTGCCGCAGGCCTGGGACTCCAGGGCGACCAGGCCGAACGACTCGTTGTGCGAGGGGACCACCGTCACGTCGGCCGCGCGGTACCAGTCGGCCAGCTCGTGCTGGGGCGCCGGGGGGACGATCCTGACCACGTCCGAGATGCCCAGCGAGACGGCCACGTCGGTGAGGTAGGAGGGCCGGGCCAGGCCGTTGCCGCTGGGACCGCCGACGCAGACGACGACGAGTCTCGACCGGAGCGAGGGGTCGTCGATGAGCATCCGGGCCGCGGCGCGCAGCAGCACGTCGGGGGCCTTGAGCGGCTGCACGCGGCCCACGAACAGCAGCACGTGGGCGTTCTGCGGCAGGCCGAGCCGGTGACGGGCCGCGCCCCTGGACGCGGGCTGGAAGACGCTGAGGTTCACCCCGGGGTTGACGACCTCGACGCGGCCGGGGGCGGCGCCGTACAGGTCGATGAGCTCCTGGGCCTCGGTCGGGGTGTTGGCCACCAGCCGGTCGGCCACCTGGACGACCTGCTCCTCGCCCAGCACGCGGGCGGTCGGCTCGGGCCTGTCGTCCTCGGCGAGCAGGAGGTTCTTCACCTTGGCCATGGTGTGCATGGTGTGCACCAGCGGCACGCCCCAGCGCTCCTTGGCCAGCCAGCCCACCTGGCCGGAGAGCCAGTAGTGGGAGTGGATCACGTCGTAGCGGCCGGGTTCGTACATGGCCTCGGTGCGCAGCACGCCGGACAGGAAACCGCAGAGCTGGCCGGGCAGGTCGCCCTTGTCGAGCTCCTCGTACGGCCCGGCGGTGACGTGACGGACCGAGACCCCCGGTGTGATCTCGGCGACCGGTGGCAGGTCGCGGGACGTCTGCCGGGTGAAGATCTCGACCTCCACCCCGAGCTGGGCCAGGCGCCTGGCCGCTTCCACGATGTAGACGTTCATGCCGCCCGCGTCTCCCGTGCCCGGCTGATCCAGGGGGGACGTGTGCATGCTGATCGTCGCGACCCGGTTGACCCGCCGTCGCCTCACCGACACCACCTCCGAAAGGGATATAACCAACCAATAGTTCGCAACATTCCCTTCGGATGGACGCGCTGGGATCGGTGGCGGGCGGTCCTGGCAGGATTGAGGGCCATGAACAGGACAGCAGTGGTGACGGGTGCCAGCAGCGGGATCGGCGAGGCGACGGCACGCCGCCTCGCCGCGGAGGGCTTCGACGTGGTGGCCGCGGCGCGGCGCCGGGACCGGCTGGACAAGCTGGCCGCCGAGGTGCCCGGGATCCGCGCGGTGACGCTGGACGTGACCTCCCAGGAGTCGGTCGACGCGCTCGCCGCCTCCCTGGACCGCTGCGACGTGCTGGTCAACAACGCCGGCGGCGCGGTCGGGCTGGAGCCGGTGGCGAGCGGGGACGTGGCCGACTGGCAGAAGATGTACGACGTCAACGTGCTCGGCTCGCTCCGCGTCACCCAGGCGCTGCTGCCCCGTCTCGTCGAGTCCGGCGACGGCGTGCTGGTGATGCTGACCTCGGTCGCCGGGCTGGTCTCCTATGAGGGCGGCGGCGGCTACAACGCGGCCAAGCACGCCCAGAGCTCGATGGCCGAGGTGCTCCGGCTGGAGCTGTGCGGCGAGCCGGTCCGGATCGTCGAGATCGCCCCCGGCATGGTCCACACCGAGGAGTTCGCCCTCAACCGCTTCCGCGGCGACTCCACCGCCGCCGACCGCGTCTACCAGGGCGTCCCCGGCCCGCTCTCCGCCGACGACGTGGCCGACGCCGTCTCGTGGTGCGTCACCCGCCCCGCCCACGTGAACATCGACCGCCT
Organism: Streptosporangium canum; assembly: GCF_900113865.1. Lineage (GTDB taxonomy): Bacteria > Actinomycetota > Actinomycetes > Streptosporangiales > Streptosporangiaceae > Streptosporangium > Streptosporangium canum. Next base: position 83,133 of record NZ_FOQY01000022.1, on the reverse strand, counting down.
GGTCATCCGTCCCCGCGCCCAGGCCGCCCAGTACAAGATCCACCGCGTCTGACCGTGCGGAGACCGATCGGGGAGATCACCAGGGGGACGACGGGCCGCAACCGGCTCCGGCGGGCCGACCGGTGGATCGCCGCCGTCCACGGCCGCCTGCTGCGCTCGGCGGACCGGCCGCTGGTGGTCGACCTCGGCTACGGGGCCTCGCACACCACGACGCTGGAGCTGTTCCTGCGGCTGCGGCGGGTCTGCCCTTCGGTCGAGGTCGTCGGCATCGAGATCGACCCGGCCAGGGTGGCGGCGGCGAAGCCGTACGAACGGCCGGGGCTGTCCTTCGCGCTCGGCGGTTTCGAGCTGCCGGTCGGCCGGCCGCCCCTGCTGGTCCGGGCGTTCAACGTGCTCAGGCAGTACGGCGAGGCCGAAGCGTGGGACTACTGGGCGATGCTCCGGGGGAGGATCGCCCGGGACGGGGTGATCGTCGAGGGCACCTGCTCGGAGGTGGGCCACCGCGCGGTCTGGGCCGGGCTCGACGCCTCCGGCCCGCGGACGCTGACCTTCTCCGCCCGGTTCGACGCCTTCGACCGCCCCTCCGACCTCGCCGATCGCCTGCCCAAGACGCTGATCCACCGCAACGTCCCCGGCGAGCCCGTGCACGCCTTCCTGCGCGACTTCGACCACGCCTGGGCGGTCAACGCCCCGCTCGCCGCCTACGGCTCCCGCCAGCGCTGGATGGCCGCCGTGCGGACGCTCTCCGGGACCTGGCCGGTGGCGGCGCACCCCCCGCTCGGCGGCCGGTCGCGCTGGCGGCTGGGCGAGGTCACGCTCCCCTGGGCGGCCGTCGCCCCCGGACCTGTCGGCCGGTCCGGTTAAGGTCGTTTCCATGCCCGAACTGCGTTTTGTCACTGACCCCGAGCTCACCCCCGAACTGATCGACGAGCTCGTCGGCTGCTGGACCGACGTGAGCAACGCGGGCGGATCCGTCGGCTTCGTCCCCCCGGTGACCGCCGCCGACATCCGGGAGACGGCCGACGCCGCCTTCGCCCGCTGCGGCGACCTCGATCACCTGCTGGTCGGTTTCGACGCCGAGGGCCGGGCGGCCTGCTGGCTGATCCTGGGCGACGCCGGGTCGTGGCTGCGGGCCCACTGGCGCTGGGTGCTGCGCGTGATGGTCCATCCCAAGCACCAGGGCAGGGGCTACGGCTCCCAGCTGATGCGCGCCGCCGCCGACGCCTCCCGCGCCATGGGCGTCGAGGCGCTGCACCTGACCGTGCGCGGCGGCACCGGGACCGAGCGCTTCTACATGGGACTGGGATACACCGAGGTCGGCCGCATTCCCAGGGCCATCCGGGTCGCCCCCGGCGACGACCGCGACGAGATCTACATGGTCAGCCACCTCTCCCCCTTGCCCTGAGCGGCAGCGGTCACCCGGGCGGCGCCTCGCCGAGCGCCCGTTCGAAGACGGCGTAGGCCGCCGCGTCGAACAGCACGAACCTGACCTCGACGACGCTCGTGGGCGTCCCCCGCACGGTCGACAGCGCGACGCGGGCGCCGTCGTCCATCGGCCAGCCGTAGACGCCGGTGGAGATCGCGCCTCTGACGCCGCCCGTCGCCGGCCGGGCGCCCGTCGCCGGGACGGCCCGCGGCGGCCACTCGCGCCGTCGGCCGGACCCGACTCGACAACCCGTAGTACTACCCCTCGTGGTGCGGGAGTTAGGCTTGTCCATGTGAAGGGTCTCGGCGAGCTTGAACGCAGCATCATGGACATCATCTGGGCACAGCCATCAGCGGTGACGGCGCGTGAGGTCGGTCGCCTGATCGCCGACCGGGATCTCGCGCCCACGACCGTGATGACCGTGCTCGACCGGTTGACCCGCAAGGGGTTCCTCGTACGGACCCGTGACGGGCGCGCATGGCGGTACGAACCCGCCGAGAGCCGCGACTCCTACATCGCGGAGCTTATGCTGGAAGCACTCGACCTGACCGGAGACCGGTCGGCCGCCCTTACCCGATTCGCCCAAGCCGTCTCCGGCAACGAGGCGGAGATCCTGCGCAGAGCCCTGACGGAGCTGGAGGACGAGTGATAACCGCGGCAGCCCTGGCGACACTCGCCCTGGTCTGCGCGGTCGGAGCCTGGCGTTTCACCCGGGCCCGATGGACCTACCGTGCCCCGCACGTGGCCATCGTCCTGTGGCAGGCGCTCGGCGTCACCTGGGGTCTGGCCGGGACCGGCACGCTGCTCGCCTACGCCCTGGAGCCCTACGGCCAGGGGGTGCTGCACGGTCTGGCCGCCTTCGCCGCCTCCGCGCTCGGCGGCGGGTACGGCCCGGCCGAGCCGTACGACCTGCCGAGGATCGTGGCCCTCATCGCCGGGCTGACCGCGCTCGTCGTGCTCGTCGTGGTGCTCCTGATCGCGGGTGCGCAGACGTTGCGCGCCCGCCGTCGCCACCGCACCCTGCTCGCCCTCATCGCCCGCGAGGACCCCGAGGTCCCCGGCGTGCGGGTGGTCGACTACCCGGGCGCCACCGCCTACTGCGTGCCGGGGCTCCGGTCCCAGGTCGTGGTCAGCGCGGGCACCCTGAAGCTGCTCTCGCCCGCCGAGCTGAGCGCGGTGCTCGCCCACGAGACCGCCCACGTGCGCGAGCGGCACGACCTGGTGCTGCTCCCGTTCGCCGCGCTGCGCCGGGCACTGCCCTGGTCACGGCTGGTCGCGAACGTGCAGGCCGAGGTCAGCCTGCTGGTGGAGATGGCCGCCGACGACGTCGCCCGCCGCTACTGCTCGCCCCGCCGGCTGGCCACCGCCCTGCTCCGCTTCGGCACGGCGGGCGCCGTACCGACCCCGAACGGGGCGATGGGCGCGGCGGGCTCCTGTTCCGCGGTGATGGCCCGGGTCGAGCGCCTCGTCACTCCAGGGCCGGTCCTGTCCCGCGGGGTCCGCTACAGCATCGTCGCCTTCTCCGTCACGCTGACCGCCTCGGCCCCCCTGCTCTGGCTGGTGCCGCACTAACCGGTGCTTGCAACTGTTAGCCGCTCCGTTTGCAATTGCAAGCACCGTGGGGCAGACTGAAGGCATGGCACTACCCAAGGTCGGCTCGATCGGCGAGTACATCCGCGAGCAGCGCACGCACGCGAAGATCTCCCTGCGCCAGCTCGCCGCCGCGGCGGGGGTCTCCAACCCCTATCTCAGCCAGATCGAGCGAGGACTGCGCAAGCCCAGCGCGGAGATCCTGAACCAGATCGCCAAGGGCCTGCACATCTCCTCACAGGCGCTGTATGTCCAGGCCGGCCTCATCGAGGAGCGCGAGCCGGACAGCGACGTGCTGACCGCGATCAGAGCCGATCACCTCATCACCGAGCGCCAGCGCCAGGTGCTGATCGACATCTACGAGTCGTTCCGCAAGGAGAACCGGGCCGGGGCCCCGGACGAGGACGCGCAGACCTCCCAGAAAGCGCATCCCGCACCGGAGCCCCATGGGGGCGACGTCGTCTCCTCGCCGAACGACGAGGTGCCACTGCCCGAGGGGTATCTCGCCGCACTGAGGCCCTACGCGGCTCCCGCGGGCAACGGCAACGTCACACCGGAAACCAAGGAAGGTTAACCCATGACTCTCGCCACCGAAGTCAAGAAGCTCGCCGAGTCCAAGCCGTTCTACGCCGTCGCCGGCGCCGGAGACTTCGCCGTCGAGAAGCTCCGTGAGCTCCCGGAGCAGATCCAGAAGCTGCAGGGCCGCCGCGAGGAGTTCCGCGAGGCCGCCAAGGACCTCCCGGAGAAGGCCCGGGAGTTCGCCGGCAAGGCCGAGGTCTACGCCAAGGACTTCAGCGGGAAGGCCGAGGGCTACGCCAAGGACTTCCCGGAGAAGGCCCGCGGCTACGCCGACCAGTTCACCGGCAAGGCCGTCGAGCTCTACGAGGAGTTCGCCAGCCGTGGCCGCAAGGTCGTCTCCAAGGCGAGCGGCGAGGCCGCCCTGGAGCTGGAGGAGGTCTCCGAGGCCGCCGAGCCCGCGGTCGCCACCCAGGCCACCAGGAAGAACAGCCGCACCCCGAAGACCGGCTCCGCCCCGAAGGCATGAGACCGTCCGCGCCGGACCCCCGACGGGGGCCCGGCGCGCCTCACGGTCCCGGTGTCGTTCGCGGGCCGGCTCCCGCGCGGGGTCGGTCCCACGGCGGCGGCCACCTCGCACCGGACCTCGGCCGTGATCCGGCTCCCGCCCTTCGCGGGGTCAGTCCCTGCCCTGCCATGTCGTGACGCACGCCTCGTTGCCCTCCACGTCCGCCAGCACCCAGAAGGCGGGTGCCTGGACGTCCGACAGCAGCACCCCGCCCGCGGCCAGCGCGGCCGCGATGCGGTGGGGCGCCTCGTCGTGCGGGACCGAGATGTCGAAATGGATCCGGTTGCGCTGCGGTCGCGGCGCGTCCATCTGCTGGAACCAGATCGCCGGCCCCTGGCCGACGGGATCGACGACCGGGTCCTCGGCGCCGCAGGCGCCGGCCTCGTCGGCGTAGCCCATCACCGCCTTCCAGAACGGGCGGACCGCGGCGATGTCGAGCGCGTCGATCGCGATCTCGACGACCTGGTCCGACCGCGACTCCCGGCCGCCGGCCCCGGCGTCGGTGCGCAGGCCGAGCTCGCCCGCGACCGCGGAGATCCGGCGGGCCAGCCCGATCTCCAGCGGTGTCACCAGGCCGGTGGCCGACGACTGCAGGCTGAGGACCAGCCGGTCCCGGCGGGCGTCCATCGACAGGCTTCCGTCACCGTCGTCACCGGCCGCGGCCGCCACCCGCGCGGCGACGTCGACCGCCTGGGCCAGCGACGTCACGGTCACCGACGCGCGCAGGAGGCCCAGGACGTAGCGCCACCCCAGGTCGCCGACGGCCTCGGAGATCTCCCGCCGGGTCAGCCTTCCACCGGCGTCCGGAGCATTCTGTGTCATGTCAGCATGATCGCAGCGCCCCCGGCGCGGGCGCGCTGTTCTCCGGCATCCGCCCGCGCCGCCGTACGGCGAGCACATACGGGGCCGAGGACGACGCGGAGGGGAGTTTCGGCATTAGGCTGGCAGGCACCAGTGAAGCGAGCGTTTTGGAGAGACGATGTTCCAGATCCACGGCGTTCTGGACCTGATCTTCTGGGTCCTGGCCATCGGCGTCTTCGCCCTGTCGGCCTGGGCTCTCGTGCACGCTCTGCGGACCCCGGCGCGGGCGTTCGCGGTCACCGGCAAGCAGAGCAAGAACCTCTGGCTGATCATCCTCGGTCTGGCGACGCTGTTCGGGTTCGCCGCGGCGGTGCAGTACCTCAGCGTGCTGAGCATCTTCACGATCGCGTCCGTCATCGCCTCGTCCATCTACCTGGCGGACGTGCGACCCGCCGTGCGGGAGATCGGCAAGGGCGGCAACCAGGGCCCCTACGGTCCCTGGTAGAGCCTCCGGCGGAGTAATCCGACTTGCCCGCGCCCGGCCGGGCGGATAGACACTCCGGGTGATGTTCGCGAACAAGCCCACCCTGTCCGGCGAGCGCGTGACGCTCCGCCCCGTCGGCCCCGAGCACGTCGACGGCCTCTGGGAGCTCGTCAACGACCCCGAGACCATGCGGCTCACCGGCTCCCACGGAAAGATCGACCGCGAGGCGGCCAAGATCTGGTACGGCTCGCGCGGCGACCACGACGACCGGCTGGACCTGGCGATCTGCACCGCCGGGGACGACGCCTACGTCGGCGAGGTGGTGCTCAACGAACTCGACACGCACAACCTGTCCTGCAACCTGCGCATCGCCCTGATCGGCCCGCGCGCGTTCGGCAAGGGCTACGGCACCGAGGCGATCCGGCTGGTGCTCGACCACGTCTTCGCCACCACCGAGCTCCACCGGGTCGGCCTGGAGGTCTTCGACTTCAACGACCGGGCCCTTCACGTGTACCGCAAGGTGGGGTTCGTCGAGGAGGGCGTGCGCCGCGACGTCCTGCGCCGGGACGGTGAGTGGCACCATTCGATCATGATGTCGGTGCTCGCCTCTGACAGGCTGTAAGGCAAATTTGACATACATCTGGTGATTTTTCGGAAACATCTTTTGACACTTCCGAAACAATGCTACGTTCACTGGGAGCGCTCCCACCTGTGCGGAATCTTGGTGTGGAGGAAGTTATGTCTGATCTACCCACACTTGCCCAGGTCGCGGCAGAAGCAGGGGTCTCCCCTGCCACCGCCTCCCGGGTACTCACCGGTTCGGTCAGGGTCAGCACATCGACCCGCAGGCAGGTGCACGACGCGATCTCGCGTCTCGGTTACGTACGGCACCGCGCGCCCCGGGGCGGGGCCGGCCGCCGATCCGACCAGGTCGTGGCCGTCGTGGTCTGCGAGCCCGCACACCGGCTGTTCACCGAGCCCTTCTACGCCAGGATGATCACCGCGGTGGAGGAGGTGCTCACCGGCCACGGCGTGCCGCTGGCGGTGATGACGGCCACCGCCGCCACCTCCACCATCGCCACGCCACCGCTCGTCGCCGGAGGAGTCGACGGCGTCCTGCTGATCGGCGCACGGGACCGGCACCCCCTCGCGGTGACCCTGGCCGCGTCCGGCATCCCCGTGCGGAGCGCGGGCCGCCCACCGGACGGCATCGACCTCCCGCACGTCGACATGGACAACCGCGACGGCGGCAGGCAGGCCGCCGAGCACTTCCTCCTCGGCGGCCGTCGGGCCGTCGGCGTCATCGCGGGACCGCCCGGCCTGCCCGCGTCGCGGGACCGGCTCGACGGCTTCGTGCAGACGCTCGCCCTGGCCGGGATGACCGGTGTGCCGGTGGCCTACGGCGACTTCACCCACTCCTCCGGGGTGCACGGCACGCAGTGGCTGCTGCGCCGGATGCCGCACGTCGACGCCGTGTTCGCCGCCTCCGACGTGATGGCCGCGGCGGCCGTGCAGACCCTGCGCCGCACCGGCCGCCGGGTGCCCGAGGACGTGGCGGTGATCGGCTTCGACGACGCCCCCATCGCCCGGCGGATCTCTCCCACGCTCACCACCGTCCGCCAGCCCGTGGAGGAGTTCGCCGCGCTCGCCACCCGGCTGCTGCTGCTCTCGATGACCTCGGCCGACACCGTGAGGAACAACCCGATGCTCCCCACCGAGCTGGTGGTCCGTGAGTCCGCCTGAGCCTGGCGGACTCCGCGCGGGAGAGGTGCTCGCCCGCAGATACCTGCTGCTCGAACCGATCGCGCGGGGCGGCATGAGCGTCATCTGGCGGGCCTTCGACCAATCCCTGCAGCGGCTGGTCGCGGTCAAGCTGCTGGACGGCGAGATCGGCGCCGACCGGGGGGGCCGCGAGCTCATCCGCCGTGAAGCACGTGCCACCGCGCGGCTCATCCATCCCGACGCGATCGAGGTCTACGACTACGGCGAGACGGTGACCTCGCACGGCCGGCTCGCCGCCTACGTGGTGATGCGGCTGCTTGAGGGGCGCCCGCTGTCCGACCGGATCTCGCAGGGCCCGCTGCCGTGGGCGGAGGCGGCGCTGATCGCCGCCCGGCTGGCCAACGTGCTGGCCGCCGCCCACGGGCGGGGCATCGTCCACCGGGACGTCACCGCCGAGAACGTGCTGCTGACCGCGGACGGCGCCAAGCTGCTCGACTTCGGCATCGCGACGTTCATCGGGGAGGAGGGCGAGGACCGCGCCTCCGACTACGGCACGCCGCCCTACGTCGCCCCCGAACGGCTGACCGGCATGACCGCCGACCCGGCCGGCGACGTCTACGCGCTCGGCGTGCTGCTCTTCGAGATGCTCACCGGCGGCACGCCGTACCCGGAACGGACCTGGGAGGAGATCGAGAACGTCCGGCGGGTGGGACCGCCGCCCGCCGTCTGCGCCCCGGGACTGCCCTCCGAGATCGCCGCGCTCTGCCGGGACTGCCTGTCGCACGGGCCCGAGGCCCGGCCGAAGGCGCAGAAGCTGGCCGACGGCCTCACCGCGGCCCTCGCCGGAGCCCGGACGGCCCCGGGCACCGTGGCCATGCGCTGGATGGCGGTCGCGGTGGCCACCGCGCTGGTCGCGGGGGTGCCGGCGTGGCACCAGATCACCGCCGCCCCGGACCGGCGGCCACCCCCCGCCACGGCCCTGGGCACCACCTCCGCCCTCGCGCCCAGCGCCACTCCCGTCCCCACCGCACGCCCCACGCCGGCCATGACCCCCGGGCGCGGCCGTGACCTGTCCACCCCGCGGGCGGTCCGGACGGAGGACGCCGCACGGACGCCTCCCTGGGTGAAGGTGATCCGATCGTCGATGCCGAGCCTCAGCCAGAGCGTGCGGCGCTTCAACGCGCTGCTGGCCGAGGGCGAGGACAGGGGCGGGATCCGCCCCGACGTGGCGCTGGACCTGCGGCAGGTGCTGGCCAACAGCGTCTGCTGCTCCCGCGATCTCACCTCCGTCCGAGGGAAGATCGCCGACCGGCACCGGGAGGGCTCCCTGTCCGGCGAGTTCCGCGTGGCGCTGGAGTCACAGCTCCAGCTCGTGGCGATCGCACTCGCCGGATAGCATGGGAGCCGGATATTGATCTTGCTGTCCTGAACTGGGAGAGCAGGGTGGGACGAGTCCCTGTGAGCCCCCCTGAGTGACCGTGGTTTCCCGCCGGGGTCGACACGCGTCTGGCATGAAATCTCGATGTCGAGAGACTTTTGAAAGTCCGAAGGGCGGCGATTCCGGTCACGCTGAAGCCCTTGGGTGTGGTGTCGCTGTCGCAGGCGGAACGGCTTGCGTAGACTCGTGGCCATGAGCGCCGGGCATGCGCATGAGGAGCTTCATCACCTGGTGGATCGGCTGTCGCCGGACCAGGCGCGTCGGCTCCTGCGCTTGGTCAAGACAGATCCAGAACTGGCTGAGGCGGCCGACGAGGAGCCATCCGAGCCGGTTCGGCGTCGTCGGCTGTCGATCGCCGGGATCGGCGCATCCGGTGAGGGAGATCTGTCGGAACGGGTCGAAGATCTGCTGGCGGAGCGGTTCAATCGGTCGGTGTGACCGCCACGCTTCTGGACACCGGCCCTTTGATCGCTGTCGTCGATCGAGATGACAGGCACCATGTCTCATGTGTACGGCTTCTTGAAAAACTGGAGGGGCCGCTGCTCCTTCCGTCGACGATCTTGATTGAAGCCGGTTGGACGATCAATAGGCATATGGGGCCTGCCGTACACGCCCAGTTTCTTGATCTCGTAACCGAAGAGTTCGAGCTGGTTGATCTGCTTCCTGTGGATGTGCGGCGGATGGCCGAACTCGTCCGGCTCTACAAGGATGCTCGGCTCGACCCGGCTGACGTGTCCGTGGTCGCCGTCGCCGAGCGTCTGGGCATCACACAGATCGCGACGATCGACCGACGGGACTTCACGCTCATTCGTCCCCGGCACGTATCGGCGTTCAGGTTGCTGCCAGAGGTGCTTGTCTGAGAGTTGGTCGAGTGGGTGATTCGATTCCCGTCACCCCAGGGTCCCCCCCGGACCAGACCGCTGGAACAAGCGCTCGGCCGGATATCGGCGGAACTTTGAAACTTTCACGACCCGGGAATCCGCCCGCGCGGATCGCAGCAGCCTGACGGCGTGCCGTACGAAACGTGGGCGTAACCGGGGACGCATGCCATTGACATCCACCGGACGGCCCCCAGAATCCTATTTGGGAGCGCTCCCACCCCCTCTCTCCTTTACTCAGTCCGACACGAAGCCTCTACCAGCGGTTTCTCGACGAGTCCACCCTGGAGGACCTTTTCAATGTCTCGATTCCCCATCAGAGCGGGAGCGCTCCCACGTTTCCGGAAACGGGTCGCCGCGCTGGCGCTGCTCAGCCTGGCGGCCGGGACGACCACCGCGCTGGCGGCCTCACCCGCCCTCGCGGCGGTCTCCTGCGAGGTGACCTACGCGACCAATGACTGGCAGGGCGGCTTCACCGCCAACGTGTCGATCAAGAACCTGGGCGACCCGCTGAACGGCTGGACGCTCGGCTTCACCTTCCCCGACGCCGCGCAGAAGGTCACCCAGGGATGGAGCGCCACCTGGTCGCAGAGCGGCCAGGCCGTCACCGCCAGGAACCTCGACTGGAACGGCAACCTGGCCACGGGCGCCTCGACGAGCATCGGCTTCAACGGGAGCTGGTCGGGGGCCAACCCCAAGCCGACCGCCTTCACGATCAACGGCACTGCCTGCGGCGGGACCGGGCCGGTCAACCAGCCCCCCACCGCGAAGATCACCAAGCCGGTCGCGGGAGCCACCTTCACCGCGCCCGCCACGGTGGACATCACCGCTGACGCCGCCGACGGCGACGGCACGGTGGCCAAGGTCGAGTTCTTCAACGGCACCACGCTGCTGGGCACCGACACCACCGCGCCCTACGCCTACAGCTGGGCGGCCGTGCCCGCCGGCGACTACTCCCTCACCGCGAGGGCGACCGACGACAAGGGCTCGGCCACCACCTCGGCGCCGGTCGGGATCAGCGTCCAGGCTAACTCCGCCCCCGCGGTGCTCCTCACCCCGGCCACGCTCGCCGTCCCCGAGGGCGGCGGCGCGGACCTGTCGGTCAGGCTCTCCAAGGCCCCGTCCGCGAACGTGACCGTGACGACCGCCAGGACGAGCGGCGACGCCGACCTGACCGTCGCCTCCGGCGGGTCGCTGACCTTCACCCCCGCCAACTGGAACACCGCCCAGACGGTCAGGATCGCCGCCGCCGAGGACGCCGACCAGACCTCGGGCAGCGCGGAGTTCACCTCGACCGCCACCGGCCACACCTCGGCCAAGGCGACCGCGACCGAGGTGGACAACGACACCACGGGCGGCGACAACGAGTACGTCAAGCGGTTCACCACGATGTACAACAAGCTCAAGGACCCGGCGAACGGCTACTTCTCGCCGCAGGGCGTGCCGTACCACTCGGTGGAGACCTTCATGGTCGAGGCGCCGGACCACGGGCACGAGACCACCTCCGAGGCCTACAGCTACTACCTGTGGCTGGAGGCGGCCTACGGCAAGGTGACCGGCGACTGGAGCAGGTTCAACGACGCCTGGGCCTCGATGGAGAAGTACATCATCCCGGCCACCGCGGACCAGCCGACCAACTCCTTCTACAACCCGTCCAAGCCCGCCACCTACGCCGGCGAGTGGGACGACATCAAGCAGTACCCCTCCAGGCTGGACGGCGGCGTCTCGGTCGGCAGCGACCCGATCGCGAACGAGCTGAAGACCGCCTACAACACGAACGACGTGTACGGCATGCACTGGCTGCTCGACGTGGACAACACCTACGGCTTCGGCCGCTGCGGCGACGGCACCACCAAGCCCGCCTACATCAACACCTACCAGCGCGGCCCGGAGGAGTCGGTCTTCGAGACCATCCCCCAGCCTTCCTGCGACACCTTCAAGCACGGCGGCAAGAACGGCTACCTGGACCTGTTCACCGGGGACAGCAGCTACGCCAAGCAGTGGAAGTACACCAACGCCCCCGACGCCGACGCCCGCGCCGTCCAGGTGGCCTACTGGGCGCACACCTGGGCCAAGGAGCAGGGCAAGGAGGCGCAGGTCGCCGCCTCGGTCACCAAGGCCGCCAAGATGGGCGACTACCTGCGCTACGCGATGTACGACAAGTACTTCAAGAAGCAGGGCTGCACGAGCACCACATGCCCGGCCGGCACCGGCAAGGACAGCTCGGCCTACCTGCTGAGCTGGTACTACGCCTGGGGCGGCGCCAACGACACCTCCGCCGGCTGGGCCTGGCGGATCGGCTCCAGCCACAACCACTCCGGCTACCAGAACCCGATGGCCGCCTGGGCGCTGTCGAGCGTGGACGCGCTCAAGCCCAAGGGCGCGACCGCCGTACAGGACTGGAGCACCAGCCTGAAGCGGCAGCTTGAGTTCTACCGCTGGCTGCAGTCGAGCGAGGGCGCGATCGCCGGTGGCGCCACCAACAGCTGGCAGGGCCACTACGCGGCCCCGCCGTCCACGCTGCCCACCTTCTACGGCATGGCCTACGACTGGCAGCCGGTCTACCACGACCCGCCGTCCAACCAGTGGTTCGGCTTCCAGGCCTGGTCGATGGAGCGGGTCGCGGAGCTCTACTACGCGACCGGCAACGCCGACGCCAAGCTGGTGCTGGACAAGTGGGTCAAGTGGGCGACCGACAACACCACGGTCAACGCCGACGGGACCTTCCGGATCCCCTCGACCCTGGTGTGGACCGGCCAGCCCGACACCTGGAACGCGGGCAACCCGGGGCCCAACGCCGGGCTGCACGTCAGCATCCGGGACTACACCAGCGACGTCGGCGTGGCGGGCTCCTACGCCAAGGTGCTGACCTACTACGCCGCCAAGTCGGGCAACGCCACGGCCAAGGCCGTCGCCAAGGGCCTGCTCGACGGCATCTGGAAGAACAACCAGGACGCCAAGGGCGTATCGGTGCCCGAGACCAAGGCCGACTACAACCGCCTCAACGACCCGGTCTACGTCCCGCCCGGCTGGACCGGCAAGATGCCCAACGGCGACGTGATCGATTCCAACTCCACCTTCATGTCGATCCGGTCCTTCTACAAGAACGACCCGGACTGGCCGAAGGTCGACGCCTACCTGAAGGGCACCGGTCCCGTGCCGTCCTTCAACTACCACCGGTTCTGGGCCCAGGTCGACGTGGCCGTCGCCCTGGCCGAGTACGGCCGGCTCTTCCCCTGACCGGCTGACCGGCTGACCGGCCGGCCCGCCGACCGACCGGCCGGCCGGTTCCTCCCCCGAGGACCTCGGGGCGCGGCGGCACCCCTGACCTGCTACCGCGCCCCGAGCACCACCTTCCGACAGGCACCCCTCCTGACGTCCTCCCCAGGGCTGACGCCCGGAGTCTCCACGCTCAAGGAGTTTCGATGAAGAGATCCCTGGCGGTGCTCGCCCTGCTGGCCCTGGTCGCCGTGCCCGTGCCCGTGGCCTCCGCCGCCGCGGCACCGGCTTTCGGCTACGGCGAGGCGCTGCAGAAGTCCCTGTGGTTCTACGAGGCCCAGCAGTCGGGGAGGCTTCCGAGCTGGAACCGCGTCGGCTGGCGCGGCGACTCCGGGCTCGACGACGGCAAGGACGCCGGGCTCGACCTGACCGGCGGCTGGTACGACGCGGGCGACCACGTCAAGTTCGGCCTGCCGATGGCGGCCAGCGCGACGATGCTGGCCTGGGGCGCGGTGGAGTACCGCGACGCCTACGCCTCCTCCGGGCAGCTCCCCCACCTGCTGAACAACCTGAAGTTCGTCAACGACTACTTCGTCAGGGCCCACCCGTCGCCGAACGTGCTCTACGGGCAGGTCGGCAACGGCGGCAAGGACCACGCCTGGTGGGGGCCGGCCGAGGCGATGCAGATGGAACGGCCCGCCTACAAGATCGACGCTTCCTGCGGCGGCTCGGACCTGGCCGGGGAGACCGCGGCGGCGATGGCGGCCTCGTCGATCGTCTTCCGCCCGACGGACCCGTCCTACGCCGACACGCTGGTGACGCACGCCAGGCAGCTCTACTCCTTCGCCGACACCGTGCGGAAGAAGTACAGCGAGTGCATCTCCGACGCCCAGGGCTACTACAACTCCTGGAGCGGCTACAACGACGAGCTGGTCTGGGGAGCGATCTGGCTGCACCGGGCCACCCAGGACGCCTCCTACCTGGCCAAGGCCGAGAGCTACTACGACAGCCTCGGCACCGAGCCGCAGTCCACGACCCGGTCCTACAAGTGGACGATCGCGTGGGACGACAAGTCCTACGGCGCCTACGTGCTGCTGAGCAAGCTGACCGGCAAGCAGAAGTACCTCGACGACGCCAACCGCTGGCTCGACTACTGGACGGTCGGGGTCAACGGGCAGCGGGTGAGGTACTCGCCGGGCGGCCAGGCCGTACTGGACCGGTGGGGGTCGCTGCGCTACGCGGCCAACACCTCGTTCGCGGCGCTGGTCCACTCGGACTCCATCACCGACGCGACGCGTAAGGCGAGATATCACGACTTCGCGGTCAGGCAGATCGACTACGCGCTCGGCGACAACCCGCGCAACTCCTCCTACATGATCGGCTTCGGCGTCAACCCGCCGAGGAACCCGCACCACCGCACCGCGCACGGCTCCTGGACCGACCAGATGACCAACCCCGCCGAGACCCGCCACACCCTGTACGGCGCGCTCGTCGGCGGCCCGCCCGACCCCGACGACAAATACACCGACAGGCGCGACGACTACGTGATGAACGAGGTCGCCACCGACTACAACGCGGGCTTCACCAGCGCGCTCGCCCGCCTCTACAAGGAGTACGGCGGAGCGCCGGCGGCGAACTTCCCCGCCCCGGAGACCCCCGACGGCCCGGAGATCTTCGTAGAGGCCGGGGTGAACGCCTCGGGCCCGACGTTCACCGAGATCAAGACGATCGTCAGGAACCAGTCCGCGTGGCCCGCGCGCCCGCTGACCAACGGCTCGTTCCGCTACTACTTCACCCTCGACGGCGACACCACCGCGAGCCAGGTCACCGTCACCTCCAGCTACAACCAGTGCAAGACGCCGGCCGGGCCGACCCTGCTGTCCGGGAAGACCTACTACGTCACCGTCGACTGCTCCGGCACGCCGATCTCCCCCGCGGGCCAGTCGCAGCACCGGCGCGAGGTCCAGTTCCGCATCGCCAGCTCGGGCACGTGGGACCCGTCCAACGACTGGTCGTACAAGGACGTCGCCACCACTCCCGGCGCGACCCCGGTCCGTGTCTCGAACATGACGCTCTACGCGGGCACGGCGAAGATCTGGGGCAACCCGCCGGGCGACGAACCGCCACCGACGGAGGACGAGGTCGCCCCGACCAGGCCCGGCAGGCCGGCCGTCTCCGCCATAACCGGGAGCACCGCCAGGCTGACCTGGACCGCCTCCACCGACAACGTCGGCGTGAGCGGCTACGACGTCTACCGGGGCACGGCGAAGGTCGGGACCGCCCCGTCCACCGCCTTCGACCTCACCGGGCTCACCCCCGCGACGGCCTACACCGTCCACGTGGTGGCCAGGGACGCGGCGGGCAACTCCTCGGCGGCCTCCGAGAGCACCGCCTTCACCACGGCCCAGGCTCCGGCCGGCGGCTGCACCGCCGTCTACAAGGTGACCAACTCCTGGCAGGGCGCCTTCCAGGCGGAGGTGACCGTCAGGAACGAGGGCGCCTCGGCCATCAGCGGCTGGACCGTGACCTGGAGGTTCCCCGACGGGCAGACGGTCGGCCAGCTCTGGAACGGCACGCACACCCAGACGGGAGCGGACGTGTCGGTCAGGAACGTGGGCTGGAACGGCGGCCTGGCCCCCAACGCCTCGACGGCCTTCGGTTTCACCGCGAGCCAGAACGGCGCCAACGGCGTCCCCGCCCCGGTGGCCTGCACCGCGAGCTGACACCCCGCACGGCGCGGCGCTCCGGGTCCCCACCGGGGCGCGGCACCCCCCGCGCCACGCTCCGGATCTCCGGCGTGAGACCGCGAGCGCGGCGCTTCCTCCTCCCCGGCCGGGCGCGACGCCCCCTCCCGCCCGGCCGGTCATCCCCCAACCGAGGTAGATCATGAGAACCCGACTCGCGACGCTCGTCGCGCTCCTGCTGTCGTTCTTCCTGCCGCTCTCCGTCTCGACGCCGTCCGCCCACGCCGCCACCGGCCTCCACGTGAGCGGCACGAAGATCCTTGAGGCGGGCGGCACCGCGTTCGTCATGCGCGGCACCAGCCACGCCCACACCTGGTACCCGAGCCGGACCGCGTCGTTCGCCGGCATCAAGTCCCTCGGCGCGAACACGGTGCGCGTGGTGCTGAGCGGCGGGCGCTGGACCGCCAACGGCGCCGCCGACGTGGCGAACGTCGTCTCGCTGTGCAAGCAGAACAAGCTCATCTGCGTGCTGGAGAACCACGACACCACCGGGTACGGCGAGCAGAGCGGCGCCTACACCCTCGATCAGGCGGTCGACTACTGGATCAGCGTGAAGAGCGCGATCGCCGGTCAGGAGGACTACGTCGTCCTCAACATCGGCAACGAGCCCTTCGGCAACAACGCCACCACCCCGGGCTGGACCCAGGCCACCTCCGCCGCGATCACCCGGCTGCGCGGCGCCGGCTTCCAGCACCTGATCATGGTGGACGCGCCCAACTGGGGCCAGGACTGGGGCTTCACCATGCGCGACAACGCGGCCGCGGTCTTCACCGCCGACCCGCAGCGCAACACGGTCTTCTCCGTCCACATGTACGGCGTGTTCGACACGGCCGCCGAGGTCACCGACTACCTCCAGCGGTTCCAGACCGCCGGGCTGCCCCTGGTGATCGGCGAGTTCGGGTTCAACCACTCCGACGGCGACCCGGACGAGGACACGATCATGGCCCAGGCACAGGCCCGGGGCGTGGGTTACCTCGGCTGGTCCTGGAGCGGCAACGGCGGCGGCGTCGAATACCTCGACCAGGTGACCGACTTCAACGCGGCCGCCCTGACCACCTGGGGCCAGCGGCTCTTCAACGGCCCGAACGGCATCGCCCAGACCTCCGTCGAGGCCGCGATCTACGGCGGCGGCGGCACGCCCGACACCGAGAAGCCCACCAGGCCCGGCAAGCCCGCCGTCTCCGAGATCACCGCCAGCGGGGCCAAGCTGACCTGGACCGCCTCGACCGACAACCGCGCGGTCACCGGCTACGACGTCTACGCCGGCACCGTCAAACTCGGCTCCTCGGCCACCGCCTCCCTCACCCTGACCGGCCTCAGCCCGCAGACCGCCTACACCGTCCACGCCATCGCCCGCGACGCCGCCGGCAACCTCTCCGCCGCCTCCGACAGCACGTCGTTCACCACGACCGCGACCCCGCCGAGCGGCTGCGCCGCCACCTACAGGATGACCAACTCCTGGCGGGGCGGCTTCCAGGGCGAGGTCACCGTCACCTGCACCGCGGCCGTCACCACCTGGAAGACCACCCTCACCTACCCCGCGGGCGTCACCGTCCCCCAGTCCTGGAACTCCACCCTCTCGGCCGCCCCACCCGTCTTCACCTTCACCAACGCCGCCTGGAACGGCGCCATCCCCGCCGGCGGCTCGGCCACCTTCGGCTTCCTCGGCTCCTGGACCGGCTCCGGCACCCCGCCCACCCCCGTCATCTCCTGACTCCCCCGGAGGGGGTACGGCTCGCGGGCCGTACCCCCTTCTCTGGGCCCGCCGCTGAAACTTTCGATGAATATTCGCAAGTTTCTGCCCATCCCGCCGACCCGGCACGATCAGCACGATCGATCAGCAAGAGAGGAATCCCATGCTCAGCCTCCGCAGAGCGATCTCCACCGGGGCGCTCGCCGTCCTGCCGATCATCGCGGCCCTGCTCCCGGCCGCCCCGGCCCACGCCGCCGACTCCCTGCGCGACCACGCCGCGGCACGCGGCAAGTTCATCGGCGCCGCTCTCGCCACCTCACCCCTCGCCGGCGAGACGGCCTACCGCGCCATCGCGGGCACCGAGTTCAACCAGATCACGGCGGAGAACGCCATGAAGTGGGACGCCACCGAACCGAGCCAGAACCAGTTCAGCTGGTCCGCGGCGGACGCGATCGTCAACTTCGCCACGCAGAACGGCCAGCAGGTGCACGGGCACACGCTGGTCTGGCACAACCAGACGCCGAACTGGGTGCAGAACCTCGGCGCCGACGCCCTGCGCTCGGCGATGCGCAACCACATCGCCCAGGTCGCCGGCCGCTACGCCGCCAACCCGGCCGTCGTCTCCTGGGACGTCGTGAACGAGGTCTTCGACGACAGCGGCAACATGCGCGGCTCGTTCTGGTACCAGAAGCTGGGTGACAGCTACATCGCCGACGCCTTCCGGGCCGCCCGGGCCGCCGACCCCGACGCCAGGCTCTGCATCAACGACTACAACGTCGAGGGCGTCAACGCCAAGAGCACCGCGATGTACAACCTGGTGAAGTCGCTGCGGGCGCAGAACGTGCCGGTCGACTGCGTGGGCCTGCAGAGCCACCTGGCCATCCAGTACGGCTTCCCCGGCCAGGTCCAGCAGAACATGCAGCGCTTCGCCGACCTCGGCGTGGAGGTCAGGGTCACCGAACTCGACATCCGGCTGCAGACCCCCCGCGACGCGTCGAAGGACGCCCAGCAGGCCACCTACTACACGAACATGGTCAACGCCTGTCTCGCGGTGAGCCGGTGCTCCGGCATCACGATCTGGGGCTTCACCGACAAATACTCCTGGGTCCCCGACACCTTCCCCGGCCAGGGCGCGGCCCTGATCTACGACGAGGGCTACAACCGCAAGCCCGCCTACACGGCGGTCCACGACGCCCTGGCCGGTGGCGGCACCACACCCGACACCACGCCGCCGACGGCGCCGGGCACGCCCGCCGTGTCGGCCGTCACCGCCTCCGGGGCGACGCTGACGTGGGCGGCCTCGACCGACAACCGCGCGGTCACCGGCTACGACGTCTACGCCGGCACCGTCAGACTCGGCTCCTCGGCGAGCAGCCCCCTCACCCTGACCGGTCTCAGCCCGCAGACCGCCTACACCGTCCACGTCGTCGCCCGCGACGCCGCCGGCAACCTCTCCGCCGCCTCCGGGACCGCGAGCTTCACCACCTCCGCCGGGCAGCCCGGCGGCGGCTGCGCCGCCACCTACAAGACGGTCAACTCCTGGCAGGGCGGCTTCCAGGGCGAGGTCACCGTCACCTGCGCCACGGCCGTGACCGGCTGGAAGACCACCCTCACCTACCCCGCCGGCGTCACCGTCACCCAGTCCTGGAGCTCCACCCTGTCGGCCTCGGGCACCGCCTTCACCTTCACCAACGCCGCCTGGAACGGCGCCGTCCCCGCCGGCGGCTCGGCCACCTTCGGCTTCATCGGCTCCTGGACCGGCTCCGGCACCCCGCCCACCCCCGTCATCTCCTAGCCGTACGGCGGGCGGTGGCCGGAGCTCACCGCCCGCCCAGCGCGGTGACCAGCCAGCGGGCGAGCCGCGCGTGCCCCGCCGGGGTGGGGTGGACGCCGTCGGGCAGGACCAGCCGGCGGCTCCAGCGCTCGCCGAGCGGATCCAGGAAGGTCACCTCCTCCTCGTCGGCGGCGACCGCGATGGCGTCCCTGACCCGGTAGGCCCATCGGGGGGCCCGCGTCATCCAGATGGGCCCGATCACCACGACCCTGGTGTGCGGCCAGCGGGCGTGGACCAGCTCCAGCAGGCGTTTGGCGGCCCTGTTGACCCGGCCGGCCCTGGTGCGGCGGTCGTTGTGACCGCCGGAGACGATCAGCAGGTCGGGGGCCGGCCGCCAGGCGAGCTCCTCGGTGAAGGACCTCTCGAAGGTCCGGTTCACCGGCCCGGGGTTGACGAAGCCCGTCCCGGCCGCCCCGGCGGTGACGAGCTGCCAGCCCAGCTCGCGCGCCGCCTTGGCGGCGTAGCTGTTCCACCGCTCGACCGGGCCCGACCCGACGGTGAAGCTGTCTCCGACGATCATGACCAGCGGCGCCCGGGCCGGGAGCGGCGCGGGCGAGGCCGGGGCGGAGGAGGCCTGGTCCGGACGGGCCACGATGACGCCGCTCTCCGGCACGCCCGCGCCGGGCGTCGCAGTACATCCTGAAATAAGGCAACAAATCGCTACAAGAAGTGCGGGGGGCCACGCTCGGGGTCGTATCTGCACGGACCCGCGCATGCCACCTCGGGGCTCTAGGCTGCCGACAGGAGTACGGACCTGTACGGACGCGCGCGGCGACTCGAACTCGCCGGCCGGAACCTCCGCTCCTTCGAGGCGGTGGTCCCGGCGTCGTCGCCCGACGGGATCGTCTTGAGCAAGTCGGCATTCTACCCAGGTGAGGGCGGCCGGCCGGCGGATTGGGGAGTTCTCCTCCCGGAGGGTCAGCTGACCTGTGAGGCGGGGACCGCCCAGGTGTTGCAGTAGCCGATCCTGGCGTACTTCCAGCCCTGGTGGAGCCATCCGGCGTAGTGGTCGCCGGTGCCGTGGTCGCGTGCGCCGCCGCTGCCGCCCTGGTCGTCGCCACGGCCGTACTCCGTCCGCAGCACCTCGTTCCAGCGGCCGCCGGTGACGCCGAGCGGGTTGCGCACGGTACGGATGAACACCCCCGCCAGGCACTGGGCCTGGAGCTCGTTCCGGCGCGAGTGGGAGTCCTGGGCGGCCTTGGACCTGCTGGAGACCTCCCACCACCAGGCGCCGCCGATCCCCGCCATGCTCTGCACGTGGTGCCCGTACTCATGGGCGAGCACGGCCAGATAGGGGACGTGGTTGGCGGCCGGGTCGACCTGGCCGGACTGCTGGACGAGGTGGGTCAGGCCGATGTACATGCCCCGGTTGGACGGGCAGTAGTAGGCGGCGAAGCGGGGGTTGGGATAGGTGCCGCAGGGCCCGCGGCCCGGACGGGACCAGTAGACCCGGCGCGGCTGCTGGAAGACCGCTCCGGCCTGGGAGAACTTCCCGGCCCAGGCCCGGTCCAGGCAGCCGGTGACGGCGTTGAGGTAGTCGAGCATGTCGTCGGGCCGGGTCGAGGGCCGGGGGGCGCGGCAGGAGGTGGGCCGCATCGTGCCGGTGCCGTACAGCGGGTTGCGCTTGAGCCGGGCCGTGGTGTCGGAGCGTAGCATCCGGCGGAGGTCGACACCCATGATCTGCCGGTTCGCCAGCGCGATCTCGGACTCCCCCATGGAGCCGAGGTCCAGCTTCGGCGGCGGCCCGAAGCTCGGCGGCGTGGCCTCCGCCCGCTCGGTCGGCGGGAGTTCGGCATTTTTGGTCGCTATGGGACCGACTCCGGGGGTGGCCGGAACCTCGGCACCGTCACCGCCCGCCAGGCCCGCGAGCACGACGACCGCGGTGAACGTCAGGGCGAGCACACCGAAGACACCAAAGGCCAGAGGACTCGATCCGCGTGGGCGCATACGACCGCCTTCTCCATGGAATGGATCTCCGGGCGGCAATCTAGCGGATATCTACTCATGTACGTTTATTGACCGAAAAATAGGGATGGAGGGTGGCATTCACCCATCGGCGGTTCTCGGTAGGCTCCCGAGCCATGGCGGGATCTGCATTGCATCGAGCGGCCGGGAGCATGGCCGCGGTTGCCACTCTTGCGCTGGCCCTGAGCGTCCCCCCGGCCCTCGCGGCCGGTACGGCGAGCACGGCGTCGACCCAGGCGGGCAAGGTGACCGACGACACGGTCAAGCTCGAACTGCGACAGGACGGCGTGCTGCACGTCACGGAGACCGTCACCTTCGAGGGCAGCCCGCCGACGCGGAAGCTGATCGACCGGACGCGCTACGACGACGGCAGCGACCGGCTCTACCAGATCACCGGCTTCAAGGGCGACGGCACGCTGACCGGCGACACCGTCACCCTGAAGGAGGGCACGGGCTCCGCCACGCTGGAGTACGACGTCAAGGGCGCGGTGACTCCGCTGGCCGACGCCCAGGAACTGCGGTGGTACGCCGTGGGCGCCTGGTCGGTCCCGGTCGTCCAGGCCAAGGTCACGGTGAGCGGCCCGGCGCAGCTCCAGAACCTGTCCTGCTTCGCGGGCGTGCTGACCTCCGCGATCGGCTGCACCACCGCGTCACCGGACCACACCGGGACCACGGCGGAGTTCGAGCAGCAGGAGCTGGGTCCGGGCGAGGTGCTCACCGTGGTCGTCGGCTACCCGACGGGTGCCACCAAGGGCGCCCCGGTCCTGGAGCGCCGCTTCGAGCTGTCCAACGCCTTCACCCTGAACACCGTCACCGGCGGCGCGCTGGCCGGCCTGCTGGTCCTGATGCTCGGCGGCCTGGGCCTGCTCTACTGGACGCGGGGCCGCGACGCCCGCGTGGTCGGCCACGAGTCCGGCTCGCTCAGCGCCGTCGAGAACGGCCACTTCGCCCCGCCGGACGGCGTGCGCCCCGGCCAGATCGGCACGCTCATGGACGAGCAGGCCGACGTGGTCGACGTGACCGCCACGATCGTGGACCTGGCCGTCCGCGGCTACATCCGGATCGACGAGCAGCCCCGGCAGGCCTACGACTCCCCCGACTGGATGCTGGTCCGGATGCCCGGCGCCCCGATCGCCGAGCTGCTGTCCTACGAGCGGGCGCTCTACGACGCCATCTTCGACGGCCGCGACGGGGTCCTGCTCTCCCACCTCCAGGGCTCGTTCGCGGCCAATCTCGGCAAGGTCCGTGACGCGCTCTACCGCGACGTGGTCACCCAGGGCTGGTTCGCCCGCCGCCCCGACACCGTCCGCACCCGCTGGACGACCATCGGCGTGCTGCTCACCGTGGCGGGAGTCGTCGCCACCGTCGCGCTGGCCTGGTTCACCACCTACGGCCTGCTCGGCCTGGCCCTGATCATCGCCGGTGCCGCCATGGCCGTCGGCGGCCAGTACATGCCGGCCAAGACCTCCAAGGGCGCGGGAGCCCTCGCCCACACTCTGGGCTTCCGGGAGTATCTGGCCTCCGGCGACATCGGCGGCGACATCCCCCCGGCCCAGCGGGTGGAGCTGTTCTCCCGCTACCTGCCCTATGCCGTGATCTTCGACAGCGTCGAGCGCTGGGCCCGCGTGGTCTCCTCGGTCACCGGCAACGGCCAGCAGGCCGACAACCTGTACTGGTACCACGGCCCGGCCGAATGGGACCTGTCCAGGTTCGCCGACTCGATGCGGACGTTCACCATGACGACCTCCGGCGCGATCTCCTCCACCCGCCAGTTCCGCTCCCTCTAGGCGGGCCGGGCGGGGAGGACCCGCCCCGTGACCCCGGCGGTCCCGGTCCCGGTCGTGCCGCGGGGGCCGGTGACCCGTCGAGCCCGTTCAGGCGAGCCGGATGAGACGCCGCTCGACGGCGGCGGTGACGGCCGCGGTGCGCGTGTCCACGCCCAGCTTGCCGTAGATGTGCACCAGGTGGGTCTTGACCGTCGCCTCGGTGATGAAGAGCCGCCTGGCGATCTCGCGGTTGCCCGCCCCGCTGGCCAGCAGCTCCAGGATCTCGACCTCGCGGGCGCTCAGTGCGGGGCCCGGGTCGCGCATCCGCCTCATCATCCGGGTCGCCACCCTCGGCGACAGCACGGTCTCGCCCCTGGCCGCGGCCCGGATGCCCTGGAACAGCTCCTCCGGCGGGCAGGCCTTGAGCAGGTAGCCGGTGGCCCCCGCGTCGATGGCCCGCACGATGTCCGCGTCGGTCTCGTAGGTCGTCAGCACCAGGACCTGCGGCGGTGCGGGCAGCTCCCGGACCCGCCGGGTGGCCTTCACCCCGTCGATGCCGTCGCCGAGCTGCAGGTCCATGAGCACGACGTCCGGCTCGCGCGACGCGATGCCCCGCAGCGCGTCCTCCCCGTCCGCGGCCTCGCCGACGACCTCCATGTCGTGCTCGCCGCCGAGCAGCGCCACCAGCCCGGCCCGGACCACCGGATGATCGTCCACCAGGAACAGTCTCATCGACCCTCCGTCCCGCCCGCCGCGGCGTCCGGGCTCTCTGCCCGCGCTTCCCGCGCGGGGAGCGGCGCCGCGAGCGCCCCGCCCGCGGGGACCCTGGCCGCGACGGCCGTCCCCTCACCCGGAACGCTCTCGACGGCCAGGGAGCCGGCCACCTCCGCCAGCCGGTCACGCATCGCGCGCAGCCCGTACCCCCGGCCGGGGGCGGGGGCGGGCTCGGCGAATCCGGCGCCGTCGTCGAACACGTCCAGGGTGATCTCACCGTCCAGGTAGGACAGGGTCACCATGGCCGTCTCCGCGCCCGAGTGGTCGCGGACGTTGGCCAGCGCCCCCTGCGCCACCCTCAGCAGCGCCGCCTGGACCTCCGGCGCCAGCGGGTATCCCTCGCCCTCCTGCCGGAAGCGCACGGCCGGCCCGGTGTCGTGGCCGGACCCGTGACACAGCCGGGCGAGCGCCTCGGGCAGCGGGACGCCCTCCAGGCCGGAGGGCTGCAGGTCCCGGACGAACCGCCGGGCCTCGTCCAGGTTCTCCGCCGCGGCCGTCGCGGCCCGCCGTACGTGGGCGTGGGCCCGCTCCGGGTCGGCCGCCCACATCCGGTCGGCTGCCTGGAGCAGGATGCCCATGCTGGTCAGTCCCTGGGCCAGGGTGTCGTGGATCTCCCTGGCCAGCCGCTCGCGCTCCTCCAGGACGCCGGTGCGGTGCCTGGAGTCGGCCAGCGTGCCCCGCGTGCTGATCAGGTCGTCGATGAGCCGCTGCCGGGCGGCGCTCTCGCGCTGGAGCTCCCAGAAGATCACCGCGGTCATGGTGGCGACGCCGATCGGCGCGAGGATCAGGCTGGGGTCGACCTCCTGGGCGATCTTGAGCTGGGCCGCGATCACCACGAGCGTGAGCGCCGCGGTGGCCACCACGAACCCGCGCGGCCTCAGCAGCCGCAGGCACAGGAAGAGCAGCGGGACCGCGCACCAGCTGAACGACGGCGCGAGGACCACCAGCACGAGCCAGACCGCGATCACGGCCCCCAGCCAGACGAGGCGCCCCCGGCCGAGGTCGCCCCAGAGGACGACGCCGGCGGCGTACACCACGGCGAGCAGGCCGCAGACGGCCAGCGAGGCGACGGTCCGCGGATCCATCCCGTGCCGGGAGACCAACCGCGAGGCGGAGGCCGCGAGCAGCAGGTAGAACCCCAGGTGCATGGCCCAGTTGAGCCAGCCGTGCTCCCTCATCACCGCCCCCGTCCGGTCTTCTCCGACGTTATCCCCCGCCGAGGATGACGCCTCCCGAGGGGCGGCGCATCAACCGATCGGTTGACCTCCGCCTCGCCCGTCCGGCGTCCGGAACTCGACCGTGCTCCCGATGGCGTACGGCGACGCCGCGGGCAGCCTTGTGGGTGCAAGGTTCCACCGCACCGAACTGGAGAGACACGATGACCGCCCTTTCCGCCCGCACCCGTGCGATCGCCGGCTCCCTCGCGGGACTCGCCATCGTGGCCGGCGCCACCGGCGTGGCCGCCGCCCAGACCGCCCCCGCCCAGGCCGTGGCGGTGCGCGCCCCGCAGGCCGTCGTACAGACCGGCGTGCTGTCCGCCGACGCCGCCCTGAAGATCGCCGACGCCGTGCAGAAGGAGGCCGTCAAGCAGGGGCAGCGCGTCACCGTCGTGATCGTCGACCGGTCCGGCGCCACCCGGCTGGTGCTGAAGGGGGACGGCGCGGGCCCGCAGACCGAGGAGTCGGCACGGCGCAAGGCCTTCACCGCGGTCTCCTTCGGCAAGGCGACCAGCGAGCTGGCCAAGGGCGCCTCCGGCGACGGCCCGACCATCGCCGACATCCCGGGCACCCTCTTCCTCGGCGGCGGCGTTCCCGTCGCCTCCGGCGGCGCCCCCATCGCGGGCATCGGCGTCGGCGGCGCGCCCGGCGGCGACATCGACGAGGCCATCGCCCGGGCAGGACTCAAGGCGGTCGCCGGGCAGCTCGGCTGAGAGGATCCCGTCGCACCCGGCCCGGCGAGGGAGGCGGAGCGGCCCGGCGACAGAGACGGAGACGGAGACGGAGCGACCCGGCCTGCAAAGGCCCGGCGGAGACGGACGGACGATGAGACGGCGAGCCTTCCTGCTCACCGGGCTGGGCCTGCTGCTCGCGGCGTGCGGCGGTCCCGGGATGAAAGGATCGAGCATGCTCAACGAACGACTCCTGACCGCCGCCGCGCGCGGGGACGCCGCCGCGGTCCGGGACGCGCTCCAGGCCGGGGCCGACGTCGAGGCCCGCGACGGGCAGCGCCGTACGGCCCTGCTGCTCGCGTCGGCGGCCGATCACGTCGAGGCGGCCGAGGTACTGGTCACGGCCGGCGCCGACCCGGACGCGCCGGACTTCCAGCGCGACACTCCCTGGCTGGTCACCGGCGTCACCGGCAGCGTGGCGATGCTCAGGACCCTCCTGCCGGCCGCCCCCGACCTGACCGCGCGCAACCGGTACGGAGGCGTCTCCCTCATCCCGGCCTGCGAGCGCGGGCACGTGGACTACGTCCGCGAGGTCCTCAAGACCGGCATCAAGGTCGACCACGTCAACGACCTCGGCTGGACCGGCCTGCTGGAGGCGGTCATCCTCGGCGACGGCGGCGTCCCCCACCAGGAGATCGTCGGCCTGCTCATCGCGGCGGGCGCCGACGTCGACCTCGCCGACCGCGACGGCGTCACCCCGCTCGGGCACGCCGTCGCCAAGGGCCAGACCGAGGTCGCCGCCCTGCTCCGCGCCGCCGGAGCCCACTAGGCCGCGTATCGAGTCGTGATCAAGGAGTGGTTCGAGTGAGGTCCTTGATCCAGATCATTGAGGCTCGAAGGTGGAGGCCGGCGTGGTAGCTGGCAGGGGCCTTGTCGTAGCGAGTGGCGATGCCGCGCCACGCCTTCAGCTTGTTGATCAGACGCTCGACGGTGTTCCTTGCCTTGTAGAGCTCGGCGTCGTGACTGACGAGCCAGCCGCCTTGGCGGCCCTTCTTCTTGCGATCGGCTGCCTGGTTCGTCTGACGCAAGGTCCGCTCGGCTGGTCGAATGGGAGATTCGGTTAGGACGTGACGGCCTAAGGAGTTCAAGGCATGGCAACAGGTGCCCTCGACGGACCGGTTCCGGCAGCAGCCGTACGTGGGCAGCGAGTCCTCGACCTCCTGGATAAGGCAATCGGCATCCAGAGCCCACTGGTGCGCAAGAACATCGCCCGGGCCCGCCAGCGAAACCCAGAGGCGACACCAGCACAGGTAATCCGCAATCTGGAGCGGATGTACGTCAGCGCCTCGACCGGGACAGGTGCTGCAGTTGGAGGAGCTGCAGCCGCGCCCGGCGTCGGCACGGGAGTCGCACTGGCGCTGTCGGCAGGCGAGGCTCTCTCATCTCTTGAGCTGAGCACCCTCTTCGCGCTCTCGATCGCCGAAGTCCACGGAGTCCCCATCGACGAGATCGAGCGCCGCCGAACGATCGTGCTGGGAATCATGCTCGGCGGGACCGGCTCCGCCACCATTGCCGGCGTCGCCGAGCGTACGGGGCAACACTGGGGACGTCAGGTTGTCGCCAAGGTGCCTGTCGAGACGTTGCGTCAGATCAACAGGATCTTGGGGAGGAACTTCGTCACGAAGTACGGGACCAAGCAGGGAATCATCGTTCTCGGTCGAGTGGCACCGTTCGGTATCGGCGCTGTGATTGGTGGTGGCGCCAACGCTGCCATCGCCACTCTGGCTGTGAGGGCCGGTCGTCGCGCATTTGGCCCACCCCCGACGTCGTGGCCATAGCTGACGCGCAGCACACCGCCAACGTCCGAGAACTCGTGTGGCTGACCCTCGGTGCGCTGAAGGGCGTCGAGCACAAAGTCATCCCGGAGAAGAAGGGCCAGGCCGCCAACCGCAAGGAGGGCCGCCAAGGCGGTCGGCCCCTCAGTCGCAACGCCGAGCTCTACAAGGCAAGGAACACCGCCGGGCGCCTGATCAACAAGCTAAAAGCCTGACGCGGCATCGCTACTCGCTACGACAAGACCCCCGAAAGCTACCAAGCCGGCCTCCACCTCCCCGTCTCCATGACCTGGATCAAGGGCCTCACACGAGTCACATGATCATGAGGGGAGGCGTCCCCGTCCTTGACGTGCCCGGTGTCGTCCAGCACCCACGCCTCGGGCGCCACCACCGCGATCGCCCGCTGCGCCAGGCGCCGCCGCACCGCCACATAATCCCAAGTCGAGGACGTGATGAACTGCTGCAGCCGCTGATGATCCACCTGAAGCCGCTCGGCCGTCGGCACCATCGACTTGCGCCGGCCGTCCAGCATCAGCCCCCGCAGGTACAACCCGCCGTTGGAGCGCTGCTCCCGACGGGCGAACGAGGTAGACATCTCGCCCGCGAAATCCTCAAGACGACCTCGTACATCAGCCAACTCAGCCGGAGTCAACCGAGAATGATGCCAAACAATCTCGAACTAACAAAGTCCTACTAGAGCGCGTCCCGCCCAGGCGGATCTTGCTCCCGCCCAGACGGACCTTGCCCCCTGCTCAGACGCGGGCTCCCCCGTCCAGGCGGACCGCGCCCGGCTCAGGCGGAGGGCCTGCGGAACTGCTCGATCATGGCCGCGTACCCCAGGCCGCCCTGCCCGTCGGCCAGCGCGCGGTCGGCCAGGGTCCTGACGAGCCTGGGCAGTTCGGTGTTGACGCCGGCGGCCTCACTCTCGTGGATGAGGTGGTCGACCGTGGCCACATGCGTGTCGATGGTGGCGTCCAGAGCGGGGTAGGCGCCCTGGTCGACCTGGTCGGCGTAGGCGGACACGAAGCCGGTCACGGCCGCGATCCACCTGTTGGCGAAGGGGGCGAACGTCGTGGCCTCCACCTTGGCTGTGCCGAGCAGGGCGGCGCCGTGCAGGAAGCTGTTGAGCGTCCCCCACATGATGCCCAGCAGCGCCACGTCGTACAGGGAGGACAGGCCGTGGTCGGCTCCCAGGTAGGTCGTCCCCGCGCCCAGGCTCCTCAGCGTCGGCTCGTGCGCCTCGTACGCGGCTTCCGGCCCGCTGTAGAGCAGGAAGGCGTCAGCCGTACCCACGACCTGGGGGATGGCCATGATCGCACCGTCAAGGTAGGTGATCCCCCGCTCCGCGGCCCACTCGGCGGTCGCGCGGGCCTGATCGGAGGTGCCCGAGGTCAGGTTCACCAGGACGCGGCCCGCCAGGACGTCGCCCAGCGGGTCGAGAACCGCCCGCACGGCCGCGTGGTCCGACACGCAGACGACGACCAGCGGGCTCGCCTCGGCCGCGTCGCGAGCGGAGGACGCGAGGACGGCACCCTGCTCGGCGAGCCGCCCGGCCTTCCCCTCCGAGCGGTTCCAGACCGTGGTGGCGTGGCCGTCCTTCAGGAACGCTCCGGCCAGTGCCTGTCCCATCAGGCCCAGGCCGAGGACCGTCACATCGGTGTCGCGCATATGGTGCTCCCGTTCGTTTCCGCTGTCTGGCGAATACGCTCGCAGCTGCCGGAAAGGCCGGACAGTGGCAGGAGTGACTACCTTCGCAAAATTCCTGCCGTAGGCTCCTGCCATGAATCCTGGATCCGTCGCCGTCGCGGTGGTCGGCGACACCGACATGCAGCTGTGGGACCTGTACGAACTGAGCATCGCCTGCTCGGTGTTCGGCCAGCCGCAGCCCGACCTGGCCGACACGTGGTACGACCTGTGGCTGTGCTCCCCCCAGGCGGAGACCGCGCCGCCCGGCCGCGGGTTCTCCCTGCGGACCTCCCATAACCTGGAGAGCCTGGTCGAGGCCGACACGGTGATCGTCCCCTCGGTGCCGGAGGCCGTCGTCACCGAGGGAGAGCCCGTCGCGCCGGAGCTGGTCGGAGCGCTGCGCCGGGCGGCCGACGCCGGAGCGCGCATGGTGTCCCTGTGCACCGGCGCCTTCGCGCTCGCCGAGGCCGGGATCCTCGACGGCCGCCGAGCCACCGCGCACTGGATGCACACCGACGACCTGGCCAGGCGCTATCCCAAGGTGCGGGTGGACGACTCGGTGCTGTACGTCGACGACGGCGACGTGCTCACCAGCGCCGGCATGACCGCCGGGCTGGACCTGTGCCTGCACCTGGTCCGCCGCGACCTGGGCGCGCACGTCGCCAACCAGCTCGCCCGGCGCATGGTGATCCCCGCCCACCGGTCCGGGGGGCAGGCGCAGTTCATCGACCTGTCCGTCCCCGTCACCGATGATGACAGCCTCGGCCCCATGCTCCAGTGGGCCGTCGAGCACCTCGACCGGCCACTGTCGGTCGACGACCTGGCCCGTCGCGCCGGCATGAGCCCGCGCACCTTCTTCCGCCAGGTCCAGGCCGTGACGGGCACCACCCCGCTGCAGTGGCTCCTCGGCCAGCGGCTGGCCCGTGCGCAGTCCCTGCTGGAGTCGACCGACCTGTCCGTCGAGCAGGTCAGCGAGCGCAGCGGCCTGGGCACCGCGGCCAACCTACGCCGCCACTTCGCCCTGAACATCGGCGTGACCCCCACCGACTACCGCCGCGCCTTCCAACGCCCCCATCTCGCCGTCCGCTAACGCAGGCGGATCTCTCCGACGGGGCGGCCACCGCCGAGCAGGACGCCGGTCGCGAGCTCGTCGAGCCCGTCAGCCTCCAGGCCGAGGGCACGCAGCGCCGCGACGGTGACCGGGACCCGGGCCCGCTGACCGCCGTCCTCGATCTTGACGGTTCCGGCGCGGCCGTCGGCGGAGGCGAAGGCGTCGAACGCCTCGGCACCCGCCTTGACCATCAGCCCCGGGATCGCGCGCATCAGCCGGGCCTCGGGCCGGTTCGTGCCGGACGTCCACTCGGGGTGGGCGCGGAAGGCGTCGGCGACGCGGCGTTCGGGGGTGCCGGGCTCGGCCTGGACGAGAGAGCGGAACGCGCGGGTCACGCCCACCATCGACACGAAGAACAGCGGGGCGCCGCAGCCGTCCACCCCCGTGGCCGCGACCCGCTCACCGGTCAGCTCCTCGACCGTGTGACGGATCGCCCGCTGCAGCGGATGCGCCGGATCGAGGTAGGTCTCCAGCGGCCAGTCGTTGAGCACGCAGGTGGCGAGCATCGCCGCGTGCTTGCCCGAGCAGTTCATGTAGATCCTGGCCCGCCCGCCCCCCGACCGCAGCACCTCGTCCCGGGAGACGACGTCCTCGGGCAGGTCCTCCGGGCAGCGCAGCGCGCCCTCGTCCAGCCCCGCTCCGGAGAGGATCTTCCGGGCCCCCTCGACGTGGAACGGCTCACCCGCGTGGCTGGCGCACGACAGCGCGAGCAGCTCCCCCTCCAGGGCGAGCCCGGCGCGCACCATGCCGAGCGCCTGCAGCGGCTTCATCGACGAACGGGGGGAGACCAGCGCGTCCACCGCCCCGTGCACCCTCACCGGGGAACCGTCGGCACCGACGGCCAGCATCCGCGCCCGATGTGTGGATTCCACGAACCCCGAACGGACGACTTCGACAACCAACGACTCAGCAGACACCTTTGTCTCCTTTCGCCAGGATTCTAGGGAGGCCGGGGATCACGGGATGATGGGGGGCATGCGTGCGGTTGTTCAGCGGGTGAGTTCCGCTTCTGTGACGGTGGACGGTACGACGGTCGGGGCGATCGACGAGCCCGGACTGCTGGTGCTGGTGGGGGTGACCCACACCGACACCCCGGCGGAGGCGGCCAGGCTCGCCGCCAAGCTCTGGGGCCTGCGGATCCTGTCCGGCGAGAAGTCCTGCTCCGACATCGGCGCGCCGCTGCTCGTGGTCAGCCAGTTCACCCTGTACGGCGACGCGCGCAAGGGCCGCCGCCCCACCTGGCAGGCCGCGGCTCCCGGACCGGTCGCCGAGCCGCTGGTGGAGGCCGTCTGCACCGAGCTGCGCGGCCTGGGGGCCCACGTGGAGACCGGGGTGTTCGGGGCCGACATGAAGGTCGGCCTGACCAACGACGGCCCGATCACCTTGATCCTGGAGATCTGACAGCGTCACCGCCCACCTTCACGGTGGACGACGCCTCCTCGCCGCGCTACGGCGCCGTCCGGAGGCTGATCGCGCCCGCGCCGCCGTACAGTCATCCGGTGCGGCGGCGCGGGCGGCGTGGGCTCAGCGGATGCGGCGGCGCAGGGCCGGGTCGATGGAGACGTTGCGTCCGGCGTCCGGCGGCACGATGACCTCCTGGGTCGCCGCCACCCCCTCGGCCTGCAGCGTGGCGTCCACCGGCACGGTCCGCTTGACCACGGCCAGCGCGATCGGGCCGAGCTCGTGGTGCCGGGCGGAGCTGCCGACGAAGCCGACCTCCACCTCGTCGTGGACCACGGGGGCCCCGTGCTTCGGCAAGGTGTCCACGCTGCCGTCCAGGTGCAGGAAGACCAGACGGCGCGGGGGGTGGCCGAGGTTGTGCACCCGGGCCACGGTCTCCTGGCCCTTGTAGCAGCCCTTGCTCAGATGGAGGGCGGCGCCGATCCAGCCCACCTCGTGCGGGATCGTCTTGTGATCGGTATCGAAGCCCAGCCGGGGACGGTGGCTCTCGATCCGCAGCGCCTCGTAGGCCCAGAGCCCGGCGAGCTTCAGGCCGCCGAGCCGGTCGGCGAGCAGCTCACGCGGGAGCAGCACGTCGTCGCCGACGGGAACGGCCCCGGCGGGCGGAGTGAGCCGCGCGGCGTCGGCCACGGAGACCACCGCGTAGTCGGCCGTCACGTCGGCGACCTCGACCCGGAGCATGAACCGCATCTTGTCCAGGAACGCGACGAGCTCGGCCGCCGTGCCCGGCTCCACATGGGCCCACACGGCCTCGCCGTCGTCGACGAGCGTGAGATGGTGCTCCACCCTGCCCTGGGCGTCCAGCAGCAGCGTCTGGGTGGCCTGGCCGGGTTTCAGGTCGTCGAGTTTCTGCGAGCTCAGGCTGTTGAGCCAGCTCAGCCGGTCGGGCCCGGAGACCCGGACGACCTCGCGGTTGCTGCGGTCGACCATCGCCTCGCCGGCGAGGAAGGCACGCTGCTCGGCGAACGGGTCGCCGTAGTGTCCGGCGACGTCGGCGTCAGGGGTCTCGGCCGCGACCGCGCCGGGAGTGTCCAGCAGAGGGCTTCGCATGGGTCCAAGCCTACGAGGCCTCAGCGGCAGTTACGGCAGCGGCCGAAGACGGTCAGATGGTGCACGTCGATGGCGAAGCCGAGCTCCTCGTCGAGCTTGGCGACGAAGTCCCGCACCACCTCCGGACGGGCCTCGTCGATCTCCCCGCATTCGTGGCAGACCAGGTGCACGTGGTCGGAGTCGGCGGCCAGGTGGTAGGTGGGGGCGCCGTGCCCGAGGTGGGTGTGGGTGACCATGCCGAGCTCCTCGAGCAGTTCGAGGGTCCGGTAGACGGTCGAGATGTTCACCCCGCGGGCGGTCTCCCGCACCCGGGCGCAGATCTCCTCGGGAGTGGCATGCTCCGCGGCCTTGACCGCCTCAAGCACCAACTGGCGTTGCGGGGTGACCCGGTAACCGCGCGCCCGCAGTTGCTCATGCCACGACGTCTCGGTCATGTCCAGAGTCTAAGAGCATCCCGCCGTGATGGGGGTCCTGCTCGCGGACGAACCTCGCGGAGCCGCTCCCACCTGCGGGACATGGTCCGGCGAATATTCATTTGCCGGACCGAAATCTGTCGCACAGCTCAAGGCTAAAAACTTTCGCGCGTGCATCCCACGCTCAGCCGTACGCGCGTAATCCACCGAAGTGCCCCCAAGCGTCCTCAGGTGCCGCCGGTGTCCACCTGTCCGCAGTCGAACGTTTGTGGCCACCCGCCGACTGGCCGACAGCTCGGATTATCCGCACGTCCCAGTGATCTTGCGCCCCTCGACCCGGCGGCCTGTCACCGGCCCGCCGTACGCTCACTTCGTCCCCACCGGTAGGTCAGGACGCCCACTGATCCTCACCCCTAGGAAGAGACCTCATGCGTGTACCGATGCCACCCCCCAGGCCCGGCCAGGAGCACATCCTGCCCGAACTCGGACTCACCCCGACCCGCGAACCCAGCGGCCAATGGGAAACCACCCTGCCCAGCGGATGGACACAGCAAGGGCAATACCTGCTGGACGAGCGGGGCCGCCCCCGCGTAGCCATAGGCGAGGACGTCCCCACCCAGACCGCGCTCACCAGCCCACTGAACCTCCACGAGCAGGTGAGAGCTATGGCGAAGCTCAGCATGGACCTGCCCGCCGACGATCCCGGCTGGGCCACCACCGAAGAGCTGCTGGAGGCACTGTGGCACCTCCGCAGCGACTGGGGTGACACTCTGGACAACATCGAGGCGTGCCAGGAACTCGCGGCGCGCGGCGACACGCAGGTTCCGGTGCCGACGCCTGAGGATCTGGCGTACGTGCAGGCGTGCCGAGCGGGGATGGCATGGGCCCGCCGCCAGGAGGAGTTGCTGGCAGAGAAGAACGAAACCTCAGCCCTCTGACAGGGGTACGGCTCGCCCGCCCCGTCCGGCCGCTGGGCCGTACCCTGCTGTCCGCAACCGTTGCCGACGGCGGATGCCGTCTGGCTCGCACAGCTGGAATTCACTGGAAGGAGTAGGGAAATGACCGACACCAGAGCCGACTTCCTGTCCACTGCCCGCTCGGCTGCGGATCTGCTGCGCGATTCGGCGGTCGCCGCCGCTTGGAGCCGGCCGAGCGCACTGCCGGAGTTCAGTGTGGCCGCTCTGGCGGGGCATCTGGCCTACCAGATCCTGGTCATCCCACAGCTTTTGACCAGCCCGGTGCCGCAGGAGGAGACCGTCGCCCTGCTGGAGCACTACAGCCGGGTGCGCTGGATCGGCGCGGACCTCGACGACGACATCAACGTCCGTATCCGGCGAGGCGGCCAGGAGATCTCGGCCGAAGGACACGCGGCGCTGGTGGCGCGCGTGGATCTGGCCCTCGGAGAACTGGACGGCTCCCTCGTCTCGGCGACGAACCGGCCGGTGCGCATCTCGCTGTGGGGACCGTGGTCACTGGTGCTCGACGACATGCTGATCACCCGGATGATGGAGCTCGCCGTCCACTCCGACGACCTGGCGGTCAGCGTGGGCATGGCGGCACCCACGCTCCCGCCTGGCGCCGTCAATACGGTGATCGGCCTACTGGCCCGCCTGGCCGTGCGCCGCCACGGCCCAATCGACGTCCTCCGGGCGCTCAGCCGCGCCGAGCGCGCCCCGGCCACCATCGCCGCCTTCTGAGGCCGGGGTCTCCGTATCGGCGGCCTATGTGGTGAGGGTGTTGCCACCCCCGCCTGCGCACGATCACCCCGCTCGGCGAACATGGGCGGCATGACCACAGACCTCCCCGAGGATCCGCCGGCCGATGAGCCGCCGGAGTGGCTCCATGACCGCATCATGGCCACCCTCGCACCACGGCTGGAGCAGCTCCGCCAAGGCCGCCGAGGAAGAGCACGCCGAGCAGTAGCCGTCCAACGTGCCGAACGCCCTCACCTGCGGTGAGGGCGTTCGTGTTTCGTAGCGTGGTGGACCGGCTGCTCCAGGTCAATCAAGGATCCGGTGCAGGCAATTACCCAGGATGACGACGGCGGCCTTCTGAGCGTCGGCGAGGTATCCCATATAGGCATGCTCAGCAACCTTGCGCGAGGATTCCGCGAGATCACTTTCTAACCCATGCAGGACCACCTCCGCCGCGTGCAGGCGAGAAGCGTCCTGCGGGTGAGGGCTGTGCCGCAGGTCATCGCGGAGCGCCCCAACGCGGCGGCGTGCCTGGATCCGCCGGCCCACGGCATCGGTGCTATCGCCGTCGCCGGAGAGAATGGCCAGGGCCTCCTCCACCGAAGGATGGTCCAGATCGGAGCCTTGAACGACCAACCGGACCAGCAGGTAGCGGATCTGCGGAATCGTCGCCGGGGACGGATCGCGCACGACCGCGCTGATCTCCGGGTCTCGCAGTATCGGGTGGTCGCGGTACTGCTCGGGGATGATGTCATCAGGGAGCGGGGACGTGACGAGCAGGCGGACATGGCCGGTGTCCAGGAGCCACTCTTCGGTGAGGCGCTCGCCCGTGATGCGCTCAACGAGGACCAAAGCGGCGGCCTGGCGGGCCAGGCGGTCGTCGTCTCCGGCCGCGGCCATGATCGATGCCGCGTCCGCCACAGGCAGGGCGGCGAGTTTCTCGCCGGGCTCGGTGCCCAGATCGCAGGTGATGGCCGGTGCGCCAGTTGCAACGTAGGACAGCAGGTCGATGCCGGGACCGTTGAGCAGGACGCTCACCGCCCGGCCCTCCGCCGCGAGCGCTCGGAGGACCTCCGGCCTGGACCCTTCGGCTCCGTTGGGCTCAACCACAAGGGTCCACCGGCCGACCACGCCTACGATCAGCACGGGCAGCACGCCGGGGATGTCGGCGCTGTGCTGCTCGATCTGGGCGTCTTCGACGTTCATGGCCTCCCCCAAGCCGGGATCAGCGCCGAATGCTCGCGCCACCGCGTCGAAGTCCGGCAGATCCGACCAGGTCAGGCAGGTGGAGTCCTCGGCGAACCAGGCCGAGACAAGCTCACCGTAATGAGCGAAGTCATTCTGCAGCATGCTCCATTGTCCAGCAGAAGACGGAGCCGGCGGGCGCTCGCAGAAGCAGAAAGCGCCCGCCGGTCACGCGCCGACCTCTACTGGGGAGGCTGGCCGCTGTAGATCTTCACGTAGAAGGTGTCTCCGGGGAGGACCCGATATCGCTGCCAGAAATTGCTCTGTGTCGCTCCTGCTGCGGTGTTCGGTGTCACCGGGATCAACTCGATCGAGTAGTCGAATGTATCATTCGCCGCACCCTCCAGCGTGTTGGCGAAGGGGTACTCGTCACATTGCTTCTTCGTTCTTTGGAAGTAGTCTGCACCGTAGGCATGATCGCATGCAGCTTGTACGACCTTCCTGTTCTCGTACTCGGTGTCGCCGGCGTGGTTTCCCGGCCATGACCTAGTGAGCGGTGTCGGGCTGAGCGGATTCTGGATGATCCGGTCCGGGCTGCCAGGAATCTTCTTGCCAGAGGTCATCGCCTTCTTGATATGCGCCGCGTGATCCTTGATATTGTTGGTGATGGTCTTGCCCTTGTACACCAACTTGTCGGCCGTGCTCAGCCCCAACGTCGGGGTGACGTTATCGAATATGCACCCCCCGTAGTGCATGAGGTTGAGGTCCGAGGTGTCGCAGCGGAAACTCTTCTGGAGCGCGACCTTCTCATGGGGCTTGTTGTAGATATATTCATCGTCCTCGCCCACGAGTTCACCATCGTAGTAGAGGCGGGGAATGAGTGTGCAGGTCGCCACGCGATTGACGCCCTTGGACGACAATTTATCCGAGGTGAAGCGGAAGTGGTGCTGGGGGTTTGTATCCCACTGCTCAAAGGTTCGGCTTTGCGCCGAGTTGTCATGGCCTGCCAGCGGCTTGCAGGCGCCGCCGGGGTCACTCTTCACCTCGAAGTCGATGGCGAGTTTTGACTTTTTGAACATGCCGTCAGAGTCAGGCATTCTACGGCTGGGCGTCACCTTGTCGATGAACGCCCAGACCTCGACGTTCCTGGCCCCGACCTCAGCCTTCGCCTTCGCCGCGTCCAGTTGGGCCTGGGTCATGCCCTTCCTCTTGCTTACCTTGTTGCCCACTACAGTGCGGATAGCGTAGCTGAACCGCCACTGCATGTAACCTGTGGTGGCCTCGACCTCGACTATCCCGATCTTCCCGCCTTTCTCCCGTGACTGGCTCATGTACCAGGAGCCGCACCAGTTGAATGAGTTTTTCGTATAACCCCCCGGCTTGCTGGCCAGGTTTATCTTTTCCCAGCACTGGGCGAAGTTGATCGGGTCGTAGGGAAAGTCCGGCGGAGCGAACTGAGCCTGCGCGTCCTGAGGCGCGGCGGTTGTGACCTTCGCCTTTCCGGAGTCGGCCTGCTCTTTTGCCTGGTTCCGCGTCTTGGCGAGGATGTCCGAGGGGCGCTCGCCTGCAACAGTGCTCCAGCAGTATCCGCGAGATTCCCAGCCCTTGGAGTCCGCCCCCGGTTCACCTCGTGTCTCCCCGGTTCCGAGCTTCAGTGCTGCCCACACATAGTCGTTGTGCGTGACATAGGTGCCTTCGCTGTAGGTGGTGCCTCGGGTCCATTTCGGGCTGCGAGCGCACAGCGGGTCGTAGGTCCGGGTTGGCGTTGGCGTTGGGGTTGAGCCGCCGCCGCAGGCTCCCAAGTCCTTCCAGCCCGCATACACTCCGGGCTCCTCGCCGGGTTCAGCCCATTCGTGAGTGAGCTGCCACACGTGCCCCTTCCAAGACACCTTGGCGTCGTAGTAATACTCCTCAGCAGGTGCCCATGCAGGCTCCGCACAAACAGTCGGCGTTGGCGTCGGGGTAGGGGTTGAGCCGCCGCCACAGGCTCCCAAGTCCTTCCAGCCCGCATACACTCCGGGCTCCTCGCCGGGTTCAGCCCATTCGTGAGTGAGCTGCCACACGTGCCCCTTCCAAGACACCTTGGCGTCGTAGTAATACTCCTCAGCAGGTGCCCATGCAGGCTCCGCACAAACAGTCGGCGTTGGCGTCGGGGTAGGGGTCGGGGCAGGTTCATCGCCAATGGTGAATGACCAGGTGTGCGGTGCGGGCATCCGGTTTCCCGAGGTGTCCCTGGCTTCGCTTACCTCCGCTGTGTAGACGACGTTCGCTGTGAGGGGTGAGGCGGGGACGAGGACGGCGGTGGTCTGGGCGGCGTCCATCGTCATCTGGCCGGGGACCTGTGTGCCGGCCGCGTCCTTGAGCAGGAGTTGGACGCCGGAGACCCGCTCGTTGAACGTCGCCGTGACGCTGGTGCCTACAGGAACGTTAGTCGTCGCGTCGGCCGGGGCGGTGCCGGTGACGGAAGGCGGGGTGGCGTCCGGCTCGCCCGTGGTGAACGACCAGAAGTACGGCGACATGGTGTTTCCGGCGATGTCGGTGGCACCGGTCACCTCCACCGTATGAACGGTGGTCGGCGCAAGCGGCTGCGCCGATGTGAAGGTCACCAGCCTGGTGTCAGCGCTTGCCGGAAGCGTCCCGTTGATCACTGCGCCCGACTCGTCCTTCAGGGTGATCTGCGCGTCAGTTACCCGCTCGTTGAACAGGACCTCGATCGGCATGGTTGGGGTGACACCGGTGGCGTTCGCGTCTGGCCCATGCTGATCCACCCTCGGTGGTTCGTCGGGGCTGGGATCCTCTTCCTCCGGGTTTTCACCGTCGAGCGGCAGCGAGCCCTCCGGTAGAACCTCGAAGGGGTCTGCTGCCTGGGTCCGGACTGCCGCCGCCTCCTCGATGGTCGTGGCCGGAATATCGGGCTTGACCGGGGATACCTGAGTGACCAGCTGGGCCGCCTCGGTATTGGTCATGTTTTCCAGATCGATCGGTTCGCGCGAGATGAAGGTGTGTTCCTCCACTTGCTGCGGCGCTGGCTCGTAACCGATGACGAGTTTGGGGCCGTGGGCGTCGCCGCTGGAGATGTACTCCTTCGAGCGGTACGCGCGCCAGTTGGTGTAGTCCGATTCGTTGCCGGCGGTGAGCTGGAATCCGTAGTTGGGCTCGCCATCGGCCCAGTCTTGAACGATCGGGTTCACGTAGTGGATCAGGTCATGCTCATAGTTCATGTAGCCGCGGCTGCATCCCGGCTTATACGCACCGTTTTCGGTGTCGGCGCCATCGCTGGTCACCGTCGGCTGGTTGCTCCACGTCAGCGTAGAGACGTCCCAACGCTGCGTGATCCTACGCGCCGTGATGCCAGAGCCGACGACCTCACCGCAGTCGTTGGAGTCGATGTTCCAGAGAATAAGGTCGGCGTTGGTCACCCGCCCGCCGCGCAGGGGGGAGTCCTCAGTGATGTCGTCGAAGCGGATATAGGTGCGCCAGCGTACAGTTCCTTCGTTGGTCTTACCGGCCTGCAGATGGTAGGCGCCGCTGTTGGCGTAGCCGTTCTGGTAGGCGGAGTTGTTGATGAACGTGTCATTGGCGTTTGACAGCTGCATCCAGTCGGTGCTGGCGACGACGAGGCTGAGCGGGTAGGTGACGGCCGGGTCGGCGAGGAAGCTCACGTCGGGTTTGTACACGAGCGCCTGCCCTGCCGCGGTCTTCTCCACCGCGGCAGCCACCTTGCCGACTCGCCCCTCCTCGCCAACGCTGAGATTTGCGTCGGCGTCCGTCAGCAGCGGGGCCGGGATCTCGGTTGCGCGGCGTTTGGTCTTGGCATCGCTGTCATGCAGGGCCAGCTTTCCCGAGGAGGTCTCGCCGAAGGAAAGGCCGGCGGGCAACTGGACGGGGACCGAGAGTTGCAGCGGGTTGACCGGTCTTTCCCTGATGATCACTTCTTGCCGGAATCCCGTCGGCGTCGCGATGACGGCGAGGTCGACGCCGGGACCATAGGCGTTGGCGTACTCGGCCCTGTTGCCCGACAGCTTCGGCGCGGGCAGCTTCTGGGGAGCGGAGATCTTGATCGTCGACCCGTCACGCTGGCTCGCCGCGGTGAGCAGGTCGGTGCCACCACCAGGTGAGAGCGTGAGACCGGCTTTGGTGGCGCGCGGCTTGATGGTGCCGTTGTCGGCCACCAGCGTGGTGTCGACCGGCTGCCAGACGCCGTCCCGCTTGAAGCGGATGGGGTCGGTGTAGAACTCGGTGGTGAGAGTCTTGCCGTCGGGGTTGGCGAAGTAGGTCGCGCTCTCCGAGCGCAACGACTCGATCTCGACGCGTTTGTTCTGCTCCTTGGCCTCCTGCTGTGCAGCGTTCACTGGAGGGGGGGCGGTTGGTGCGGCTGTCTTGGGAGTGGAGAGTGTAGAGGTGGGGGCGGCAGCGGCGGGTAGTGCGGCCAGCAGGGAGGCTGATAGCCCGAGGGCGGCTATTAGAGAGGTACGGCGGTAGCTGCGGGCTAACACACCGGACATCGATTTCTGCGTGTTCACTCCGACCTTTCTCGAACGTTTGTAGCAAACCGGGTGATCTTTACACAAGGTCGAAGTAAAAGTAAAGATCATTTAAGGACGTAAGGCGTCGCTCAGCGTGACCTCAGCACAAGAAGGTCGCCGCAGACCGCATCGGCAACTCAGTGTTCGACCAGCTCCAGCCCCTAAACGACGGGGGCGGTCCTGTTCGCCTCTGGGACAGCGGCACTGACCGGTCGGACAATATGCCCCGCCTACTCCTGCCTTAAAGGACGAACCGGCAGGACACTCAATGGCCGGAATACCAGTCGAGGGAATCGACAGGGAAAGGATCGCCGGACACGCCATGCTGGCCTGGGTGGACGGCCGCACCGCCTACTACGAGGAGGCACCGTGAACACCGTCATCGTCAGATGGTTTGAGGGGCTGCAGTCGTGAGCGAGGTCATCATCACGGGCGCCGGCCGGTGAGCCCCTATCTCGGGAATTGGCAGAGGAGTGGGATGCCGTCGACATTGGCAACACCGCATTCCTCAAAAAGGTGATCGCCGAACGCGGGTGGCCAGGCAAGGACATGGTCGGCGAGACAGGCGCGCATGCCGCGTGGCTGCTGGCCCAGCACACCTACACGAAGGCAACCTGCTCGTCAGCGACCGCGGGGTGCGGCTCATCGACTGAGGGCTCGCCAGCCAGGGCGCCGCCCGGGTGGAGACCGCTCTCCTGATCCCGCGGCTGATCCTCCCCGACCACACGCCGGAGCAGGCCGAGGCACCCACCGAGCAGGCGCCCGCGTGGAAGGCCGCCCCTGAGACCGCGGTCACCGACCTCGCGGCCGTGTGGTCGCTGTTCCGGGAGTACGTGGCCCGCAACGGGCCCGAGCGCATCCGCGCCTCGCGCGCCCACGCAGCAGAGGTCGGCCGGGCATGGCTGGAGTACCGCACCAGCTGCCCCCTGGAGCCCCAACGGATCCACGCTCACCGGCCAACCAGTAGCCCAGGGCAGCCGTCTCACAGGCGACACATCACCCCCATCATGGCCGAAATATAAAAGTGCCATCATGGCCGAAATATGGAGAACCGGTATCTCCTCAAGCCCGGTAGCCGGCGCTCATCTGAAGGTGTTCTCCTTCCCGAATGCGAGGAGTCACCCACAATGAAGATCCGCCGATTGCATTCCGCTGTACTCGCCGTGGCGCTGGGCGCCAGTGTCCTCGCCAGTACCCCCGCCTTCGCCGCCACCCAGACCAGCGCGGCCGTGGCCGCCGGGACCTGGCCGACACCGGACTGGTACTTGCAGGGCCCCTACCAGACCCTGGCCGCCTGCGACCTCGCCTACGATGACGCTGCGCAGAACGGTCAATACACCGGGCTCGCCTACTGTCACTGGTTCCGCGGGGGTGGCCCTTATCCGGCGGGCTTCTACTACGAGGTGTACATCCCTTGAGCTTCAACGGGTGGGAACGATCCACGAGGGCGAATGCGGGCATGAGACGGAAAAGAAACCCTCGCCGCCCGTGGGCGGCGAGGGTGTGGTGCTCTCGACCGGATTCGAACCGGCGTCCGGCGCTCCCCAGATGCTGCCAGGGGATGCGCCGATCTTGGGCCACTAGACGGCAAGAGCGTCCCGGCGCTGTACCGCTTCTGTTCCCATCGGCCCTCTGAGCAGGGTCTCAATGGGGCCCGGGGCGAGGTCGCCGGATGGGGCGGAAAATCATTTGCCCGGTCCGAGCTGGGAACGTAGTCTCGGGGCACGCCGAAAGGAGGTGGTCCGAACAATGGTTGATCATAGTTGGGCTAGCGAGGTGGCTGTCCGCTAGGACGCCGTCGCTCCGGACTCTGTCCGGACGTCTGGCGACGTTCGGCGAATCCACGACAATCACCGGAACCCCGGGCTGCCAGAAGACGGGTTAACCCTTATCCCGCCTTTGGTCCATCTGGCCCTCCTGCACGGCAGGAGGAGCAGGCCCGGGGTTCTTCCCTTTTTCCGGGCCCCTCCCTTTCCGAGGCCCCTTTATCCGCCAAGGCCCCTCCCGCGATCTCCTCCGGTTCCGGAGGCCCCGCCGCGGGCGGTCAGTGCTCGCCGCGGGCGGGGACGCCGAGGGCGGCGCAGGCCTCCTGGTAGAGGCGGACCACTTCCGTGCGCACCTGGGCGCGCTCGGTCAGCGTGGTGCCCCACGGGACCCGGACCACGACGTCCTGACCGCCCACCACCGCGGCGAACTCGATCGCCTCCGCGTCCACCCCCGTCGTCGTCGCGCCGGTGGCCTCGGGCTGCCCGCCGAGGCCCTTGCAGATCAGTAGCGCGTCATCACCGTGGTCGTCGTTCATATGACGTTTGATGGCGTTGACTACTTCGGGGGTGAAAGGGGAATTCATGCCCCAGATCGTAGCTAGTCGACCTCGGGCACGAAGTCGGCCACCTTCTTGAGCTCGGCGGAGATGTGCGACTGGAGCTGCTGTCCCACCGCCGCCATGTCGTAGGCCCACATCAGGTTGCCGTTGACCAGGCCGTAGAGGCGGTGACCGGCGGTGTACTCCTTGGCGGTCCCGGTGCGCGCGACCACGTCGGTCCGTAGCTCGATCTTGTTGAAGACCACCTCGCCGAGGTAGATCTCCACGATGCCGGTCGGATGCGACAGGCACACCTCCAACTGGCGGTCGGGCAACTGGCGCCAGAAACCGGTCTCGGTGCCCAGCGGGCGGACCTTGGCGCCCGCCTCGTCGAGCAGCCAGGTGCGACTGGTGTAGGTCAGAAAGGGCTTGCCGTTGTGACCGAAGACGATCTCCTGGCCGAAGTTGAAGCTCTCGATCGTCGGGTATCCACCCACCCCGGCACCTTCCCACCGGCCCACGAGGAAGGCGATCGGCTCAAGGTCGGGATGCAGTTCGGGAACGTCCATGAATCCGAGCCTAGAGCCGGCCCGGCACGGCTCGCGCCCGGGACACGGACCCGCATAGGCTTCAGGCATGGCACGATCACTGGTGATCAAGGTGACCGCCGGCGAGGACGCACCCGAGCGCTGCAACCAGGCGTTCACGGTGGCCGCGGCGGCGTTGGCGAGCGGGGTTCCCGTCTCCCTCTGGCTGACCGGCGAGTCATCATGGTTCGCCCTTCCCGGACGGGCGAAGGAGTTCACACTGCCGCACGCCGCCCAGCTCGGCGACCTGCTCGACGCGGTGCTGGCGGCAGGCCGGGTGACGCTGTGCACGCAGTGCGCCTCCCGGCGCGACATCAAGGTGGACGACGTGATCGAGGGCGTGCGCATCGCGGGCGCCCCCACCTTCGTCGAGGAGGTCCTCGGCGAGGGGGTCCAGGCGCTCGTCTACTGACGGAGCCCGGCACTCGTCCGCCGGCTGCCAGGGCCGCGCTCCCGGAAGGGGTGCGACCCTGACGGCCGGTCCGCTCTCAGCGGGGCAGCACCGCGGCCAGCCGCTCCTGGCGGAGCCGTTCGAACCAGGTGTCGTCGATCGGCGGGAGCTGGGCGCCGACCGCCCAGCCCAGCAGGAGGTCGGCGAGGCCGGGGTTGCGGGCGAGCGCGGGGCCGTGCAGGTAGGTGCCGACGATCCTGCCGATGTGGCAGCCCTCGGTGCCGTCGCCGTTGCCGGTGCCGATCGCCGTACGGGCCAGCGGACGGACGCCGGCGCCCAGCCGGGTGACGCCCATGTGGTTCTCGAAGCCGGTCAGCGTCGGGATGCCGAGCGCCGGGTCCGCCTCACCGGCCAGCTCTCCGACCGCGCGGCCCTCGCCGCGGCCGCTGGCGATGTCGATCAGCCCGATGCCGACGACCGGCTGCCCCTCCTCGCCGCCGAACGTGGTGCCCATGATCTGGTAACCCGCGCAGACGGCCAGCAGGGCGGCGCCGCGCGCGACGGCCCGGTGCAGGCCGCCGTCCCGGCGCAGCCGCTCGGCGGC
Organism: Streptosporangium canum; assembly: GCF_900113865.1. GTDB lineage: Bacteria > Actinomycetota > Actinomycetes > Streptosporangiales > Streptosporangiaceae > Streptosporangium > Streptosporangium canum. Next base: position 38,979 of record NZ_FOQY01000022.1, on the reverse strand, counting down.
CAGGATCTGCGGCCGGTCCTCGCCGCCGCCGATCAGGTAGATGTCGCCGCCCTCGGGCACCGGGTCGGCCGAGCGCACGTGAACGGTCTCGACCGGGATGCCGCGGCGCTGGGCGCGCTGCTCCAGGACCAGGACGTTGCCCTGGTCCCCGTAGGTGCTCAACAGGTCCGGATAGATCCAGACGAGTCGCAGGGCGCTGTCAGACTGCACGACCGAACTCCGATCGAATCTGCTGGAAGGCGGTGTAGTTGGCGATCACGTCGACCTTGCCCGGCGGTTGCGCGGCGAGCGCCTGCTCGAAGGAGTCGGCCAGCTGGAACGGCACGCCCGCCACGTCCAGCCGGAGCGCGAGGTCGAGCCGCCGCTCCCCGGCCACGTAGACCGGCCTGCCGCGCAGGACGCGGTAGTCGACGTCCCACAGCCAGGAGGTGTCGCGGCCGTCGGGGCCCTGGGCGTTCACCGACAGGATCACCGGCAGCGAGCGGTCGAGCACGTCGAACGCCTCCAGCCAGCCGGCCGGGTTCTTGGCGAGCAGCAGCCGGGCGTGCCGCCCGTCGCGCTGCACGGTGGTGTAGCGGCCCGCGACGGAGGTGACCTCGCGCAGGCGGGGCAGCGCGCGCTGGACCGGCAGGCCGAACGTCTCGGCGGTGGCCAGCGCGACCACGGCGTTGGCCCGGTTGGCCCGGCCGGGGAGCTGGATGTCCAGCACCCAGCGCTGCCCGCGCGGGTCGATCACCGCGTCGTCGTCGAGGAACCAGGACGGCTCGGGCCGCCGGAAGGTGCACTCGCGGCAGGCCCAGTCGTTCTCGGCCGTGCGGGAGGTCACCATGCCCGAGACGTGACCGCCGGGCGGGGTGTACTCCATGCCCTTGCGGTCGAGCGGGCCGCCGCACTCGGGGCAGCACCAGGAGTCTTCCTTCCACGGCTGCCCGGCCGACACCCAGGTGACCCTGGCGGCCGTGGAGGCGCCCCAGGCCACCAGCGGATCGTCGGCGTTGGCGATGACGTGGGTGTTCTTTCCGGCGAGCGCCCGGCGCCACTTCTGGGCCAGCAGCCAGATCTCGCCGGCCCGGTCCATCTGGTCGCGGCTGAGGTTCATCAGGACGATCACACCGGCGCCGGTGGTGTTGATCACCTCGGGCAGGTATTTCTCGTCGACCTCCAGGACGCCGTAGGGGGCGTGCTTGGCCGACGACAGCGCCGAGACGTGCCCGGCGGGCATGTTGGCGCCGAAGGCGTTGGTGGCGACGTCGCCGAGCTCCTGCAGCGCGGAGGTGATCAGGCGGGTGGTGGTGGTCTTGCCGTTGGTCGCGCTCACCAGGGCCAGTTTGCGGTCCTGCGCGAGCTTGCGCAGCAGGTCGGGCTCCAGCGCCAGGCCGACCCGGCCACCGATCACCGATCCGTCGCCTCGGCCGGTCGCCCGGGACAGGGTGGCGGCCGTCCGGCCGAGCGCACTCGCGAGCTGTGCCCGCAGCGGAAGCTGAGTCATGCCGTCTCCTCGCCTAGCCGCCTGTCGCAGGACGACTCAGCGATCCGGACCTGGTTCGCCGAATCGTTCATGCCGCAGATCCTAGCCGTGGTTGGGCGCTGGCACCGTCCGGCAACGCCCGGTGCCGCCCTCCGGCGACGCCCCGCGCCGGCTCAGGTGGGACGCGGGCCGTGCACCGGCGGCCGGGGCAATCCCCACAGCCCCGGTTCCTGGCGCGGGCCTCCCACTACTCACTGAAAGCGAGCTCGGCGGTCTCCGGTGACGCCGCGTCGAACGGCAGCACGAACCGGTGCGGCCAGGACAGCACACTCTCCATCCATCCCGCGCCCATCGTCTGAGCAACGTGCCGGAGCCGCTCGGCCGGGTCGACGCCGATCGTCACCATGAGGATGTCCCGCTCCACCCCCTCGCGCTCGTCGTCACCGAGGATCACGCGCCAGGCCAGCGCCCGGTTGCGGTCGACCTCCATGGAGAGCGGGTGATGGCGCAGCGCCTTGGCCCGGTGGCCGAGCAGCTCGGCACCGTTGGCCGGCCGGCTGAACAGCGCGTACTCCATGACCGGCGCGGGACCGCGCGGGTTGGGCGCGGGCTGCCCGTAGGGGAACACCCGGTCCACCTCGTGCAGCCAGCGGACCTGCGGGATGACCCAGGCCGGACCGGGCCGCTCGCCGACCTCGCGGTCGGGTCCCAGCAACCGGGTCGCGGCCATGGCGACCTGCTCGGTCAGCTTCAGCGGGTCGCTGACGGTCCGCAGCGACCACGCACGGCGGCCCACGCCGCGCTCCACCGCCGTGGCGAGCAGGCACTCGCGCCGCCGCAGCGGGAGCTCGGCCCAGAGGTCGGCCAGCACCCGGGGCACCCCCGGGACCGGCCGGTCGGTGCAGAAGGCCAGCACCAGGGTGTCGGTCCAGATCCGCAGCCAGGCCCATTCGGGCGCGTCGGCGAGCAGGTCGGCCTCGCGGAGCTCGACGAGCGTGCACGCCCGGCCCGTCCTGCACTCCTGGCCGCACGCCGCCGAACGGCGGCCGCAGATCGGCGGCATGTGACCGGGGATCAGCCGCTCGCGGTCCTCCCCCAGCGGCACCTGGACCCGGAGCGGCCGGTCCATCCCGTCGGCGAAGATCGCCGCGACCCCGGGCTGCAACGAGACGACCTGCCTGGACTGCTCCTCGCTCAGGTTCATCGCGGCCCCGACGAGCTGCCGGTCGTCCTCGGCCGGGAGCCGGTGCACGACCTTCAGCGCGGTGTTCTTCACGACGTCGGAGACCAGCTTGGTGGGGATCTGCTCGGCCACCACGATGCCCTCGCCGTACGCGCGGATCTCCGCGAGCATGCCCGCCAGCAGCTCGACCGCGTGCGTGCTGGCCCGTCCGGCGCCCCGGTCGCGGAGCAGCCGGTGCGCCTCCTCGATCACGATGACGTGCCGGAGCCCGCTGCTCCGCTCCTTCCTGGCCCGCATCCGCAGGTGCTCGACGATCCGGATGATCAGCGTGCCCATCAGGAACGCCTTGTCCTCGTCGTTGGCCACGTCCTCGATGGCGAACACCACGTTGCGCTGGAGCAGGTCGCCGATGTCGGCGGGGTGACCGCCCTCGAAGAAGCGGCCCGCCGAGCCGACCCGCAGCGACCGCAGCCGCAGCGAGATGAAACCCTCGACGTCTGCCTGGACCTCCCTGCCGTAGCCGATCTCCTTGATCACGTCCATCGCGTGCTGCTGCAACTGCTCAAGAGTCGGTACGGCGGGCCGCACGGCCGCGCCGGGAGCCGCCCAGCCGGTGACCACGTCCCAGCCGTTGGCCTCGTAGACCCGCTGCAGGGCGAGCGACATGATCTGGGGGAACGGCTCCTCGGCGTCGAAGGCCGCCATGAACAGCGCCCGCACCATGTCGATGTGGGCCTGGACCGGATAGCCGGGCTCCGGGGCGAGCGGGTTGACGCTGAACGGCACGCTGTCCGGGGCCGACGGGTTGATCACGGTCACCGGGGCCAGATGCTCGACCCGGCCGCCCATCGCGGCGTACTCGGACTTGGCCGGCTCGATGGCCAGCCACGGGATGCCGGCGCCGGTGAGCTGCTCCAGCAGGTGCCTGACGGTCTGGGACTTGCCCGAGCCGGTGGCCCCGGTGATGAACGCGTGCCGGTTCAGGGTGGCGAGCGGGACCTTGAACGAGCCGACCGCCCTGTCCTGGCCGTCCAGGATCGACCCGAGATCGACGGTCATGGCGCCGGGGGTGACGTCCGCCTCGCTGGTCACGTCGAAGAAGCCGGCGTCGAGCACCCGGACCCCCGGCACCTCCCGCCGGGGCAGCCCGGCGAGCGCGGCGAGCGCCCCGGCGGTGGCCGCGAACGGAGCGGCGGTGCCGTCGGCGGGGTCCTGCAGGGTCACCGAGAGCGCGTCGGCGAAGCCGTACACCGGGCCGGACAGCGCGCTGCGCAGGCGGTAGGGATGGTGGCTCATCTCGGCGGAACCGACCAGCACGGGAGCGATCTGGCGCAGCTCCTCGGGGCCGGCGGCGCCGGCCAGCACCCGCACGCTCCAGAGCCCGGCCTCGCGGAAGGCGTCCAGCTCCTGCATGCGCCGCTCGGCCCGCTCGGCGTCGTAGCGCGAGCGCTCGGAGGCGTCGCCGTACTGTCTCAGCACGTTGAGCTGGGTCCGCAGGTGCGCCACCTCGGCGTCCAGCAGGTCGGTCTGCTCGGCCACGACCAGCCAGGCGAAGGGCCGGGACATGAGCGTGACCAGCGTGGACTCGAAGAGCGTGGGCCGCTTGATCTCGTCGGCGTCCGGCTCGCGGCGGCCGCCGAGCGGCGGGGCCTGCCGTCCCGGGCAGATGGTCCAGGCCAGGTCGGACAGGTCGCGGAGCCATTCGTCGCCGATCCGCACCCCGCGTGCGCCGCTGGGGAACAGCAGCGGCTCGGGACCGGTGGGGACCTGCTCGCTCTCGACGGCGGCCCGGCGGGGCGGGCGCGGCGGCGTCAGCGGCCCGGCGTTGGTGATGAGCTCCAGCGGGGCACCGGAGCCCCGGGAGAGCCAGCCCGCCACGAAGGGCCGGTTGCGCTGGGCCGCGGAGAGCACCGCGGGCAGGACGGTGACGAAGTCCCATTCCGCCGACGAACTGCGTGATGGCGCCGCGATCGCCTGGATCCGGTACCAGGGACCGGTCAGGCTGGTCGGCGGACGGGACACGCTTGGCTGCATTTGGTCTCCACCCAGGGGTCCCGGCCCGAGGCCGGGGGGTCGACGCTTCACGGACAGCCCCGCCGTACCGGGCGACGGGGTACCGGGGGCAGGTCACCCCAACAACCAAGGTCGAACCTTCCGAGGGGATCGCACCCCCGCATTGGCCAGGCCATTACCACAAACGGACGCTTCATTGGCGTCTGCGCCAGTCGAGCCTGGGCGGCGGCGGACCGAGGTTCGGCGGCGCGTCCTCGAAGGGGCTCGGCTCGCGGGGCTCCTCCCGCGGGCCGCGGTCCAGCGCGGCTTCCCTGATCTCGTCGAACTCCCCCAGAGTCGTCTTCGGGAAGGTCAGTATCGCCGGGTTGGCGTCGGCGAGGCGGACCCGGCGTCCCTCCGCGGTGGCGTCGGTGACGATCACCGAGGTGGTGGGGAGCTGCTGGAGCTGGTGGGGCTCGACGAGGAACTCCCGGGACCGGTGCAGCACCCGTTCGGTCTCCCCCATCGCCTTGCTCGCTCGGCGGCCCCACTCGGTGGACTCGGTGATGTCCTCCTTGAGGTCCGTACGGCTCACATCCCGCTCGTCCTCGCCCTCCTCCGTCTGGCCGACGGTGGAGACGTAGCCGCCCTCCAGCCCGGCCCCGGCGGCGCTGATCGTCTCGGTGAGCTGGGCGAGCTCCAGGCGGTGCTCGGTGCCGACGTGCTCGCTGGCGATCCGGGCGTCCTCGGCGTTGCCCAGCCGCATGAACGTCACCGCCGCGTGCCCCCGGCCGAGCCGTTCCCGAACGGTCGGGGTGAGCGACCGGTAGGTGAGCACCAGCCCGGTCCTGGAGGTCTCGCAGGCGTCCATCAGCCGGTCGAGCACGTCGCCGCGGAGCTTGTCCGCGCCCGCGACGATGATCGTGTGGTACCACGGCCGCGTGGAGGCGGGCGACTGGCGCAGGATGTGGGTGAGCGCGGTGGCCACGTAGGTGCCGAGGACCCGGTTGCCGAACACGCCCGCCTGCCGGTCCATCGACACGACCCGCAGGCGGGCGGGCGGCAGCCGTACCGCCTCCGAGCCGAGGGTCTCCAGCTTGCGCAGCTGCGACTCCAGCGCCCAGGCCCGCTCGATCACCACCCGGTCGCTGACGCCCCGGCCGAACAGCGTGCCGATGCGCTCCAGCTGGGCCGCGGTGATCAGGCCGAACCTGAGGTCGTCGCGCGGATCGCCGACCTGGGCCAGTGCCCGGAGGGCGGCGGTGACCTGGTTGATCGTGGCGTTCTCGCCGAGGACCTCCAGCACCCGCTCCAGGATCGCGTTGTCGAACGACAGGTCCCTGGTCGTGCGGTGTTCCTCACTGACGCTCACGACGTGGGCGAGCACGTCGGCGAAGGCCTCGGGGGCCAGCGTCGCGCCCAGGTCGAGTTTGGGCAGGTCGACCGGGAGCACCCAGACCAGCGGGTCGTCGCCGCCCCTGCGCGCCAGCTCGACCAGGTCCTTGGCGATCGCGCCCTCGGACAGGTCGAGCACGGTCAGGTGGCCTCCGCTGTAGAGCCGGGTCGCGCCGAGCAGGGTGATCAGCGCCGACCAGCCGGGCAGCGTGCCCCCCGCGACGTCGATCCGGTCGATCTCGTCGGGCACGGCCACCGCGTACCAGGTGAGCTGGCGGTCGTGGCGCTCCTTCTTCTCCGCCCACTCCCGGTAGCGGACGGCGTGCTCCTCCTGGGCCTGGAACAGGTCCCTGTCGCGCTCCTCCCGCTGCCGGTCGCCGACCGCCTGGCGCTCCCGGATCCGGTGGCGGACCGCCCGGTCGCCCTGGCGGATCGCGTAGGTGCAGAAGGCCGCGACCCCGCCGGTGGCGATCAGCCCCACCGCGGCGAACGACCAGCTCAGCAGCTCGGTGACACCCAGGAGCAGGATCAGCACGACGAGCCCGGTCACGAACATCCTGAAGATCTTCACCGGCCGGTTGAGCAGGTCCTCGTTGAGCCGTTCCCTGCGCACCCACTCGGGATCGACCGGGTCGGCGGAGTCCTCGGCGGGGGAGGGGCGCTTGGGCGCCGGACCCGGATCAGGGTGCAACAGGGCATACTGCCAGCCCAGGTAGATCCGGTCCGCCTGGAGCTGCGCATGCTCGGGATGCACGTCCGCCACGGAACCTCCGCCATAGGGCTCTCGCCGCCTCGGTGACAGCGTAAGAGTTGGACCTCCTATTCGGGCAGCGTTCCCGCCAATCTGCTGCATTTTCCCCATGTTCAATGACACTCACGGGATGAATGAGTCGGATGGGGTGGAGGTCAGCGATTACCATCCTTTGTCATGACGTCTCCCCCCGGTGGCGAAACCGGCAAGCGGCGCCCGATCGCGGTGCCGGTCGCCGCCCTGGTCATAGCCACCGGCCTGGGAATCACCGCCGCCCTCGGCGGATTCGCCGAGGCCTCCGAAGCACCTCCCCAGCAGCTCGGCCCAGGTTCGAGCCTGGACCAGGGCGAGTTCACCACCAAATTCACCGAGGCCCGATCCCTGTTCCAGCGCGACCCGTTCGGCGGCGAGGGCAAACGCTTCCTCGAGATCGAGCTTGAGGTCACGAACAAGAGCGACGAGACCACCGGCGTGGGAGCCCCGGGCAGGGGCAAGACGCCCGGCTTCATGTTCGCGCAGTCCCTGCTGAAGATGGACCCGGAGATCGGGGGCGACCTCGGCCCGACCGTCTCCGTCCCGGACGAGGGCGTGCCGAGCAGGCAGCTCCACCCGGGGATGACCTCCACGGTCGTGGTCAGATACGAGCTGCCCGCGGGGGACCGCCCGCCGAAGCAGATCAAACTTGACGTCGGCGTCTTCGAGGAGCCGGAGACGTTCAACATCGACCTGGGCTGGGTCCTCGTCAAGGACGGCGACGCCGACGACGCCCCGCCCAAGGTGGCGGCGCAGGTCACCCTCCCCGTCAATCAGGGGGGAACCCTGTGATGAGCACCGTGACCCCGGCCCGGCCCGAGACGGCCGCCGGCCGCCGGGCGCCCGCGGCTCCGGGCCGATGGCGCCGGGCGGGCGTCCTGGCCGCCGGTGCGGCACTGGCGGTCGCGGCGGTGGGCCTGCAGACGACCGGCCTGGACCGGGAGGCGCGGACGGCCCACCTGACCTGGACCGGAGGTGTGGGGGACCAGGTCTCCGCCTCCCGGTTCTCCGCCCGGGTCAAGGCCGTACATGTCGCCAAGGCCGTCGAGAGCGCAGGGCTGGACGGCAAGGTGGAGCAGGCCACCACCTCCGGGGTCTTCGTGATCGCCGAGGTGGAGGCGACGGCCAACCGGGAGCCGCAGAAGTTCGGCACCCCGGCCCTGCTGACCGGGGACGGCAGGCGTTACGCGGCCACCGACAAGGTCGACGCCTCCCATACCATCACCAACCCCTTCATCCAGGTGGGCTGGTGGGTCGGGAGCGTGGCGGTGTTCGAGGTTCCGGCGGCGGCACTGCCCGGATCGCGGCTCGTGCTCGCGCCGCGCAACGGATTCATAGGAGAGGCGCTGCTGCCCGAGGTGGAGATCGACCTGGGCTTCGACGAGGCCACCGCGGGGCGCCTGATCTCGAACGCGAAGGACGTCTACCAGTTGGCGAGCAAGAAGTGACGGGCACGCCGCACCCGGAGAACGAGGGCCGTCCCGACTGGTTCACCCCCCAGGAGAACCGCTCCCCCGCGGAGCCCCGCCCCCCTGCGGAGACCTGGCCCGCCGGGGAGACCTGGCCCCCTGCGGAGAGCTCCCCCTCTCCCACCCCCGGAGCGCACTCCGGACGGCCGCCCGCGTCCGGCGCGCACACCGGGCCACCGCCCGTCCCCGGCGGCCGTCCCCCCATGCCCGAGAACCGTCCCCCCGCCCCCGCCCGGCCGGCTCCCGCGCGCACCCCCGGAAGACGCCGGGAGGCTCCCCGGAGACGTTCGGGTGGGACTCCGCCCCCGCAGGCGCCGGTCGACGCCGGCTGGACCCCCGGTCCCCGGCGGACCTTCTCCGACGAGCAGGTCTGGCCGCCCGTGCCCAAGCCCGCCGGCGAACCTCCGGGCGCCTCGACCCAGCCGTTCCCCGCCGTCCCGGGGCCGCCGCTGCCCAGACCCGTCACCCCCGGCGTCCTCGGCGCCGGGAGCGGAGCCGCGACGGGAACCGGGACCGCGGCGGAGGCCGTGCCCGGAGACAGGGCCCCGGCGACGCCGGGGGAGGCCGCCGCGGCCGCCCCCGTCCCACCGCCGCGACGCCGTACGGCACTGCGCGTCGGCGGCGCGGTCCTCGCCGTGGCCGTGGCCATGGGCATCCCCACCTGGCACGGATACGTCTTCTACCGGAGCGGCAACCCTGCCTACCAGGTCCACACCGTGGCCGCCGGAGGCACCGGGACGCTCATGAACGTGGCCTGGAAGGTCGGAGTCGAGCAGACCGACAGCCTCCCGGGCGCGCGCCCGATCAAGGCCGACCAGCGGTGGCTGAAGATCAAGGTGACCAGGACGTCCCTGAACACCGAGGGCGTCATCCGGCGGGGAGACCCCGAGATCAAGGTCAAGCACCCCGACGGCCGCGCGTGGCAGACCGAGGTCGTCGACAGGAGCCTGCCGGTGGAGGTCAAGGACCACAAGGTCGGCGTCGGCTATGACTACAACGTGGTCAGCCTGGTGCCCGAGCAGGTCGCCGGCGAGGTCGAGGTCGAGGTCCTGCCGAGCACGATCCGGGTGCCGCTGGAGGAGGAGTCGGTGGAGGATCTGTTCAAGCGGGCGGGGACGGAGAAGACCGAGCCCCAGGACCAGGTGCTGCTGTTCAGGCGGTGACCGCCTCCCCCGCCTCGCGGCCGCGGGTGGCGGCGATGTCGAACGTAGCCGCCAGCAGGCAGGTCGTCAGCACCGCCACGAGCAGATCCTCGACGAATTCCAGGGAGGGGGCGATGACCACCCAGAGGAAGGGCTCCTCGCTGCCGATGAGCGTCCGCACCCCGCGGTCGGCGTAGTCGGTCCCCACTCGGAGCGCCACGTAGCAGAGGCAGAACATGCCGAAGAGCGCGGCGCCGCCCCGTGCGGCGAGCCGGAAGGCGTTCGCGGGCGGGACCCAGCGCTCCTGGAATCCGGTCGTGGCCCGCGTCATGGTGGTACGGGTCAGGGAGTGCGTCTGCTCCATCCGGTCGGCCACGGTGTCCAGCCGGGTGCCCCGCACGACCGCCCGGGTGTCCTCAGCGAAGGCCCCGTAGACGAGGGAGGCGACGGTGAGCCAGGTCAGCGGCACGATCAGGCCGTCCACGATGTGCGGCCAGACCTCGCCGACCGACTCCCAGAACCCCTTCCACCACGGGATGGCCTTCTCCGCCTGCTCGATCCAGCCGGCGACCATGGTCGTGACGGTCCGGTGCGAGAGCCAGTCGGACCGCGCGCCGACGAAGGCGATCGTCGCGTTGAGGCCGTAGAAGGCGAAGGCCAGCTCGAAGAAGGTGGTGAGCACGCCGCTGCCCCTGACCTTGCCGTTGGCGTGCCACCAGCCGAACAGCGTCTTCAGCAGGTAGGCGGCCACGGCGATCCCCAAGGAGATCCGCACGTCCAGCCCGACGAGCCCGCCTGCCCCCTGGGCCGGGGTCTCGGCGAGGGTCCCCTGGAGATCCTCGTCGGCATGCGCCGTGAGGTCGAACATGGCGAACTCGCGGGCGTCCTCGCGGTGGAAACTCCAGGCCAGATAGATCGTGGCGAAGACCAGCGTGGCCCGGTTGAGCGCGCCGAACATGCTCTCGTCGGCCTCGCCGCCCTCCCGCCGCGCCCGGATCTCCCAGAGCGCTCCGCGCACCGAGTGCAGCATGCCCACCATGACCACGAGCTCGTTCAGCACGATCAACGTGAAGATCAGCATCGTGAGGACGTACCGCAGCTGCTGGTAGTCACCGCGGGTGATCTCGGGGCCCAGCCACATCAGAGCGGCGCGGACCGCCCGTCCCGCCGAGAACCACAGCACCAGCGAGATCGCGCAGGCGCCGAGAATCCTGAGCGTGTGCAGGGGCAGGGTGTAGACCGAGAGCGAGGCCGGCGCCTGGCCGGCGGCTTGCGACGGGGGCGAGGGCGGCGGCATGACAGACGTTCCGGACACCCGATGAATCGTAGCGACCCGCCGTCACCGGCCACAGCGAAACACCCACGCGATCCGGCCCAGGTCCACGCGTCCGGCCCGCTCCGGCCCAGGTCCGCACAGTCCGGCCCACGTTCACACAATCCGGCCCACGTCCACACGGTCCGGCCCACGTCCACACGATCCGACCCACGTCCGCACACCTCGCCCGCTCCGGCCGTTTCCCGCCGGGCTCAGCGGATCAGACCCCACGTCATCGCGGCGATCTCCCCGGCCGGGCGGGGCGGGTGCTCCTCCAGCCAGCAGGTGACGACCCCGATGAGCGCGCCCGCCAGGTAGTGGGCGTGGATCTCGGGCGGCACGTCGTCGTGGCCCGGGGGGCGGGAGCCCGCCGCGAACGGGCCGCGCAGCTCCACGACCAGCGCCTCGCGCAGGCGGGCGCAGAAGCGGGCGCTGCCGTAGGGCCCGAGCATCCGCCGGTACAGCGGAGCACGGGCGCCGACGTGCTCGAACAGGGCAACCAGCGACGCCGGGACCGGCCCGGCCTCCCGGTAGGGACAGCGCGCCGCCTCGGCCGCCAGCTCCCCGACGGCCGCCTCCATCGCGTCCAGCACGAGGTCGTCGCGGTCGCGGTAGTGGACGTAGACCGTGGCCCGGTTGACGTCGGCCCGCTGGGCGATCTCGGCGACCGTGATCGAATCGGGGTCGCGCTCGGCGGAGAGCTCCAGGACAGCGGCCCGCAGGCGGGCGCGGGTCCGGCGGATCCTCGGATCGTCGGCAGTCATGCCCACAAGGCTAAGCGACAACTGTCGAATAAACGACGGGTGTCGTTTGTTACACCGGTCATGAAGCGCATCGAAGTCTGGGCCGACATGGTCTGCGCCTGGGCCTACATCGGCAAGCGACGCCTGGAGAAGGCCGGGTTCGGCGAAGACGTGGAGATCGTCTGGCGCCCCTTCCAGATCGACCCGATGGCTCCGGCCCCGGCCGAGCCGCTGTACGAGGCACTGCGCGACCCGGTCGCCGACGGGGCCCTGCGGGCCTGCCACCCCGACCTGACCCCGGCGGAGAACCGGGTCCGTGTCTCGCTCGTCGCGGCCGAGGAAGGGCTCGGCCCGCCCTGGGGCGCCGTCTGGCGTCCGAACACGTTCGACGCCCACCGGGTCATCGCCCTCGCCTACCAGCGGGGCGGTCCGGCCCTGCAGGACGCCGTCGTGGAGCGGATCCTGCGCGCCCACTTCGTCGAGGCCTCCGACATCGGCGACCGGGCCACCCTGGTGGCGCTCGCCGCCGAGGCGGGCCTGGACGGCATGGCCGGGGCGCTCGACGCGGGAGAGGGGGCGAGCGAGGTCCGCTCCCGGCTCCTGCGCGGCAAGGCCGTCGGCGTGGCCACCTCGCCGACCTACGTCGTGGGCGGCACGGCGGTCGCGGGCGCGCAGTCGCCGGAGGTCCTCCGGGACCTGGTACGGCAGGCCGCCCCCGAGCGCGAGCTCCCGGACGAGGTCAGGCTCCTGCGCCAGGCCGAGTCCCTGCTGGACGTCCGGGACCCCCTGGGCGCGCTGCGGACCCTGGAGCCCCTGCTGGCCGACCACGGCGACGACTCCGCCGTCCGGCTGCTGGCCGCCCGCGCCTACTTCGGCTCGGCCCAGCTCAACCGGGCGAGGGAGACCCTGGAGGCCCTGATCGATCGCGCGCCCGGCGATCACTACGCCAGGTTCCTGCTCGGCAGGACCCTGGAGCGGGCCAACCGCCACGCCGAGGCCCTGCCACACCTTCGGCTGGCGGCGGTCATGTCCGCCGACCCCGGCTACGCCGACGCGCTCCATCGCGTCGAGAGCCGGGTCCCGTGAAACCGGATCCGGATCCGAAACGGCTGAGGGCCGGCACCCGCGACGGGGTGCCGGCCCTCGGCCGTGACAGGGGTCAGACAGCCACGGCGAGCTGGGTGACCTCGCCCAGGCGGGCCTGGGCCTTGACGTCCTTGGTGACGCCGCCGCCCGCGATGATGCGGACGGTCCAGTCACCGGGAGCGGCGAAGAAGCGGAAGATGCCCTCGTCGGACACCACGACCTCGCCGGTGAACTCGCCGGAGTGGTCCAGCAGCCGGGCGTAGGCCGTGCCCGCGCCCGAGACCACTCCCTGGATGACGGCCTGGGTCGAAAGGTCGATCCCGGCCGGAAGAGCAATCGTCTGTTCCGGAGCAGCGCAACCCTGAGTCATTATCGAGCCTCTCCCAGTTCGATCGGCACGCCCACCAGCGAGCCGTACTCGGTCCACGATCCGTCGTAGTTCTTGACACTTGCCTGGTCGAGAATCTCGTGCAGCACGAACCACGTGTGCGCCGAGCGCTCGCCGATGCGGCAGTAGGCGATGGTGTCCTTGCTGAAGTCGACGCCCTCGCCCTCGTAGAGGGCCTTCAGGGCCTCGTCGGACTTGAAGGTGCCGTCGTCGTTGGCCGCCTTGGACCACGGGATGTTGCGGGCGGTCGGCACGTGGCCACCGCGCTGCGCCGCCTCCTGCGGGACGTGCGCGGGGGCGAGCAGCTTGCCGGTGAACTCGTCGGGCGAGCGCACGTCGACCAGGTTGAGCTTGCCGATCGCGGCGAGGACGTCGTCGCGGAAGGCGCGCAGGGAGTGGTCCTGCTCCGTGGCCTTGTATTCCGTCGCGGTGCGCGAGGGAACGTCCTTGACCAGCTCGCGGGAGTCGAGCTCCCACTTCTTGCGGCCACCGTCGAGGAGCCTGACGTTCTCGTGGCCGTAGAGCTTGAAGTACCAGTAGGCGTAGGCGGCGAACCAGTTGTTGTTGCCACCGTAGAGGACCACGGTGTCGTCGTTGCCGATCCCCCGGGCGGACAGCAGTGCCTGGAAGCCCTCGCGGTCCACGAAGTCACGGCGGACCGGGTCCTGGAGGTCCTGCTTCCAGTCGATCTTCACGGCGCCACGGATGTGGCCCTTGTCGTAGGCACTCGTGTCCTCGTCGACCTCGACGAGGACGATGCCATCAGTGTCGAGGTTGGCCTCGACCCAGTCAGCGTCCACCAGTGCGGCGGAGCGGCTCATGGGATCCTCCGGGATTATCTTGCGGCGGGCAGTAAACGGCGAATGATCAGGAACATCTCGCAGCCGAGGCAGAAGCCGAAGGCTGCATTGAGGAAGGCGGCGAAGAGAGCCGCGGCGGTTGCGCCGAGGGCCAGCGGCGTGATCTGCGTGACATATCCGACCAAGCCCACCAGGGCGAAAGCGAGTCCGACCCCCTGCGCGAAGCGCGGCGGGGCGGCGTCCTCCAGCTCCCTGGGAGGGCTCTTCACTATCCCTTTGAAAACCATCCCGTACGGCGAGACGCCGAAGATGCTCAGTGCGAACACCACTGCCTGCGCGGCCAGCAGCCATGCGCTTCCTGTGACCAGGACGAGCGCGAGGACGATGGTCGTCACAACCGCCGCGAAGCGGAGAGCCCGGGGATCAGCCTGCATCGCTTGATGCTCCTGAAGGGGTGTGCAGATCGGTGCGGCTCGGAGGCCGCTTGAGATCGCCCTTTAGGAAGCGCGACAGAGCGCGGTGGTCACGCGGCAGAAATCAACCGCGCGCCGCTTCGTCAGCAGCTCTGTCGTGGGGTTCATGTCGATGACACTACCCCGACGTTCCGGGATCTGTCACATCCCTGTCCAATTCCTGAGACAAAATTGCTCAATGGGCGGTAGGGTTCGCCGCTTACTCGCCGACCGCGAGACCCAGGGCGCCGATCACATCAACCTTCCGTGGCTGACCGGAGGCACGTTTCACAACATGTCCTGACGCGTCGAGGACCAGCACGGTCGGAGTGCGCAGGATGTTCAGCGACCGGACCAGATCGAGGCGCGACTCCGCGTCGATCTCCACGTGCGCCACCCCCGGCACCATCTCCGTCACCTCGGCCAGGACCCGGCGGGTCGCCCGGCAGGGCTGGCAGAAGGCGCTGGAGAACTGCACGAGGGTGGCCCGCTCGCCCAGGTCGGCTTCGAGATCGCCGGACGTCAGCCGCTCCACGTCGCCCCTCACCTCGCGTGGCACGCCGCTGCGCCGCCGCAGCACCACGCCTGCCAGCGTCGCCGCGACGAGCGTGACGAGCACCACCGTCAATCCGGTCACAGAGCACGACAACACGCGGTCGCACCGCGCCATTCCCAGGCGGGCTCGCCCGCCACTGCCGCACCGCGCCGTTCTCGTGGGCGCGCCCGGCCTCCGGGCGGACGCGTCCGGGGGAAGGCCACGCCGGCCGGCTCGGACGGACCCGCGCTCAGCGGCTCGGACGGGCCCGTGCTCAGCGGAAGGTCGCGGTGACCAGCATCCGCCCCTTCGCCGTGACGATCTCAAACTTCGAGATGCCCGCGGGAGGGATCGTGGTGGTGCCGGTGAAGGCCCCGGAGCTGTCGTAGGCGGCCCTGTCGACGATCCAGTTCCCGGCCGTCTCCCGGGCCCCGCCGACGCCGATCACGTCCAGCCGGCACCGGGTGCCCTTGGCGACCCCGGTGAGCACGACCTTGAGCGTGGTCGCCTTCTCCCCCGGCGACGCGGTCACCGTGGCGTGGACGGAGTCGTTGTCCCCCCTGGCCGTCCGCTCAGCGGCGTCCCCCAGCAGGAGCCGCGCGTCGCCGTCGGGCGACGAGGGGGCGGCCCTCTCCTTCGCGGAGTAGGGGGACACCTCCTCGGCGAGACTGGGCCGGGGCGCGGACACCGCGGCGTCCTGGGCGGACCGGGGGGACTGGGTGACCGACCACAGGGTCCCGCCGAGCCCGACCAGCAGGACCGAGGCGGCCAGCGAGAGCAGCACCCGGGTCATCCGGCGGCGTTTGACCCTGGCGCTGAGCAGCCGGTCGAGCACCGCCTGGGGTGGGCTGCCCACCTGGGCCACGTCCTCCTCCGACACCCGTCCGAGGAACGTGGCCGCCCCGGTCAGCTCCTCGAACTCCGCCTGGCAGCCGGCGCACCCGGCGAGATGCGCTTCGACGAGCACGCACTCCTCGGGCTCCAGGGCCCCGAGCACGTACGCTCCGAGCGACATCCGTACTTCGTCACAGGTCGTCATCATCATGGCGCGAGCCCCCGCTCCTCCAGCGCCAGCTTGAGTGCCCGAAGCGCGTAATACGTGCGCGACTTCACCGTTCCCGCGGGGATGCCGAGCGCCTCAGCGGCCTCTTTGACCGACTTCCCCTGGTAGTAGACCTCGGCGAGCACCTCGCGGTGCTCGGGCCGCAATGTGGCCAGTGCCTCGGCGACCGCCCAGGACTCCACGGCCCGCTCCAGCTCGTCGTCGGCGGGCAGCACGGCGAGCGCCTCGGCGCCCGTCTCCGGCGGACGCGACTTGCGCGCCCGGTGCTGGTCGACGACGAGGTTGCGGGCCACCCTGAACAGCCACGCGCGGATGGGGCGCCCGCTGAGAGCGTCGGGATGCCGCCAGGCCCGCAACAGCGTCTCCTGCACGACGTCCTCCGCTCTCCCCGGGTCACCCGTCAGCCGCAGCACGTAGCCGTAGAGTGGCCCGCCGTGTTCGTCGAAGAGTGCTCTGACGAGCTGCTCGTCGGCGGTTCCGGCTTGACTCACATCCTCACGACGTACGGCGGGCCGGATCGGTTCGGACATGGGAGCGTCTCAGCCGTGGAGCGGGACGTCGGACGCCTCGCCGGAGACCTGGAGGCCCTGGGGCACGATCTTCACGCCGGTCACCTTGAGGTTGAACGGCAGGTTCTTGATCGGGATCCGGTAGGAGATGAACCGCTCCGGCTGGGGCACCGGGATGCCACCGCCCAGCGTGACCTGCTCGGGGACGAACCGCACCCCGTCCTCGATCAGCTCGATCTTCATCTTG
Organism: Streptosporangium canum; assembly: GCF_900113865.1. GTDB lineage: Bacteria > Actinomycetota > Actinomycetes > Streptosporangiales > Streptosporangiaceae > Streptosporangium > Streptosporangium canum. Next base: position 22,408 of record NZ_FOQY01000022.1, on the reverse strand, counting down.
GCCTTCGCCGGCACCTTCCGGCCCAGCACGGTGATCTCGCCGGTGACGTCGAGACCGTCACCGTCGACCGCGACCTTGATCCCGCGCGGGGCCCTCTGGTTCAGCGTCTTCAGGGAGACCACCACGACGCCCGCCACGCGCTGGGCGCGTATGTCCACCTGATCGGCGTGGAGCATCAGGTCCTCCAGCGGCGCGGTGACCCCGTAGAGGGTGAAGTCCACGCTGGACAGCTCGACACCGGCCAGGTTCATCGCGCCCGCGGCCACCTTGACCTCGTCGTACCGCCCGGCGACCGCCTGGGTCAGGAAGGGGATGCCGAGGATGGTCACCTCGGGCGGGGTGGCGAGGTCGTACTTGGCGGTCGCCCTCGTGGCGATCTCCCGTTGCACCCCGGTGACAGCGACCCTGTCCAGAACCGCGAGGAGAACGAGCAGCAAAACCAGAAAAGCGGCCAGCTTTCGCATCCGACTCCCTGTTCATTCCCTTGATCCGGCCAGCGTGCCATCGCAGCACATCCCCCGGCAATGTTTTCCAAAACGCCCGACGGCGGCCGTGTCCATCCGGAATCTCACAGAATCCGTCCTTTCCCGCCCGGCCGCACCCGCCCTTCCCCGCCGGGCCCTCCGCGCCACATCCGCCCTTCCCCGCCGGGCCCTCCGCGCCGCACCCGCCCTTCCCCGCCGGGCCCTCCGCGCCGGCCCTGCCCGGATCCGCCCGCCACGGTGGTCAGCCCCCCGCGAAGGGGGGCAGCACCTCGACCGTCGCCCCGTCGGCGAAGACGATCGTGTCGTGCGCCCGCTTGCCCACCGGATCACCGTCCACCAGGAAGGACGAGCGCCGGATCACCTGACTCAGCCTGTCGCGGCCGACTGTGACGTTCGTCATCAACTCGGCCAGCGTCGCCGCCTCGAAGGGCTCCTCGGCGACGCCCGCGGCGTCCTTCGCAGCCGCCCAGTAGCGGATCGTGCCCCTTGCCATCTGTGCACCAACCCCTCTGACACACGCACAGTTACCGCGCCATTACGATGAATCCACCAGGGAAACGCGTGTTCACCACGTGGACGCTCACTGGACGCTTCATCCTTGTGGGCTATCCTCACCTACTACGGGACCTGGGCGACGTAGCCCCCGGGTCCTTACGTGTTTGTACGGCTATTGCCGGCATGACGCGGGAAGGAGGCATAGTGAGCAATCTCCTGCTGCTCACCAACGCCCTTGAGCCCTCGACCGAGGTGCTTCCGGCGTTGGGGCTGCTGCTGCACTCGGTCCGGGTCGCGCCGGCGGAGGCGGCCGCGCTGATCGACGCCCCGCCGGCCGACGCCGTCCTGGTCGACGCGCGCCGTGAGCTCGTCCACGCCAAGAGCCTGTGCAGGCTGCTGCGGACCACGGGCATCGCCTGTCCTCTCCTGGTGATCGTCACCGAGGGCGGGCTGGCCGCGATGACCGCGGAGTGGGGCGCCGACGACGTGATCCTCGACAGCTCCGGCCCCGCCGAGGTCGAGGCCAGGCTCCGGCTCGCCGTGGGCCGGCTGAACATGTCGGCCGCCGAGGAGGTCCCGGACGAGATCCGCAGCGGCGACCTGTCGATCGACGAGGCCACCTACACCGCCCGGCTCCGCGGCCGCGCGCTGGACCTGACCTTCAAGGAGTTCGAGCTCCTGAAGTATCTGGCGCAGCATCCCGGCCGGGTCTTCACCCGCGCCCAGCTCCTGCAGGAGGTGTGGGGCTACGACTACTTCGGTGGCACCCGGACCGTGGACGTCCACGTCCGGCGGCTGCGCGCCAAGCTCGGCGCCGAGTACGAATCACTGATCGGCACCGTGCGCAACGTCGGCTACCGCTTCGTCCCCGAGCGCGGCAACGAGGCCGCCGAGGAGCGCGAGCCCGCCCGCCGCTAGGCCCACCGGGCGCCGGTCCGGTGGGCCTTCCGCGTTGAGCCTTCCGCTACGGGCCGGGAAGGAGCCGGGTCAGGGGACGACGGTGATGTGGTTGGGGACCGGCGGCGTGATCGACGGGTTCGCGGCGAAGTGGGCGGCGAAGGCGTCGATGTCGAGCGGCCCGCTCCACAGGTCCGTGCTGTCCTTGAAGGCCAGGAAGGCGTCGCCTCCGCCGACGAGGAAGTTGTTGGCGGCGACCCGGATGCTCTGGCCGTCCGTCACGTCGACGCCGTCGATCTTCAGGTTGGAGACCTTCGAGCCCCACGCCGCGCCCGTGCTGTAGGTGTAGGTGAGGTTCGACGACGGCTGCAGGATCTTGGTGAAGGGCTGGGCGTTGGGACCGCCGGTGAACTGCTGCTCCAGAACGGTCTTGAGCTGCGCACCGGTGAGCGTGACCACCTGCATGAGGTTGTTGAACGGCTGCACCGTGAAGGCCTCGCCGTAGGTCACCACGCCGTCGCCCTCACCGGCGGGAGAACCCGCGTAGGTCAGGCCCGTGCGGACGCCGCCCGGGTTCATCAGGGCGACCTGGGCGTTGCCGCCGGTCTTGGTGGCGGCGAGCTGGCCGTCGGCGATGAGGTTGCCCAGGGAGGACTCGCCGGACGGGGACCCGGTGTTGGTGATGTCGGCGGTGATCCTGCCGATCGGCTTGTTGGCCACCGGCGCGACGCGGTCCTTCCACGTCTGGACGAACGTGGAGATGTCCGGGTCCGGGATGACGGTCCGGGTCACGACCTGATTGTCGGCCACGACCGAGGAGCGCACGACGTCACGGGTCCTGACGTCCACCTGGAAGTCGACCTTGGTGATCACACGGCCGAACGAGCCGCCCTGGCTGTACAGGCGCGCGCCGCCCTTGGGGTCGGGGACCGTGCACAGGTAGGCCTGGTGGGAGTGGCCGCTGAGGATCATGTCGATCTCGGCGTCCACCTGGGTGGCGATCCGGTTGCCCGTTCCCGGCTGGGCGCTGCAGGCGTCGGGCGACTGGCCCGCGGTGACCTGGTCCCCCTCGTGCACCAGCACGACCTGGGCCTTGACGCCGACCAGCTTGAGCAGCTTGGAGGCGACGTTGGCCGCCTTGACCTCGTCGATGAACTCCAGGTCCTTGATGCCCTCGGAGGTGACGATGTTCGGGGTGCTCTGGGTGACCAGGCCGATGAAGCCGATCGGCACGCCGTTCACCCAGCGGACGGTGACCGGGGGCAGCGCGGGGATGCCGTACTCCCTCAGCAGCCCGCGCAGCGAACTCGTGTTCTGACCGCCGAGCGCGGCGAGCGCTTCCTTCTCGGCGGACGCGTCCGGCCGCTTGAAGATCACGTTGGCGCCGAGGTAGCTGTAGTCCGCGCCCTTCCACTCGCCGGCGGGCGAGCAGCCGTCCACCGGGTGGCAGCCGCCGCGCATGATGCGCCGGAGCTCGGCGTAGCCCTCGTCGAACTCGTGGTTGCCCACCGCCGAGGCGGTGACGCCGAGCTTGCCGAGGAACTCGACCGACGGCTCGTCGTGGTAGGCCGCGGAGATCAGCGGGGTGGCGCCGATCAGGTCCCCCTGGGCGACCTTCAGGGTGTTGTTGTCCGACAGCTGCTTGAGGTGGGTGGCGACGTAGGCGGCGCCGCCCGCCTCCACCGTGGCGCCGTTCTCGTCGACCATGCGGCCGGAGGAACCGGTCGGCGGCTCCAGGTTGCCGTGGAAGTCGTTGAGGGAGAGCAGGCGGACCGGCACCGTCTTGGCGGGCTTGTTGCCCGCCTCGGCGGGTCCCATCGCGAGCACGAGACCGGCCCCGGCGAGGACGCCGGCCATGGCCAACCGCTGGAAGGAACGAGACATCATGAACCACGACATTAAAGCGGCAATCTATGCAAGGAATGTCCGAGAGGTAACGATTAATCCGTCCAGAAGATGGCGGCTTTTGCCAGTCCCCGATGATCCGATGGTGTCCGGGCCCGCCTAGAGTCCAGAACATGAACGCGCGTGTGGAACACCGGGGACGACTTGACGAGCGAGAGGTGGCCGCCGTACTCACGGTGGTCGAGGCCGCCACGGAGGCAGACGGGGTCAGACCGCTCAACGAACACGTGATGCTGCACCTGCGCTACGGCGGCGACGAGCGTGCGGGGGCCGTGCTCCTGTACGTCGGGGACGACCTGGCCGGCTACGCGCACGTGGATCCGACGGACCCGGTCGAAGGACCCAGCGGGGAGCTGGTGATCCACCCGGCCTTCCGGGGGCGGGGCCACGGGCGGCGCCTGCTGGAGGCCGTACTGGACCGGACGGGGGGACGGCTGCGCCTGTGGGCCCACGGCGGCCACCCGGGGGCCGAGGCCCTCGCCCTGTCGACGGGCTTCACCAAGATCAGATCGCTGTGGCAGATGCGCCGCTCGCTGTTCACCGCGATCCCCGGCTTCGACCTGCCCGACGGCGTACGGCTGCGCACGTTCGAGCCCGGGTCCCCCGACGAGGAGGACTGGGTGGCGCTCAACGCCAAGGCCTTCGCCCACCACCCCGAGCAGGGCGCGTGGACGCTGGAGGACCTGGAGCGGCGCGAGCAGGAGCCGTGGTTCGACCCCGCGGGCTTCTTTCTGGCGGAACGCCTCGCCGGACCCGTCGGGGAGGGTGACGGCGGGTCGGCGTACGAGGGCACCGCGGACGGCGGGCCTGCGGACAGCGGGCCTGCGGACGGGGCGCTCAAGGGTGAGGGCGGCAGCGCGGACGGGGACCGGCTCATCGGCTTCCACTGGACCAAGGTGCACGGCGACGGCGGCCACGGGCACGAGCCGATCGGCGAGGTATACGTGGTCGGCGTCGACCCCGCCGAGCAGGGCGGCGGGCTGGGCAGGTCGCTCACCCTGGCGGGCCTGTCCCACCTGAGGTCACGGGGCCTGGCCCAGGTCATGCTGTACGTGGACGAGAGCAACACCGCGGCGATCCGCCTCTACGAGAAGCTGGGGTTCACCCGCTGGGACGTCGACGTCATGTACCGGAAGTGACGTCCGGTGCCGAAGACGCCGGGAATGGCGCCAGAGATGACGTCCGGTGCCGGAAACGACGTGGGAGGTGACGCCTGACGCCGGAAACGACGTCGGAGATGACGCCTCGCGCCGGAAACGGCGGAACGCCGGCCGGGAGACCCCGGCCGGCGTTCCACGGTGACCACTCACCTGTGATCACCCGACCGTGATCACTCGACCATCCAGTGGAGCGCGTAGTAGGACAGCGCGGCGACGAGCGCGGCGGCCGGGATCGTGAGGATCCAGCCGGTCACGATGTTGCCCGCGACGCCCCAGCGCACAGCTGACAGCCGCTTGGTGGCACCGACGCCCATGATCGCGCTGGTGATCGTGTGCGTGGTGGAGATGGGGGCGCCGAAGCCGATGGCCGCGGTGTAGAGAACGGTCGCGGCGGCGGTCTCCGCGGCGAACCCCTGCGGAGGGGTGAGCGCGATGATCCGGCGGCCGAGGGTCCGCATGATCCGCCAGCCGCCGGCGTAGGTGCCGAGGGAGATGGCCGTCGCGGCGGAGAGGATGACCCACTGCGGGATCGGATCGCCGTCGTGCTGGAAACCTCCGACCACGAGCGCCAGGAAGATCACACCCATGGTCTTCTGCGCGTCCTGCAGACCGTGACCGAGAGCCATGGCGGCGGCCGAGACCGTCTGCGCGTGGCGGAAACCCCGGTTGGTCTTCGCGGGCTGGGAGTGGCGGAAACCCCACAGGATGGCGATCATGATGATCGCGGCCAGGGTGAAGCCGATCAGCGGGGAGAGGACCATCGGAATGACGACCTTCTCCACCACGCCGTCCCAGTGGACGACGCTCGACGAGGCCAGCGCCGAGCCGACCAGACCGCCGATCAGCGCATGACTGCTTGAGGAGGGCAGACCGAAGTACCAGGTGATGAGGTTCCAGACGATGGCGCCGATCAGGCCGGAACCCACGATCACCAGCCCATGGCTGCCTTTCGGGGCGTCGATGATGCCTTTGCCGACGGTCGCCGCCACCTGCGTGCCGAGATGGGCGCCCAGGAAGTTCATGGCCGCGGCCATGAAGAGGGCGGCCCTCGGCGTCAGCGCGCGCGTCGAGACCGAGGTCGCGATCGCGTTGGCGGCGTCATGGAAGCCGTTGGTGTAGTCGAACGCCAACGCCACGACCACCACGCCGATGACGAGTGCGAGCGTGAGGTCCACTTAGCTTTCCTTGACCGCGATCGACTCGATCGTGTTGGCCACGTGCTCGAAGGCGTCGGCGGCCATCTCGAGCTGATCGATGACCTCCTTCATCTTGAGGACGGTCAACGCGTCGTACTCCCCGCCGAAGAGCTTGGCGAGAAGGCGGCGGTAAACCTGGTCAGCCTGGTTCTCCAGCCGGTTGATCTCGATCCAGTACTCGTTCAGGTTTCTCATCGAGCGCAGCCGGGGCATGGCCTCGGCGGTCAGCTCGGCGGCCCGCTCCAGCACCTCGACCTGCCGGACGACCTCTTTGGGGAGGTGGTCGATCTGGTACAGGACGATGAGGTCGGCGGCGGCCTCCATGTAGTCCATCACGTCGTCGAGGTTCGACGCGAGACGGTAGATGTCCTCGCGGTCGAAGGGCGTGATGAAGCTCTCGTTGAGCCGGTTCATGATCGCGTGTGTGCGTTCGTCACCGGCGTGCTCACAGGCGCGCATCTTTTCGGCCAGGGCTTCCCTGTCCGATCCGTCGCTGATGATCTCTACCAACAGACGGGACGCTGTGACGAGGTTGTTCGCCGAGTCGGCGAACAAGTCGTAGTAGCTGTCCTCACTAGGCGTGAGACGCAGGCGCACGTCGTTCTCCAGATGTGCGGGGATGGTCCGCAGAGAAGGGTACGGGTTACCAGCGGAAATACGAACTTCACCCGCTAGACGCCTACTCTTCCAGTTGTCGCTACCCGGCATATACCTTGCGACACTCAGCTTGAGGGAGCCTTGGCGGCATCTTTCCGATGACCGTTTTGCTGGTTTTGGCCATGTTATGCCGAAACTGGTCACGTATGAGCCCCTGCCCGGCGCGATGATCGACGTGTCGCCGGCCCCGCCCCGTCCCGCTCGCCGTACCTCGCCGCATCCGCCGACCTCCAGGGCCCGCCAAATGCCAGGAATCGCTGGACACGGGGCCCGCGACGGTCTCCGGACCCACCGCGACCCGGGACGCCGCCCTCCGCCCGGAAACCTCGGGCCCCCGGGATACGACACCACCGCCGAGGACGGGCTCCCGAGACGCCACAGTGATTTCCGTCACGACGCCCGGGGACGGCCTGGACGACCTCGAAGGGCGACCGCCATATCCACCTGTCCTGAACTTGAGGGGCGGCCGCCATATCCACCCGCCCTGAACTTGAGGGGCGGCCGCCACCCTCACCCGGCCTGAACCCGGACCCGGGATTGGCCCCCGCCCGCCCCAGATGGGCCCTCACGGCCCTCACAGCCGAAAGCCCGCTCAGGTGAGCGGGGTCTCCCACAGGCCCTCTGTGGGCCTCCTGGGGCCCGAGTGCGCTCAGATGCGGGTGCGTCAGATGCGGGTGCGATGGAAGTTCAGGTAGGAACGGCTCGGCGTGGGTCCGCGCTGCCCCTGGTACCGCGAGCCGTACTTCTGCGAGCCATAGGGATGCTCGGCCGGCGAACTGAGCCGGAACATGCACAACTGACCGATCTTCATACCGGGCCAGAGCTTGATCGGCAGCGTCGCGACATTGGAGAGCTCAAGCGTCACATGCCCGCTGAACCCCGGGTCGATGAAGCCCGCGGTGGAATGGGTGAGCAGACCGAGCCGCCCCAGCGAGCTCTTCCCCTCCAGCCGGGAGGCGATGTCGTCCGGAAGGCTGATGACCTCGTAGGTGCTGGCCAGCACGAACTCCCCAGGATGCAGGATGAACGGGTCGTCACCCTCGGGTTCGACCATCCGCGTGAGATCGGGCTGCTCGATCGACGGGTCGATGTGCGGGTACCGGTGGTTCTCGAAGACCCGGAAATAACGGTCCAGACGCACGTCGACGCTGGAAGGCTGGATCATCTCCGGCTGGAATGGGTCAAGCCTGACCCTGCCGGACTCGATCTCGGCGACGATGTCACGATCGGAAAGCAGCACGTGAGGCAACCTACCAACGCCGCGCCCCCCGGCAGACCGAGAAACTCCGCTCCGCGGACTGCGAGAGTGGCCCGAGTTTCCGCTACAGTGGTGGACGCGGCAGACCGCTGCGGGTGTAGTTCAATGGCAGAACATCAGCTTCCCAAGCTGACAGCGCGGGTTCGATTCCCGTCACCCGCTCCATGTTCGAAGGCCCAGGTCAGGGATTGATTCCCGGCCCGGGCCTTGATTGTTTTCTGGGATGGTTGATCTTCGCGTGCCATTAGCGTGCCATTAGCTCTCGATCAGCTCACCGGGGTGAGCATTCCAGCCGGGCCGTCCTCGTCGTCCCCATGTTCGATGATCTGCCGGTCAATCGCGTCCGTGATCGTCCTGTCGGCGCCCCGTACGGCGTGCTGATAGATCATCGCCGCGCGCACATTGTCGTGTCCCATCCGGGCCATCAGATCCTTGAGCCCCGCACCGGATTCTGCGGCGAGCATGTTACCCGTGTGGCGGAGATCATGGAGGTGGAGACCGGGGAGACCCATCTCCTTGACCACGTCCACCCAGCGCGTACGGGTGTTGAAACCGCTGCGCCGGAGCGGCCCGCCCTTGGCACCGGGGAAGACGAGCGCGCCGGGATCGTCTTGGACGTAGGTGGCCAGGTGCTCCCGCAGCGCCGGAATGACGCCCTGGGGAATGCCGACGATACGCCGGCCCGCCTTGGACTTGGGCGGGCCGAGGACCAGCTCACCCGTGGAGCGCTCGACGAAGGCCGCCCGGATGCGCACCGTCCCAGCGCCGAGGTCGATGTCACTGCGGCGGAGCGCGCTCACCTCACCCCATCGCAGACTGGCGAAGGTGGCCAGGAGCACCAGGGCGCGGAAGCGCCGGTCATGGACGCAGTCGGCCCGGCCGTCCATCCCCATCTTCCACAGCGTCCGCTCGGCCTCTGCTCGCGTGGGGAAGACCTCGGGATGGGTGCGCATCTCGCCGTGCCGCTGGAAGCGCAGCCGGTAGGCGTTGTCCTTGAGCTTGCGGACGTTGCCCACCGGACGACGGCCCACAAAGTCGGCCAACTCGAAGACCTGGGCCACGGTGAGCACCGGGCGCTCCTGGGCGTGCTCGTCGCCTGCCCCGCGGATCCGGCACGGGTTGCGCGAGATGATGTGATCCTCTTCCGCAGCCGTCATCAGTACAGCCCGCAACAGCCGGTACGCCTTGGCCGCCATGGAGACCGAGACGCCGTTGCCGAGCAGATCGGCCCGCCACTGCCGAATCATCGCGGTGGAGAGCTTGCCGAGCTGGACCCCACCCAGGTACGGCGTGATGTGCTTCTTGAGAAGCCAACGGTAGAGATCGACAGTGCGTGGACGCAGGCCCGCACGCTGGGAGATCCAGGTGTCCGCGTAGTCCTGAAGCTTGACCTTCCCGCGATCAGGGTCTGTCCACTCCCCCTTGATGATCTGCGCTTCAATCAGCGACAGCGCCCGTTCGGCGTCGCTCTTGCGCTCGTAGGTGTCGGAGCCGGTCCGCATCCGCCCGTCCGGGCCGGGATACCGGATCTGGAAGCGTCCGGACGGAAGCTTGCGGATACTGCCGAAACGTCGGTGACCATCCCTGTTGGCCATCAGGCCGCCTTTCCGGTGACATCGTGGGTCGTCAGGGGCTCGACCGTCCCCGCGACGACGAAGGCGAGCAGCGCGGACTCCCGGATGCGGACGTGTCGGCCGACCTTCACGAACTCGATCCGCCGTTCCGCGATCAGGCGGCGGACGAAGCGTTCCGAGGTGTGGAGCAGTGCGGCGGCCTCATGGGCCTTGAGTAGTTCGTCCAATGCGTTCTCCTGTCAGGCGGCCAGTGAAGTTGCCGAAAGATCTGGTTGTCCTGTCGCTCTCGCCTCTGCCTGCTGCATGGCCATGCGCCATCGCTGGCGTTCGGCGATCTGGTTGAGCAGACGACGGGCACGGGGTAACAGGTCGGGATCACCGGCCTGGACCGGCCGCCACGCGTACTGGTCGGCGGGCCGCTCGTCGGTGAGGCCGAGGACTTCCATCACCCAGGCCCGCCGGTCCTGCTTGTGCTCGCGGAGGGTCTTGCCGGACCACTTGCGGGAGACCAGGACGCGACGGCCCGCGTAGCCGAGGTGTTCGGGTTTGTGAGCCTTGGACCGGCAGGCACCGGGCCTCATGCCCGCCTTGGCGTTCTTCGGCTGCACGCCGTACCGCAGCCAGTTCGGACAGGTCGGCGAGCACGGCTCGTAGCGCAGGACGTCGGCCAGGCGTTGCACGTGGCGACGCTGGGTCTCGGTCTCGGGAGCGTGGCAGTCACCGACAGACTTGGTCAGGTACTTGCCGAGGTAGCGGATGCACTGGTCGGCGTCCGGGGTCCCGGCCAGCACGCCCTGAACGTCCACTTGGACGCCGAAGCGCAGCACGTGAAACGGTTCGGCCTCCTCGTCGGTGTCGGGCCGGTCGAGGGCCTGTTCCCAAGTGGGCAGCAGCTCCCCCGTCACCGGGTCGAGGTAGTCGCCGGCCTGCCGGTCCGGGTACGGCTCGGCGTGCTCGGGTCGGTCCGTCCAGACGGGCAGGTGATCGCCCTCGAAGACGACCGTCTCGACCGAGGGCCACCACACCTGGTGGTAGGTCGCGGCGGCGATGGCCTTGACCTCCTTGCGCGGCAGGGTTCCCCGGACGGCCATGTGAAGGTGCGGGGCGAGCCGCCGCTGTGGTTCGACGGAGGAGAAGTACTGCACGTCGTAGCCCGCCACACGGCGGAGGTTCTGCACGAAGCGGTCCAGGAGCTTGGAGAAGTGCAGAGCGTCCCGTGCCGCCCGGACGTAGTCATAGGTGCTCGGGTCGACGGGTGTGCCGTCTTTCCGCACCCTGCCGTAGCTGGGCAAGGTGAGCGTGACGAACAGCGACGGCCGGTAGGTCGTGCCGTCCGGGGCCGTGTAGGTCTGCCCCACCGTCCGCGCCTCATGGGGCCGTTTGGGAAGGTCGGGAGCATCCTGCCGACGTCGTGTGGACCGCGTGCGCTTGGGCCTGTCGTCGGGCAGGACATCGCCCCGGACCCCGACTGCTCTGATCTGGGCGTCCAGGTCGGCGATGACCGCGTCGATCTCGGCGGTGGAGTCTCCGGCCTTCTCGACCCGGTCACGTGCCGCCTGGAGGTCCGCCCGCTGTTCGACGAGCCGCCGCTGTTCCTCGTCGGGGCCGCTCTTGACGACGACCGGCTCGTTGTCGAGGTGCCAGCCCTCCCGGCACTGGGCCATGCGGAGCTGCCGGTTGCGCTTGGCGCAGCTCGGGCACTTGCTCTCCAGGGTCGCGCCACACGGCACGTCGACGATCTCCGCCTTGCCGGTCGCGAGGTCGATCCGCTTGAGCGGCACCGGCCGAACGCAGACGCCGTTCTGTACGGCCACTGCCTCCAGGACCTCCAGGGCGGAAGGTAGAACGGTCTTCACCAGCCGAGCCGGGGACTCCGGGAGCGTGGTCTGAGCTTCGGTCATTCGCACTCTCCGATCTCCGGGAACGCGAGCGCCCGCTGTCCGCACTCCCGGCACTCGACCAGGCCCCGCACGGGGTCGAGCCAGAGCGCGTTGAGGGTGCCGCAGACCGAGCAGCGCAGGTTGTCGAGGAAGTGGGCCAGGGTCATGCAGCCTCACCCCCGACGAAGGCGCGAGCCATATGCCGGATGTCCTCGTCGGAGACGTAGGCCGCGCGGACCCGGATCGGGTCGGGGCTGGTTTCCAGGCGGACGAACCCGACCCCGGCGCCGACCTCAGGACGTGGCGAGATGAGATCGGCCAGTGCTCCCCGGTCGCGTGCTCCGTCGCCGAGGACCATGTCCACCTGTTCGGACTCGTCGAGCCGGAGCGCGATCTTGTCGGGGAACAGGTTCCGGATGTTCATGACCTCCTTGCGCGGGTCCTGCAGAGCCGCAAGGACGCCGACGCCGACCGCCCGGCCTTGGGTGGTCAGGGTGGCGAGCACGGCCGTGATGCGCTGCCGTAACCCCTTGTCGGACTGGTAGGCGGTCAGGAACGCCACCTCGTCGACGATCACCAGGACGAACGGGTCCTCCACGGTCGGGACATGGTTGCGCTGAACCCCGGCGAACCGGGCCGCTCTCTCCTGCATGACCGAGACCGCCTCGTCGAGCAGGTCGGCACACTCCTTGGGAGAGGCCGCGTACCGGCCACCGAAGATGGCCCGGCCGTAGGACAGCTCCATGAGCTTGGGATCAAGTGCCCACAGCTCCACCAGCCCGGCCCGGACGGCGGGGAGGAGCCCACGAATCGCCGACCAGATGACGGACCCCTTGCCTGCCCCGGTGGCCCCGGCGACCAGGACGTGAGTCCCGTGAACCTTGAGCCGCCATGGCTGTCCGTTCTCCTGCATGCCGATCTCCACCGGGCCGACTGACGGTGTCTCGGGAACGGAGACGGCCGGAAGCGGTACGGCCAGCGGATCGCACCGGGGAAAGGTGAGCAGCAACCGGCCGGCACGTGCCACGGTGACCCGGCAGGAGACGGCGCCGAAGCCGTGCGCGAGGTGTTCGGTCCGGTCGGCCCAGTCCTTGACGGCCTGCCCGCTGAGCATCTTCACCGCGACCACATCGGCCCACGAGGTGCAGGAGACCCCGACGAGGCGGGGTAGGTAGTCCCGGCCGCGCACGTGCCGTCCGAGACCGGAGATGATCATTACGGGTTGTCAGTGCCGCGGTAGACCCAGACCAGGCGCCACCAGGCCAGCAGCCGCCAACCGATCCAGTGGTTGAACGAGGCCCGGTCGAAGAACGCCCAGGGGATGAGGGTCGAGACGGGGAGGGTGGTCACGGCCAGGGCGACGCGCCAGCCGTACAGGGTCCAGATCACGCCGGGAACGGCGACGACGGCCGAGGCGATCGGGTGGCGCCAGAGCAGCCGTACGGCGCCGGCCAACAACCGCCAGACGAAAATGACGACGGTGAGAATGGCCGGGGTCTGGAGGACAGCCGGGCGGAAGACGACGGCGGTGTCGGGGGTGGTGGAGACGAGGTGGTGTGCCTCGTCGCCGGGCAGTTTTTTGAACATTAGGCTTGAGCCCTCTCTTGATTCGCATCCGGGGAGATGAGGGGCCGCCGGAAGGACCAGTTCCAGCGGCCCCGTCTCATGTCAGGCCGCGCTCTCGTCGGCCTGGTCGGGGTGAGTCGGCTGTTCGGTGTGCAGGCGTTCGCATTCGGCCAGGTAGCGTGCGGCGGCGTCGGCGATCTCCCGGGCGAGGGTCACGTCTTCTGCGGTGACCGGCCCGGCTCCGGTGGTGGAGATCGACACCTGTCCCTCGGGGCTGTAGAAGTCCAAGGTCGGCCGCGTGCTGTCGACGCCCAGCACCATGACCTGGAGGTATGGGGTGTAGAAGGCGATGTCGAGCCGGGTGACGCCCTCTCGGATCGCTGCGGTGACGTGGGTGGACGGCTTGCGTTCGCTCATGCCGCCACGCCCTGTCCGTTGGGCAGGCCGTGAAAGGAGCGCTCGACCGAGCGGGCGAACTGGTCGGCCTCGCGGGCGAGTTGGCGGGCGAAATCGACGTCGGCGGCGGTCACCAAGTCACCGGCCGAGGTAGTGACCAGGACCGAGACGGCTCCGAAGTCGAGCGCCAGGACCGGCGTGCGGGTTGGGTAGGGGTGGCTGGTCGCGCGGGCACCGCGACCGGTGTTGAGGTTGATGATGCTGACGCGGTGGTTTCTGCGACGGGTCATCAGGCGACGTCCTTTGCGGGGGTGGCGGTGTTCTTAGCGGGAGCGGTACCGGTGCGGGGAGCGCGCATCGCGCGGACCTTGATCGAGTAGGCGAGGCGTCCGGTGCCGTTGACGTAGGGGGTGACGGTGAGGTGGTCGAACTCGACCGGAGTGAAGGGCAGGCCCGGCATCGGGGCCGGGGGCACCGGCTGGACCGGGGCGAGGATCTTGACGGCCACGGTCTTCTGTCCGGGCTTGACGGTGGGGTCGGCGTCCATGACCGCGACCTGCCACACCAGCTCTCCGGTGGTCTTGTCGCGGGCCTGGACGAACCGGCCGTTGGTGGAGGCGTCGAAGTCCTTGACCGGCTCGACCTCCCCCACGACGTAGCAGCCGTGTGGGAAGACCTGGTCGAAGCTGACGGGGATGGGTCCTTGCAGAGCCATGATGGCACTCCTCTTGCCGAGTGACAGGCACTTAACCTATCAAGTGATGCTCTGAGAGTAGGCCGCGAAACTTGCTAGGTCAAGTGCCTAGGAGCAGGGAACACCCCTCTAACTGTTGCGACAGGTACATCAAGAGCCTTCCGCCCCAGACGTCGCACTGGAAAACTGGAGCCGTGGACGACGGGGTTGTGCGCTTGGAGCCGTGGGGCGATGAGGAAGCGGCCTGGTATGCGGAGACTGTGTGCGACCCAGAGATTCAGCGCTTCACTACCGACTCGCCGACTCTGGACGCCGCACAGGTCCAAGCCGCTATCAATCGCCTGCGCAGCGCCGACAAGGAAGAGGGCTTTCTCATCCGTGACGCGGCGTCTGGCGCGCCTCTGGGCAACATCGCCTTGACCCATGACGGGCAGGCAGGAGAGGTGTCTTACTGGCTGGCGCCCGAGGCCCGGGGGCAGGGAGTAGCGACCCGAGCTCTGGTCTTGTTCACTGCGTGGATCTTCAAGAACACCACGTTGACCGAACTCCGCCTGCGCGCGCATCAAGACAACGTGGCATCGCAGAAAGTCGCCCTACGCGCGGGTTATCGGCGTGATCCACAGCGCGACGGTCGCCAAGAGGCCAAAGGCGTGGTTTGGCCCATGCTCGGCTTCGCGTTGGCCCGGCCCGAACTGGCCTAACTCAGCGGGTATGCATCCTCCAGCTCATGGCGGTCAGCGGGGAGCAGGACCTCCACCACAGCCAGGGTCTGACCGGAGGCGTCTCGGACCGCGCCGTAGACGGCCAGCAGCGGCGTGTTCTTCGGCATGCCGAGTTGCCTGGCCTCCTCGGTGGCGGGCATGCGGGCGGTGATCTGCTCCACGATGTGGTCGAAGCGCACCCCCTTGCGGGACTGGAGGTGCTCGCGAAGGCCCTGCGGGAGCGGTTCGGCGCTGGTCAGGTCGGTGCCCTCGGACAGCTCCAGCGGCATCCACACCGAGACGACCTCGGTGGGTTCGCCGTCCCGGCTGACCAGGCGCCGGCGTAGGAACGCCTTGGTCTTCGGAGCGAGGCCGAGCAGGGCGGCGATGCGGTTGGGTGCGGCTACGGCCGCCGCTTCGATCACCTCACCGGCCGACGCGGTCTCCGGGGCGGTCAGGTAGGCCTGTCCGGGGCGGGGTTGTTCGGCCGAGGCCATCGCCGGTCGGCCGCGCACGAACCGGCCCTTGCCCTGCTGGGAGTCGATCCAGCCCTGTTCCCGCAAGACCCGGAGGGCGGCGACGACGGTGGGCCGGGAGACGCCGAACTCGTTGATGAGCTGGTTCTCACTGGGCAGCAGCGAACCCGGAGGGTAGTCCCCCGACTCGATGCGCCGTTGCAGCGCCTGCACGAGCTGTGCGTACTTCGGCGGTACGGACTCTAGCGACATTACGACCGTCCATCACCCGACAGGTTGTTTTACCAAGTTAGAGCGTAACTTGGCTTTCCTCACCTGTCACGCCACCGCCGACAGGCAGACCGGAGAAAACAAGAGGCCCGGCAGGCAGACAGCGGGGGAAGGCGTGCGCTACGGGGGCGGGCTGCACGCACCGGCCTGTCTGCCTGCCGGGAGATGAAAGGCGCGACGGGGCAGGGGTAACGCTCCCCGGACCCCTCCTGACCGGGAAGCTCACCGCCCCGCCGCGCCCGCCTACAGACCGACGTAGTCGGCCAAGATCTGAGCAGCGCCCGGCACGTCGCTCACCGGGTGGCGCTTCTCCGCGGACTGCCAGGAGAAGTAGGCGCCGCCGTAACCGACGAACACCCACACCGGAAGCCCCACCTGCGGCCGAGGGATCATCAGCGCGCTGTCGTTGTCGCGCAGCTCCGCCCGGACCCCGAGCGGCAGCAGCGCATCACGTAGGAGAGCGAGGAGAAGAGCCTCACTCTGCTGCTGCCGTTCGGACAGATGGGCCGCAGCCGCCTGCATGATCGGATTCATCTCACGTTCCCTTCGGCCCGGCCGCTTGCGAGGCAGTCGAGACATTGCTGTTCTCCGTACGTCTCGTGGTCATCGCTGCTCTCGCCGAGGAGAAGGGCACGGCGCGAGCTGCGCAGCTTGGTTCCACGTCCCCGGCACGCGGGGCAGGGGCGTGTCTCGCTGGTCTCGTCTGGCCGGGTCACCGTCGCCATCTCCTCGTTTTGATCCGCGCTCCCTGCGGCGGAAGGCGGGCTGACGTACCGTGGTTGCTTGATGGCAAGTCCACCGGCAATTCACGAATGGCAGGACCCCCGAAAAGCCCCCCTTCTTTCCCCCTCTTGAGCCCCCAGCCGCGAGGAAGACCCGAGATGCCAGACAACATCCCGAATGTCCAACTCCGAGCATGGCGCAATGAGCACCGCCTGACGCGCGCCGAACTGGCCGACCGGATCAACACGACGCCGATCGGTATCAAGGAGTCCCTGGCGTGCGATGAGGAACGCATTCGACGCTGGGAGGCCGGGGAGGTCAGGTGGCCCCATTCTCCGTACCGGATCGCCATCACCCAGCTGACCGGACTTCAGCCCGAAGACCTGGGATTCCGGCCGAACAGGCGCGGAGCCGGCCAGCTCATCGAGGCCACCAGCATCATTCCCATGGACGCGTTGCGAGCCGAGGCCGACCTGTACGGCACCATGGAACTCGCCCAGCAGCTCCAGGCGTCCGACGTCGGAACCAGCACGCTTGAAGCCCTCGCCGAGGCCGTGGATCTACTCTGCCGCGCCTACCCCGTCGTTTCAGCCGCCACCTTGCGCGACCGCACACAGAAACGTCTCGCCCAGGTCAACGGCCTACTTGGTGGACGGATCACCCTCGCCCAGCACCGCGAACTCCTCGTCATCACGGGATGGCTGACGGCCTTGCTCGGGTGCGTTCACTACGACCTGGGAGAACGTGAGGAGGCCGAGACCGCCCGCCGCGCCGCCTACGAGATGGGCCGCCAGGTCGGACACGGCGAACTCATGGGTTGGGCCTACGAGATGTCCGCGTGGTTCGCCCTGGTCGAGGGCCGCTATGAGGACGTCGTCACCTCCGCCCGCATGGGCCAGGCCGTCGCCGGCCAATCCAGCGCTCAGGTTCAACTCACTCTGCAAGAGGCCCGCGGACTGGCCCGAATCGGCGACCGCCGCGAAGCCGACAAGGCCCTCACCCGCGGAGCTGATGCCCTCGCCAAGCTTCCACTTCCCGGAACCCCGGATCACCACTTCGTGTTCGACCACGCCAAGTGGGTCTTCTACGCCGCCACCGCCTACACCTGGCTCGAAGACAACGACCGGGCCGAAGAACACGCTCTGGAGACCATCCAGATGCACACTCGTCCGGACGGCACCTCCAATGCCCCCATGCGCGTGGCCGACGCCCGCATAGACCTCGGCATCGTCCACGCCCGACGCGGTGACCTCGATGCTGCAGTGGAACAGGGCATGGCCGCGTTCGACATCGAACGCCGATCTCTAACCGACCTTGTCAATCGAGCCGGAGACCTCGACCGCGTGCTACGACAACGCTACCGACGCGAAGCACTTGCTGAGGAATTTCACGAGCGCTTCATCGCTGCCCGTCGAATCCTTAGCACGCGCCACCCTGAACTGCTCGACTGATATTAAAATATCAGCGTCACAACAATCATAATTAATAGAATTGTAGATGTGCCCTCTATGTAAGCAGTCTCTAATTGGCGTCGGATTTATTAGCTAAGACAGGAATTATATTAAAAGTTATTTTAGTTAGAGCTGGCGGGCCTGCTTCTCCCCAACGCGCCAGGCGTACTGAACACAGTCGACGTGGAGTAGCTCGGCTGGGTGGAGCCGTAGGTCCGCCTGGAGTGTTCCCCGCCCTCCGACCAGGTCGACCTTCACGGGCCGTGACGACAGTAAGAAAAGAACCCAGTCATTGATTCGCCAAAATCACCTCCATTGCCAACAGTCGAACCAGTTCGACATCGGGACCCAGCGATTCAGCTTCACCGCTTTGAGGAAGAAGTACGCGAGCGTCCCCAAAACGCGGATCGTCTTTCGCGTGAACAATGCGATTTCGTATCTTGTATACACGGTCTGCAACTTGCTCAAGAACTGTTGACGTCTTATTGTTGAGGTGTATAGCAGGAACTGCTTCGATCGGCCCTTTATTGGCGAAGTGATTATTCCAGGGCTTTTTCAGAAACGCCACAACTTCATCTTCGCGCACACATTCGGAAATTAGAACACGAAATTGATTCCCTTCGGACGTGTTTGTTACTCTTTCGACCACCCCAATCAACTTGCTAATCTCCTCATCATCCCTCTCGTTAAAACGGTGGTCGAGCAATATGCGTCGGACGTCTCTAATGGCGGTACGTCTAACAGTCTTCGACATAAAGTACTCAAGAGCTTGGTAGTAGTAAAGGAAAGCGAGGGGATAGTTACCTGGAGTGAGGCTCGCTAGATTGAAGAGCGTTGCCACTTCCGATTGAAGAGTGATTGAGGGAAATCTCGCCTCCTCCTGCAACTTTAGTTGGCGGGACTTTTGGCGTCGAGCGTCCTGATCAGACTCGCGACGCCGAATAGCAAATACTAGGCCATTGCGTGTATTCAGCTCATACAGGAAGGAGTGAAGAACGCGTTCACACTCTGCTTCGATATCCTCAGGTTCCGCAGGTCCATTCAGATAAACCTTTAGAGTGAGCTTAACTCTGTTGCGCCATTTAAGCGTTAGCGCTAAAAACAAAGGTGTATGATTGGATAACTCTATGCAGATATCCCCTCGCCTGTCATATAGGTGTATCCGCGCATCTTCGTATCGACTCTGCACACTTTTGAATTCTGACGAGAAATGAAGCGTTCTTGCTGGGAGTATTCGGACCGGATGAGCTTCATCACTGTACTGACACTCTTCCGAAGAGCTGTGCATCATTTTACTTAGTTGACGACCTGCCCCTGTTCCCGAATATAGATCTAGCGCAACTTCAAGAAACCCCAGATCTGGCACTGAATATCCAACGTAAAGCGGATGGTCGACAATTCTCCAACCTAATTGATCCCGAAGTGTCTCTACGTGCGAGCGCGGCATGGTACGCCTTGGAACAAAGCCGCCGCTCAGAGGCTTCAATTCTATATCGTCGCCACTTACCGCTATAGCCCCAAGCCCACGCTTAGCTAGTTCAGCACTAATTTCACTTTCCACATCGGTTAGCATCTCTTTTTGTTTCGAGGTTGAGGGAAGTGGATCTTCTACCTCCATAAATGCTGCATCATCCGTAGTCATGTCTAGTGAATCCGACTCTTCAGTCATTGACCCCTCTGCTTCCTATATCAAGCGTTAGCAATCCAACTACAGGACATCATCGACAAAAGGCGTGTCAGAAGCGACGTCTGTTGCCGAATTGTTCTCATAGGTATCAAGGCGGCGGCGCGGCGCGCCGCCGCACGGCCCGCCGCCCGAACGCCGCCCGAGCGTGCGGCGTGGGCGCCGGTCTCGGCCGGCTGCGGGACCACGGGCCGCCCGCCGCACCGCCCACCCGCCGTACTCGGCCATTCATCGCCGCACTGAGGGCCGCACCGCCGCCCGGATGCAGCCCTCCCGATCGCCTGATCCTGGCTGGTCTCCGTACAGGGTCGGGGGCGATCGACGGTCCGGGACTTCGTTCCTCAGCCCCGACCCACCGGATACCTCATCCTCTGGCGGTACAGGCTCGCGTATCGATGATCAGAAACTGTCGTCCCCGCCTGCTTCAATCCACGTCGAGACATACCGATCGATCCACACGGATCAAACCGAGAAGAGGCTGAGATCGATGGGAGAACTCATCGCGTACCTGCTGGAGGAGGTCCATGACGATCCCGGGCGCTGGATGGTGGTCGACGGTGCGGTCATCAACCACAAGGAGATGGCCCCGTGGGAGCAGGAATGGGGGCGGTATGAGGACTGGATCGAGGTCGGCCCCAATGCCCTGGTCTGCGATACTCCCCGGGACATCACAGCACATGTCCGGCTTGAACTATGGAGCGATCAACCTCCCGCACCTAAATCGGCTTGGGACCGCTCATGGACCGGCGAGATCTTCTTCCGGTCGGGAAAGATCCAGCTCAGGGGGTTCTACAACGGGGAGTGGGGCGTGCACGAGGTTTTTGACCTCGGTCACCGGGATGCCACGTGGCTCGTTCGGGCACAGCACAAGACATTGGAGAATGATCGGGAGACCGACTTTCCTCGCGACATCTACCGAGCCGATATCTACAAGTTCCAGTTCTGGCGGCCGATCCTTCAGCAGGGGAGCTGATTGGCAGTCATAAGAGGGACAGAGCTAGCTCTACCACGGAGCACTCCGAGTCCGGATGTCGTGCCCGTCGCGTGCACGTCAGGAGGGAGAACAAGAGGGACTCACGGGGAATCACGGTCACTCGACCCGCTCCCCCGTAGGTCAGCGTTTCGCCAGGTCAGTGTCCAGTCGCGATAGAGGCTTCCCAAGCTGACAGCGCGGGTTCGATTCCCGTCACCCGCTCCACTTCAAAGGCCCAGGCCAAAAGCTTGATCCCGGCCCGGGCCCTACTCATTTTCGGCGCTACTTCGACGCCTCATGATCCTGAATGCCGCCCCAGCGGATCAGCTCGCCTCTCGTAGCGGCTGGAACTGGACGCTCAGCCGCATCTCCAGAGCCTCTGCGAGCCGCTCCAGCATCGGGATGGTCGGCATCGTCCCCCCTGCTTCGAACCGTGCCACCGCCGGCTGCTTCAGCCCAGTGCGCTCGGCCAGCTCGGCTTGAGTCAACCCGAGCTGCTCACACCGCAGCCGTACCGCCTCACCCAGCTCGAACCGGATCCTGGCCGCCTCGTACGCCGCCCCGGCCCCAGGACGGCTCATGACCTCAGCCTTCTTGTCGGCCCAGGTCCTGCGCTCCCCCATGCCGCTCACTCCTCATCTGCAGTACGGGCCTCAGCTATGCACCGCTGCATGGCCCGCCACGCACGCTCGATCTCGGCGGACTCGCGCATCCACTGCTTGCGGAACTGGCAATCCCCTCGAACCGTAGAGACTTCCGATGTGGTGATCTTGCGTTTTTAGGATCTTTCTAGTGCGCCGTGCGTCCTCGCTGGGGCAGGCCCCGGCCTGCCCGCACTCGTGCCCCACGGGGCCGCAGAGGTCTCCGGGGTCAAGGGCGGCCGAAGGCCGTCGCGCAGCGATCGCGTCAGCGCCCCTTGACGCCGGAGTAGGCGGCCCCGGACGCTGCGAGGCGCTCGCTGGAAAGTCGTGGCGGCTCATGCCGCCTCCCTCGTCGGCCGCGTAGCGGCCTGCTGTTGTTCGTACTCCACCGGGCAGCACATTCCGTTGGTCGAGTGCAGCCGCATCGTGTTGAAGTCGTCGACCCAGACCGCGACCGCGCGGCGGGCCTGCTCACGGGTGGCGAACGGGCCCAGGATGCGAAACAGCTCAAATTCCAGGCTGGAAAACAGCGATTCGGCGGCGGCGTTGTCCAGCGCGGAGCCGACCCGGCCCATCGACTGAAGGACGCCCATCCGCTCACACGCTGCCCGGAAGTGCCCGGCGGTGTACTCACTGCCCTGATCGGAGTGCAAGACGACGCCGCCGACCATGCCACCACGGCTGGCCACGGCCATCTGCAGCGACGCGACAGCCAGCGCCGCGTCATGATGGGTGCTCATCGCATAACCCAGGATCCGGCGGGAAAACAGGTCCGAGACCGCAGCCAGATACAGCTTGCCCTCACCGGCGGGAATCTCGGTGCCGTCCGCGCACCAGCGCATGTCCGGCGCCATCGCGGTGAAGTTCCGCCCCAGCCGGTCAGGCGCGCGCCAGCGCCCCTTGCCCGGCCGAGTGGTGTTCTTACGCCGCCGCTTCGGGCGAGCCGCCAGGGCCTGCCGTCGCATCGAGGCGGCCACGGTGTTCTCACTCACCCGCCATCCGGCCTGGCGCAGCCGCACGGTGACCCGCGGGGAGCCGTCCCGGCCGCCCCTCTGGCGGAAGACCGCCGCGACCGCGGCGTCCAATCGTTGCCGGCGCCCCGCACGCGCCGACAGCCCACGCGCACGCCACTTATAGAACCACGCCTGCGACACCCCCAGCGCCCGGCACGCGGTCGCGTGCGAAACACCGTGCTCGGCCCTCTGAGCGGCGATGAAAGCGGCCACCTTCACCGGCCCATCGCGTCCTTGACCCAGAGGGCCACCGAGCGTTTGAGCACATCACGCTCCATCGCCAGCTCAGCGACCTCTCGGCGCAGCCGGATCA
>NZ_FOQY01000040.1 GCF_900113865.1 Streptosporangium canum | reverse complement strand
GGGCTCCTGCTCCATCATCAACGTCAAACCCGGCCGGATCGGCGGCTACCTCGAAGCCCGCCGCATCCACGACCTGGCCCGCGCCCACGGCGTCGCCCTGTGGTGCGGCGGCATGCTGGAGACCGGCATCGGCCGCGCCGCCAACCTCGCCCTGGCCGCCCTGCCCGGCTTCACCCTGCCCGGCGACACCTCCGCCTCCCGCCGCTACTACGCCACCGACATCACCACACCGTTCGAGCTGCACGAGGGCCACCTCGACGTCCCCACCGGCCCCGGCATCGGCATCGACCCCATCCCCGACATCCTGGAGGAGGTCACCACCTCCACCGAATGGATCACCCTCTGACGGCCGACCAGGGCGATCACACCACCCGTTGAGGGCCGCGGCGGCGCTCGGCGCCCGGATCGTCCCGGGCGGCCCCCGGCGTCTCGGGGCCGGACGCCGAGCGGAGACGTACGGTCTTCAATCCCCTTCCATGTGGCATCAGAGCTTGCCGAGGCCGCGGGCGAGGATGGCGGCGGTGTCCGCGATGACCTTGTCGTCGGCAGGGGCGTCCGCGGCCCTGCGGTTGGTGTAGATCGACATGATGATGGGGGCGGCCGACTTTCCGGGCCAGACGACCGCGACGTCGTTCCCGGCCCCGTACTTCGAGTTCGTGCCGGTCTTGTCGCCGACCGTCCAGGTCTTGGGCAGGCCCGCGCGGATGCGGGCGTCCCCGGTCTTGTTCGCGATCAGCCAGGCGTTCAGCCGCTCCCTGTCCTTGGCGTCGAGGGCGTCACCTGTCGTGACCGCGCGCAGGTCACGGCCCATCGACGCGGGCGTCGTGGTGTCCCGCTTCTCCTTGGGGCTCCAGTTGTTGAGCTCGGTCTCCCACCGGTCCAGCCGGGAGACCGGATCCTTCAGCGTATGGAAGTACGCGGTCAGCCCGGCGGGGCCGCCGATCTGCTTCAGCAGCATGTTGGCCGCGGTGTTGTCACTTCGGGTGATGGCCGCCTCGCACAGCCGGGCGACGGTCAGCCCGTCCTGCACGTGCTTCTCGGTGCCCGGGGAATGCTCCTGCAGCTCGGCGCTCGTCCAGTGCACGACCTTGTTCAGCAGGCCGGGGTCGGAGGTGCGGGCCTTGTGCAGCACGGCCGCCGCCGCGATCGCCTTGAAGGTGGACAGCAGCGGGAAACGCTCGCCCGACCGGTACGTGACCGTCTTTCCGGTGGCGGTGTCGACGGCGTACGCGCCGATGCGACCCTTGAAGGACGCCTCCAGCGTGCGCAGCTCCTTCCTGGCCCGGGCTGCGTCCGGCGCCGCCCGCGTCGCTGCCGCCGGTGCCGCCGCCGGCGTCGCCGTCAGTGTCGTCGCGGACGGAGCGGCGGACGCGTGACCGGTCGTGGCGGCCCCCGTCAGAGGGATGAGCACGAGTGAGGCCAGCGCCGGCAGCGGGGCACGTCGGATGAGCTGGGTGGGCATGGGCATGCCTTCCGTCTGCGGATCGGGTGCGACGGGAAGTCTCGCGCCGTCCTTTGACGCCGTCAAAGCGCGTGGTTGACGTCCCGGGCGAACCGGGACTCCTCACGCTTGCGTCAGGCGCGCCTGAGGCGGGGCACCGCCTCAAGCAGGGAGCGGGTGTAGCCGTTCCGGGGCGAGCCCACCACCTCTTCGGTCGCCCCCATCTCGACCAGCCTGCCCCGGTGCATCACCGCGACGACATCGGAGACGTAGCGGACCACGGCGAGGTTGTGCGAGATGAACAGCATCGACAGCCCGAGCTCCTCGCGCAGCGAGCGGACCAGGTTGAGCACCGAGCCCTGGACGGAGACGTCCAGGGCGGAGGTGATCTCGTCGGCGACCAGCAGCTCGGGGCGCGCGCCCAGCGCCCGGGCGACCGCCACCCGCTGCCGCTGGCCGCCGGACAGCTCGCGCGGGTAGCGCCCCGCCATCGAGGCGGGCAGCGACACCAGCGACAGCAGCCGCTCCACCTCCGCCTGGCGGGCGGCGCGGGGCACACGGAGTCCCTCGGCCACCGACGCGCCCACGGTCATCCGCGGGTCGAGGGAGGCATAGGGATCCTGGAAGACCATCTGGATCCGGCGCGGATCGCCGCCGGTGATCTCGCCGGTGTACGGCACCAGCCCGGTCACCGCCCTGGCCAGCGTGGACTTGCCCGACCCCGACTCCCCCACCAGGCCGACGATCGCCCCTGCCGGGATCTCCAGCGTGACGTCGTCGACGGCGGTGAACGCGCCGAACCGCACCGTCAGGTTCTTGATGATCATGAAGCCTCCCAGCAGGCGACCTGGTGCGCCTTGCCGTACGGGATCAGGGGTGGGCGCTCGGCGCAGCGGCCGGTCGCCAGCTCGCAGCGGGCCGCGAAGGCGCACCCCGGGCCGAGCTCGGCGGGTGAGGGCTGATGGCCGGAGATGCTGGCCAGCGGCAGGGACCTGTCGGTGTCCATGTCGGGCAGCGAGGCGACCAGCGCGCGGGTGTAGGGGTGCGCGGCGCCGGAGGCCAGCTTCTCCACCGGCAGCTCCTCGACCACCCGGCCCGCGTACATCACCACGACCCGGTGGCACAGCTCGCCGACCACGGCGATGTCATGGGAGATGAACAGGGTCGCCGCGCCGCTCTCGCCGGTCACCTCGCGCAGCAGGCGCAGGATCTGCCGCTGCACGGTCACGTCGAGGGCGGTGGTCGGCTCGTCGGCGATGATCAGCCGCGGCGTGCCCATCAGGCCCATCGCGATCACCGCACGCTGCCGCATGCCGCCGGACAGCTCGTGCGGGTGCTGCCGGGCCCGTCTGTCCGGCTCCGGGATGCGCACGTGCCTGAGCCGGTCCACGGCCCTGGCCCTGGCCTCGGCGCGGCTCGCGCCCTGGTGCACGGTCGCCACCTCCGCGAGCTGGCCGCCGACTCTGAGCGCCGGGTTGAGCGAGGCCATCGGGTCCTGGAAGACCATCGCCAGCGACGTGCCGAGCAGCTTGCGGCGCTCCTGTTCCGGCAGCTCGCCGAGGTCGGTGCCGCACAGCCGCAGCCGTGCCGCGCTCACCTCGCCCGGGTAGGGCACCAGCCCGCCGATCGCCGACGCGGTCAGGCTCTTGCCGCTGCCCGACTCCCCCACCAGGCCGACGATCTCGCCGGGCGCGACGGTCAGCGACAGCCCGCGTACCGGCGTCACGCCGCCGGGGAAGGTGACGGTGAGGTCCCGCACCTCCAGAACCGCCTCCGGGTCGGGCTCGCCGAGCGCTCCGGGCGCGGAGACGGCCCGTGGGACGGCCTTCCCGGCCGGTACGGCGGTGCGCGACGCGGCGCGTGCCAGGACGTCCCCCAGGAGGTTGAACCCGATGCCCGCGAGCGCCACCGCGACGGCGGGGCCGAGGGCGACGGCCGGGGTGGAGTAGATGCGGCCGAAGCCGTCGAACAGCAGCCGTCCCCAGTCGAACGACGGCGGCTGCACGCCCAGGCCGAGGAAGGACATCCCGGCGAGCCCGAGCAGCGCGCCGCCCAGTGCCTGGGTGAGGTTGAGGATCAGCGGCTCGGCGATGTTGGGCAGGACGTGGCGCGCCATGATCCGCCGCCGGGGGACCCCGAGCATGCGGGCGGCCGAGACGTAGTCGGCCCCGGAGACCGAGGCGGCGAGCGTCTGGGTGAGCCGGGCGAAGCCGGGCGCGATGGCGACGCCGATGCCCAGCACCGCCCCTCGCGCGCCGAGTCCCGCGACCACCGCGGTGAACATGGCCAGCAGCAGTCCCGGGAAGGCGACCAGCGCGTTCACCGTACCGGTGACCAGACGCGCGGCCCTGCGGGGCAGCACCGAGGGGAGCGCGCCGAGCACGATCCCGCCGATCGCGCCGATGAGCGTGGCCAGCAGGGCGAGCACGAGCGAGAGCCGCCCGGCGACCAGCACCCGGGCGAGGATGTCGCGGCCCAGGTTGTCGGTGCCGAGCGGGTGCGCGGCCGAGGCTCCCTGGAGAATGACCGCGGGGTCGATGCGCTCGGCCTCGGCGCCCCAGATCGGCGGCCCGGCGATCGCCAGGATCACCATGAGCCCGACCAGCGTGGTCCCGGCGAGCCCGGCGGGGGTCCGCAGCAGGTGCCGCATCAGCTCTCCTTCAGGGCGGACGTGGGGTCGAGCACGCCGAGCAGCAGGTCGACGAGGAGGTTCACCGCGAGCACGATCGCGCCGTAGACGAGGATCACGCCCTGGGCGACCGGGTAGTCCTTCTGGGTGATCGACTCCACGATCCGCAGGCCGAGACCCGGCCACGCGAAGACGTACTCGACCAGCACGCTTCCGGCGATCAGGCTGGTGAGCAGCAGACCGCCCACGGTGAGCGTCGCGGTGAGCGTATTGGGCAGGACGTGCCGCACGTACAGCCGGGCGGCGGGCAACCGCTTGGCACGCGCCAGCCGCACGTAGTCGGTGCCCAGCTCGCGCAGCGTCTCCACCCGGGAGATCCGGGCGATCATCGCCGCCGGCGCGATGGCCAGGGCGAGAATCGGCAGCACGTAGGATTCGGGCCCGCCCCTGCCGGCGGGCGGGAACCAGCCGAGGCCGATCGCGAACACCGTCACCAGGGCGATCGAGTAGAGGAACTCGGGCACCGCGACGGCCGCGCCGGTCGCGGAGGTGAAGGTCGCCTCGGTGCCCCGGTTGCGGCCGTTCTCGGTGCGGACCCCCGCCCACATACCCAGCGGCACCGCGACGAGCAGGGCCACGACGGTCGCGAGCAGGGCGAGGACGAGCGTGTTGGGGAGCCGGGCGGCGATGACCTCGCCGACCGGTTCCCCGCTGAGGAAGGACGTGCCGAACTCCCCGCCCAGCACGTTGCGGACGTAGGACACCAGCTGGGACAGGAGCGGCTGGTCCAGCCCGAGCGCGGCCCGCCTGGCGGCGATCAGCTCGACCGGCGCGGCGGGGCCGAGCGAGGCGCGCACCGGGTCGCCCGGGATCAGGTGGATCATCGCGAACGACGCGACGAGCAGCACGGCCAGCGAGATCACGAAGCGGACGAGGTGCCGCAGCACGAACGCGCCGCGCGTCCGGCCCGGGAGCACCCGGCCGGCGAGCAGGCGCCCGCCGGCCGGTGGGCGAGTGGTCCCGGCCACTCAGCCCGCCTCGGTCATCCGGATGGAGGTCGGGATGAACAGGCCCGCCATCATGTCGAACTTCGCGTTCTTGGCCGCGGTCAGCACGGTGGTCTCCACGACCGGCACCAGGTCGGCGTTCTCGAACAGCGCGGACTCCGACTCCAGCCAGAGCGCGCAGCCCTCCTCGGCGGGCTTGAGCTGAGCCTCGGCCACCAGCTTCTCGTAGCGGGCGTTGGCCAGGTGGGAGAAGTTGGCGCCCTTCGGCGCCGCCGGGCCGGACAGGAAGCCGACGAGCTGCGTGGGAAGCGTGACGCCGATCGGCAGCCAGACGACGTCCCAGTCCTGGGTGGCGTTGAGCGACTCCGACAGCTTGGTGTCGATGACGCCGTTCAGCTTGACATCGACGCCCGCCTTCTTCCACGCGGCGGCGAGGTATTCGGCCGCGGCCAGCACGCCCGGCCCCCTGGTGGTGGCGTAGAGCAGGCGCAGCTCCAGCTTCCGGCCGTCCTTGGCGCGGATGCCGTCGGCGCCGGCCTTCCAGCCGGCGGCGTCCAGTGCGGCGCCCGCGGCGGCCGCGTCGAACGCCGGGACGTGGCCGGTGACGGTGTCGCCCTGGCACGGCCGCGGCTCCAGCACCAGTCCGGTGGCCGGGCGGCCGGTGCCGGTGGAGGCGATCCCGGCGAGCTCCTTGAGGTTGATCGCCTGGGTGAGCGCCTTGCGCACCGCCGGGTCCTTGGCGGGCCGGTCGTCTCCCTGATGGTAGAAGAACTGCCCGTTGCCCGCGGCCTGGACGGTCTTGCCCATCCCCGGGCTGGCCTCCAGGCGGGCGCGGTCGGGACCGTAGACGACCGCGCCGTTGAGGTCACCGGAGATCAGCAGGTTGGCGGCGGTCTGCTCGTTCGGCACGACCTTCAGCACGACCTTGGCGGGCAGTCCCGGCTCCTTCGTGGTGGCGCCGCCCGGCCCCCAGGTGTAGTCCTTGCGGATCTGGAAGGTGTAGTGGTCGCTGGGCACCGCCTCGGTGAGCGTGTAGGGCCCGGAACCGGAGGTGCCGCGGGCCAGCACCGACCGGTCCTCGACCCCCTTGCCGCAGACGATGAACACCAGCGGGGTGCTCTGCAGGATGAAGCTGAAGGGCTTCGGGGTGGAGAGCGTCACCGTCCCCGCCGCGTCGTCCGCCTCGGCCTTCATCCCGGTGGGCACCAGCACGCCGTAGATCGGCGATTTGGAAGCCGGGTCGGCGATGTGGTTGACATTGGCGGCCACGTCGGTGGGGGTGAGCTTGGAGCCGTCGGAGCAGGTGACGTCCTTGCGGAGGGTGAAGGTCACCGAGTCGGGTTTGACGTCCCACTTCTCGGCCAGCCCAGGGATGATCTTGCCGTCGGGACCGATGCGGGCCAGCGTGTCGTAGGCCAGCGACAGCACGGTGTTGGTGACCGAGAGCACCCCCATGGCCGGGTCGAGCACCCCGGGGTCGCTGCTGATCGCGAAGGTGAAGGTGCCACCGCCGGCGGATCCGCCTGACGGGGAGTCCGCCGTACCGCCGCACGCGGCCACGGACAGGCTGAGGGCGCCGAGCACGGCCGCCACTCCTGTGTTTCTCATCGGGACTCCAGGAAGGTGGGGGTGATGCCCCACATTTGCCGTTTCCCGGCGATCCTTCTTCGTCCTCCGCCACGAAAAGCCTGAGATCCATCGTGCTACCGCCCGAAGAGCCGCATCTGGAGCATCACGGTCAGGCGCGCCTCGGGATCGGCCAGATCCAGGCCGCTGATCTCGGCGAGCCGCTTCAACCGGTAGCGGAAGGTGTTGGCGTGCACGTGCACCCGGGCCGAGGCGGCGTTGACGTCGCCGAACGCGTCCAGGTAGGCCCGCAGGGTGGCGACCAGCTCGCTGCCGTGCTCCGCGTCGTGGCTCACCAGCCGTTCGTAGGGGCCGGTGGGGACCTGCTCCTCGGCCTCCACCAGGTCCGACAGCCGCAGCAGCAGCGCCTCGAAGTGCACGCCGGTGTAGCCGGCGACCGCGCCGGACGCCTCGCGGGCGCGCAGCACCCGCAGCGCCCGGTCGGCGTCGGCCCGGGATCTGGCCACCTCGGCCAGGTTGCCCGCCAGACGCCCCACGCCGATGTTGGCCGCGTGCCGGGGGCCGACACGGACGAGGAAGCTCTCGGCGACCCGCACGGCCCGCGCCTCCTCGTCGCCGCCGCCGGCGTGCAGCGGCAGTACGGCGTAGGCCACCGAGCCGACCAGCGCGGCGGCGGCCTTGGGGTGGATGGCCCCGACGTGCAGGGCGAGCGCGTCGCAGAACCGCTGCCGGTCGCTCTCCCGGTGTGCGGCGTCGGCGTGCGGTCCGCCGCTGAGCTGGGCCGCGAGCACGCACAGCCGCCCGCTGGCGACGCCGAGCCGGCCGGCCGCCTCGGCCGCGTCCCTGCCGCCCGCCAGCACGGTGGAGAGCAGGTCGGCGCGGAGCCTGCGCCTGGTGTCCGCCCCGGCCCGCTGCCGGAGCAGCTGCAGCGCGACGATCTTGGCTGCGTCGGCGAGGGCGCGCTGCCGCTGGTCGCTCAGCGGCTCCCGCACGGCGGCCCAGATGGAGCCGAGGATCTCGTCCCCGGACCGGACGGCCACCGCCGCCCGGTTGATGCTGTCGTCGTCCAGCTCCATGTAGATCGGCTCACGGCTCTGGTAGAGCTGGCGGAAGAACCCGCGTTCCTCCAGCATCCGCCGGTACCGTTCCGGCACCTGGCGGCCGAGCACGGTCTCCACCCTGCCGGGATCGGCCTCGTCCTGCCGCCCGGAGTAGGCCAGCACCCGCGATGACCGGTCCTCGATGGTGACCGGCGCGTCCAGGAGCGCGCACACGGCGTTGGCCAGCGCGAACAGGTCGTCCGGCGGGGCCTCCCCCGGTTCGGCGAGGTCGCCCTCCGCCAGCAGGGAGCGCAGCAGCGCGGCCACCTGCGCCCAGGAGGCGGCACGGGTGAGACCCAGCACCGCCACCCCGGTCTCCAGGACCTTCGCCCGGACGAGCTCGTCGACGTCCACCGGTTGCTTGACGACGACGCCCGCCGCCGGGCCCGCCGCGTCGAGCAGGGCGCAGATCTGCTCGGCACGGTCGACCCCGACGGCGAGCAGGATGCCCCCCTCGGGGAGCAGCAGCTCGTCGAGGGGGTCGTAGATGTGCACGCCCGTGACCTCGGCGTCGAGCTCTCCGGGAGAGGCCGCCACGTCCAGCACGGTGCTGCCCAGGTCTTCCAGGATCCGCTGCAGACTGGCCCGGGGCCGGTTGGTCATCCGTTCACGATAACGGACATAGAGCGACATTATTCTCTTAGGTGATCAATGGCCACACGGGCCGCATGGCCGATCACCCTGTCGGCCTTGGGCAACCGGAGACCGAGCGAGCCGGTCCGCAGGAAGACCGCGACGGCGTAGCGCCTCCCGTCCGGATACTCCACGACACCCGCCTCGTTGCGGACGCCCCAGAGCGTGCCGGTCTTGCCGGAGACCTTCACCTCGTCGCCGAACCCGGAGGAGAGCCGGTGCGGCCAGATCTGGCTGCCCATGATCCTCCGTACCTCCGCGCAGGCCTCCGGGGGGCCGGCCTCGTCCCGCCAGATCTTGCTCAGCAGGGTCGTGATCTCGCGGGGCGTGCCCGAGGTGGTCCGTTCCGGATCCATGACCGACAGCGCCCGGATCCGGTCCTCGCTCACCCCGGCGAGCGCCTCCTCGTCGGAGACGCCCTGCCCGCCGGAGAGGCCCAGCTCGACCGCGACGCTCCCGAGCAGCTCGGCGCAGCCGCCGATCAGGCGGGTGCGCTCCAGCCCGAGCTCGCGCAGCGTGGCGTGCAGGTTGCCGAGCCCGACCCGGCGCAGCAGCACGTCGGTGGCCGCGTTGTCGCTCATGGTCATCATGAAGTGGGCCAGGTCGCGCAGGGTGAGCGAGACGTCGTCGGCGCAGCCGGAGGTGCCGATGCCGCCGTCCTTGTCGGCGGCGGTGACGGTCAGCCGCTCGGTGCGCTCCAGGGTCCCGGCCGCGGCCTGCCTGGCGTACTCCAGGACGATCGGGACCTTGAACACCGAGGCGAGCACGACCGGCTCGTCGGCGCCGAGACCGATCTCGGCGCCGCCGTCGACGTCGCGGACGTGGATGAAGCCCTCCACGTCCGCGTCGCCGAACGCCTCACGCAGCGCCTCACGCACGGGGCAGCGCCCGCCCGTTGTGGAGGTAGGCGGCACGGCCGTCCTCCACCACGAAGGTGATCGTCTCGTGCCCGCCGTCCCGCGGCTCCGCCGCGACGAAGGAGTGGCCGGAGTGGTGGACGAAGCGGGTGGTGGTGCGCGGGGTGCCCGCCCTGACCATGAACTCGCCGGGGATCAGGGTGACGTCCAGGCCGCCGTCCGCCTCGGCCACCTCGTAGGCGATCATCGGCCCCTCGTACCTGCCGGTGTACGGCGTGGGGTCCACGACCCCCGGCCTCGCGGCCGGGACCGGGAACTCCGGGACCGCGAGCCCGGTGGCCTCGCGTATCACCGGCAGCACCACGTCGACGAGCAGGCCGAGGAAGCCCCCGCCGTTGGCGCTCATCGCGATCGCGAAGTCCGCTCCCGGCACGACCCGCCAGAACGTGCTCTGCCCGATCGTGCCGCCGTCGTGACCGTAGACCTCGCCGCCCCAGTCGAACAGCTCGAAGCCCAGACCCCAACGGTCGGCCAGCAGCCCGGAGATCCCGGGCACGTCGACCTGCCCGGTCCGCATGGCCGCGACCGACTCCTCCGACAGCAGCCGGGTGCCGTCCTCCGCGAGACCTCCGGCGACGAACATCCGGCCGAAGCGGACCAGCTCGCGCGGGGCCAGGCACATGGTCGAGCCAGCGGGGGCGTTGGAGCGCGGCATGTCCCACCTGTGGTGGACGACGCCCTCGGGGCCGACGTGACCGGCCGCCGCCCGGAACAGGATGGCCTCCTCGGGAAAGAGCGCCGAGTGCGTGGCACCGAGCGGATCCAGCAGGCGCTCGCGCATCACCCGCTCCCACGTGGTGCCACGCACCCGCGCGACCAGGGCGCCGAGCACGCAGTACCCGGCGTTGCAGTAGGAGAACATGGCGCCGGGGGCGTGCACGTGGCCCGCGTCGTGCAGGAAGTCCACATACTTGTCCAGGCAGTCGTCGCCGCGCCCGGTGTCCTCGAACAGGTCGCCGTCGAAGCCGCCGGTGTGGGTGAGCAGGTGCCTGACCGTGATGACCTTCTCCGCGCCGTCGGCGACGGCGAACCCCGGCAGGTAGGCGCCGACCGGGCGGTCCAGCTCGACCAGCCCCTCGTCGACGAGCTGCATCACGAGGGCGGCGGTCCAGACCTTGGTGGTGGAGCCGACCTGGAAGACGCTGTCGGTCGTGGTCTCCACGCCGGTGTTCCTGTTCACCACGCCGGTGGCGACCTCGACGAGCCGGCCGCCCGTCCAGACGGCGAGCGCGGCGCCGGGCACGCCGTGCCGCCGTGCCGCCTCGTCGAAACGCTCCTGCAGGTTCTCAAGCACGCCGGCTCCTCAAGCGATCTTGGGCGTGGCGCGCACGCCGAGGTGGACGTACGGCGAGCCGTCGGCGAGCTCGTAGAAAACGGCCGACAACCACTGCGGCTCCCCTTCCGGGCGGCCGACGAAGGTGACGTCGTCCACCGGGACGAGGTCGAACTCCATGGGCGGCTGCACCCCGGCGAGGGCGCCGGTGGCCTCGCCGTACAGCGAGAGCCTGCCGTCGCGGACCGTCAGCGTCATCCGGCTGCCCGCCCGCTCGTACACCCCGGCGTACCGCTCGACGTCGGTCTCGAACGGCTCGGCCGGCGGCCCCAGCACCGGCGGCACGGCCAGGACGAGCAGCTCGTCGAAGAGCTCGGTGGCCAGGGCGTGCTGGAACGCGGCGGTGTGGCCGCCGTTGGCCAGCACGCACACCACCGTCTCGGTGTCGGGGACCGCCCAGAGCATGGCCGCCTGGCCGATGGTGTTGCCGCCGTGGGAGATGACCCGGCGCCCCTGCCACTCGTCCAGGATCCAGCCCAGGCCCCACTGCTTGCCGAGGGTGTACGGGTTGGGGATGTCCACCTGCGGCTCCCACATCGCCCGCGGGTCGGCGAGCAGCCCGGTGCCCAGGTGCGCTCGGGCGAAGGCGACGACGTCGGCGGGACGGGCGCAGATCAGCCCGGCCGGGCCGCAGGAGCGCATCAGGCCCCAGACGGGGGCGGGCGCTCCGTCCAGGTGGCCCATGGCCCCGCGGAAGCGCAGGACGTCCTCCGGCAGGGTGTGGGTGTGGGTCAGGCCGAGCGGCTCGATGATCTGCTCGCGCAGCGCGGCGTCCCACACCTTGCCGGTGAGGCGCTCGACGACGCGCCCGGCGATGGTGAATCCCGCGTTGCAGTACGACTGGGTGACGCCGAGGGGGTGGTTCTGCGCGAGGTCCGCGCAGGCCTCGACGTATTTCTCGATGCAGTCGTCACCGCGGCCGGTGTCGAGGAAGAAGTCGCCGTCGATGCCGGAGGTGTGGGAGAGCAGGTGCCTGATCGTGACGGTCTTGGTCACCTCCGGGTCGGCGACCCGGAACTCCGGCAGGACCTGGACGACCGGGGTCTCGAGCGTCAGCGCGCCCCGCTCGACGAGAAGCATGATCTGGGTGGCGGTCCACACCTTGCTGACCGAGCCGATCTGGAAGAGCGAGTCGGTGGTCACCTCCACCCCGGTGTCCATGTTGAGCACGCCCGCGGCGAACTCGTGGACCTCCCCCTCGTGCAGGAAGGCCAGGTTCGCGCCGGGAACCTCGTACTCGGCGATCAGTCCTGCGAGACGGTCGTGCCAGCGACCGAGATCCATTGCTCCAGCCACGCGACGATCCTTTCGTTGTAGTCCACCCGATGGGACGGGCGGCCGTTGAGGATGAACAGGTGGGAGCCGCCGGGATAGCGGACCAGCCGGACCGGCACGCCCCGCTCCCGCAGGGCCGCGAACCACTGCTCGGCCTGACCGACCGGGCACCGATCGTCGTTCTCGCCGTGCAGGATGAGGGTGGGCGTGGTCACCCGGGCGACATGGGTCATCGGGGACTGGCTCGCCAGGTCGCCGCCGCACTCATACATCTTCAGGAAATATCCCATGTCGGAGGTGCCGGCCATGCTGACCAGGTCGCTGACGCACCCGCCGGGGACGGCCGCCTTGAAGCGGCCGGTCCGGGTCGGCAGCCAGCAGGAGATGTAGCCGCCGTAGCTGTAACCGGTCACCGCGAGCCGGTCGGGATCGGCGAGGCCCTCGGCGACCAGCTCGTCGATCGGGCTCAGGAAGTCGCCGGTGTCGGCGATCCCCCAGGCGCCGAGGGCGGCGGTGTAGAACGCCTCACCGTAGCCGTCGCTGCCGCGCGGGTTGACGGTGAGCACGGTCCAGCCCCGGGCCGCGAGCACCTGGTGGTAGAGGTGCACGCCGTCGAAGACCGGCGCCCACGCGTTGTGCGGGCCGCCGTGCACGTCCAGCAGGAGCGGTCCGGGCTCGGTGAGCCTCTCGTCCCGCAGCACGAACCCCTCG
Organism: Streptosporangium canum; assembly: GCF_900113865.1. Classification (GTDB taxonomy): domain Bacteria; phylum Actinomycetota; class Actinomycetes; order Streptosporangiales; family Streptosporangiaceae; genus Streptosporangium; species Streptosporangium canum. The sequence goes on along the minus strand of NZ_FOQY01000040.1, from coordinate 55,610 downwards.
ACCGCTGTCCCGTCGGGGGCGGTGAAGGTACGGCTGCGCGGGGTGAACAGCTCGACGTCGGGGAGCGCGTAGGCGGTGAGCCTGGTCACGCCCGGCGCCGTCGCACCGGAGACAGCCGGGCCGCCGCCCGGTGGGACGCCGGTCCGGCCCGCGGGCCACTCCGCGAGGTAGACCTCGCCCGCGCTGTACGGCGTGGCGGCGACGTAGGCGATCCCGCCCTCGGCGGCGCTGACGCCGGAGACCACCTGATCCCCGCCGACGATCTTCTCGCCGGGCGCGCGGTACAGGTGGGTGAGTCCTCTGTCCCGGGCGCAGAAGATCAGGTCGTCCCCCGCGAGCTGGGGCGCCGCACCGGGATAGCCGGGCGCGCCCACCATGACGTTGCGGTCGAGCCCGGTCTCGACCTCCACGAGCCCGTCCGTCCCGAGGCTGAACAGGCGGGTGTGCCCGACGGGGTCGCCGGCGTATCCCGCCACCAGCAGCCGCCCGCCCAGCCACCAGGCACCCGTGCAGATCACGCCGGCGCCGGTGAGCCGCTCGGGCTCGCCGCCCGAGGCGTCGACCGAGTAGACCGCACCCGTGACGGCCAGATCGCGGTCGGGCTCCATGCTCGCGGCGAAGGCCAGCTTCCGTCCGTCCGGCGACCAGGACGGCTCGCCCGCGTGGAAGTCTCCCGAGGTGAGCTGCCGGGTCTGTCCCGTCGCCACGTCCACCACGGACAGGTGCGTGGTCAGACCCCGCAGCAGGCCCGCGCCGTCCGCCTTGTACTCCAGGCGGTCGGCCACGACCGGGGCGTGCGGGTCGGGGTCGCCGTGCGGCGCGCCGTAGGCGATCCCGGTGCCGTCGGGAGACCAGACCGCCGCGCCCGCGCCCAGCGGCGCGGCGGTGAGGACGCGAGGCTCGCCGCCGTCCATCGGCAGCAGATGGATCTGCGGTTTCCCGTCCACGGGACGGAGGAAGGCCAGCGAGTGCCCGTCGGGCGACCAGCGCGGGGAGGAGTCGCGCGGGCCGCCCGTCAGAGGCCGCGGCTCGGCGCCGGGTGCCGCGAGCCAGATCTCGGAACGGTTGTCGTCGGATTCCCGGTCGGCGGTCACGACCACGTAGGCGACGCTGCTTCCGCCGGGACGCAGCCGGGGATCTTCCGGTACCGCGATGCGGTAGAGGTCGCTGAGGGAGAGGCGGGGCATGTCCGAACGTTAGGCCGCGTTCGTCACCGCTTCTTCGGTCTCCATGACGAACCGGGCCCGATCCGTTGTGCTGTTCTCCAATCGCCGCGCGACGCCGCACGCACCACGTCCGCCCGCGGTCTCGGCATCCGCGTCGATCACGCACGGCCCGGCCGCCTCCGCCGTCCGGGCCAACCCGGCGGGCGGCTGAAAGTTACACGCCGGCCGGCACCGTCCTCACAGGTCAGCGGGCCTTCCGTGATCCGGCCGCTTTCCGTTCCGGGAAAAGCACGCCTAGCATCGGCCGGGACGACGGCAGGAGTGAGCGATGCGCGGAAGCGGTTCGGTTCTGGCGGTTCTGGCGGCTGTGGCCGTGACCCTCGGATTCCTTCTGGTGAGTACGGCGGTGCCGGCGCAGGCGGCGGCCGTCAGGATCATGGCGCTCGGCGACTCGATCACCGGCTCGCCCGGCTGCTGGCGGGCCCTGCTGTGGGAGCGGCTTCGCGAGGCCGGCCACACCGACATCGACTTCGTCGGGACGCTGCCCCCGCAAGGCTGCGGGATCGCCCACGACGGGGACAACGAGGGCCACGGCGGAGCGCTGGTCACCGACGTGGCCGACCAGAACCAGCTCCCCGGATGGCTCTCGGCGACCCGGCCCGACATCGTGATGATGCACTTCGGCACCAACGACGTCTGGAGCAACCGCCCCACCGCGACCATCCTGGCCGCCTACGGCAAGCTGGTGGACCAGATGCGGGCCGACAACCCCGACATGAAACTCCTGGTCGCCCAGATCATCCCGATGAACCCCAGCACCTGCGGCGAGTGCGGGCAGCGGGTGTCCGCGCTCAACGCCGCGATCCCCGACTGGGCGGCGGCCAAGACCACCGCCCGCTCGCCCATCGTCGTGGTCGACCAGTGGACGGGCTTCAGCACCGCGGCCGACACCTACGACGGCGTGCACCCCAACGCGGCGGGCGACCAGAAGATGGCCGGCCGCTGGTTCCCCGCCCTGACGGCCCTGCTCGGCACGGCTCCGACCACCTCCCCGACCCCGACCGTCTCACCGACCCCGACCGTGACTCCCCCGGCCGGTGCCTGCGCGGCCACCTACCGGACCGTCAACCAGTGGCCGGGCGGCTTCCAGGGCGAGGTGACCGTCACGAACACCGGGACCGCCCCGCGCACCGGATGGACCACGAGCTGGGACTTCGCCGACCGGCCGATCAGCCAGTCGTGGAACGCGACGGTCACCCAGACGGGATCCGCCGTGACCGCCGGGAACGCCGCGTGGAACGGCTCCCTGGCTCCCGGCGCGACGACGGCCTTCGGGTTCGTCGCCGCCGGGAACGGCTCCCCCGCGCCCGCGGTGTCCTGCACGGCCCGCTAGCCCTGTATTCCGCACGTGACCCTCATCGACCTGGGGCGATTACCCCTGCACTGGACCAGATATAGCTTCTGACCCGCAACGATGCGGCACGTGCGGGAAACGGGGCTAGCCGTACTTCCCGCCCCGGCGCCCGGCCTCCCGCCACGAGGCCCCTACGGCTCCGCGCGCGTCGGCGCATCGCCGGCTCCTACAGCGCCGCGCACATCAGCGCCTGCTCCAGCGCCGCGCGTCCCTGCTCGGGCCGGCCCGCGTCACCGTGGAGATCGGCGACGACCATCCACGCCGCCGATGCCGGCCGCAGCGCCGTCATCCTCTCCAGCGCCTGCGCCGCCCCGGTCTGGGCGAGCGCCGCCTTCTCCAGCCGCCCCAGGGCCCGGTAGACCTCGGCCAGCAGCTCGTGCGCCTCCACCGCCACCGGCCCCACCATGCCCGCCGCCTGCTCCACCGCCGACAACGTACGTTCCAGGGCCACCTGCGGCTCCTCGCGCAGCAGGTCGAGGCGTGCCATCGCGAGCCGGCACGAGACGATGTCGCCCGGGTGCGCCGAGGCCGCCACCAGCTCGGCATGGGCGTCGGTCAGCATCTGCCCGATCCGCTCGACGTCCTGCGGCCCATGCCGCAGGGCGTACTGGGCCATGCACATCCGCAGCCGGCCCATCGCCAGCCCGTCGTCCAGCTCCGCCTGGAGTCGCAGGGCGCGGTTGCTCAGCAGGTCCGCCTCCAGCGGGTCGTCGAGAATGCGGGCCACCACCGCGCTGTTCCACGAGGCCGCCGCGATCGCGCGGGGCGATCCGATCCGGTCGGCCTCTTCCAGCAGATCGGTGGCGAACTGCGCCATCCGCTCCCGATCGCCGCGCTCGACATAGGCTCCCAGCAGGGTCGAGGCCAGCTCCACCAGCCGGTCGGTCCACCCCGAGGGCACCTCACGTTCCAGCGCCTCCTCACCGACCCGCACGGCGGACGGCAGGTCGCCCACCTCCCGGTGGCACCGGCACAGGGCCAGGGCGATCGAGATGCGCTGCTCGCGGAGCTGCGCCTCCACACCCGCCAGCGCGGCCGTCGTCTCCGCGTGGTCGGAGCACGCCTCGTCCAGCGCGACCGTCAGCTGTTCGATCGCGGCCGGCCGGTTGCCGGCGGCCTCCAGCGCCAGGGCGTAGCCGTAGCCGACACGCCGGCACAGGTCGGGCAGATGGCGGAGCGCCGGTTCGGCGATCAGCCGTGCCAGCTCCTGCCCGGCCTCCTCGACCCGGCCCTGGCGCAGAGCCGTCTCCGCCTGGGCCACCCGGGCGTGCAGGGCCGCCACGTACCGGTCGGTGATGCCGTGTCCCAGCTCCGCGGGAGAGCAGCCCAGCCGGTCGGCCAGGATCCTTATCTCCGGGGCGCTCGCATCCCGCATGCCGTCCTCGATCGCCGCCACGTCTTCTTCGCGCAGTCCCGGCTCCGCGACCTGCGCTATCGTCATGCCGCGCTGCTTGCGCAGCGCCTGCAGACGCCCGCCTACGTTCGTGCTGCTCACGTCGGACTCCCTGGATGCCGCACAGGACGCGAATCCACCCTTGATGTGGATCATCTCAACAGCGCATCTTAACGTCGCTTCCCCTCGCTTCACCAAAGCCAATCCGGTATCCATATTCGGGCGTTGTGTCACACCTACGACACAGGAGACAATCTTCATGATGATCCATAAAATGTCACGGAGGTATCTGTGAAAAGGCGTGTACTGGCCGGAATCGCCGTCACGGCGGCCGCATTGTCCGTTGCCCTCGGATCGGCGGGCACAGGCATGGCCGGTCCAGCCGTGCAGAGCCCCCAGGAGGCCGCGGCCCCGCCGGTGAAGGTCTCGCCGCCTCCGAACCTCGAGGGCGGCGGCCTGTGCTGTTACGAGTAGGCGCCGGCCGCTGAGGGGCATGGCGGCCCTGGCCCGCCGACGGGCTCCGCGGCCCCCAGGGGCTGATCGGGCGGGTCTGCGGGCCTACAGGCCCATGCAGGTCAGTGCCCGCTGGTAGGCCGCGACGCTGTCGCCCGGTTCCTCGACCTCCTGCAGTATCCGGGCGACGGCGAGCCAGGAGCGCGTGGTCCGCCGCGTGGAGGGCACCTCCCGCAGCCACGCGGCCACGGCGGCCAGCTCGCGCACCGCTTCGCGCCGCCGCCCGAGTCCGGCCATCGTCTGGCCCGCCAGGAGACGGATCTCGGCCTGCCGGTCGCGCGGCAGATGCTCGATCTGGTCGCGCACCGCCGCCAGGTACCCTTCCGCCGCCTCCGGGGAGCCCAGCAGCAGTTCGGCACGGATCAGGTTCACCGTGCATTCGAGAGCCTCCGCCGCGCCGGCCGGGCCGGTGGCCGGTTCGGCCCGCGCCGCGATCAGCAGCCGGCGCCACCGGCCGGCGTCCGCGGGCCGCGCGCTGAGCGCGATCCCGGCGCACGCGACGCGCAGCCGGTTCAGACCGGGCGGGTCGCCGAGCTCGGACTGGACGGCCAGGGCCCGCTCGACGTGTGCCAGCGCCTCCTCGCCGTGCCCGCTCTCCATCGCCAGCACCGCGGCCGCCCGATGCGCCGCGATGAGCGCCACGGGGGTGCCGAGACGGCCGGCGGCCGCCAGCAGTTCACCGCGGAACTGGCCTCCCCGCAGCAGGTCTCCGCGCTCGGCGTAGGCGAGGAGCAGCTCGGCGCCCAGCCGGACGTGCTCCTCGCTCCAGGCCGGCCGTACCGCGCCGCCCAGGATCTCCTCGGCCACCCGCACGGCCGCCGCCAGGTCCCCCCGCCGGCGGTGGCACTCCGACAGCGCGCGGGTGACGCTCGCGTACAGCTCGGCGGGCATCTGGGCCGCGTCCCGGTGCCGCACTCCGGCCAGCAGCGGGATCGCCTCATCGAGTTCGTCGCAGGCCCGCAGGGCGCCGGCCAGGCCGAGCTCGGCCTCCTGGCGCAGGTGGGGAAGGCTCGCGATGGCGTCCTCGGCGAGCAGGGCGGTGTAGCGGGTGCGCGCTTCGGCCGCCCTGTCGCCGTCCAGCGCCTGCCGGGCATGTCTCAAGCCGAGTTCGAGCTCTTCCTGCTGCTCGGCCGTCACGCCGCTGACCAGGTAGGACAGGGAGCATTCGAGCTTCTCGGCCAGTAGCTCCAGCACCGCCGGCGGTGCGGTCCGCTTGCCGTTCTCGATGAGAGAGACGTAGCTGTCCGACAGTTCCGGATGAGCGAGCTCCGCCTGGGAGATGCCTCGCTGGCGGCGAGCGGTTTTGATGCGCTGTCCGACTGGGGCTGTAGCAGTAGACACGATTATCCCTCGCACACGGACCGTTCGATGGGCAGCGAGCCTGCGCCCGGACGTCTGCGTGCTCGACAAGCCCCAGGCATCCTTCACATCCCGCTACGGCATCATTCGCCACTTTAGGAAATGCTATGACCTTTACCACCCAATTTGCTGATCAACGCCCCTGATCGGCGTGTCATCCGAGCACTCCTGGCGGGCGGGACCGCCGGCCGGGGAGCCGCGGCGGCGGGGCGCGTCTTGCCCGGCCCTTGATGCGCGCGCGGTGGAGCCGTCCGGCTCCGGCGTGTCATCGTCGAGGAGAGGGAGGAGGCGACCCATGACCCCGCTCTACCTGCAAGGCTTCCTCGCCCCGGTGCCCGACGAGATCGACGCCTTCGACCTGCCGGTCAGCGGGGCCCTTCCTCCCGCGCTCACCGGCCGCTACTTCCGCAACGGCCCCAACCCGCTGCCCGGCCGCGACCCCGGCCACTGGTTCACCGGGCCCGGGATGGTGCACGGCGTACGGCTGCGCGACGGCCGTGCCGAGTGGTACCGCAACCGCTGGGTGCGGACCCGCGCGTTCACCGAGGACGCGCCCTTCGTCCGGGACGACCTCTCCGTCGACCTCACCGCGGTGCCCGCCAACACCCACGTCCTCCCGCACGGGGGCAGGATTTTCGCGCTGGTCGAGAACGGCCTGCCGTACGAACTCACCGCAGAGCTGGGGACGGTCGGCCCGTGCGACTTCGGCGGCCTGCTGACCACCGCCATGACCGCCCATCCCAAGCGCGACCCGCTCACCGGCGAGCTGCTCTTCTTCGGCTACGGCTTCATACCTCCCTATCTCACCTACCACCGGCTCTCGGCGGACGGAGCGCTCGTGGAGAGCCGCGAGATCCCCGTGCCGGGGCCGACGATGATGCACGACTTCGCCATCACCGCCGGTCACGTCGTGTGGATGGATCTGCCCGTCGTGTTCGACCTGGCGCTCGCCGAGGGCGGCATGCCGTACCGGTGGGACGAGCGCTACGGCGCCCGCCTCGGGGTCATGCCGCGCACCGGCGACGCCGGCGTGACCTGGTCCGACATCAACCCGTGCTACGTCTTCCACACGGCCAACGCCCACGAGGACGGCTCCGGCCGCGTCGTGCTCGACACCGTCCGCTACACCCCCGCCGAGTTCGCCGCCGTCTGGGAGGACATCGGCGGCAGTGCCCACCCGGCGGCCAGGGCGGCCGTGAGCGGGACGGCCCACCTGCACCGGTATGTCCTCACACCCGGCGCCGCCGCCCGCGAGGAGCAGCTCGACGACCTCGACGTGGAGTTCCCCACGCTGCACGACGGCCGGACCGGCGGCCGCAACCGCTACCTCTACGCGGTCTCCTCCGAGGCGATCGTCAAATACGACGTGCGGAGCGGGGCGAGCGCCCTCCACAAGACAGGACCGGGCCGGATGGCCGGTGAGGCGGTCTTCGTCCCCGCCCAGGACGCGCGAGGAGAGGACGAGGGCTGGCTGATCTCCATCGTCACCGGCGGGCCCGGCGTCGGCTCCGAACTGCTGGTCCTCGATGCCGCCGACCTGTCCCGGGTGGCCTCGGTACGGCTGCCGCGGCGCGTCCCGGCGGGTTTTCACGGCTCCTGGATCCAGGACGGCTGATGGCGGCACCGCGACCGCTCGCGGCGCCCGCCCCGCCGGGGGGATCAGCGCCTGAGCGCGTCGGGAAGCTTGTCCAGCAGCCCCTTGAGGTCGTCGGCGTGCTCCTCCTCCTGGGCGAGGAGGTCTTCGAAGACGCGCCTGGTGGTCACGTCGTCGTCGCCGAGCCACTGGACGATCTCGGTGTAGGAGGCGATCGCGACCCTCTCCGCGACCAGATCCTCCTTGATCATCTCCACCAGGTCGAGGCTGGCGTCGTACTCCGCGTGTGAACGGGTGGTCAGCGTGTCCGGGTTGAAGTCGGGCTCACCGCCGAGCTGCACGATGCGCCGGGCGAGCCGGTCGGCGTGCTCCTGCTCCTCGGCGGCGTGCTCCAGGAACTCCGCCGCCACCGGCTCGGCGTAGATGCCGCTGGCGGTGTAGTAGTGGCGCTTGTAGCGGAGCACGCAGACCAGCTCGGTGGCCAGCGCCTCGTTGCACACCTGGATCACCCGGGGGAGATCGGCGCCGTATGCGGAGGTGATCGGCCCCTTGTCGATCTCCTGACGTGCGCGGGCCCGGATTTCCTTGATATCGGTCAGAAATTCAGCCATGGTCTTCCCCTACCCCGAATCTCCGATCCATCAAGTCCCGCGGACGTCAACAGAAGATCGACGTCAACAGAAGATCTTTGACGCGGAGCGGTGCTCGGCCGGCGGAAAACCCCGGCTCGGCACTTCCGGGAACAGGACCGCGTCGCCTGGTGACGGCCCGGGACACGGCCGGGAGGAGGAGGCGGGCGGTCGGGAGCGCGCTGCCACCGGGTTCGCAGACGCTCACGGCAGAGCGTGGCCGGGCCCGGCGGCGGGCAGAGCGACTGCACCGCGACCGGTCACTCATGACGGCTTCAGCCGCCCACCCTGCCGTCCGACGCGCGGATCGCGTACACGTTGCCGTTCACGCTGCCGACGTGCACCCGCCCGCCCGCCACCACGGGGGTGGTTCCGATGTCGCCGCCGGTCTGGAAGCCCCACCGGCGGGTGCCGGTGGCGGCGTCGAGGGCGTGCAGTTCGCCGTCGCCGGCCGCGACGTACAGGGCGTCGCCGGCCAGGACGGGGGTGAACGGGCCTGGGGCCCTGAAGCCCGCCCCGCCGCCGAGGGAAGAGGTCCACCGGGTCCTGCCCGTGGTGGCGTCCAGCGCGTGGAGCCGGTCCCCCACGCGTGCCAGGTACGCGACACCGCGGGCGACCATGAGGGCGTTCGTGGTGGTATGGACGCCGCGGCCGGCCTCGAAGGTCCACAGGCGCGCGCCCGTGGCCGCGTCGAGCTTGTGCAGCACTCCCCCGCCGCCCACGTAGACGGCCCCGCCGGTCGCCAGGGGGCCGGTGAGGATCGGGGCGCCGATCTGGGAGCGCCACCTCGGCCTGCCGGTGATCCGGTCCAGCCCGTGGAGCCGGCCGTCCCCGGCGGCGACGTAGACGGTGTCGGCGGTCGTGGCCACGCCGGCGACGCCCGTGCGCCCGTCGGCGCGCAAGCGCCAGCGGCGTTCGCCCGAGCCGGCGTCCAGCGCCACCACACCGCCGGGGCCGATGGCATAGACGAGGTCGCCCGCCGCGTGCGGGGTGACGCGGCGGATGAAGCCGCTCGCCCTGCCACGCCATCGCGTCCGGCCGGAGGCGGCGTCCAGGGCGATGACCCGCGCGCCGGTCCAGGCGTACACCGTGCGCCCGTCGATCACGAAACCGCTCGCCTCCGGGGTCCTGCGGCTCCACCGCGTCCGGCCGGAGACCGCGTCCAGCGCGACGATCCGGCTGAAGGTGCTGGCGTACACGGTGCCGCCGGCTCGAATCGGGCCGGACGTGACGAGGCCGCCGGTCTGGTGACTCCATCGCAGGGCGCCGGAGACGGCGTCCAGCGCGTACACCTTGCCGTCGCTGCTGCCCGCGTGCACGAGGCCACCCGCCACCACCAGGTCGTCGCCGATGGGACCGTCGGCGGGGAAGCTCCATCCGGCCGGGCGGGCGGCGAGCGGGCCGTCGTCGGGAACGACGGCTGCCGGCTCGTAGCGGGCCAGCAGGCTTCTTTGAAGCCGCGGGGTGAGCACCCGGATGGCCCGCCGCGAGGCGGACCGCAGGTGGACCAGGGCCGGGCCCGCGGTGACGATGGACTCGCTCAGCATCCCGCTGGGCAGGCGGGGCAGCGTCTGCGACAGGGCGTGGGAAGTTTCGGTCGTGGGGTCGTACCTGCCGGTCTGCTTGACGCGGCGGACCATGGCGGCGAACGCCTCCCGTGCGGCGGCCGGAGTGGAGAACACCCAGGCGACCGAGACGGACACGACCGCTTCCTCGTCCGTCGCCGGTATCCAGTCGCAGTCCGCCGGCTTCGGCGTCGATGCTCCCGCCACGGTCCGCCGTGCGGGGCCGGGGCGGTAACCACCGCCGAGGACGCCCAGCGCGCGGTCGCCCAGGAGGGCACAGGCGTCCGGCCAATCGGACAGGGGGGCACCGCCAGGCGGGGCGGGGTCGCCGGACAGCCCGTGAACCAGCGTGTACGCGACGATCCAGCCGGCCTCGTCGTGGACGAAGGCCATGTCCCCGGTCGTGCCCACCAGGTTGGGCCAGGTGGGGGGCAGCGCGATGGGCAGCGCGCGGATGCGGCCGGTGACGGTGTTCAGGGAGATCAGGAAGGTGGGCGCCGACCGCCTGCCGTCGATCAGGAGCCCTTCATCTCTGAGCTCCGGGTAGTTGCCGACCTGGAAGGGCCGGCTCCATCGCTCCGGTTCCGAGGACCCGGCGGCCGGAGAACGCGCAAGGGCCTCGCGCGCGGTCGACAGCAGCCGGCCGTCCGGCGCGAAGAACGACTCCACGCCTCCGCCCACGATGTCCAGGTACCCGTCGGCGCCCGCCGTCAGCGAGAGCGAGGCGTCGGCCTGCCCGGACGGCGGCAGTGAGCGCGTCCAGTCGGGGCGCAGGGTGTGCGGGTCGACGGAGGCGAGTTCGATCCTGCCCGCGCAGTCGCTGACCAGCACGACCGAGCGGGCGGAGGCGGCGCTGTGCAGCAGGCAGTCGCGCGGGCGGACCGTCTGCGCCGTGATCCTGCCGGTGCGGAGATCGAGGGAGGTGAACGTGTAGGAGCCGCGCGGCCGGTCGAGGAAGGTGAACGTGTAGGGGCCGCGCGCCCCGTCGAGGAAGGTGACGCCGCGCTCGGTCACCATGATCCTGGGGCCGATGTAGCGGGGGACGCCCTCCACGAGCTCGACGGGCTCGACGGTGACCGTTGTGCGCCACAGCGGGGCCCCGTCGGTCAGCTCGTAGCCGGACAGGCGGCGGTCGGCCTCGCCGGGCACCTGTCTCGCCACGACGATCGTCGTGGCCGCGACCCACACACCGGCGATGGGGACGGCGTCGGCGGGGATGGCGTACCGCCGCCTGCCGGTCCGAGGGTCGTGGACCGTCACCGCCCCCTGCGGCGTCGCCACGGCCAGGCCCCCCTCCGCCACCCCGTGGCGCGGGTTGTTGAGCGAGAACGAGGCCTTCTCCTGGTCGGGCATGGACCAGGCGGTCCGCCAGGCGGCGGGCGCCCACGGCAGGCGCGGCGCGTCCCCTGCCACGACCGGGCAGACCGCCAGCGCCAGGAGGATCGCGAGGACGCGCAGACCGCGCACCATCAGCATTTCCTGGTCTTCGGGAACAGCTCGCACGCCTCGGCCGCCGGCATCGGCGCCCATCCGCCCAGCGATGACGTGGTGGAGAAGGAGCGATAGGTGTCGCCCCCGCCGGTCAGCCGGAACGGGCCCCCGTCCGGCCCGTTGATCACGAGTTGCTCGGCCCGCTCCTCCGCCAGCACGGTGGCGAGAAGGTCGAACTCGTAGTACGCCTCCGTGCCGCTGATCGTCATGCTCAGCGTGACGCGCTCGTCCCTCGTCAGGTCGATCTGCTTCGTGGAGAAGTATCGGACGCCGGGATCCTTGGCGGTGACGAAACGGGGCGCCGCCTTGTCGAGGTCCGCGCGGAGCTCCACGGTGCCGACCTCCCCGCTGCCGCTGGCGGCTTTCAGATACGCGCCGTCCGACACGGATTTACGCGCGACAATCCGCGGCTTCAGGTCGACGATGCGCATACTGCTGCGATTTCCCACGAGGACGACCGTGATATTCATCCAGTCGATTACGGCAGCCCGGTGGCGGGTCAGCAATGCCTGCCGTTCGTCGTCCGTCGCATGGGCGCCGAGGAAAATCCTCCGCTCCTCCGGATCCGTCACCGGCTCTCTCAAAGCGATGTCCCGATCGTCGGTTTCCACGGCCACGTGGCCGATCGTGACGGGCGGAGCACCGCTGACCCGGTCGATCACATCCGTGCCACGGGAGCCGAGCCAGGCGGTGAACACCGCCCCGGCGGCCGCGACGAGCACCGCGCCGACAATTCCGGCCACCCACGCACGCGCCGCTTTCCACCCGCCGCCTTCGGGGTTCTCTTCTGCCGGCGGCGCATTCTCGCCGTCCTGGCATTTCTTTCCGGGCTTTCCTCCTCGACCATTTCCCATGGTGCGATGTCCCCCAGTCAGAAAACGCGAACAGGGTGAGCACGAATATGCCGATCATAACGTCGCGTGCCCGGCCGGTGACGTGATTGCGGCAAGAAACCACCCCACCGCTCGCGGGTTTCTCCGAGATCGGCCAGGATGAGTCGTTTCGGTGCTCCGCCCGGCCGGTGTCGCGTTCGTTGATCCCGGTCGGGGGTGCGGGCCGGCCCGGCGTGGCGGCGGCATCGTTGAGATGTCCGATAGCGGCCATCACCCGAGACGGCCATGCGGAGGCGGGTACGGTCCGGGCGTGGTATCCCTACGTAGGACTTTTGGCAGCAGCGTACGCATTCCGGCCATCACCTCCGCGCGTCTTGCGCGTGGACGGCTGGGCCCGAACGGCAGCACGGAGATCCGGGTGCCGGTCGGCGGCCAGGCCGGACGCCGGCCGGAACCGCGGGATGGGGGCTTCATGCGGCGGATGGGTGCGATGGCGGCGGTGTCTCTCGCGCTGGTCTCGGGCGGGTGCGCGTCAGGGGCGGACGATCCGGAGGGCACGCCCACCAAGGCGGCCGCGCCCGTGGTCCCGCCCGCCGTCGGGAGCGCGGAGGCGGTGGTCGTCTCGCAGCGGGACTGCTCCGAGCCGGCCCGCGCCGCTGACGGGTTCCAGGCGGCCTCCGTCCGGCCGAGTTGGAAGCCGCTCTCGGTGACCGGTGAGGCGGGCGCCCTCCATGGCGGCGCGATGGCCTCGGACGGGGCGTTGTGGGCGCTGCGCGACACGGGAGAGGACCTCACGACGCCGGTCCGCTGGAAGGACGGCCGATGGGAGACGATGGCCCCGCCGCCCGGAGTGAAGGTCGTCAAGGCCCTGGCGACGAGTCCCGGCGGCGAGATCTGGGCGGTCCAGCCGGGGGCGGAGACCTGGCAGGGGGGCGTGCTCGGGAGCGCCGGGTGGCGGGAGTCGACGCTGACCGTGCCAGGCAATGTGCGGGAGGACGGCCCTGCCGACGCGCACGGCGGCTGGGTGAGCTTCGGCGCCGCCGCCGTCCACTGGGACGGCACGAGCTGGAAGCGGGTGGACCTGCCCGCCGGCCAGGGAGGTGAGGGGGCCCCCGTCGGATACCGGCTGTCCGGCTCGGACGAGGAGGTCTGGGCCGTGCCCGCCGAAGGGCACAGAGCCGTGCGGTTGCGCGACGGCGTGTCGCAGGTGGTGGAGTTCGCGCTGCGGATCGATGCGAAGGAGGCCATCCACGACACCCAGGGCGGCGCCTTCTATCCGCAGGCCGTCGCGGTCGTCGGCGCCGACGAGACGTGGGTGCTCGGGGCGGCGGCGTTCGGTACCCATTACCTGGAGGAGGGCGAGGACACCGAGGCCGGACGGGTGGTGGCGCTGCGCCACACGCGGGGCACGTGGCGCTGCACGTGGGGTCCCTTCCACCGGGAGAACTTCGAGGGCGCGTTCACGGACGCGGTGCCGGACGGGGACGGCGGGCTGTGGGCGGTGACGGCGGAGTCGACGCTGTGGCACCTCAGCGGCGGGCGCTGGACCAGGGAACGCCTGCCTGCCGGCGAAGGCGCGGAGCCGCACGTCACCGACCTGGTGGCCACCGGCCGTGAAATCTACGCGCTGGGCTCGGTCGCCTCGGGGGAACAGTCCCACGGGGCGCTCTGGCGCGCCGGTTAGGTGGTTTCCCGCCGCCTGCCGGTGACGGGCGGGCGGCGGCCCCGGCCGGGAGCCTGATATCACCCGCCACGACACGGGGACGAGGGGATCACCTCGCCTCCGGCTGTGCCCGTCTCACTGGTTGAGGCGGGCGGTGACGAGGTCGGTGAAGCCGTTGGCGAGCAGGATCACGGCGATCGCGGTCAGCAGGATGCCCGCGACACGGTCGAGGATCATGGCACCTTTGAGCGAGATACGTCGCTGGACGTGACCGGACAGATACAGCGTCACCCCGGTGACCGCGGCGAAGCACAGGGCGGCGATCGACAGGGCGAGCTTGTCCTGCAGGGTGGTGGCCGCCGCCGCGGCGGCGACGCCGAAGGCGAAGGTGGTGCCGCCGACGGTCAACGGGAAGCTGAGCGGGGTGAACAGAATCGACTTGGGATCCGGGACCGGCTCGGATGACGGTGCGACGCCCGACTTCTCCTGTTCCTGAAGTTTTTCCAGCTCTTCGACGGCGCCGGCTTTGCCGCGCATCAGCGGGATGGAGGCGTACGCGAGGGCGATGCCTCCGGTGGCGGTCAGCGCCGCGGTGCTGATGCCGAGCAGTTTGAGCAGCGGCTCGCCGACCCACAGCGCGGCCAGGACGAAGACGGCGACGTTGATGGCGAGGCCCAGCGCCAGCCGGTTGACCTGTGCGTGACTGTAGGGCCGGACGATCGGCAGATAGGACGCCAGCGCGGCGACGGGGCTGTAGAGCCCGAACAGCGCCAGGAAGAGAATCAGTGCCGGGTGAGTCATCGCGGTCCTCCCGCCGTGAGGCTGATGGCCGCCGATCCCGTGCCGGATCGGCTGCCGCCGGTCACGGGGGGATGGCGCGGGGACGGCCCCGGCCCCGTGCGTCGCTTCGGGATCTAGACCGGGTCGCGCAGGATGGGGCAGGTCATGCAGTGCCCACCGCCGCGGCCCTTGCCCAGCTCGAAGCCCTCGATCTCGATCACGTCCACACCGTGCTCGCGCAGCTTCCTGTTGGTGAACTCGTTCTTGTGGTACCCGACCACGACGCCCGGTTCCAGTGCGACGAAGTTGCTGCCGCTGTCCCACTGCTCCCTGGCCCGCTGGTAGTCGTCTCCCCCGGTGGGGACGATGTCGAGCTTGCCTATGCCGAGCGCGTCCTCGAACGCGGCGGCCAGGTTCGGCTCCCGGTGCACCTCGACGACGCCCTCCTTGTCGCCCGGCCGCAGCGAGTAGACCGCCGCGTTCTCCACGACCGGCGGGTAGCCGGTGGCCTTGTCGACGTCCAGCAGCGTGAACACGGTGTCGAGGTGCATGTAGGAGCGGTGCGGCGGGATGTTGACCGCGAGCACCCGGGTGGCGGCCCCGGCGGCGAACAGCTCCAGGGCGAGGTGCTCGATCATGATCGGGCTGGTGCGCTCGCTGACGCCGATGGCCACGACGCCGTTGCCGATGGGCATCATGTCGCCGCCCTCCAGCGAGGCGCGGCCGAAGTCCTCCTCGTCGAAGCTGCCGTCGTCGCCCATCGGCGGGTACCAGTAGGCGAAGCCGTCGCCGGCGAACATCGGGTGGAAGTGGTAGACGATGCTCTGGTTGATCGTCTCCAGACGGCGGGCGTGATAGTAGAGCGGGTTCAGCGAGACTCCGCCGTACAGCCAGGCCGAGGGGTCGCGCTGGTAGAGCGAGTTCGGCAGCGGCGGCAGGATGAACGAGCCCGTCTTGGCCATCGCGGTGACCAGGGAGCGCGCGTCGAAGCCTTCGCGGCCGGCTTGGGTGGCGGTGACGAACTCCTCCTTGGTCAGCCCGCCGATCAGGTGTTCGGCCAGCTTCTCCCCGCTCCAGGAGGCGAGCTCGGCGCGGACCTCGTCGACGAGGACGGGTCCCACCGTCAGGTGGCTGACCATGCGTTCCACCGCGTGCCGCTTGGCCTCGGGGGCGGCCTCCAGGGCCTCGGCGAGCAGTTGCTGGTGGTGGAAGACCTCGATGCCGCGGCCGCGCATCATGGCCACGAACGCGTCGTGCTCGCTCTGCGCGCGGCTGACCCAGAGCACGTCGTCGTAGAGCAGCTCGTCCTTGTTGCTCGGGGTGAGCCGCTTAAGGCTGAGATCGGGCCTGTGCACGATCACCTGCCGCAGCGTGCCCACCTCGGAGTGGACTCCGTATTTCGTGCTCACAACGCCCCCGAACGTTGTCGAGGAAGCATCTGCCGATGCTCCGCGGAGAAATGGGCCGGGCGTCTGGCGGATCGCCTGCGGCATGTACACGTGGCTTTCGTATGCCGACGTGTTATGTCCGTTGTGCCCCGGGTCGGCCCAGTTCAAGCGTGCTCCCGGGCCGCGGTCAGGTCAGCTCGGCCAGCACCGACGCCAGGTCGTCGTAGGTGCCGCGGAGGCCCTCGGCGTTGCCCAGGCGGTGGCGCTCCAGGCGGATGGCCCCGATATGGCGGGCCTCGTAGATCCGCGAGCGCCACACCGCGGAGGCGGAGCGGTCCAGCGTGCCGTAGCCGTCGCCGTCCCAGAACGCGTCCCGTTCGGTGCCGGGCCTGGCCAGCGCCATCCGGATCGTCCAGTCCGCCGAGGGATCGCCCCACAAGGTCCGGTCCATGTCCAGCACGCCGATGATCAAGGGCTCCGGGGCCGTGTCGTCGAGCATCACGTTGACGGTCCACAGGTCGCCGGAGAGCATGCGCGGCTGCGTGATCTCGTCGAGGACCGTGTGGTGGTCGGCGGCGACGGCCGTGACCTTGCGCAGGTCTGCGGCGTCCAGCCCGAGGCCGTCCAGGTCGGCGGCGATGTCCTGCAGAGACGCGATCACCGCCTGGCTCCAGGTGGTGTGCGGCGGCCCGGCGACAGGACCGAAGTGCGGGCCGCGCACCGCGTGCACCGACTTGGCGATCGCACCCATCTGCCGGAAGAAGCCGGCCCGGGCCGAACGCGGATAGGCGCCGAGGCGCTCCGGGGCGGGCACGCCGTCGAGCAGGCTCTGCACCATCCAGTCCCGGCCGATCACCTCGTGCGACCAGTCCGCCGCGATCACCCGCGGCATCAGCGGCGCGATCGCCGTGAGCCACGGCACGCTCGCGTACTCGTTGCGCATCAGCTGCCGCTCGGACCGGAACTGCCGCTCCGGCTCCGGGGCGATCCGCAGGATCACCGGTCGTTCCTGCCCGGTCACGGTGACGCGGTAGGTGGTGTTGTACATCCCCAGGCCCAGTTCGACGGCCGAGACGGCACGGGCGTCGGCGCCGAAGACCCGGTGACAGATCGACTGGATCTCCTCCTCGGTCGCCGGCCGCTGGAACGCCTGCGCGCCGCGCTCGATCGGCTGGAATCTCATTGCGCGTCCTCGCCTTCGGGAGGGCCGGCGAGCGTGCGTGCGGCCGCCACGTCGTTCTCGTCCCAGCCCCGGTGGCCGTCGCGCCGGTGCTCCCTGGCCTGTTCGTCGATCCATCGGTTGTGCGCCTCCCAGGCCGCCTGCTTGCTGGTTCCCAGGGCGGCGCCGATCTGCGACCACGAGGCGCCGGCCTGGCGGGCGGAGCGCACGGAGAGCTGACGTCCGTAGCCCGCCTTCCGCGCGATCACCTCGCCCAGCGCGAGAAGCTCCAGCGCCTCGCCCCGCGTCAGGGGCTCCGCGCCGGGGTCGGGAGGTGTGGGCGAGTCGTCCTCGTCGGCCGGCGACGCCAGGGCGTCACGGGCGCGCAGCGCGTCGTAGCGCGCGACCGCGGTCAACAGGGTGAACTGAAGCTCGAGTTCGTCGGGAGTGGACATGGCCCCAGTATTTCGTCAGGACACCTTGACGTCAAGGCACCCTGACGTCAAGGTGCCGGGCTCCCCCGAAGTCACACCCCTGAGGGCTGAACAACCTGGAGAAGCGCTCGGGAACCGAAGGCTCACCTCTTACGAGATCGCATCAGAGCGTGGCGCTCAGCCGTTGTTGTTGTTGTTATTGTTCTGCGGCCTCGGGCGCGGCGTGGGCACAGCCGTGGACGTAGCCGTGGGCGTGGGCGTGGGCATGATCTCGACCTGTACGACGGTCGTCCCGAGGGAACCGGCCCCGGCGGCGGGGGTCGCGGTGCCGACCATCGACGCGTTGCCCGACCTGGAGTCGGCCGCGTAGGCGGACTCCTGGACCCGTACGGCGGTGACGGCCTCGGACGTCACCGCCATCGCCGCCGCCGCCACCATCGCGGTGGCCGCCACGGCCGCAAGACGCCGGACGCCGGACGCCGGTCCGCGCCACTGTCGCCGGTCCGTCAGTTCCTGACGGCGATTCTGACTTGTTTTTCTCATCCAACGCGCATGCATTGGAACCTCCTATGTCGGTGATGACAGGAATCCTGTCTACGCCCCCGGGGCGTCACACCCCGGCGAGCGGCGCGCCCGGCTTGCGGTCTCGTGCCGATCAGCTGACACATCCCTGAGCTTGGCCGCAGCCGGACCGACGAGGGGGACGCGGCGTTGACCAGGGGCAGACCGCCGCCGCCCGGGACGGCTACCGCCGGACCCCGCCCGCCCCGCGGACGCGGTGCGTCATATGGCAGCCGCCGAAGACCAGAGAAAGGTCATTATCGGGCAATTGGTTCATAAAGCCGCTTCCTGGGTAGCCGCTCTCCCGACATGGGAACCGCGACGAAAGTGCCGCAGACACGGAGCATGAGCGGCGAGGAGCTCTCGGCCGACCACGCGTGGACGACCCTGCGCAGGTACGGCCGCTGGCACCTCATCCGTGACTCCTTCGCCAGATTCAGGTACGGCGACGGAATGACCAACTCACGGGCACTGGCCTTCCAGGTCTGCCTGTCCATCATCCCCGGCGCCATCGCGCTGGTCGGGCTGAGCTCGGTGCTCGACCAGGAGCAGCTCGGCCAGGTGCTGGAGCTGACCCTGAGCAGGATCGCTCCCGGGGCCGGGGTCGAGGCGGTCGAGGACGTGCTCGCCGACAGCCACCGGCAGGCGGGCCGCACCGGGGGGACACTCGCCCTGTGGCTTGGCCTGGTCACCGCGCTGTTCTCGCTGACCAGCGCCATGGCCCAGGTGGAGCGCGGGGCCAACCGCATATACGGCGTGGAGCGCGACCGCCCGTTCCATCGCAAGTACGGCAAGGCCCTGCTGATGGCCGTCACCGCCGGCGCCTTCATGACCGTGGGCTTCGTGGTGATGGTCGGCGGCGGGGCGATCGGGCGGGCACTCGCCAAGGTCTACGGCTGGGACGACGGCATGATGGGCGCGTTCACGCTGGTCCGCTGGCCGGTCGGCTTCCTGCTGGCCCTGCTGTCCGCCTCGGTGCTGTTCCGCGCCGCCCCCCGGCGCCGCCAGCCGGGTCACACCTGGCTGGCGTTCGGCGCCCTGGTCTCACTCGTCCTGTGGACGGTCTTCACCCTGCTGCTGGCCCTGTACACCGAGCGCAGCGGCACCTTCGGCGCCACCTACGGCCCGCTCACCGCCGTCATGGCACTGCTGCTGTGGTCCTTCCTCAGCTCGATGGCGCTCTTTCTCGGGCTGGCCTTCGCCGCGCAGCTGGAGGCGTGCCGCGGCGGGAGCGCGGGGCCGGTCGAACCGGATCCCGGGCCCACCGCCGAGGAGGAGCGGGAGCCGCTGGTGGGAGCCGTCGGCGCGGCGGTCGCCGAGACCGCGCGGGGACTGGCGCGGCTCTGGCGCGGGCGCCGGAGGCGGGGACCCGGCGGGGCGGCGCTCCGGCGGCGGCCCGCGGCCACGCCCGTGAGTGCGCCGGTCGACCGAGAGTGATCGCGCCGGACGGCGGAGGGGACCGCCGGGTCCGCGCACGGCCCGGCAGGCGGCATCCTGTGAGAATGAGCTACCGCGTATGCGTCGTGTGCATGGGGAACATCTGCCGCTCCCCGATGGCCGAGGTCGTGCTGAGGAAGACGCTGGCCGACCACGGGCTGGGCGATGCCGTCTCGGTCGACAGCGCGGGCACGGGCGGCTGGCATCAGGGCCACCCGATGGACGAGCGGGCCTCGGCGATGCTGGCCGACCACGGCTACGACGGCTCCTCGCACCGGGCCAGGCAGTTCCTGGCCGGCTGGTTCGGGCAGGTGGACCTGGTACTGGCGATGGACACGGACAACCTGCGGGCTCTGCGCCGCCTGGCCCCGGCCGGCTCCGACGTGCGGCTGTTCCGCTCGTTCGACCCGGCCGCGCCGCCCGGCGCCGAGGTGCCCGACCCCTACTACGGCGACCGCGAAGGCTTCGCCGACGTGCTGGAGATGGTCAGGGCCGCGTCCAAGGGACTCGCCGAGCACCTGTCGCGGGCTCTGCGCCGCTGAGGACGATCCCCGGGGCGACGGCGCGGACCACCCCGCCGAACGTCGTCCGGGCCGCCCCGCCGAACGCCGTTTGACCCGCCCCGTCGAATGCCGCCCGGCCCTGCGCGCCGAACGCCGTCCGGGCCGCCCCGCCGGGCACCCCGCTGCCCGCCCAGCGCCGTCCGGGCCACCCCGCCGGGCGCCCTCATGCCCGCCACCCCGGGACGGGCGCCCGGGTGAAGTGGGAAACATCCCGGTAACAGAGCCAACCATGCTCTTGACCCCTCCGTGAGGGGCTCTTATGGTTCCCTCCATATTCTATAGAATCCAGAATCCAGAATATGGAGGGAACCGGATGAGCACAGCGGCGCGAGCAGCGATCGTCGTGGACGCCGCGGGCGCGGTGGAGATCCGGTCCTACGCCGTGCCGGAGCCCGGTCCGGGCGAGTTCGTTCTCAAGCTGGAGCTGTGCGGCGTCTGCGGCACCGACGCGCACATCTACCGGGGGCGCCTGGCCAGCGTCACCTTCCCCGCCCTGCTGGGACACGAGATCGTCGGCACCCTGGCCGCCCTCGGCGACGGGGTGACCGCCGACCACGGCGGCCGCCCCGTGGCCGTGGGCGACCGCGTCGGCGTCTTCCCCGCGCTGAGCTGCGGCCGCTGCCACCAGTGCCAGGTACGGCGCCGCCCCGCCAACTGCCCCGACCGGCGGCCCTCCTACGGATTCAAGTCGCCGGTGACGGGCCCGCCGCACCTCACCGGCGGGTTCGCCGAATACCTCCACGCCGCCAACGCCGGCACGGTGTTCTACCGGACGGACCTGCCCCCCGAGGTCGCGGTTCTGCAGGAGCCGATGTCGGTGGCGCTGCACGGGATCGAGCGGGGCTCGGTCGGCGTCGGCTCCACCGTGGTCGTCCAGGGCGTGGGCGCGATCGGGCTGATGGCCGTGGTCGCGGCCCGCGCCGCGGGGGCGCACCGGGTCGTCGCGGTGGGGGCCCCCGCCGCCCGGCTGGAGCTGGCGGCCGCGCTCGGGGCGGACGCGACGGTGAGCATCCACGATCTGACCGGCGTGACCGAGCGCCGCAGCGCGGTGTTCGACGCCCTCGGCGCGTTCGGGGCCGACTGCGTGATAGGCGCCAGCGGCTCGCCGGAGGCATTCATGGAGGCCATCGGCCTGGTGGCCGACGGCGGCGTGCTCGCCGAACTGGGCAACTTCACCGACCGGGGGACGGTGCCCTTCAACCCCTTCAGCGACCTGCTGAAGCGTGACATCACCATCGCCGGCGTCTACGGCGCCGGTCCCGACATGCTGCGCCGCTACCACCAGGCGCTGCTCATCCTGGAACGCGGCGGCTGGCCGTACGACCGTGTGGTCAGCCACCGGGTGCCGCTGGAGCGGGTGGGCGAGGCCCTCGCCGCCCTCGGCGGCGGCTCCCCTCTCGACGGCCGGGAGATCGTCAAACTCGCGATCGACCCCACCGCCTGAGCCTGCCCCCTTTCCCCAATCCCCCTTCCCTTCCTGTACAGCTTCCTTGAGAGGAGGACCGGCCATGCGCCGTTCCCTCCGGCTGGCCGCGGCAGCCACCGCGCTCGGCCTGACGATCACAGCTTGCGGCTCGACGGCACCCGAGGTCTCCGCCGACGGCGGCGGGCTCGGCACGGCGGAGAACCCCGTGTCGATCAGGGTCATCGCCAACGACGCCTTCGCCAAGCAGTGGCAGGACCAGCTGGTCCCCGAGTTCAACAAGAAGTACCCGAACATCAAGGTCTCGGTGGACGGCGTGCCGTACAACGACCAGCTTCCCAAGACCATGCTGGAGCTGACCGGGCCCACCGCGACGTACGACGTGGTGCTCGGCGACGACTCCTGGATTCCGCAGCTCGCCAAGACCGGCGGCCTGATGGACCTCAAGGCCGACGTGACCAAGTGGACCGACCCGGGCTACGACTGGGCCGACTTCAACCCCTCCCCGCTCGCCGCGGGCGAGTGGGAGGGCAAGCAGTACGCCGTCCCGGTCCGCTCCAACCTGCTGCTGATGCTCTACAACAAGACGCTGTACAAGAAGGCCGGCGTCAAGGAGCCCACGGCGGAGACGACGTGGGAGCAGTACTTCAAGGACGCCGAGAAGCTGGTCCAGGACACCGACGGCGACGGGAAGACCGACGCCTGGGCGGTCGGCACCTACTTCACCAAGGACCCGCTCACCCCGACGATCTGGCAGACCGTCCTGAACTCCAACGGCGTGGCGCTGCTGGATGACAACCTCAAGGTCGCCTTCGACAACGAGACCGGCGTGAAGGCCCTGCAGACCCACGTCGACCTGCTGAAGTACGCCCCGCCGGGGGCGAGCACCTACCAGTTCAACGAGCCGCTCGAGGCCTTCCGCCAGGGCAGGACCGCCACCATGTTCATGTGGGGCAGCGTCTACAAGGGCTCGGCGGTGGACAAGGCGTCCACCACGCTGACGCCCGAGGAGGTCGGCGTCACCACCCTCCCGGCCGGTTCGGCCGGTCCGGGCGCGCACCGCGGTATCTGGTCGGCGGGCGTCGCCAAGAAGTCGCAGCACCCGGCCGCCGCGTGGACGTGGCTGCAGTGGGTCACCTCCAAGGAGGGCGAGAAGTTCACCGGGAGCGCGTTCGGAACGTTCCCGGCGCGTAACTCCTCGCTGGACGGCACCCCGCCGGCCGAGTGGGCCGCCCCCGTCTACAAGGCGCTCAAGGACGGCTACACCGTGGTGGACAAGAACAAGATGTGGCGCCCGCGGCTCCCCGAGTCCGACGCGGTCCAGCAGATCCTCGCCCTGCAGACGAGCCGGGCGATGTCCGGTCAGGCGACCGCGGAACAGGCGATCGACCAGGCGGCGAAGGACGTCACCGAGCTGCTGAAGTCCAAGGGCTACCAGCAGTGAGTGTCTCCACTCCCGCGCGCCGGACGGGGGCCGCCAAGGCCCCCGTCCGGGGTTCCGGGAACACCCCCGGACGGCGGTTCCGGCTCGGCGAGCCCGGCACCGCGTGGTTGTTCATGACCCCGGCGCTCGTCCTGCTGGCGGGCATGCTGCTCTATCCGATCTTCTACACGCTCTGGGTGAGCTTCTCCGACTTCGACCTGGCGCTCTTCCAGCCCACCGGCTGGGTGGGCTGGAAGAACTACGAGGCGGTCCTGAAGGACCCGGGCTTCCTGGAGTCGCTCAAGGTCACCGGGATCTACCTGGTGATCGCGCTGCCGCTGCAGATGATCCTCGGGTTCGCCATCGCCTTCCTGCTCAACGTGGAGTGGCGGGGCCGCGGCGTGCTGCGCGCGCTGTTCCTCATCCCGATGGTGGTCGCACCGGTCGTGGCCGGCGGTATCTGGCGGATGCTGCTCGACCCGCTCTGGGGCGTGGTCAACTACACGCTCGGCCTGGTCGGCGTCGGGCCGGTGGAATGGATCGGCGACCCGAATCTCGCCATGGCCAGCGTCATCCTGATCGACACCTGGCGGTGGACGCCGTTCGTGGTCCTCATCGCCGCGGCCGGGATCATGGCCCTGCCCGGCGACGTGTACGAGGCGGCGAAGTCCGACGGCGCCACCCGGTGGCAGACGATGTGGCACGTCACGCTGCCGCTGCTGGTGCCGGTGATGGCCGCGGCCTTCGTGGTCCGCTGGCTCGGCGCGGTGAAGATGTTCGACATCGCGCTCGCCGCCACCAAGGGCGGCCCCGGCAACGCCACCAACGTGGTGAACCTCTACATCTACGAGAAGGGGTTCCGCGGCCTGGAGTTCGGCTCGGCCTCCTCGATGGCCACGCTGGTGCTGATCATCACGATGATCCTCACCTACTTCCTGTTCCGCATCAGCCGTCGTCTGGAGAACCGATGGTGAGCACCACCGCCCCGGCGCCGAAGGGCCGCGGGACCGGCCGGAGCAGCCTGGGACGGATCGCGACGATCGCCGCCGCGATCCTGGTCACGCTGGCCTTCCTGTACCCCGTGATCTACATGGTCAGCATCTCGTTCAAGCTGCCCAAGGACATCTTCACCGTCCCGCCGAAGTGGATCAGCACGGTCACCTTCGACAACTACGTCAGCTACTTCCACCAGGCCCGCATCCTGCCTCGCATGATCAACACGATCATCGTGGCGGCGGGCGCGTCGATCATCTCGATGGTCGCCGGGTCGATGGCCGGGTACGCGCTGTCCCGGATGAGGATGCGCGGCGCGGGCGTCGTGGGCGGCCTCATCCTGGCCTCGCGCGCGGTGCCGCCGATCGCGCTGGTCGTGCCGATGTTCCTGGTGGCCCGCAAGATGGGGCTGACCGACCAGTACATCACCGTGATCCTCGCCTACGTGACCTTCCTGGTCCCGTACGTCGTCTGGCTGATGCGCGCGTTCTTCAAGAGCCTGCCCAAGGAGCTGGAGGAGGCCGCGATGATCGACGGCTGCTCCCGGTTCGGGGCGTTCTTCCGGATCATCGTGCCGTGCAGCCTCACCGGCATGGTCTCCACGCTGATCTTCTGCATCATCCTGGCCTGGGAGGAGCTGCTGTTCGCCCTGATCCTCACCAACGACAAGGCCGTCACCATCCCGGTGGCCATCGCGGGGATCGCGGCCGACACCGAACACGGCGGGCTCTGGGGCCCCCTGGCCGCCGTGGGCACGCTCACCGTGCTTCCCGTGGTGATCTTCGCCCTGGCCGTGCAGAAGTACCTGATCAAGGGTCTCGCGGACGGAGCGACCAAGGGATGAGAATCCGAGATGTCCGGGCACGCCTCATCGAGCTGCCCTACCCGCGCCCGTTCGTCCCGTCGTGGGCTCCCGAGGGCGCCCACCGGAGCATGTCCGCCGTGATCGTCGAGGTCGAGACCGACGAGGGCGTGATCGGCGTCTCGGGCGGCGACATGGGGCACGAAACCGGACCGCTGCTGCTGGAGACCATCAGGGGATGGATCCGGCCCCGGCTGGTCGGGATGGACCTGTTCGCCACCGGACACATCGCCAACCACCTGCGCTACGTGGCCGAGTACGTCTTCCCGCGCCCGTGGGTGGTGGGCGTGGCCGTCTGGGACGCGGTGGGCAAGGCCTGCGGCCGCCCGCTGTACAAGCTCTGGGGCGGGCACGCCGGCAAGGTCCGCGCCTACGCCAGCTTCGGCGAGGTCCGCGCTCCCGAGCAACGGGCCGAGGACGCGCTGCGCGTGGTGTCGGAGGGCTTCGCCGGGGTGAAGCTGCGCGTCCACGCCGACACGATCGCCGAGGACGTCGCCCAGGTCGCGGCGGTCCGCGAGGCCGTCGGCCCGGAGGTCGCCATCATGGTGGACGCCAACCAGGCGGCGGCGCGCTGGCGCTACCGGCCCGACGGCAGCCGCATGCTGTGGGACTTCGACAGGGCGCTGACCACCGCGCGGGAGCTGGCCGACCTCGACGTCGCCTGGCTGGAGGAGCCGCTCCCCCGCCACGACTACCGCGCGCTGCGCGAGCTCACCGCGGCCTCGCCGATCCCCATCGCCGGAGGCGAGCACAACCGGGGCATCGGCCAGCTCGTCCGGATGCTGGAGGACGACTGCTTCACCATCTACCAGCCGGACGCCAACGAGAGCGAGGACATCGCCGCCCTGCGCGACTTCGGCGCGATGGCCGCGGCCAAACACCGCCGGGTCATCCCGCACGCCTGGGCCACCGGACTCGGTGTGGCGGGCAACCTGCAGCTGTGCGCCTCGCTGCCCAACTGCGACTGGCTGGAATACCCCTACGATCCTCCAGTGATCATTCCGGAGGTTTTCCACGTCATGCTCACCAAGCCGCTCCTGCCCGATTCCACCGGGCTGGTAGCCGTTCCGGATCTCCCCGGTCTGGGTGTAGAGCTGGACCGCGCGGCGATCGAGCCGCTGACCGTCCAACGGGTCTGAGGGGTGTCTGAGACCGATGACAGAGATGTTCCCCCCGCCGGAGCGGCCGCAGCCGTTCCGCACCAAGGCAGAGCTCGCGGCCGAGCACATCAAGCAAATGATCATGTCGGGCCAGGCCCCGCCCGGCACGAAGATCCTCACCAGGGTGGTGGCCCAGGCCGTCGGCATCAGCGACACCCCGGTACGTGAGGCCATCAAGCAGCTCGTCTCCGAGGAGTGGCTCGTCGAGCGCCCGCACATCGGCGCGGTGGTCGCCGACTTCACCGTGGAGAACGTGCGGGAGCTGTACGGCATCCGCGCCGCGCTGGCCTCCCTGGCCCTCCAGCTCCACCCGGCCCCGCTCAGCGGTCAGAGGCTGCTGGCGATAGACGAGGTCCTCGCGGCCTCGGCCGTGGCCATCGACGGCGGCGACGTCGCCTCGTTCGCCCGGCTGAACCGCCGGTTCCACTCGCTGATCTGCGACACCGAGCAGTCCCGGCTGGTGCACCGGATGCTGGTGGGCCTGTGGTCGAAGACCGAGACGGCCCAGCGCGGCTTCCGGCTGGTCCCCTGGCGGCTTCCCAAGTCCCACGCCGAGCATGTGGCGATAAGGGACGCGCTCGTCGAAGGGGACATCGCCCGCGCGAGCGAGCTGCAGCACGCCCACGAGACGGCCGCGATGAACGCATTGATCGAAGCGATGGACGGTGAGACATGAAGACAGGACAGGCACTCGTCGGAGGGCGCTGGCGGGACGCGGCGGCGCGTTTCCCGGTGACCGACCCGGCGACCGGCGAGACGATCGCCGAAGTCGCCGACTGCGACGGGAGGCTGACGGCCGAGGCCGTCGACGCGGCGGCCGCCGCCCTCCCCGCCTGGCGTGCCATGCCCGCCCACGAGCGCGCCGCAATCATGCGCCGGGCCGCCGAGCTGCTGGCCGGACGGGCCGGGGCGATCGGCGCGGTCATGACCGCCGAGCAGGGCAAGCCCCTGGCGGAGGCCACCGGCGAGGTGGTCGCGGGAGCCGACCACCTCCTGTGGGCCGCCGAGGAGACGCGCCGCGTGTACGGCGAGACCATCCCCTCCACCAGCACCGACACCCGCATCTGGCTGCTGCCGGAACCGGTGGGCGTCGTCGCGGCGATCACCCCCTGGAACTTCCCGGTCTCGATGATCACCCGCAAACTGGGCCCGGCCCTCGCCGCGGGGTGCACGGTGGTGCTCAAACCCTCCGAGCTCACCCCGCTGTCGGCCATCGCGGTCGCCGAGTGCCTGACCGAGGCGGGCTTCCCGCCGGGCGTGTTCAACCTGGTCACCACGGCCCGGCCACAGGAGTTCGCCGAGGCGATCATGGCCGATCCGCGGGTCAGGAAGATCTCGTTCACCGGTTCGACGGCGGTCGGCAAGAACCTGATCCGGCAGAGCGCCGACGACGTCAAACGGCTCAGCGTCGAGCTGGGCGGCCACGCCCCGGTGCTCGTCTTCCCCGACGCCGACGTGGCCGCCGCCGCCGCGGGCGTGGCCCGGAGCAAGTTCATGAACGCCGGCCAGGCCTGCACCTCCCCCAACCGGATCTACGTGCACGAGTCCGTCGCCGCGGAGTTCACCGACGAGCTGGTCAAGCTGGCCGAGGCGATCACCGTGGGCAACGGCGCGGACCCCGGCGTCACGATGGGCCCGCTGATCGACGACCGGGCGCTCGCCAAGGTCCGGCGGCACATCGAGGACGCGCTGGCGCACGGCGCCCGGCTGGCGACGACCCGCCGGGAGGGGCCCGGCAGGCTCCACCCGCCCACGGTCCTGACCGGCGTCACCGACGAGATGCTCCTGTGCCGGGAGGAGACCTTCGGCCCGGTCGCCCCGGTCCTGACCTTCGGCGACGGTGAGTCCACCGGGGAGGTCGTGGCCAGGGCCAACGCCACGCCGTACGGCCTGGCCGCCTATCTGTGGACGCGCGACCTGGCCCGGGTCGTGCGCGTCTGCGAGGACCTGCAGTTCGGCATCGTCTCGGTCAACGGAGCCCCGCTCGCCCCGCCGCAGGGGCCGTTCGGCGGGGTCAAGGGCAGTGGATACGGCCGCGAGGGCGGCCATCACGGAGTGGAGGATTTCGTGGAGTACAAGTACGTCAGCGTGGGGCTGGGCCGATGACCGGCGACGCCGCCCCGGCGAAGGACGTCTCCCGCCGGGTCACCGAGCGGGAGATCACCACCCGCGTGGACCTCTGCCGTCCCGACGGGCGCCTCAACCCGGCCGCCGTCGGCTGGAGCCGTACCCCCCTGCACCGGACCAACATCCGCGGCTGGGGCCGCACGATGCGCTGGGAATACTGGTGCCTGACCAGCCCCGAGCACGTCTTCGCCTTCAGCGCCTCCAGCCTCGACTACCTGGCCAGTGAGGGGGCGTGGTACCTGGACCGGACCACGAGGAAGGACGTCTCCAGCCGGAGCCTCATCGTGCCGAGCCGGGGCACCTCCTTCTCCGAGCGCAGCGGCGAGGGCAGCGTCCGGATCGGCAAGGGGTCGCTCAGGATCGCCGTCGACGAGACCGCCGAGGGCACCCGGCTCCGGCTGAAGTCGCCCGAGTTCGACGCCGACCTGATGGTCCACCGGATCGAGGGCAGGGACAGCCTGGCGGTGGTGGTGCCCTGGTCCTCCCGGCGCTTCCAGTACACCGTCAAGGACCTCGGACGGCCCGCCGAGGGCACGCTGGTCGTCAACGGCCGCCGCATCAGGCTCTCCACCGACGACACCCTGGCCACCCTGGACCACGGGCGCGGACGCTGGCCGGGCAACATCCTGTGGAACTGGGGCGCGGCGGCCGGACGGTCCCGCGGGCGCGAGGTCGGCGTCCAGATCGGCGGCAAGTGGACCGACGGCACCGGAAGCGTCGAGAACGGCCTGTTCCTCGACGGCCGGCTGCACAAGATCAGCGAAGAGCTGGTCTGGCGCTACGACACCTCCGACTGGATGGCGCCCTGGAAGATCACGGGTGAGCGGGTGGACCTGGAGTTCGTCCCCGAGCACGTCCGGTCGGCCGACATCACCCGGCTCTACCTGCACAGCCGCGAGGACCAGGCCTTCGGCCACTACCGCGGCACCGTCATCGCCGACGACGGGACCGCCGTCGAGATCGACAACCTGTACGGCTGGGCCGAAGAAGTGCAGCGGCGCTGGTGAGGGAGCGAGAGATGACATCTGCCCACGACGGGCCCGAGCCGTTCGCGGCCGGGCTGCCCTTCGGCGCCGGCGCCGCGCTCGACCCGCTGCGCCGCGACTGCGACCTGACCGAGCTGACCCGCGACCTCCTGGACGTCCTGGTGGTCGGCGGCGGCGCCACCGGCGCGGGAGCGGCGCTCGACGCGGCCTCCCGGGGCCTGACCACCGCCCTGCTGGAGGGCGGCGACCTCGCCTCGGGCACCTCCAGCAACTCCAGCCGCCTGCTGCACGGAGGCGTGCGCTACCTGGAACAGCTGGAGTTCGGGCTGGTCCGCGAGGCGTTGCACGAGCGCGGCCTGCTCCAGGACCTGGCGCCGCACCTGGTGCGCCGGATGTCCTTCCTGTATCCGCTGACCCACCGGGTGTGGGAACGCGGCTACGTGGGGGCCGGGCTGACCCTCTACGACGCCCTCGCCGGGATCGGTGACCGGCACGGCTTCCGCCGCCACCGCCACCTCACCCGGCGGGCCCTGCTCAGGCAGGCGCCCCAGCTCCGCCCGGACGCCGCGGTCGGCGCGCTGTCCTACGACGACGGCCACGTCGACGACGCCCGGCTGGTGCTCGCCCTGGCCCGTACGGCGGCGCGTGAGGGCGCCACCGTGCTCAGCCGGGTCCAGGTCACCGGCCTGGCCACCCGCCCCGGGCACACCGTGGCCACCTGCACCGACACCCTCTCCGGGGAGCAGTTCACCGTCCGCGCCCGCCGGGTGGTGCTGGCGACCGGCCCCTGGTCGGGGCTGACCCAGAAGATGCTCGGCACCGGTCAGGTGCGCGTGCGGGCCTCCAAGGGCGTGCACCTGGTGCTCCCCCGCGAGCGGCTGCCGATGGACAGCGCCCTGATCGCCCGGACGCCCAGCTCGGTGCTGTTCGTCATCCCCACCGGCGATGTCGTCCTGCTCGGCACCACCGACACCCCGTGGGAGATCGGCCCCGGTCCGGTGCTGCCCACCGGCGCCGACGTCCGCTACCTGCTGGAGCAGGCCAACCACTGGCTGCGCGAGCCGCTGGTCCCCGAGGACGTGCTCGGCGTCTACGCCGGCCTGCGTCCGCTGGTGGACCAGCCCGACCGGCAGAAGACTCAGGCGATCAGCCGCGAGCACGTGGTCAGGGAGGTCGCGCCCGGCTGCGTCGTCGTGGCCGGCGGCAAGCTCACCACCTACCGGGTGATGGCCCGCGACGCGGTCGACGCCGCCGTCGCCGGGCTGCCCGCGCCCCGCGCCTCCGCCACCGAGCACCTCGGGCTCGTGGGCTCCAGCGGCTTCGCCCAGGCCTGGGCCCGCCGCGACTCCGCGGCCCTGGCCGCCGGGCTTCCGGTGCGGGCCGTGGAACGGCTGGCGCAGCGCTACGGCTCGGACTACCCCGCGCTGCTCGCCACGGGGCGCCGGGACCCCGCGCTGCTGGAGCCCGTGCCGGGCGCGCCGTCGCTGCTGGCGGCCGAGGTCCTGTACGCCGCGCGGCACGAGGCCGCGATGACCGTCGACGACGTGCTGCGGCGCCGCAGCCGGGCCGGCCTGGAGACGGCCGACGGGGGCGCGGGCGCCGCGCCGCACGTGGCCGGGCTGCTGGCGGGCGCGCTGGGCCGTACCGGGAACTGGGCGGCCGAGCAGGCCGAGAGCTACGCCCGCGCGGCCGGCGTGACGCGCTCGGCGCTGGCCACCTCGGAGGACGCCGAGCTCGTCCCGCTGCTCGCCGACCTCGCCGACCGCTGGAGCGGCGCCGCATGACCCGCCACCGCACCGCTCACGCCGGAACCGGCCCGGCCCGGTCCCGGGGAGACGCCGCATGACCCGCCACCGCACCACTCACGCCGGAACCGGCCCGGTCCGCCCCCAGAGAAGGCGCCGTATGACCCGCCACCGCACCACCGAACCGACCGGCCTCCGGGGAGGCGCCGTATGACCGTTCTGGCCATCGACGCCGGGACCACCGGCGTCACCTCACTCGTGATCGCGCAGGACGGGCGTGTCCTCGCCCGAGGCCACCGCGAGTTCCCGCAGCACTTCCCCGCGCCCGGCCTCGTCGAGCACGACCCGGACGAGATCTGGACCGCCACGCTGCAGGCCTGCTCGGACGCGCTCGCCGCGGCGGCCGTACCCGTCTCCTGCATCGGGCTGACCAACCAGCGCGAGACCGTCGTCCTGTGGGACCGCGCGACCCTGCGGCCGGCGACCCGGGCGATCGTCTGGCAGGACCGCCGCTCCGCCGGGGAGTGCGACCGGCTCCGGGAGCACGAGCCGCGGATCCGCGAGCTCACCGGGCTCCCGCTGGATCCCTACTTCTCCGCCACCAAGCTGGCCTGGCTGCGCGGGAACCTCCCGGAGGTCTGGGCCAGGGTGCGGGAGGGCCGCGTCGCGATCGGCACGGTCGACTCCTACCTGCTGGCCCGGCTCACCGGCGGGCGGCTGCACGCCACCGACCCGTCCAACGCCTCGCGGACCCTCCTGTTCGACCTGGCCACGGCCGGCTGGTCCGCGGAGCTGGCCGAGCTCTTCGACGTGCCGGAGGCCGCGCTGCCGGAGATCGTCCCGTCGAGCGCGCTCATCGGCCGTACCGCGCCCGACCATTTCCTCGGGCTGGACCTGCCGATCTGCGGAGTGGCGGGAGACCAGCAGGCCGCGCTGTTCGGCCACGCCGCGTTCACGCCCGGCGCGATGAAGTGCACCTACGGCACGGGCAGCTTCCTGCTGGTCAACACCGGCGACCAGATCGCTCCGGCCGGCGCGGGACTGCTGTCCACCGTCGCCTGGCAGCTCGGCGGCGACCCGGTCCAGTACGCCGTCGAGGGATCGGTGTTCGTCACCGGAGCCGCGGTGCAGTGGCTGCGCGACGGGCTGGGCGTGATCGACGACTCCGCCGACAGCGAGCGGCTGGCCGCGTCCGTGCCCGACAGCGAAGGGTTGATCTTCGTTCCGGCCCTGACCGGCATCGGCACCCCGCACTGGGACCCGCGGGCGAGAGGCGCCCTGCTGGGCATCACCCGGGGCACCACCGGCGCCCATCTCGCCCGGGCCGTCCTCGACGGCATCGCCTACCAGATCCGCGACGTCGTCGAGGCCGTCAGCGGCACGGCGGGCATCCCCGTGTCCCACCTGGCGGTGGACGGCGGGGCCGCGGCCAACGACCTGCTCTGCCAGATCCAGGCCGACCTCCTGGGCCGGCCGGTGGTGCGGCCGGAGACGACCGAGGCCACCGCCCTCGGCGCCGCCTTCCTGGCCGGCCTGGCGGGCGGCGTCTGGGGCGACCTGGCGGAGGTCGCCGAGGTGCGGGGCGGCGGCAGGGTCTTCTCGCCCCGCGAGATCCCGGAGGACGGCTACCGGCGCTGGCTCGAAGCGGTGGACGCGACCCGGCGGTTCGGGTCGTGAACCCGCCCCCCGCCCGGCGTTCCGGGCACGGCGCCCCGGCCCCCTCCCCCGCCCGGCGGCCCCCGCCCACCGGCCCGGTCCTCCGTCCGGACGGGCGGGCGCGGGCTGTTTCGGGCCGGTGGGAGGGGCGATGACGGGCCCCCTCGACGGGATCCGGGTCGCCGACTTCTCCCGGGTCCTGGCCGGGCCGTACGCCACCATGATCCTCGCCGAGCTCGGCGCGGACGTGGTCAAGGTGGAGCATCCGGAGCACGGCGACGACACCCGGGCCTGGGGCCCGCCGTACGCGGGCGGCGAGGCCGCCTACTACCTCGCCGTCAACCGCGGCAAGCGGAGCGTCGCGCTCGATGTGAAGCACCCCTCCGGCCGCGAGATCGCCCAGCGGCTGTGCGCGGACGCGGACGTGGTCATCGAGAACTTCCGCCCCGGGGTCGCCGAGCGCCTGGGCGTCGGGCACGAGTCGGTACGGCAGGCCAACCCGGGCGTCGTGTACTGCTCGATCATCGGGTTCCCGGGCGGCGACCGGCCGGGCTTCGACGCGACGATCCAGGCCGAGAGCGGCTACATGCACATCACCGGCGAGACCCCGAGCAAGGTCGGCGTCGCGATCACCGATGTGCTCGCCGGGCTCAACGCGGCCGTCGCGATCCTGGGCGCGCTGCACCGGCGGGCGACCCGGGGGCAGGGCGAGCGGGTCGAGGTGTCGCTCATCGGCTCGGCGCTGTCCGGGCTGGTCAACGTGGCGCAGAGCGCGCTGGTCTCGGGCGAGGAGGCGCTCGCCTACGGCAACGCGCACCCGACGGTGGTGCCGTACCAGACGTTCGAGGCGGCCGACGGCCGGTTCGTGGTCGCCGCGGGCAACGACCGGCTGTTCCGCGCCCTGTGCGCGGCGATCGGGCGGGAGGACCTGGGCGCCGACGCCCGCTTCCGCACCAACGCCGGGCGCGTGCGCGACCGCGACGCGCTGATCGCCGAGCTCACCGCCGTCTTCACGGCCCGTCCGGTGGACGAGTGGCTCGCGCTGCTCGGCGCCGCCGGAGTCCCCGCCGGCAAGATCCGGGGCGTCCTGGACGCGATCCGGACGGCCGGCGGCGCGACCCTCCAGGTCCGGCATCCGACCGCGGGCCCGCTGGAGCTCGTCCGCACCGGATTCACCCTGGAGAGCGTCCCCGCCGACCGCGACATCGTTCCCCCGCCGCTGCTCGGCCAGCACACCCATGAGCTGCTGACCGAGCTCGGCGTCACCGACGACCGCATCGCCCTCCTGGAGCGGGCGGGCGTCATCCGTCAAGCCGCTCACCAAGCCAAGCGAGGCCCCGTTGAACCCGCATGATTTCCTGGAAGTCGACCGCGACCTGGACGACGAGGAGCGAGCGATCCGCGACGCCGTACGCGACTACTGCCGCGCCGAGCTCCTGCCGCACGTCGCCGGCTGGTTCGAGGCCGGCACCATCCCCGATCCGCACGCGGTGGCCAAGGGGCTGGGCGCGCTGGGCGTGTTCGGCATGCACCTGGAGGGGTACGGCTGCGCGGGAACGAACGCGGTGAGCTACGGCCTGGCCTGCCGCGAGCTGGAGGCCGTGGACAGCGGGCTGCGCAGCCTGGTGTCCGTCCAGGGCTCGCTGGCGATGACCGCGATCCACCGGTACGGGTCCGAGGAGCAGAAGCTGGAGTGGCTGCCGCGCATGGCGGCCGGCGAGGCCCTCGGCTGCTTCGGCCTGACCGAGCCCGACTCGGGCAGCGACCCCGGCTCGATGCGCACCCGGGCCCGCAGGGACGGGACGGACTGGGTCCTCGACGGCACCAAGATGTGGATCACCAACGGGGCGGTCGCCGACGTCGCCGTCATCTGGGCCCAGGCCGAGGACGGCATCCGCGGGTTCCTCGTCCCCCGGGGCACGCCGGGCCTGTCCGCCACCGTGGTCCACGGGAAGCTCTCGCTGCGGGCCTCGATCACCTCCGAACTCGTCCTCGACGGTGTACGGCTCCCGCACGAGGCGGCGCTGCCGCTCGCCGAGGGCATCAAGGCCCCGCTGACCTGCCTGTCCGAGGCCCGGTTCGGCATCGTGTGGGGCGCGGCGGGAGCGGCCAGGGACTGCTTCGAGGCGGCACTGGACTACGCCCGGACCCGTACGCAGTTCGGACGGCCGATCGCCGCCTTCCAGCTGACCCAGGGGAAGATCGCCGACATGCTGGTGGACGTCAACCAGGCCAACCTGACCGCCCTGCGGATCGGCCGCCTCAAAGACGAGGGACGGGCCCACCACTCGCACATCAGTTTCGGCAAGCTCGCCAACGTCCGCGCGGCCCAGCGGGTGGCCGCCACCGCGCGCGGCGTCCACGGGGCCAGCGGGATCACGCTTGAGTACCCCGTGATGCGCCACATGGTCAACTTGGAGAGCGTCGCCACCTACGAGGGCACCGCGGAGATCCACGCCCTCACCCTCGGCCGGGCGGTCACCGGCCACTCGGCCTTCCGCTGACCCTCGGCCTTCCGCTGATCGTCCGCCTTCGCTGACCCTCGGCCTTCCGCTGATCGTCCGCCTTCGCTGACCCTCGCCCTTCCGCTGATCCTCGCCCTTGCGCTGATCCTCGGCCGGACGGGGGCCGTCTCCGGCCGGCTGCCGGGATGACCCGTGCCGCCCCGATCTCGGCGGGCGGTGCGGAGAAAGCCCCTCTCTCTGCGGATCTCGCCGCAGAGAGGAGGCTTTCTCTGTTTCCATGGACCATTATCCGCGGGCTGTGCGCCGGTTCTATCCGCAGGCTTGTGCACCGGTTTCTATCCGTGGGCTTGTGCACCGGTTCTGCGAGCGGAGGCCGCCACGGTTCTCCAAGCGGGCGCCACCACGATTTCACGGGGGATCTTCCATCTCACCGCCGCCGCCGGGCGGCGGTTCTGGAGTTGTTCCGCCAGTTTGACGGCGGGGCGGGGTTAACTCGCCCGGACGGTTACGCTGCCACCGGTTTCCACATGCACGCGGACCGCCCCCGACCATGAACAGGATTAAGCACGAGATAATCACAGACACGAATGCAACCGGCAGAAACCAGGTCCAAGGACCGCCGGTCGCCGCAGCAGTGGACGGAAAGAGGCTCCCCGCCTCCGTTCAGGCGGGAGAGCCTCTCCGCCGGCTAGTGCGCCGCTTCGTACTGCTCAACGACCTTCGAGGCGATCCGGCCGCGCTCGCTGACGTTGAGGCCGTGCTCCTTCGCCCACGTGCGGATCGCCGCGCTCTTCTCACGGTCCAGAGCACGCCCACCGGCGGCGCTGACCCTGCGGCCACGTCCCGGTCGCTCCTGGCGCACCGGACGGGCCTTGGTGATGAACGGCGCGAGCACCGCACGAAGTTTGTCCGCGTTCTCCTCTGACAGGTCGATCTCATAGGACGAACCTTCGATGGCGAAGGCGACGGTGCCCGTTGCCACACCACCGTCAAGGTCGTCGATGAAAGTCTCCACGATCTGCTTGGCCATGATCACCCTCCAAAACGACGTTTAGATGCTGGCGGTACCTTAGCGGCTCCACTAGACGCTGCGAGGCGAAGGGGCTTAGTCGCTCCGGTACATCTTCTCTTTCATTGCAATTCCATGCGGGCGGACAGGGAAACCAATATCAGCCAAAAGACTATGAGGCATAGGGCCAAGAGTCCCAAGAACCCGCCTCAAGGTCTCATCCGGATCAGATGCCCGCCCGTCTCCTCATGCCCTGGAAGTGAAGCGGATGGCAACAGAGAAGTAAGGAAAGACCGAGGCTCGCGCAGTCCCGTTAGTGCGCCGGCCCCGGTATGCGGGGGATTTTTTCGGCGGCCCGCCGGCCGGCCACGTGTGAGTCCTCTTTCGGCGGCCTGCCGACGAGACCCGGGTGGACCTTCTTTCCGGGGTCCGCCGAGCAGATCCGTCTGAACCGCATTCCCGGAATCGGGCCGTCCGTCAAACTTCTCCGGATTCACCGTCCGCGTCGAGCAGGGACCACACGGCCTGAGGGGTCAGCGGGGTGGCGGTGATCCGGCCGGCGATCTCGGGCAGGGCCGCGGCCACCGCGTTGCCGACGGCCGCGGGCGGGCCGATCGTGCCCGCCTCGCCCGCGCCCTTCATGCCGCCGGGCGTGATGGGGGACGGGGTCTCCATCAGGACGACGGCGATCTCCGGGATCTCCCGCACCGTCGGCAGGAGGTAGTCCGCCGAGGGCTGCCCGTCCGGGGAGTAGACGACCTCCTCCGTCAGCGCCATGCCGATCCCCTGGGCCACCCCGCCCCTCAGCTGGCCCTCGACGATCGCCGGGTTGACCAGCACGCCGGAGTCGCCGACCACCCAGTAGCCCTCGACCTCGACGGCCCCGGTCTCCTCGTCCACGGCCACGGCCGCCGCGTGCGCGCCGTAGGCGTAGGTGTAGGCGCTGGGGTCGTGGGTGACCCGTTCCTCCAGGCCCGGCGCCATCCCCTCGGGCAGGTCCCAGCCGCGCCACGCCGAGGTGGCGATCTCCCGCAGGGTCCGGTGGGCGGCGGGATCGCCTTTCACCCGTACGGCGCCGTCCATGATCTCCAGGTCGTCCGGGGCCACCTCAAGCTGATGGGCGGCGATGGCCACGATCCTGTCGCGCAGCAGGTCCGCCGCCCGGTTCAGGGCCCCGCCGCCGACCACCAGGGAGCGGCTCGCGATGGAGCCGACCGGGGAGTACGGCGTGGCGGAGGTGTCGCCGAGCACCACGTGGACCCAGTCCAGCGGCACGCCGACCGCGTCGGCGGCGAGCTGGGCCAGCGTGGTCTCGATGCCCTGTCCCATCCCCGCCACCCCGGCGTGCACGACGACCGAGGCGTCGAGGTCCATCCGCACGATCGCGGTCTCGAACCCGCCGGCCGCCTGGCCCGCGGCCTTCATCCCCATGGACGGCCCCATGCCGGTGGCCTCCACGTGACAGGAGAACCCCACCCCGCGCCTGCGCCCGTCGCGCGACGGCTCGGCCCGTGCGAGATCGCGCAGCGTCCGCAGGGCGCCCGGATAGTCTCCCGAGTCGTAGGACTGCCAGGTGCGGGTGGCGTAGGGCAGTTCCTCGGGGCCGATCATGTTGCGCAGCCGTACCTCGACGGGGTCGAGCCCCAGGCGCCGCGCCGCCTCGTCGATCAGCCGCTCCCTGGTCCAGGTCACCTCGGGCTGGCCGAATCCCCGGTAGGAGCCGGTCGGCGTGGTCGTCGTGACGGCGGCGCGCAGGCGTGCCCCCACCCTGTCGAAACGGTACGGCCCGGGCAGCATGATGGCCGACACGGCCATCGGGGCGATGCCGACGTTCGACGGGTGGGCGCCCAGGTCACCCAGGATGTCGCAGTGCAGGGCGACGAAACGGCCGTCGGCGTCCAGCGCCAGCCGGCCCCGGTGCACCGCGTCGCGGGCGGGCAGCGTGGCCACGAGGTGGTCGCTGCGCGACTCGGTCCACGTCACGGGGCGGCCGAGGCGGATCGCGGCCAGGCAGACCAGCGCCTCGTCGGGATAGAGGTGCTCCTTCGCGCCGAACCCTCCCCCGACGTCGCATCCGATGACGCGCACCCGGTGGTGGGAGAGCCCGAGGGCCTCGGCCGCGTGGTCGCGCACATGGTGGGGGGCCTGGGCGGCGGCCCAGATCGTCAGCGCCTCCTCGGCGTAGGCCGCCACGATCCCGCGCGGCTCGACCGGGCTGGGCGCGGCCCTCCCGAGCCGGAACGTCATGTCGACGACATGGGCCGCGCCCGCGATCGCCTCCTCGCAGTCGGTGTCGCCGACCGCGAAATCGGTGACCAGGTTGGTGCCCCAGCCGGGATACAGCAGCGGGGCGTCACTCCCGATCGCCGTCTCCACCCCGATCACGGCGGGCGACTCCTCGAAGGTGAGGCCGATCAGCCCCGCCGCGTCGTGGGCGGCCTCCGCGGTCCGCGCGACGACGACGGCGAGCGGCTGCCCGGCATAGCGGATCACCTCCTCCAGCACCGGGTAGGAGCTCTCACGCTGTCCCGGCGCCAGGGACACGCACGGCAGCCGGACCGTGGCCGCGTCGTCGGCGGTGATGACGTCCAGCACCCCGTCGGCCGCGCGGGCGGCCTCGACGGCGCGTCGCGTCACCCGCCCGTGCGCTATGGGACTGCGGACGACCACCGCGTGGACCATGCCGGGCAGGCGGACGTCGCCGACGAACCTCCCCCGCCCGGACAGCAGGCGGGAGTCCTCACGGCGGGGAGCCCGGGCGCCGACGTACGGATGACCATCGCTCATGGCCTGATTGTGAGTGCCGCCGCCGCCTTCGCCAAGAC
Source organism: Streptosporangium canum (assembly GCF_900113865.1). Classification (GTDB taxonomy): domain Bacteria; phylum Actinomycetota; class Actinomycetes; order Streptosporangiales; family Streptosporangiaceae; genus Streptosporangium; species Streptosporangium canum. Next base: position 16,994 of record NZ_FOQY01000040.1, on the reverse strand, counting down.
CGCCGTGCCGTACGGCCCCGGCCGCGTAGGCCTGGCCTGGCCGCGTAGACGCAGACCTGACCGGACTGGGGCCTGTGTGATGTTGTGATCAACAGGTCGTCTGCTTGACGAGCGCCCTGTTCTGGAACCGGTGCACCAGCGTGATCGCCGTATACACCGCGGTCTCCTGCGTGGTCGGTTTCGTTGTCGGTCCGCCGGCGGGGTGGGCGTCATTCGCTTACCGACGCCGGGCCATTCGCGCTCGCAGCAGCTCGCGGGCCTGGAGGAATGGCGCGCGCAGGAAGGCCATGTGGTCCTCCTGTCCGTGCCTGTGGCAGGCTCGACCGGGCCACACGCTGCGGCTGCGCTCATCGATGTAGGCCAGGGAACCGTCGATGAGGTTGAGCATGTGCCGGATCGTGGCCTCGTCGAACCTGCCGTAGCCGTCCCCCGTTCGGGCGTAGACGGGCGAGGAGTGCGCCATGATCGGGCGGCCCCACACGTCGTGGTGCCGGGCGACGTCCGCGCCGGGCCCGTAGCACCGTGCCGCGATCCAGGCGTCCTCGGTGACGGGCACGTCGGCGGCCAGTTCGAGCGCGTGCGCCGGATGCGGCGAGCGGCGCTCGGCGACGACGCGGCCGTTCACCACGATCTCGATCCGCTCCAGGTCGAATATGGACTCGGCTCGGGTCTCCACCCGGACGGTGCCGTTCCCGGTCACGCGGACCTCCTGCCCGGGGCGGCGGCCGTCCACGTCCAGGTGTAGGAGCGGCCCGCTCGTCACGAACGTCGTTCCCTGCCGTACGGCCCGGCACCAGGCCCAGTAGTCCAGTTCCTGCTCCGGCGGCACATGGGCGTAGGTGCGGATGAGACCGATCGGCACCTCGCTGCTCATCTTGTCCGTGCCGCCCACCAGGGGGATCCGATAGCCGGCGTTGAGATAGCGGTAGTACTCCTGGATGTTATAGGGGTCATAGGCGATCATCTCGACGGCGTCGAGGCGTCCTGTGGCGAGGAGTGCGGCCGCCTCTCCGTTCGGCACTGGGAAATGCGCCAGCACGACGGTGCCGCCTTGCTCGTGGCATTCGTCGGCCCAGCGTGACAGCGTGCTCTCCAGGCCGCCTCCGAGTTCCGACTCCTCCGCGCCGCCGGTGCACCAGGGCATGATCGGGCGGCGCAGCCCGAGCAGGTTGATATGCCCGAGCATGCCACTGCGGTTCTCCTGCCCGGCGAAGACGTGTGTGTGGCCGTCGGCGGAGGTGTGGGGCCGGCCGGTGAACTCCTCGGTGTTGGTGAACAGGTGGCCCCATTGGCTGAGCAGGAGGTTGGTAATGCGCACGTCCTCGCCGCGCGCCTCCAGTTCGGCGCCCAGCGTCGAGACGAAGTGCACATGGGTGTCGCCGCTGTACCAGCCGGTCGCCGCCAGGTCGGCCATCCGGGTCAGGGTCAGTTCGAGCTCGGCCTGGCCCGGCCGGATCGTGACGACCGTGCGAATCGGCCGGTATTCGAACCCGCGGGCCGCCTCGACCGTGACCTCGCCCAGCGGCAGCCAGCCCTCGCAGGTGCCGTCGATGTAGGAGTACGTCGTGGCCCCGAGGCGGACATCGCCGCCGATGTCGAGGTTCCAGGTGTTGCCGTCTGAGTTGATGTGCCCGTGGTGGCCGTGCGGCGGGTACGGCACGCCGTCGGCGGACCGGAAATGGATCCGGCATGGGACCGGCTCGCCGGTGGCGGCGTCCCTGACCACGGTGCGCACCCAGGCCCGATCGGCGTCGGGAACCCGCCAGGCGACCCCGCCGTCGCTGCGCCGTCCGGCGGTGAGCAGCTCGTCCCAGCCGCAGGTGCCGATGACGGACGTCCTACGGGTGAGGGTCAGCCGCGCCGACGGGGTCGCAGCGACGCGCACGTACGCGCGGTGCTCGTCTTCGACGGGCGCCCCCCAGGCCGGTGTGCTGGCGCCCCCGGCCCTGTCCTCCGAGGCGTCCGCGCTGAGGCGGCGGTAGAGGTAGGTGGCGGAACCGCGATCGACGGTGACCGCCAGGTCCTCCGTGACCGGGCCGAGCGACGGGTCGAGGTCGATCAGGACGTCCCGCCACACCGTGCGTCCGAACGGATCCTCATCCAGGTCGCTGGTGGTCACGGCGCCGATGAGGACGCTCGGTCCCAACGAGCTGATCTTCAGGCTGTGGACCTTCACGCCCGGCCGGGGATTCCTGAAGGGCCACAGATAGAACCGGTAGGGCAGTACGTATGGCGACCTGGCCTGGGGGTCGTCGATGTCGACGAACCGCGCGCCCGCCGCGTCGAAGCGGCCGTGGGTGCGCGGCATCAGCCGGTGTTGCGCATCGGGCACGGCCAGGAACGGGGTCTGCCCCCAGTCGAGGGGGATCGCCCTGTCACTCCACAGCCGCGGCGTCGGGCCGATCTCGAAACGCTGGCGCACCGGCAGCCGTTCGGTGCCGCCGTTCTCGTACACCAGCGTGTAGTGCGCGCAGACGTCGCCGACCATCTGGCCGTCGAACAGGTCGGGCGACTCCAGGGCGTGCGCGATCACCATCCACTCGAAGGCGCGCTCCACCGGTATGGTGACGGCGCCGCCCGCGACCCGCAGCAGCGCCGCGTCCGCGGCGCGCTCGTCGCCGAACAGGAACGGGATGCCGTACAGCGTCCGCGCCCCAAGCGGGTAGGAGTCGCCGTCGTCGAGGATCGAGCGGGGCGCGTTGAGCACGCCCGTTAGGTCCATCGGCCGGTAGCCGCGTTCGGAGTCTGCCGGGTAGCGGCCGGGGTGGGCGTCGTGTTCAGCCATGGTCAGACACCAGTTCCTCCCGCCCGGCGGGCGTCTCGTCGACGGATGTACGGGCCAGCCCGGCGTAGAGCTGGGGAGAGCGGGCGCGCAGGCGCAGCGTACGGGCGACGCCGATGACGAAGGCGGCCAGGCCGACGCCGACGATGACGACGTTGGTGGCGGTGCCCGCGCCAGTCAGCAGCGGCAGGTTGGTCAAAACGAGGAAAAGCACCACGGCCAGGGCCAGGAAGCTGAGGCCGGGGGCGATCGTGGTGCGAAACAGCCCGGCCTCGGGCGCCTGACGGCGCAGGAACCGGATGATCGCCAGGCAGCACAGCGCCCACAGGCTGATGATCCCGAGGAAGCCGAGCGTGCTCCCCCATAGGAGCAGGCCCAGGTAGGGGTCGAGCCCGAAGGCGGCGAACGCGGCGACGGCCACTGCCGCCAGGGCGGTCTGTGCGAGGCCCGCGACCCACGGGGCCTTGGTCCGCGGGTGGACTCGGCCCAGGGCGCGTGGCAGGAGGCCCTCGCGGCCCATCGCGAAGAAGTAGCGGTTGGCCGCGTTGTGCAAGGCCAGCAGCGCGGCGAACGCGCTGGTCAGCAGGAGGACGTGCATCACCTCGGTGATCGGGGCGGGCACGTAGGCGTCGAAGACGGCGACGACGAGGTTGACCGGGTCTGCCTCGGCCGCCGCCGCGATCTTGTCCGCGCCGTACGCCATGACGACGATCCAGGTGATGAAGGCGTAGAAGACGGCGATGAACCCGACCGCGATGTAGGTGGCGCGCCGGACCGTCCTGATGCCGCCGCGTGCCTCCTCGCTGAAGATCGCAGTGGCCTCGAATCCCATGAAGGCTCCGGCGACGAGGGCGAACATGGCCCCGTTGCGCGGGTCGAGGACCTTGCCCGGCGCGAACGACTCGGCGGACCAGTGACCGGCTCCCCCCTTCGCCAGGACATACACCGCAAGCACGACCAGGACGGCCGTCTCCAGCACGAGCAGGACCCCGAGGATCCGGGAACTGGTGTGGATGCCGCGATATCCGAGCCAGGCGACGAGGACCACGCAGACGAGCGCGAACACATACCACGGCACGTCGCGGTGAAAGTAGTTCTTGAAGGTCTGCGTGGCGTAGACGCCGAGCGCGCCGTATGTGCTGATCTGCAGCGCGTTATAGGCCGCGATCGCGAGCATCGCCGCCCCCGAGCCGACCGGCTTGCCGAGACCGCGGGAGATGGTGGCGTAGAAGGCGCCCGCGTTGCGCACGTAGCGGCTCATGGTCATGAAACCGACGGCGAAGAGCGCCATGACCACGCCGGCGACTAGGTATCCGCCCGGTACGGATGCGCCGCCCATGAGGAAGTGCAGTGGCGCGACGGCGACGATCAGCGTCAGGGGCGCCAGCGCGGCCAGGACCGTGAAGATGAGGTCCTTGGTTCCCATGGCATCGCCGGCCAGGGCATTGGGCGCGTTCGGGGAACTCTCGGTGACATGACCTGGCATGGGGTCGCTCCTTACTGCGGGCGGTACACCGGCGCGCGGAAGAAGCAGGAAGAGAAGAGAGAGGAGAAAGCCTGGGGGGCGGGTGCGCGCCGGGCCGATGTAACGCTGGAGCCTATGGCGGGTGCGGCGAGCCGACGATTGACAATCCGTCCAGACTTCGCTGCCAGCGATGTATGTTCCGTACACTACGGCACAGATACCGCGAAACGCCCAGGCTCTGGCCGGTTCGGGGAGAGTCAGATCAAGCTCAGAGCTCTTCGAGGGTCCGGAGGGCGAGGTACAGCTCCACCCGCGTGTCCGCGTCGGCGAGTTGGCAGCCAAGGCTCGCCTCCACCTGCCCGATCCGGTGGCGCACGGTGTTGCGGTGGACGCCGAGCTCATCGGCGGTGCGGTCCCAGTGGCCGTTGTGGCGCAGCCAGACCCGCAAAGTGGTGAGCAGATCGGCGGCGTCCTGCTGGCGGCGCTCGCGCAGTGGCCGGAACCGGCGGTCGGCGTAGTGCCGTAGACGTCTCATGTCCAGCGCCCCCGCCAACCCGTCGATCTCCGTATCGCTCACCACGCAGCTGCCCTGGAACAGCGCCGTACGCAGCGCCTGGCCGGCTTCCTCGTGCGCCGCGCGCAGCCGCGTCACGGGATGGGCCGAGCTGATGCCGGCCAGCCAGCCGGCATGGGTAAGATCATCGGTGATCTGGGAGAGCGGGGCGGATTCGGGCAGCAGGGCGATGAACACCACGCCGTCCTGGTCGACGAACGGGGACGCCAGCAGGGAGGCCAACTCGCCGAGCCGGGTACGGGTGCGGGTGCGGGTGTCGGCCGCCCGATCCGTGGTGCGCGCGCAGAGGACCCGCCAGAGGGATCCCGAGCCCTGCACCCCGAAGACGGCGGCGGCGTGCTGGATCCAGCGGGGCGAGTGCGGGTCGAGCGCCAGCGCGAGCGCCGCCTGGCCGACCTGGTGGGAGGGCCAGTTGTCCGTCGGGTCCGGGATGATCAGGCTGAGCAGGGAGGCCGCCGTCAGTATGAGGGCGTGGTCGGTGACCCCGGCCACCATCGGGGCGCCGACCGCCAGCGCGTAGCCGCAGGGCAGCGGTCCGGCCACCGACTGCACCATGACGCGCTGGTCGACCGAGCTCATCGTGGCGCTCGTCGGGCGAGTGCTCACGCAGATCCGGTCGATGGCGGCGCGCACGTCGGCGTCGATGCGCGGCACCCCGCCGGACCACTCCCGTCCCCTGACCCGGTCGTACAGCACCGCCCAGCCGCCGGTGTGCGCGGCCAGCAGCTGCAGCGTCCTGGTGAGCGGCGACGGGCCGGTGGCGGTCTTGATCAGTGCGCGCTGCGCCTCGGTCAGCCGTCTGATCTCCGACAGCTCCGATGAGAGGAGCTCGCCGTAGAGCAACTCGGCGCAGGACTCGAACGCGACCGAGGCGGGGATCTCCAGCAGCGGAAGATCCTGCTCACAGCAGGCGGTCACGAGCTGGTCGGGCACGCGGTCGAAGACCGGCGTCACGCCGAACCCGAGTGCCGTGATGCCGGCCGCCTTGACTAAACGCACGTACTCCGCGCTTTGCTCGGGCCGTAGGTTGGTGCCCGCGAGAAGCAGCAGCTCGTTGCCCTGCAGATAGTGCGAGGGATCGGTCAGCTCGCTGACGTGCACCCAGCGAACCGGGGCGTCGAGGTGGTCCTCGCCCGACAGGACCGCCAGGCCCAGCTGGGCGACGAACACGCGAAGCGGGACCATGCTGTAACCCTATGTCGTCGTCGTGGTGCCCTCGCCGCCGGCCGTGCCAGCGGCCGGGCTCAGCGACTGACCGCGATGAAGATCTTCTCGCTCGGCTCCACGGTGATCCAGTCGCCGCGGAAGCCCTGCGGGATGTGGAACGACTCGCCGACGCCGAACTCTTTGCGCTGCCCCTCGGCGTCCTGGACGGCGACTCGGCCCTTGAGGATGAAGCAGATCTCGTCGTACGGCCAGGAGTCGAAGCGCACGGCGCCGGGCTCGCCCCTCCAGAAGCCGCCGGTATAGGAGGTCGCCGCGCCGCCGAAGACGCGGAACTCCTCCTCGCTCCACTCCGAGGACAGGAGGTGGTAGTCGCTCAGCGGCGGCACGAAGCGCTCGCCGTTCCGGGCGTCGATGGCCCGGACCTGGTCAATGCCGGCCTCGGAGGCCGGAACGGGGTTCGTCGAGGTGGTCACGAGGCGGCTCCGAAGCGGCGAAGGACGTTATGGGTGATGCGTTCGACGAACGGGTCGCCGAGACTAAGGACGTGGGACCACTCCGTGCTGCCGCCGTTGAAGACCTCGCCGTCCCCGCGGGTGAAGGCCGCGATCATCCCGGCGCCGCGCATCTCGCCTTCGTGCACGTAGTCGGGCAGATCGTCGCCGAGGTCCTGGTTGTAGTCGTAGACCTCTTCCTCGGGCCCGCCGATCGGCACGCGGCCGCCGAAGCGGTCCTCCTCACCACGTACGGCGGGTGCGAGAGCGAGGATCTCCAGGGACTTCGGGGCGCCGTCCTCGAACGTCGGGTACGGCAGGCCGCGCCGGAAGGTGTACTCGACCGAGTCCAACTCGAAGGCGGCCAGGAACGAGGGAGGGCCGCCGAGCAGGTCGCCGTAGTAGAGGTCGGTGCCCTCCATCGCCCAGTGGTGCGGCCGGTAGACGGTGAATCCTCCCGACGAGCGGGGCGTGGCCACGCCGTAGCGGTTGTAGATCCCGCCGAGACCGTTGAGGCCCATGGTGGTCGCGCCAGGTCGGCCGACCGACTTCGCCTCCCACACGGTCGTGGCGAGGTGGGGCGTCTCGTCGGCGGCGGGGTCCAGGGACGGCAGCCGGTAGCAATACTGTGTGGTCTCGTCCTCGCTGAGCCGCACCTGCCACTGGTAGTTGCCGCCGAACCTGGCGAGGTTGCCGCCGCCGTCCACGTAGGCGTCGACGGTGTCGCGCATCGGCCACGACCAGTACTCGTCGTGGCCGATGATGACGACGCAGGAGTACCCGTCGAGCGCCTGCGGGTCGAAGTGCAGATCGTGCTGGGTCAGGTAGTCCAGTTCGTATCCGTTGCGCTCGGCCCACACCACGAAATGCCGCTCGTAGGTCGCCCAGAAGGCGTCGGCATGGTGGCGGCTGTAGCCGAAGAGGCGCGCCCACTCATAGGAGGGGTAGCGGGGGGCGCCGCCGATGGGTAGCACACCCGGGTTGGCCTCGCGCGGCGCCCCGGCCGGCTTGCGGATCATGCCCCGGGCGATGGGCCGCTGCGTCGAGGCGAGCGGCGACCCGGCGTCGTGGCGCGGGTCGTCCCCTAGGCCACGGTAGTGGTTGGCGCCACCCCAGTCGTTGTAGGCCAGCATCGTGCTGGTGGTCAGCACGAGCGCGGTGCGGGCCCGCCGGTGCGCCGGGGCCTTCACGACGAAGAAGTGGTCGCGTTCCCACAGTTCGCCCTCGGGGGAGGTCGCGCGGACGGTCACGATGTAGAAGCCGCTCCGCCAGTCGTCCGGGATCTCCAGCTCCAGCCCCACCGGCCAGCCGCAGCCGGCGGCGTGCGCATCGGCCGGCGCCTCGAAGCGGCCCGCCGACAGGCCCTGCCGCGACCACACCACTTGCGGCTCCAGTCCGTCGCAGACCACCTCCAGGTCGAAGGACGGGACGCTCGCGCTGAGGTGGAATCGCACAGTCTCACCCGGAAGGTAGGAGAACCGGTCGGTGTAGCACCAGACCTCGGCCGTGTCCGGCGTGACGAACGCGCGTTCCGACGGCCAGCCCTTGGGCGACCAGGCGAAGGCGGCCGGAAGCCTGGCCGCTGTGATCTTTTCGCTCACGATTCTCCTCGGCTCGTACGTGAAGACCGAGTCTATGAACGGGCCGGTGACGCGAAAGTGGATGAATCGTACAATGCCTCCCGTCTCTCATGGACGGTCCAGCCAGAGGCGGCGCGCCCCGCTCCGGCTAGTGTCGGCCCGCGTCCGCCGCCTCTTCGTGAAAGGACCGACCACGATGGCCGAGCCCCGAGGACCCGTCGACTCCTCCCGCATCCCGCGCTTCGCCGGCCCGGCGACCTTCGCCCGGCTGCCCCGCCTGGAGGAGGTGGGGCGCGCCGACGTGGCGATCGTCGGCGTGCCGTTCGACAGCGGGGTCTCCTACCGGCCCGGCGCACGGTTCGGCCCTTCGGCCGTCCGCGAGGCCAGCCGCCTGCTGCGGCCCTACCACCCCGGCCTGGACGTCTCACCGTTCGCGACCCAGCAGGTCGCCGACGCCGGGGACATCGCTTGCAACCCCTTCGCCATCAACGAGGCCGTCGAGACCATCGAGGAGGCGGCCTCCGCGCTGACCGCTGACGGCACCCGCCTGGTCACCATCGGCGGCGACCACACCATCGCGCTGCCGCTACTGCGCGCCGCCGCCCGCGTCCACGGTCCGGTCGCGCTGCTGCACTTCGATGCACATCTGGACACCTGGGACACCTATTTCGGAGCTGAGTACACCCACGGCACGCCGTTCCGGCGCGCGGTGGAGGAGGGCATCTTGGACACCGAGGCGCTCAGCCACGTTGGCACCCGCGGCCCGCTGTACGCCAAGAAGGACCTCGACGACGACCGGCGGATGGGCTTCGGCGTGGTGACCAGCGCCGACGTCATGCGGCGCGGCGTGGATGAGGTGGTGGACGCGCTGCGGCAGCGGATCGGGGAGCGGCCGCTCTACCTGTCCATCGACATCGACGTGCTCGACCCGGCGCACGCGCCCGGTACCGGGACCCCGGAGGCGGGCGGTCTGACCAGCCGCGAGCTACTGGAGATCCTGCGTGGCCTGGCGGGGGCGAACCTGGTCGGCGCGGACGTCGTGGAGATGGCTCCGGCCTACGACCACGCCGAGATCACCTCGGTCGCGGCCTCGCACGTCGCGTACGACCTGGTCAGCCTCTTCGCCTTGAACGAGAAGCACGGCACGCCCGCCGAGCGTGGCTGAGCCGATGCCGCCCTCCGTAAGGAATAACCCTTGCAGGTCGCCGCTCTGGAGCGGTCAGCGGGGCCGTCGGCGGGCGGCGGGCGACGGGGTCGGCGGCGGGCGGCGGGGTCGGCGGCGGGGTCGGCGGCGGGTGCGCGCCGGTCTGCGAGGAAGAGCGGCCCGTAGGTTCCCCACGGAGCAGCCGGAGCAAGAGGCGAGCGGTGCCTGTGGCCCAGTGCACGTATTCGGTCGCGAGGCCCTTGGAGGTGACGCGGCTGGCCGCCGACCGCAGGTGCCGCCCTTTGGCGTTCGTCCTGGCCGCGGGACAGGCCGCCGACAGCCCGCACCTCGTCCCCGTGCTCCAGAAGGTGCGCATTCGCCTGCCCGTCGGCCGTCCCCGCCCCCCCGCCCCCGCACCCGGCGTGGTCGCCGGCGACAAGGCCCACTCCTGCCGCGCTAACCGCGCCTACCTGCGCGAACGCCATATCAAAGCGGTCATCCTTCGTGCGTCGATCATCTGGATCGGCGACCTCCTCCAGACGACCTGTTGATCACAACATCACACAGGCCCTAGTCCGGGCTGCAGATCACAACGGGCTCGTGGCGGACCGGGAAGTTGACGGAGTTGGCGATGAAGCACATCTCGTGGGCGCGCCCGTGCAGTGCCGTGGCGCGTTCGACCTGTTCCGGAGCGGCGACGGTCACCCGGGGCCGCAGCACGACCTCCTCGAAACGGCCGCCGCCCCCGGCCTCCTCCAGCATGGTGCCGCGCGGGCGGTCGGTGTAGGCGGTGACCACGACTCCGGCTCCGGCGCACAGGCCGAGATACCAGAGCATGTGGCACTGCGACAGCGAGGCGACCAGGAGCTCCTCGGGATTCCACCGGTCCTGGTCACCTCGGAACGACGGGTCGGAGGAACCGGCGATCGGCGTCTTGCCGTCGGCGCCGATCTCGTGCGCCCGCTCGTAGGCGCGGTAGGCGCTCGTGCCGGTGCCGCTGTTCCCGGTCCACGTCACGTCCACCTCGTAGTGGTGAACCCTCGCCATCGCCTTCTCCTTCCGTCCGAAGCGGCTGTGCCCATGGTGATTGTGCCCGTGGTGACACCGGCTCCGTGGCACCGGGGCCGGGCGGGCACAATTGGGCGGCGACCAGCCTCGTCGCCCGCTCCCGGAGAGCCCGTACGAGGGCGGGTGCACCCTGGACGGCGACCGGCACCCCTCACCCACTCCCGGAGAGCCCGTACTTGGCCCGCGCGGCGGCGGTCCTGTCGGGCAGGAACTCGGTCGGCCACGGCCCCTCGGCCGGGGAGTAGTCGCGCAGCACCCGCCGGGAGATGGAGGCCAGGTGCACCTCGGTGGGGCCGTCCATGATGCCCATCAGCGGCGCGCTCTGCCAGAGCCTGGCGAGCGGCGTCTCGTTGGAGACGCCGAGCGCGCCGTGGATGTGCATCGCGCGGTAGACGACATCGTGGAAGACCCTGGCGGCGGCGACCTTGCAGGCCGCGATCTGCGTGCGGGCCTCCCTGGTCGAGGACTGGTCGATCAGCCACGCGGTGTGCAGGATCATCAGCCGGAACTGCTGGATCTGGATGTAGGAGTCGGCGATGGCGGCCTGCACCATCTGCTTTTCGGCCAGCAACCCGTCGTGCGTCTGCCTGGAGAGCACCCGCTCGCACATCATGTCGAAGGCCTTCTTCACCGCCGCCACCGTGCGCATCGAGTGGTGGATGCGCCCGCCGCCCAGACGGGCCTGGGAGACGGCGAAGGCGCCGCCCTCCTCGCCGAGCAGCGCCTCCGGCGGGACGCGGACGTCGTCGTAGCGGATGTGGGCGTGCGCGCCGTGGCCGGGCCGCTCGCCTATCGTGCCGATGTTCCGCAGGATCTCGACGCCGGGCGTGGCCGTCGGCACGAGGAACATCGACATCCGCTTGTAGGGGTGGGCCTCGGGGTCGGTCACCGCCATCACGATCAGGAAACTCGCCGACGAGGCGTTGGAGGTGAAGTACTTCTCCCCGCTGATCACCCAGTCCCCGGAGGCGTCCCGTACCGCGCGGCAGCGGAACAGGCGCGGGTCGGCGCCCGCGTGCGGCTCCGTCATGGAGTAGGCGGAGAAGCACTCGCCGTCCAGCAGCGGCTGGAGGTAGCGCTCCTTCTGCTCGGCGGTGCCGTACATCGCGATGATCTCCGCGTTGCCGGTGTCGGGGGCCTGGCAGCCGAAGATGACCGGCGCCCAGCCGGACCGGCCGATGAGCTCGTTCATCAGGGCCAGCTTGAGCTGCCCGTATCCCTGACCGCCCAGCTCGGGGCCCAGATGGCAGGCCCACAGGCCCTGGTCCTTGACCTGCCGCTTGAGCGGCTCGACGATCCCGCGCAGCCTGTCGTCCATGTCCCGGTGGGCGTGACCGCCGAAGACGAGGTCGAGCGGCTCGACCTCGTCACGGATGAAGGCGTCCATCCAGTCGAGCTTCCTCTGGAACTCCGGCTCTGTGAAGAAGTCCCACATGGCGCCTCCCTGATGCCCTATCCGAATAACGTTCGGTTCGGCGCGAACTTATAATGTGACCGCATTAACAGTCAACGGCCGGGAGGCGTGATGACACGTCTGACGGGGACCCGCGAGCGGTTGATCGCCGCGGCCGAGGAGCTGTTCTCCACCCGGGGCATCGGGGCCGTCAGCCTGAACGAGATCGTCCGGGCCGCCGGGGCGCGCAACGCGACCGCGCTGCAATACCACTTCGGCGACCGGGCCGGGCTGCTGCGCGCCGTGCTCGACAAGCACGCCAGGGACGTCGACGAGCGACGGCACGCCATGCTCGACGCCTACGAGCTCGGCCACCCCGAAGCACCGCGGCCCGGCACGCCCGGCCATCCCCGGACACCCCGACCCGACGCGCCCGACCATCCTCAGGCGCTCTCGCCGGCCGCCGCCCTCGTCCACCCGCCGGCGCTCTCGCTGGCCGCCGCCCTCGTCCACCCGCCGGCCGCCAAGCTGGCCGACCCCGACGGCGGCCCGGCCTACCTGCGCATCACGGCCGAGCTCATCAACCACCCCGCGGCATCACTGGCCACGGCCGAGCAGGACGACCCCGCCGGGAGCATCCACCGCTGGCGGCGGCTGGCCGCGCCGGTGCTCCAGCAGGACGCGGTCCGGCTGCACCGGCGCCTGGTGGCCATCCGGTTCACCATGGTCGAGCTCGGCCGGCGGGCCCGGTCGGGGCCGCACGCCGACGACCGGCTGTTCGTCGGCCACCTCACCGACCTCGTCGCCGCACTCCTGCTCGCGCCGCTGTCGGAGGAGACCCTCCGGCTCGCCGCCGAACGCGACGCCGTGACCGGCGCCTGAGAGCCGGCCTCCCCCGGGAGGACACCGGCCGGACCGCCTTCACACAGGTTTCCTCCGGGCCCTCCGGCGCGGGACACCGGAAATCAGCGAAGAGTGACGGAGGATTGACCGACAGCGATCAGGGCGCGTCTCAGACCCGTCCCTTCCCTCACCCTCGGGAGCCCCTTGATGCAGTTCAGCCGCCTCCTCTCCGCCGTCACGCTCGGCGCCGTACTCACCGGATGCGGCGGCGCGGGTGCCGCCGTCCCCGCCGTGACCGTCACCACGCCCCAGCCCGCCCCCCTCACCGGGGACGCCGGGGACGGGCCCGCCAAGTCCGGCGAACCGGCCGCGGAGAGGAAGTCGCTCCCCGACGTGGTCGGCATGAACCTGCAGCTGGGACAGGACACGATGCAGGCCGCGGGCTTCTACGTCCTGGACGACCAGGACTCCACAGGTCAGGGCCGGCTCCAGATCTTCGACCGCAACTGGGTGATCACCGAGCAGGATCCGGCGGCCGGTCAGAAGGTCGCGACCGACACACGGGTCACCCTGTACGCCAAGAAGTACGGCGAGTAGGAGGAGCCCGAAAGCCCGAGCCCGGCAGCGGGAGCGGCGCCGGCACCAGGAGCGGGAGCGGGAGATGTACGGCGGGCCGGGGAGCGTGGCGGCCGGACGGCTGCCGCGCCGAGGCTCAGGGCGGCCCGGCGGGACGTGGCGAGGCGTGCCGGGGACCTCGGGCAGCCGGCAGGTTGGCGAGATCCTTAACCGCGCCCAGGCCGCCGGCACCGGGATGACCTACCGGGCCATTGCCATCCGGCCCCGAGGTCCCCTCATGGGAGCATGGGCCTCCGGCGACGGTCAGTAACCGACTGTGACCGAAAGCTTCCTTTCGGCGCCTGTCCGCTATCTGAGGGTAATCCGATCGGCCGAAGGCTTTGGGCTTCTCTGGATGACCGTCGAAGTTCCCTCCGCCTAACGTGGAGTTCCAGCTCCGCCTCACCTGGAGTCCCTGTTCTACGCCGTGTCGGCGTCGTCCGCGATACCGGCACGGCGTCCTGCCAGCCCGGGCATCGCCCAGGGCGCAACCGATTCGACGTGGAGTGATCTGTCATGATCGAAATCAGGAACGCTCTCGCGGCCGGAACGATGGTCGCCTCCGCCCTCATCGCTCCGGTGACGATGCCGGCCCAGTCCGCCGGTGCCGAAAGCACGGCCAGAAGCACCTCCGCATCCCATCTCACTACCGTTCAGAAGCCCTGCTCGAAGCACAAGAACCCGGCCAAGTGCCGTGCCCGGCACAGCGGAGGCGGGCACGGCAAGGGCGGCGGTGTCGGCAAGGACATCATCGGCGACCTCGACGACGACCACGGCCCCGGCAGCAGCGGTGGCGGCTCCGGCATCAACAACTGACAGGCCCGCCGTACGCCCCCGCCACGGGCACGGTGCGCTCTTCGCGGCAATCTTCGCGGCAAGAGGAGCGCGGTTCCTCCCCCTGCCCGGGTACGGCCCCGCCGGAGGTCAGGGATAGGCCAGGTAGAGGAGCTTCCAGGTGCCGGCGTACAGGCAGTTCAGGGTCGGTTTCCTGGCCTTGCCGTGGCTGCACACCTTCAGCTCGACCTGGTAGACGTTCCGGTGGGAGAAGCTGAAGGACGTGGGGGCCGAGGCCGTACAGTCGCGGAAGTACTTGTGGGTGAAGGGCAGGTTCCCGTCGCCGGTCCGGTAGGTGATCCGGAAGACCGCCCACGCGCAGCCGGAGTCGTCGGGGGTGCGGTCGGTCACCTTGCCTCTCACCTGGACGGTGCCGACCGGCTGGAAGAGATCGGGGTTGATGCCGATCGCCCTGAGCCGGCCCTCGGCCGTGGCCTTCTTCCCCGGAGCGCTGTGCGGCCCCCACGACTTCCAGGAGGCCGCCGGCCCCTGGGCGGTCGCGGAGGCCGGCGCCCCGGTGACCGCCTGGGCGGCGGCCGGGATGACCACGACGGAGCCTGCGGCGAGGGCGAGTCCGGCGAGGACGCGGGTGAGGGCCGGCAGGAAAGCCCTCCGCGCGGAGGGGCGGTGGGGCGACGATGAACGGTGGACGACGGTCATGCCGATACTCCCGGGGGGGTCGAGGGCGGGAAGGCGGGCCGGTAGAGCTCAGGTGCGCTGCTGCAGGGTGTAGAGGCGGATCTCGATGCCGTCGGGGTCGGCTATGCCACCGATCAGCCATCCGACGCTGCCCTCGGTGATCCCGGAATGAGGCGTGCCGGTGGCGTCCAGGTGGTCCGACCACTCCCGTAGCGCGTCGTATGTCGGCACGCCGAGCGCGACGGGGTTGAATCCGCACATCTGCCCGGCCAGCCGAGATTCCTCGCGCAGCGCCAGCATGAGGGTGTCCGCCTGGTCGCGCAGCGCCACGCCGCGCAGCACGCCCGCCTCGACGAACTCGATCGCCACGTCGAAGCCGAGCACGCGCCGGTACCACTCGATGCTTCTGCGCACGTCGGAGACGGGCAGCTTGACGTGATGGAATCCGCTCAACGCCGTCATCGATCACCTCTCCCGGCCGGTGCCGGCCGCCTGCACGGAGCCGAAGAGATTAGAGTCACATTTTAGAGTGTTACTATAATTTGGTGTCAGAGGTCAATGGTCTCAGCCGGAGGTCCGCGCAGACCAGGCGCCGCATCGTCGAGGCCGCGCACGGACTGTTCGCCACCCGCGGCTACACCGGGACGACCTTCCAGGAGGTCGCGGACGCCGCCGGCGTGTCGGCCCCGACCGTCTACTTCCACTACGGGAACAAGAGCCAACTCCTCAAACACGTCGTCGACGTCGCCTCGGTGGGCGACGACGAGCCCGTCCCGCTTCTCGACCGGCCCTGGTTCACGGCGCTGAGGACGGCGCGGGACCCGGCGGTGGTCATCCGGCGGTGGGTCCACGAGTCCGGCGTCATCCTCGACCGGGTCGCCCCCATCCTCGCGGTGGTGCGCGACGCGGCGGCCGGCGATCCCGACATGGCCGCCCAGTGGGCGCAGAACAGTGAGCAACGACGCACCGCCCATGGCACGTTCGTCACCGTCCTCGCCGGCCTGCGCGCCCTGAGGCCGGGCCTGACCCGGCGCCGGGCCGCCGACGTCACCGTCGCGCTGCTGTCACCGGACCTCTTCCTCGTACTGACCCGCGAATGCTCGTGGAGCATGGCTCGCTGGGAGACATGGGCTGTGGATCATCTGGCTCACGGCCTGCTCCCGGATCCCCGGTGAAGCCCGCGGCACCGTAGCCCGGAGCGCCGTAAGACGAAACGACGTAGCCCGGAGCACCGTAGGACGGAACGCCGCAGGAAGGAACGCCATAGCCCGCAGTGCCGTAGGACGGCGGACGCCCGCCCGCCCGCATCCGTGGCGGGAAGGGCGTCGGCCGGGGCCGTCCGGCAGCGGAAAACCGCCTGCCCGCCGGCCGGGCGGGGCGGTTACGATCACACCATGATCACTACATGGGAGCCCACGACGGCGGGTGTGCTGCGACTGCCCTCGGGCCGGCTCGTCCGCGGCCGGGGACTGAGCCGGCCGCTCCCGCAGGGCCCGGAGCCCGCCTTCGCCCTCTACCTGCTGGGCCACCAGCCCCCGCCCGTCGCCTGGGAGAACCGCTGGCTCCGCTGGCCCGACTTCTGGCTGCCGTCCGACCGCACGGCGACCGGCGACGCGCTGCGCGAGGCATGGGCACGCGCCGAGACCGAACGCGTCGAGGTCGCCTGTGCCGGCGGTCAGGGGCGCACCGGTACGGCCCTGGCCTGCCTCGCCGTGCTCGACGGGGTGCCCAACCGCGAGGCGGTCGCCTACGTCCGCGCGCACTACGCCCCGCGCGCCGTCGAGACTCCCTGGCAGCGCCGCTTCGTCTCCCGCTTCCGGTAGGCCCCGCTCATCGGTCACGCCCTCGGGACGCTCCCGTGCCCAGGAGCACCCGTACATTCCGCGATCAGGACACCTGAGCACCCCTTCCGGGTGTAGAAAGTGCCTCACAGCGCGAAAGCGGTTGTGAACAGACCACAGGAGCCCGTAAGAGCATGACCGGAAACCCGGTCACCTGCGCAAACGAAGACGGCCCTGAGCCGGTGCGATCAACACCGGCCCAAGGCCTTGATCAGTCAACCTGCTAGCACAGGAGAAGGATCCATGCCCAAGGGTATCGGTGCGTCCGCACCCATTTCAAACACCCCGTCTGACCAGGCGTTCAGCGCCCGTCGTCGAGCCCGTCCCCCGGTTTCGGAGCGCGGACGGAGCGTCCGGCGCGCGACATCCCCTACCAGCCGGTTCAGTAAGATCGCCCACCGGTGGTCTCGCGACGAACGGCTGTCGTGGAAGGCCCGCGGTCTCCTGGCCTGGCTGAACTCCCACGCGCCCGGGTTCCGGATCTCGGAGAAGCGCATCATCTGCGCCGCCCCCGACGGCCGCGACGCGACCCGCACCGCCATCAGGGAGTTGGAGTCC